>JBFJNH010000001.1:0-126052 GCA_041618295.1 Marmoricola sp.
GGCGCTCCCGGTCAGCACGTTCACCACGCCGCCGGGGAGGTCGCTGGTGGCCATCACCTCGGCGAGCGTGATCGCGGTCAGCGGGTACGGCTCGCTGGCGACCACCACGCAGGTGTTCCCGGTCGTGATCAACGGCGCCACCACGCTGACCAGGCCCAGCAGCGGGCCTGCTGGCGCGACCACCGCGATCACCCCGGACGGCTCGGGGGCGGAGTGGTTGAAGTAGGGGCCGGCGACCTGGTTGGCGCCGCCGACGACCTGGGCGATCTTGTCCGCCCAGCCGGCGTACCAGACCAGGCGGTCGATCGCGGCGTCGACGTAGGTCCGGGCCTTCGCCGCGGTCACGCCCTCGGTACTGCGCAGCTCGGCCTCGACCTGCTCGCGTCGGGACTCGAGCACCTCGGCGATCCGGTAGACCACCTGACCGCGGTTGTACGCCGTCCGCCCCGACCAGCCGCCGAACGCCGCCCGGGCGGCGCGGACCGCGTCCCGGGCGTCCTTGCGCGAGGCGTGCGAGGCGTTGGCGAGGAAGGCGCCCTTGTGGTCGTTGACGACGAAGGTGCGGCCGGACTCCGAGCGCGGGAACTCGCCGTTGATGTAGAGCTTGTAGGTCTTCTTCACGTCGAGCCTGGTCATCGCTGGGCTCCGTTCCTCAGGTAGGGCTCCAGGCCGTGGCGGCCGCCCTCGCGGCCGTAGCCCGACTCCTTGTAGCCGCCGAACGGCGAGGCCGGGTCGAAGCGGTTGAACGTGTTGGACCAGACCACGCCGGCGCGCAGCTGGGAGGCGACCCAGAGGATCCGCGAGCCCTTGTCGCTCCAGATGCCGGCGGAGAGGCCGAACGGGGTGTTGTTGGCCTTCTCCACCGCTTCCTTGGGGGTCCGGAAGGTCAGCACCGAGAGGACCGGACCGAAGATCTCCTCCCGCGCGATCCGGTGTGCCTGGCTGACGCCGGTGAAGATCGTCGGTGGGAACCAGAAGCCGTGCTGGGGCAGGTCGCACGGCGGCGACCAGCGCTCGGCTCCCTCGGCCTCGCCGATGTCGGAGAGCTCGCGGATCTTCGCGAGCTGCTCGGCGGAGTTGATCGCACCGATGTCGGTGTTCTTGTCCAGCGGGTCGCCGACCCGGAGCGTCTTCATCCGGCGCTTGAGCTTCGCGAGCACCTCCTCGGCCACCGACTCCTGGACCAGCAGCCGGGAGCCGGCGCAGCAGACGTGGCCCTGGTTGAAGAAGATGCCGTTGACGATGCCCTCGACGGCTTGGTCGAGGGGGGCGTCGTCGAAGACGATGTTCGCGGCCTTGCCGCCGAGCTCCAGGGTCAGCCGCTTGTCGGTCCCGGCGATCTCCTTCGCGATGGAGCGGCCGATGTCGGTGGAGCCGGTGAAGGCGATCTTGTCGACGCCCGGGTGCGCGACCAGGGCGCGGCCGGTGTCGCCGGCACCGGTGATGATGTTGACGACGCCCGGCGGAAGGTCGGCCTGCTGGCAGACCTCGGCGAACAGGAGCGCGGTCAGCGGTGTCTGCTCGGCCGGCTTCAGGACCACGGTGTTGCCGCAGGCCAGGGCCGGGGCGATCTTCCAGGCCAGCATCAGCAGCGGGAAGTTCCACGGGATCACCTGTCCGGCAACGCCGAGCGGCTGCGGATCCGGGCCGAATCCTGCGTAGCCGAGCTTGTCGGCCCAACCGGCGTAGTAGAAGAAGTGCGCGGCGACCAGCGGTACGTCGACGTCGCGGGTCTCCTTGATCGGCTTGCCGTTGTCGATCGACTCCAGCACCGCGAACTCGCGGGAGCGTTCCTGGATGATCCGGGCGATCCGGTAGAGGTACTTGCTGCGCTCGGCGCCGGACATCTTCGACCAGACCCGGGTGTAGGCGCGGCGGGCGGCCTTGACCGCGAGGTCGACGTCGGCGGCGCTCGCCTCGGCGACCTCGGCCAGCACCTCCTCGGTGCTCGGGCTGATCGACTTGAAGGGTGTCCCGGTGCCGTCGACGAACTCTCCGCCGATGAACAGACCGTAGGAGGCCTTGATGTCGACGATGCTGCGCGACTCGGGCGCGGGGGCGTAGTCGAACACGCTTCCTCCGGTGGGTGCTTGTACTGAGGAGGGCGTCCCACGCCCGTCTCGAAGTGAGCTTGTCGAAACCATGTCAGTCCAACGTCACGTAGTCGGGACCGGAGTAGGCGCCGGTCGTCAGCTTCGACCGCTGCATCAGCAGGTCGTTGAGGAGGGTGGAGGCGCCGAAGCGGAACCAGTCGGGGTCGAGCCAGTCGTCCCCGGCGATCTCGTTGACCATCACCAGGTACTTGATCGCGTCCTTGCTGTGCCGGATCCCGCCGGCGGGCTTCACCCCGACCATCTGGCCGGTCGCCTCGCGGAAGTCGCGCACCGCCTCCAGCATCACCAGGGTGACCGGGAGCGTCGCGGCCGGCTGCACCTTGCCCGTGGAGGTCTTGATGAAGTGCGCCCCCGCCAGCATCGCCAGCCAGCTGGCCCGGCGGACGTTGTCGTAGGTCTGCAGCTCTCCGGTCTCGAAGATGACCTTGAGGTGCGCGTCCCGACAGGCTTCCTTGACCGCGACGATCTCCTCGAAGACCTCCAGGTACTTCCCGGAGAGGAACGCCCCGCGGTCGATGACCATGTCGATCTCGTCGGCGCCCGCCTCGACGACGTCGGTGGTCTCGGCCAGCTTGATGTCCCGGGCCGCACGACCGCTGGGGAAGGCGGTGGCGACCGCGGCGACCTTCACCGACGACCCGGCGAGCGCCTTCTTCGCGGTGGCGACCATGTCCGGGTAGACGCAGACGGCCGCGGTCGGCGGACAGGTGGCGTCGGTCGGGTCGGGGCGCATCGCCTTCGCCGCCAAGGTGCGCACCTTGCCGACCGTGTCCGAGCCCTCGAGGGTGGTCAGGTCGACCATCCGGATCGCGAGGTCGATCGCATAGGCCTTGGCGGTGGTCTTGATGGATCGGGTGCCGAGTCCCGCCGCGCGCTGCTCGGCGCCGACCTGGTCGACCCCGGGGAGCCCGTGCAGGAACCGGCGGAGCGCCGCGTCGGAGGCGGTGGCCTCGGAGAACGCTCCGCCGACCGGTGAGGGCGCCGTTGCCTTCAGTGTGGTCACCCTCGCGAGTCTAGGAGTCTCGAACGACCACGGCTAATCTCCGGGGCTCCCGCTGCCCAGTCGTTGTCAGACCGTTGTCTACGCTGACCCGGTGAGCGCAGGAGAGCCGGAACGGCGGTACGGGCCGACCTCGGGAACGGTGACCGGGGTCGTCGGCCTCGGGGTGTGCGCCGTGGTCGTCGGACTGGAGCTCGCCGACGACCTGACTGTCACCTCGGTGCGGGTCGCCATCGGTGCCGCCGAGGCTGCGGTCCTGCTCTGGGCCTACCTGCTCCGTCCCCGGGTCATCCTGGAGGCCGGCGGAGCGGCCCTGGTGCTGCGTAACCCGCTCTCGAGCTGGCGGATCCCGCTGGACAGCGTCCGGACGGTCGTGGTGAGGACGGTGACCACCGTGAAGACCGACGACGCCCGGTACGACGCGGTCGCCGTCGGCTACCCGCTGCGCACCTTGGTCCGGGAGCTGCGCGGCGGCGGGCGCGGCCCGGAGGACGCCCCGCGGATCCCGCGCCACGACGAGCAGGCGGTGATGACCGACGCGATCCTGGCCGCTGCCGACTCCGCCCGGCGGCTCGGGGTCAGCGGACCGCCCGCCTCCCGCAGCTACGCGGTGGTCGAGATCGGGCTGTTCGCGGTCGCCGCGCTGGCGTTCGCCTCGACGTACCTGGTCTGAGGGTTACAGCCCGGCAGCGTGCTGGAGGTCGCCGCGGATCGCGTCCAACCGTCCGGCCGCCGCGATCCTGGCGGCGTCGACGCCGTCCGGCTCGTCGGGCTCGACCGGCACCACCACCTCCAGGTAGCACTTCACCTTCGGTTCGGTCCCCGAGGGTCGGACGACCACCCGGGCGCGGTCGGCCAGGGTGAACCGCAGGCCGTCGGTGGGCGGGAGGTCGGCGGAACCCTGGGCCAGGTCGTCCACGCGCAGGACCTCCAGGCCGCCCAACGTCCGCGGCGGGCTCTCCCGCAGCCGGCTCATCGTGGCGGGGATCTGGTCCAGGTCGGCGAAGCGGACGCTGAGCTGGTCGGTGGCGAACAGCCCGTGCGCGCGGGCGAGGTCGTCGAGCAGGTCGAGCAGGGTGCGCCCGGCGGCCTTCGCCTCGGCGGCCAGCTCGCAGACCAGGAGCAGCGCGGAGACGCCGTCCTTGTCCTTCACCCGGTCCGGGTCGACGCAGTACCCCAGGGCCTCCTCGTAGCCGAACGCGAGGCCGGGGATCCGGCCGATCCACTTGAACCCGGTCAGGGTCTCGGCGTACGGCTCTCCGGCCGCGGCGGCCATGGCGCCGAGCAGGCTGGAGGAGACGATCGAGGTGGCGTAGACGCCGGCCTTGCCGCGGGCGAGCAGGTGCTGGGCGAGGAGGGCGCCGACCTCGTCCCCGCGGAGCATCTGCCACCCGGATCCCGACCGGGCTCGATCACCGGGAGCGTGGGCCCGATCACCGAGGGGTACGGCGACCGCGCACCGGTCCGCGTCCGGGTCGTTCGCGACGACCAGGTCCGCCGAGACCTCGGCCGCCAGTGCCAGCGCCAGGTCCATCGCCCCGGGCTCCTCGGGGTTCGGGAAGCTCACCGTCGGGAAGTCCGGGTCGGGGGCGGTCTGCGCGGCCGGCTCGTACGGCGCCGCGAAGCCGGCCTTCTCCAGGACCCGCTGGACGGTGGTCCCGCCGACCCCGTGCAACGGGGTGTAGACGATCCGCAGGTCGCGGGGACCCGGGCCGACCAGCTCGGCCACCGCGGACTGGTAGCGGGAGACGATCTCCTCGCCGAGCACCGCGGCACCTGCGGCCCGGGGGATCTCGGCGACCGGCCCGACCTCGGCGATGCAGGCCGCGATCTCCGCATCGGCCGGCGGGACGATCTGGCTGCCGTCGCCGAGGTAGACCTTGTAGCCGTTGTCCTGCGGCGGGTTGTGGCTCGCGGTCACCATCACCCCGGCGACGCAGCCGAGGTCGGTGATCGCGAAGGCCAGCAGCGGCGTGGGCAGCGGGCGTGGCAGCAGTAGCGCCCGCAGTCCGGCCGCGGTGACGACCTCGGCGGTGTCGGTGGCGAAGACGTCGGAGTTGTGCCGCGCGTCGTACCCGATCACGACGGCGTCCCCGGGCTCGGCGCCCTGCTTGAGCAGGTACGCGACCAGCCCGGCGGCGGCCCGCAGGACGACGACCCGGTTCATCCGGTTCGGCCCGGCACCGAGTGCTCCCCGCAGCCCGGCGGTGCCGAACTCCAGGGTGCCGCGGAACCGGTCGGCGATCTCCCCGAGGTCCTCAGCGGCGACCAGGGCCTCGAGCTCCGCGCGGGTGGCGGGGTCCGGGTCCTCGGCCGCCCAGGCGCGGGCGGCGGCGAGCAGGTCCGGGTTCTGAGCAGGTGTCCGGGCAGCGGTCATGGTCGCGAGACTAGTGGCCCGAACGGCTAGCGTCGCGGGTGTGGCAGCAGCGGAGTACGTCTTCACCCACACCACCGTGGTGGCGGCCGACCCCGCCCGGGTGCACGCCTTCCTGCTGGACCTGGAGCACTACGTCGACTGGTGGCCGCAGGTGCGGGCGGTGGCGAGCCTGGGCCCCGACGACGCGCTCGTGGTCTGCCGCTCGGTGCTGCCCTACGACCTCGAGCTCACCCTGCACGCCGCCAGCCGGGACCCCGAGCTGCTCGAGGTCGGCATCGACGGGCCGATCCGCGGGTACGCGCGCTGGCGGCTGGCCTCGGCCCGGGTGGGGGAGCAGAACGGCACCCGGCTCGAGTTCGAGCAGCGGGTGCACGCGGTGCAACGGAGGTTCGTGCTGGCGTCGTACCTCGCCAAGCCGGTGCTGGCCTGGAACCACCACCGGATGATGCGGGGAGCCGAGCGCGGCCTCGCGGCCGCGCTCAGCCCCACCGCAGGGTGAGCTTGCGCCGTCCTGAGCCTGTCGAAGGGTCGAAACCTAGGCGAGGCTGGCGTCGAGGGTGATCTCGACCGAGAGCGCCTGGGAGACCGGGCAGTTCTCCTTGGCGTCCGCGGCCAGCGCGAGGAACGTGGCCTCGTCGATGCCCGGGACGTTTCCGACGACGGTGATCGCGGACTTGGTGATGCCGGTGCCCGGGATGAAGGTGACCACCGCGCTGGTCTCGAGGCGCTCGGCAGGGGTCTCGTTCTTCGCGAGCCGGGCGGAGAACGCCATCGAGTAGCAGGCGGAGTGCGCGGCGGCGATGAGCTCCTCGGGGCTGGTCTTGCCGTTCGCCTCCTCGGCACGCGAGGGCCACGACACCGGGACGGTGCCGTTGCCGGACGAGTCGAAGGTGACGTCGCCGGAGCCGGTGAGCAGCGGGCCGCTCCAGACGGTGGTTGCCTTGCGGTCGGTCATCAGTTTTCTCCTGTGGGATTTTCTGGTGGGTTCAGCCGAGCGCCGCGAGCGCGGCGTCGTAGTCGGGTTCGTCGTCGATCGACGCCGAGAGATCGCTGTAGAGCACGGTGCCGTCGGCGTCGAGCACCACCACCGCGCGTCCGAGGAGGCCCTCGAAGGCGGAGTCGAGGAGCCGGACGCCGTAGTCGTCGCCGAAGGTGGAGCGGAACGCTGAGGCGACGAGGACGTTCTCGATCCCCTCGGCGGCGCAGAAACCGTGCAGCGCGAAGGGTAGGTCGAGGGAGACGTTGAGGACCGTGGAGCCCTCGAGTCCGGCGGCGAGCTCGTTGAACCGGCGGACCGACGCCCGGCAGACACCGGTGCCGACGCTCGGGAAGATGTTCAGCACCGTCCGGCCCGACAGGTCGGCCGAGCTGACCTCGCGCAGGGTGCCGTCCACCAGCGTGAACGCCGGTGCCTTGCTGCCGACGGCCGGCAGGTCACCGACGGTGCGGGCCGGGGTGTCCCCGAGCGAAGTACGAGCCATGGCGACATTTCTACACGCTGACGCCAGGGCGCCCGGAGGCGGTCCGGCTGACGAGGAGCCCCGGGAGAGGGCTCACAGGTGCTTGAGCGCCTCGCGCCGTGAGAGCGGACTCAGCGGGTGGGACTCCACGAACGCCCGCACCCAGTGCGGATCGGAGCGGGCGAGCTGCCGCAGTGCCCACCCGATCGCCTTGCGGATGAAGAAGTCGTCATCGGCGAGGTTCGGCTCGATGACAGCGGCCAGCAGCTCGAGATCGGTCCTCTCCCGCCGACCGAGCTGGGCGATGATCGCGGTCCGGCGCAGCCACCGGTCCGGGTCCCCCGACCAGGACCGCAGCACCGGGTCGAGCGTGTCGGGGTGGGCCTCGAGCAGGTCCTCGATCCGGTGCGCGGTGTCGTCGACGTGGTCCCACCAGGCGCCGGTGACGATCTGGTGCCGGTAGAGGTCGAGCAGGTCGAGGCACCCCCGCGCCCAGGGCAGGCCCAGCAGGTCCTGGGAGGCGTAGCGCTCCTCGTGGAAGGTGGCCTCGTCCCACAGGAGCCGGGCCGCCTCCAGCAGGGGGTCCGGGTCGGGGTGCGCCCGTGCAGCGGCGCGGGCGATGGTGCGGACCTCGGGGCGGCGTACGCCGAGGAAGGGCAGCGAGCCGTTCTGCTCGACCTTCATGTACGCCGCCATCCCGGCGGCGCGCGCGTCGTCCGCGGCCCGGTGCAGGCCGTCGAGGACCTCGACGACGACGGGGTTGGCGGGCATGGTCGGCTCAGCGCAGCGTGCGTCGACCGAACCGGGCGGGGACCTTCGTGAAGGCTGCGGTCCGGGCTGCTGCGGTGTTCTTCAGGGCCAGGAGCAGCAGCTGCTCGGCCCGCTCGCGGGCGAAGGTCGCCCGTGGTGAGGCGGTCCAGGTGGTGTTGAAGAGCCGCTTCGCCGCCGCGACCGAGTCGGGGGAGCGTTGCGCGATCTCCCGGGCCAGGTCGTACGCCGCGGCGACCGGGTCGGCGGCCAGCTCGGTGATCAGGCCGAGGTCGGCGGCCTCCTTGCCGCTGAGCATCTGCGCGGTCATGGTGAGCTTCTTGGCGGTGTCGATGCCGACCAGCTCGGCGAGGCTGCGGACCCCGCTCATGTCCGGGATCAGCCCCCACTTGGCCTCCAGCACCGACCACTCCGAGTCCGGGGTGGCGATCCGGAAGTCGGCGGCCAGGGCGAGCTGGAGTCCGCCGCCGTAGCAGTGGCCGTCGACGGCGGCGATCACCGGCACCGGCAGCCGGCGCCAGGCCCAGCAGGCCTCCTGGAAGGCGTTCGTCCCGCGCCAGGGCAACGGGAGGAACGCCTTCACGATCCCGGCCGGCGACTTCAGGGCGGAGGCGAAGTCCAGGCCGGCGCAGAACGAGGTGCCGTCGCCGCTGAGCACCACCGCACGCAGGGTCTTGTCCTTGCGGAGTTCCTGCGCGGTCGCGATCAGCTCGTCGAGCGTTTGCAGGGTCAGCGCGTTCAGCTTCTCGGCGCGGGTGAGCCGGACGTGGGCGATGCCGTCGGCGACGTCGTACTGGACGTAGGTGCTGGTAGCCATGCGGACAATGTTACCCGCAGGTAATCAGCGGTCGTCAGATCCTCGGCACGATCGCGCCGAGCAGCTCGCCCATCCGGGTCGCGGCCGACCGGCCCGCCTCGAGGACCTCCTCGTGGTTGAGCGGTTCGCCGGTCATCCCGGCGGCGAGGTTCGTGACCAGCGAGATGCCGAGCACCTCCATCCGGGCCTCCCGGGCTGCGATCGCCTCCAGGGTGGTGCTCATCCCGACCAGGTCGCCGCCGATCGCGCGGACCATGCCGATCTCGGCCGGGGTCTCGTACTGCGGGCCCCGGAACTGGACGTAGACGCCCTCCTCGAGCCCGGGCTCGACCTCCCGGCACATCGCCCGGAGCCGGGGGCTGTACAGGTCGGTCACGTCGACGAAGTGCGCACCCTCGATCGGGGAGGCGGCGGTCAGGTTGATGTGGTCGCGGATCAGCACCGGGGTGCCCGGCGGCCAGGCCTCGTTGAGGCTCCCGCACCCGTTGGTCAGCACGACGGTGCTGCACCCGGCCGCTGCTGCGGTCCGGATGCCGTGCACGACGGCGGCGACGCCGAGACCCTCGTAGAAGTGGGTGCGTCCGAGGAAGACCAGCAGGTTCTTCTCCCCGCAGCGAACCGAGCGGATCTTGCCGGCGTGGCCGGCGACCGCGGGAGCCGCGAACCCGGGCAGGTCGGTGGAGGAGATCTCGGCGACGGCTTCGCCGAGGGCGTCGACCGCGGGCAGCCAGCCCGAGCCCATCACCAGGGCGATGTCGTGCCGCTGGACGCCGGTCTTCTCGGCGAGGACGGCAGCGGCGGTGCGGGCGGCGTCGGCGGAGGTACTGGTCACGGTCGTCGAGCCTAGTCCAGACGGGTCGACCGTCGGCGCCCTCAGCCCCCGAACGTGCTCCGGCAGGGGCGCCGGCGCAGCGCTGCCACGTAGTCGTCGGGCGCGTCGGCGGCCTCGGCCGCGTCGGCCAGGGTGCCCAGGTACGTCGCCGACGGCAGGCCGCCCTCGAACGCGTCGAGGACGTAGACCCAGGCGACCACCTCGCCGGTCATCGTCGAGACCCGGACCTTGGTCTTGCGGAAGAGTCCGGTGTCGGCCGACTCCCAGCCGTCCAGGACGGCCATGTCCTCGTCGGTGACGTCGTAGAGCGCGACGAAGACCTGCTCGAACGGGTCCTGGACGATCGTGCCGAGAGCGCCGTCCCAGCCGTGGTCCTCGCCCCCGAAGGTCAGCCTCCAGCCCTCGAGCCAGCCGGTTCCGTGGAGGGGGGAGTGCGGGCACCGCTCGCTCATGCGAGCCGGGTCGAGGTTCGTCCCGTAGGCGGCGTACAACGTCACGAGGCAAGGGTAGGACACAATGGGCCCGTGACTCGTGTGGTGATCATCGGTGGCGGCCCTGGCGGATACGAGTCGGCGCTGGTCGCGGCGCAGCTCGGCGCCGAGGTGGTCGTGGTCGACTCCGACGGTCTCGGCGGGTCGGCGGTCCTGACCGACTGCGTGCCCAGCAAGACCCTGATCGCCACCGCCGAGCTGATGACCGACCTCGCGACCGCCCCCGAGCTCGGGATCGGCCTGGTCGACCCGACCGCCCCGGCCTCGCAGGTGCAGGTCGACCTCGGGCGTGTCAACGCCCGGGTGCTCCGGCTGGCCGCCGAGCAGTCCCGCGACATCGGGCGCCGCCTGGAGCGGGAGGGGGTGCGGGTCGTGGTCGGTCGTGGTCGGCTCGACGGGCCCGAGCGGGTCGTCGTCACCGCACCGGACGGCGGCACCGAGCAGATCGACGCGGACGCGGTCCTGATCGCCACCGGTGCGGCTCCGCGGACGCTGCCCACCGCCGAGCCCGACGGCGAGCGGATCCTGACCTGGGAGCAGGTCTACGACCTGACCGAGACCCCCGAGAAGCTGATCGTGGTCGGGTCCGGTGTCACCGGTGCCGAGTTCGCGAGCGCCTACATGGCGCTGGGTATCGAGGTCGTCCTGGTCTCCTCCCGGGACCGGGTGCTCCCGGGGGAGGACGCCGACGCCGCCGAGGTCCTCGAGGCAGTGCTGACCCGGCGCGGCATGACCGTGCTGAACAAGTCCCGGATGGAGTCGGTCACCCGCGACGGCGAGGTGGTCACGGTCCGGCTCACCGACGGGCGCGAGGTGAGCGGTTCGCACTGCCTGCTCGCACTCGGCTCGATCCCCAACACCGCGGGGATCGGGCTGGAGTCGGCCGGGGTGACCCTCGACGAGGGCGGCTTCGTGGTCGTGGACAGGGTCTCGCGCACCAGTGCGCGCGGGGTGTACGCCGCCGGCGACTGCACGGGCGTGCTGATGCTCGCCTCCGTCGCGGCGATGCAGGGACGCATCGCCATGTGGCACGTCCTCGGCGACGCGGTCGCACCGCTGGATCTGAAGAAGGTGTCCTCGAACGTCTTCACCGCGCCGGAGATCGCCACCGTCGGTTGGTCGCAGCATGCGGTCGATGCCGGCGAGATCGTCGCGGAGGTCGTCCGGCTCGAGCTCTCCGGGAACCCCCGCGCCAAGATGCAGGGCGTTCACGACGGCTTCGTGAAGCTCTTCTGCCGACCCGGCACCGGGATCATCGTCGGTGGGGTGGTGGTCGGCCCGCGGGCCAGTGAGCTGATCCACCCGGTCTCGTTGGCGGTCGCGGAGTCGCTGACCGCCGACCAGGTGGCCAACGCCTTCACGGTGTACCCGTCCAACAGCGGCTCGATCGCCGAGGCCGCTCGCCGGCTCCACCACCCTCGCACCTGACCCGGCCCGCCGCGTCGTCGGAAACGCGATAAATAACACCGTTGTAGTTATTAGGCGTCATTCCGCAGGCTTATGCCTGCCCATTTAATTTCACTATTGTCCTGTTATATTCGTCCCATTCGTCGCTCAGACCTCACTGTTCACTCTGACCCCAGGGACCACTCATGCTGCTTCGCACCACGTTGATGGCGGGCCTCCTCGCCGGAACCGTGCTCGTCGCGCCGGCGCCGGCCGACGCCCGGACAACGGTCACGGTGACGTCCTCCACCCGCCTGGTCGGGCACGGGTTCGGGCACGGTCGCGGCATGTCGCAGTACGGCGCCTACGGGGCCGCCCTCCGCGGGGTCAAGTCGCGGGACATCCTGCGCTACTACTACCCCGGGACCACGCCGGCCAAGCTGCGCAGCGAGGTCCGGGTGCTGATCGGCGCCGACAACGACGACGACACCGTCGTCCGGCCGACGGCCGGACTGGCGATCGCCGACTACGGGGCGGGACGGGCCTACGTACTCCCCGAGAACGGCGCCCGGCTGTGGAAGATGTTCACGTCCTACGGAGTCACCAAGGTCTCCTACCTCTCGGCCACCGGCGGCTGGAAACGGTACGCGCTGGGCGGGAAGAGCGCCCTGGCCGGTGTCGGCGAGTTCCGGTCGAAGTCGGGCAAGCTCACCCTGCGCACGCCTCAGGGTGACCGCAGGTACCGCGGCGGTCTGCGCTACGTCTACCAGAACACGGTCAACCGGCTGAGCCTGGAGACCTACCTGCGCGGGGTGCTGCCCACCGAGATGCCGACGGGCTGGCGGATGGCGGCGCTCGAGGCGCAGGCGGTCGCCGCGCGCAGCTACGCGGCCCGCGAGATCGTCGACAACCGGAACCGGTCCTACCACGTGTACGACGACACCCGCAGCCAGGTGTACGGCGGCATCGGCGCCGAGGACACCCGGGCCACCACCGCGATCACCGCGACCGCCGGCACCGTGCTGATGTACGACGGCAAGCCGGCCCTGACCCAGTTCTCCTCCTCCAACGGCGGCTGGACCACCGCCGGGGCGACCCAGGCCTACCTGGTCGCCAAGGCCGACAAGTTCGAGCAGTACTCGGGCAACCCGAACGCGGACTGGAGCGTCGCGATCGACGCTGCTGCGCTGGAGCGGCGCTACCCCGAGATCGGCGACCTGGAGAAGTTCGAGATCACCGAGCGGGACGGCAACGGCGAGTGGGGCGGCCGGGTGACCGGAGTCCGGCTGATCGGCAGTGCGGGGACGAAGGAGTTCGGCACCGCCGCCGAGCTGCCCGGGACCAGCGAGCTGCGCAGCGTGCTCGGTCTCAGGTCGACGTACTTCACCGTGGTGCCCTGACCAGGTGGGCTCTAGGGTCTCCCCATGACCCTCCCCGCACCCGCCCCTGACCGCGCCGCGGTCGTCACCGGCGCCTCCTCCGGCATCGGAGCCGAGATCGCCCGCGACCTGGTCCGCCGTGGTCACCAGGTCGTCCTGGTCGCCCGTACCCGGGCGAAGCTCGAGGCGCTGGCCGCCGAGCTCGGGCCCGGAGCCCACGTGGTCGCCGCCGATCTCGCCGACCGCGCAGCCCGGGCCGACCTGCCCGACCGGATCGCCGCGCTCGGTCTGACCCCGGACGTCCTGGTCAACAACGCCGGCCTCTCCACCCTCGGCCCGGTGCACCGCAGCGACCCCGAGGCCGAGATGCGGATGGTCGAGGTCGACGTGGTCGCGGTGGTCGACCTGTGCAGCCGGTTCCTGCCGGGCATGGTCCAGCGCGGCACCGGTGCGGTCCTGAACGTCGCCTCGACCGCCGCGTTCCAGCCGCTTCCCGGTCAGGCCGGGTACGGCGCCGGCAAGGTCTTCGTGCTCTCCTACACCCAGAGCCTCTCGGCCGAGCTGAAGGGCACCGGCGTCAGCGTCAGCGTGCTCTGCCCCGGCCCGGTCGACACCGGGTTCGGCGCTGCGGCCGGTTTCACCAAGGAGCAGGCCGACGAGGCGCTCCCGGCGTTCATGTGGATCCCCGCCGACGTGGTCGCCCGGACGGCTCTCGACGGGCTCGACCGCGGCAAGCTCGTGGTGATCCCCGGGGTCGGCAACAAGGTCGGGGCCGCGTTCTCGAAGATCGCCCCCAAACGCCTGCTGCTGCCGATTCTCGCCAAGCAGCACCCCGGCCTCCCCTAAGCGCCGCCGTCCGCGGCACCGGGCTGCGTTGTCGCCGACTCGACAGCCGCTCCGTTGAAGGCTGCCGTCGCTCCTCCGCCTTGCCCGGCACCACGTCTGACGACGCTCACCCGACGCGGTAGGGCGCCTCCACGTCCGATACTCCCGGCATGCTGACCCGGCCGCGGCGCTGGTTGCGACGCTCGGTGGCCGCGACGCTCCGGTAGAGGTCGCGGCTCAGGCCGCGCAGCACCGGGGAGCGACCCAGGAGCGGCACCCGCTGGTGGGCGGTCCGGCTGCCGAGGGCGATCGCGCGGAAGGCGGCCTCCCGGGCAGGGCTCCAGTCGATCCCGTAGAGCTCTCGGACCGGTTCCGGCAGGCTGCCGACCACCACGGTGGCCAGCGCGGGGGAGCCCACCGCGGCCGGACCGGGCAGCGGGTAGCCGCCGGTCCCGGCGAGGTAGCCGCCGACCAGACGGGCCTCGTCGGTCAGGAACGCCTCGCCGTTGACCAGGCGCTCGTCCATCCGCGAGCGGAACGCCGGGTACGACGTCGGAGCAGCCTCCCGCGGCATCCCGAACAGGCACGCCCAGGAGATGAAGTCCTCCAGCAGCGCCTCGCGCTCACCCCCGGTGAGCCGCCGGACCATCAGGTCGTGCATCACCTCGACAGAGTCCAGGGCGAAGGCAGCGGTCATCCACATCAGGTCGCCCCGGGCCGCGTCGTACGGCGTGCCGGCGGGAGCGTGCGGGCCGCCGTCGACCGAGGTGCTGCCGACCACGTCCGCGTGCCGACGGGCGGTGAAGGCGAGCGCCTTGTCCGCCTCGGCGCGGGTGCCCAGGAAGACCGCCTCGAAGAGCCGGGCGGTCAGCGCCAACCGGCTCCACGGGCTCTCCCGGTGGGAGGTGTGCTGCGCGGTCCCGACGAAGAGCACCGGGTGGGTCGCGCCGACCACCAGCGCGCGCTGGCCGTAGGTGAGACCGACGGCCCGCTGCTGCAGCGCCCGGACCGCCACCGACCCGGCGGGGAAGTAGCCCTCAGCCATGGTTCACCGGCGCGATCGGCGGACGCTGTCCGGCGTACTGGAGCCGTTCCATCCGGACCAGGGCCCGCTCGGCGCGGCGGTCGAGCAGCCGGGCCCCGCCGGGGAGGCGACCGACCAGGTGCGACCAGAGCACGTTGGCGACCACCCGGTACGCCGGGTACCAGGGCGGTCGGGCGGGTTGCCCGACGTCACGCATCCCGTAGCCGAGGTTCAGGTACGTCGCCATGCTCAGCGACCTCTCGCGCTCGTACCAGCGCCGCAGGCGGCTGATCCCGGGGGCGTGGTCGTGCATGTGGATCAGGCCGGCGCCGAGCTGGCGGCTGGACTCCTCGGGTGCGGAGAAGCCGGCGATCACGTTGCCGAGCACCCGGCGCCCGATCCGCTCGGTCCGCGGGAGCCAGCGCTCCTCGACCCCCATCAGCCACCCGACGTAGGACCAGAGGTGCATGATCGCCGCGGCGTCCTGGGCCGGCACCCGGATCCCGAGGGAGCGCGCTTGGAGGAGGTAGCTGGTGCTGAACGAGCCGATCGTGCCGGCCCGGTCGTGGGCGTTGATCGGTACGCCGCGGAACGCCCAGTCCCACGAGGGGTCCCGCTCGAGCTGGTAGTTGACGAAGCCGTGCATGGCACGCACGTGCACGCTCAGCTGCCACCCCGCGCCGTCGCGCCGCATCCCGCCCGGGGAGGTGACCGCCAGCCACCACTGCCCGGTCTCGCCGACGCGCTGGAGCGTCATCTCGCCGATCCGTCCGGTGCGGACCAGCGGTTGCAGCGCACCGCCGCTGCGGTAGCCGCCGAGCAGCGAGCCGAACGCCAGGATGTCGAAGCCGTCCTTGCCGATCCGGCGGGCCGCGGCGCCGCCGCGTTCGAGGAGCTCGTCGTCGACCCAGGCCGGGCGGTCCTCGACGGCGGCGAAGAAGGTGCGGAGCGCCTCCGGCGCCTCCGGTACGGCGTCCACGCCGTCCGCGAGCGCGGTCCGGAACTGCGGCATCGTGAGCACCTGGTCCTCGCGGACCGCGCGCACCAGCGCGTCGGCGAGCTCGTCGCGGCGCATCAGCCCGGCCTCGAGGTCGGCGAGCTCCTCGCCGCGCATCCGGGCCCCGGGACCGGCCAGGGCGAGCACCGGCCGGGCGAACCGCTCCGACCACGCGGTCGCGGATCGGTAGCGGGTCGGCGGGGCGAACGTGAGGTCCGAGGTCATGGTTCTACGATAAAGTGAGTAAATGCTCATGTTCTACTCGCGTTCGGGGACCGTGTCGTGAGCGCTTCGCGCAGGCGGAGATCACCGACCCAGGCACGATCGAAGGCCATGGTCGAGCAGATCCTCGACGCCGCGGTTCGCGTTCTGGCCGAGTCCGGCTACGGGCAGATGAGCACCAACCGGATCGCCGCGGAGGCCGAGGTCAGCGTCGGCTCGCTGTACCGGTACTTCGCCGACAAGGAGGAGATCTTCGAGGTCCTTCGGGGCCGGGTGACCGAGGCGATCCTGGTCGACCTCACCGATGCGATCGGCGTCGCCGCGGCCCGACCGCCGTACGAGGGGGTGCGGGCCGTGGTTGCCGCCCTGGTGGCCGCACTGCACCGGCACCAGGCGGTGATCCGGGCGCTGGTCAACGAGGTGCCGATGGGGACCCAGTCCAACGTGCTCCCCGAGATCGAGCGGGGGCTCGCCCAGTTCACCCGGATCTACGCGGTCCAGCGGTTGCCGGACCTCCCGTCGGCCGAGCTCGACGCCCGGATCTACCTGGCGATGGGCATCACCCTGAACAGCTGCCTGCGGATCGCGCTGGAGCTGCCGGAGAACCTCGACGAGGACCACCTGATCGACCTCGTCGCCGGGATGCTGGCGCTGGGGTTGTCGGGCTGACCCCTGCGCGCACGTCACCAGGTTTCGACACGCTCGGTCCGTGGCTTCGCAGGCTCAGCCACGGCTCGCTGCTCAACCACCGATGGACTGATCCGCTGGCGCGTCTCAGTCCTTGATCTCGCAGAGGACCTCGCCGTTGCCGACCGTGGCGCCTACCTCGGCGGTCAGTCCGGTGACGGTGCCGGCCTTGTGCGCCTTGAGCGGCTGCTCCATCTTCATCGCCTCCAGGACGACGACGACATCACCCTCGGCGACGGTCGCGCCCTCCTCGACAGCCACCTTGACGATGGTGCCCTGCATCGGGCTGGCCACGGCGTCGCCGGACGCGGCGGAGCCGGCCTTCTTGCCGGCCGCGCGCTTCGGCTTCTTGGTGGCTCCGGCCGGGGCCGAGCCGATCCCGCCGAGCCCGCCGGGCAGGACGACCTCGAGGCGGCGGCCGCCGACCTCGACGGTCACCTTCTGGCGCTCCTCGGGCTCGTCGGCCTCACCCGCGGTGCCGGCGTAGGGGGTGATGGTGTTCTCGAAGTCCGTCTCGATCCAGGTCGTGTAGACGTCGAAGGAGCCCTCGCCGGTCGGGTTCGACGCCGCGACCCACGCCGGGTCGCGGGTGATGACCTCGTGGAACGTGATCGCGGTCGGCATCCCGTCGACCTCGAACTCGCTCAGCGCGCGGCGCGAACGCTCGATCGCCTGGGTGCGGTCCCGTCCGGTGATGATCAGCTTGGCGACCAGCGAGTCGAACGCGCCCGGAACGGTCTCGCCCTTCTCGTAGCCGCCGTCGACGCGGACGCCCGGGCCCTGCGGCGGGTTCCAGGCGGTCAGGGTGCCCGGGGCGGGCATGAAGTTGTTGCCGCCGTCCTCGGCGTTGATCCGGTACTCGATCGAGTGGCCGCGGATCTCGGGGTCGTCGTACCCGAGCTCCTCGCCGGCTGCGATCCGGAACATCTCCCGGACCAGGTCGATCCCGGTGACCTCCTCGGAGACGCAGTGCTCGACCTGCAGGCGGGTGTTCACCTCGAGGAACGAGATGGTGCCGTCCGCGGCGACCAGGAACTCGCAGGTGCCGGCGCCGACGTAGTTGGCCTCGCGCAGGATCGCCTTGGAGGACTCGTAGAGGCGCTTGTTCTGCTCCTCGGTGAGGAACGGTGCGGGCGCCTCCTCGACCAGCTTCTGGTGCCGGCGCTGGAGCGAGCAGTCGCGGGTCGAGACGACCACGACGTTGCCGTGCTGGTCGGCCAGGCACTGGGTCTCGACGTGGCGCGGCTTGTCGAGGAACTTCTCGACCAGGCACTCGCCGCGACCGAAGGCGCTGATCGCCTCGCGGACGGCGGACTCGTACAGCTCCGGGATCTCCTCCAGGGTGCGAGCGACCTTGAGTCCGCGACCGCCACCACCGAAGACCGCCTTGATGGCGACCGGGAGGCCGTGCTCCTGGGCGAACGCGACGATCTCGTCGGCGTCCTTGACCGCGTCCTTCAGGCCCGGGGCCAGCGGCGCACCGGCGGCCAATGCGATCTGCTTCGCCTTCGCCTTGTCGCCCAGACCCTCGATCGCGTCGGGGGAGGGGCCGATCCAGATCAGTCCGGCGTCGATGACCGCCTGGGCGAACTGGGCGTTCTCGGCGAGGAAGCCGTAGCCCGGGTGCACCGAGTCGGCGCCGGACTCCTTCGCCACCGCGATGATCTTCTCGATCACCAGGTAGGAGTCGCCGGGGGTGCTGCCGTTGAGCGAGTACGCCTCGTCAGCGAGCCGGACGAAGAGCGCGTCGCGGTCGGGTTCGGCGTAGACAGCGACGCTGCCGATGCCGGCGTCCTTGCACGCGCGGATGACCCGGACGGCGATCTCGCCGCGGTTGGCGATCAGAACCTTCTGCAACGGACGGATCTGCACTGATTCCTGGGGCACGCTCAACTCCTGAAGTCTGAAGAATCCTTCGGGAGTCTATTGGTCCGCCGAAGCCCCGGTCGCGGGGGTCTCACGAACCGGCGGGTAGCGCTCAGCTGCCGGGCTTGTAGACCATCAGGAAGACGATCCCGGCGAAGATCAGGGCGATCACGCCGCCGGGCGCAGCCACCTTCGCCTTGAGCGCGTCGACCGGCTCCCCGGCGGCGATCCTGGTCGTCGCCTGCTGCAGGGCGGGCACCAGGACGGTCAGCGCCAGCCCGACGGCGACGAGCCAGAGCAGGGTCGAACCCCAGATGTAGGGCTCGCTGATCTCGGCGACCTTTTCGCCGCGTTTCTCGGCCGACATCAGCCCGAAACCGAACAGGACCACCAGCAGCGAGGCGTAGGAGTAGATCGTGATCGTGCGCGCCGAGGTGGCGGTGGCGCCCGCGTCGGCGGTCCGGAGCCCGCGGGCGGCCGTGGTGGCGGCGTGGGCCAGGGGCCCGATGGCGAAGATCGCGGTCAGCAGGTGCAGGCGAAGAGGATCTTGAACATCAGGCGTCACCGTTCCCGAACAGCTGCGACATGTCGACCTCGTCGAGCTCGAGGGTCTGCGCCGGCACGGGATCGCCCTCGATCACCGCGACGAGCCTGGCGAGGGCAGCCGCTGCGATCTCGTCGGCGTCGGACCGGGCGTCCTCGCCCATCGTCACGATTCCGGACATGGTCACGTGGTTGCCGACCCGGATGATCGAGAGGTGGACGGCCATGGGCAGGGTCAAGCCCTGGACCGTCACCGTGCCGGTCGCACTCAGGTTCACCTGGTCGTCGGCCTCGGCGCCGGCCTTCTCGTCGTCGGTGGCGATGGTGAGCTCGAACCGGCTCCCGTCGTCGTCGGTCTCCGCGACCTCCGTGCAGTCGGCGAGCGCCTTGCGGACCTCGCTCATGCCCTTCTTCGCCGGCGCGTCGGTGTCGAAGCTCGCCACGGCGGAGAAGACTCCGGGCAGGGAGATCTCGGTGTCCGCCTCGTAGTCCCTCTCCGCTTCGACCGCGGGCTCGTTGACGACGTCATCGATGCTCTCGAAGTCGTCGAGGCAGCCCATGCTGGAGTCGTCCTCGTCGTCGTCCTCGGCGACCTTGAAGCCGTCTTCGAAGTTGTCGAGGCTGAGGAGCGCCTCCGTCGCCTGCTCCTTGGTCAGCACGGTGACCGAGGGGCTCTCCCCGTCGTCGGCCCCGCAGCCGCTGAGCGCGGCGACGAATACGAGGGTGAGAGCGGTGACGGCGGTGCGAGTTCGCATGGGTCCTCCTGGGTTGGCTGGGCCACACCCTAGAAGGTCAGTGCGGAGTTAGCGATCGTTAACCGATCGGGGCTATTCTCGGGGCATGACTTTCAGCTTGTCCGCCGAGCACGAACAGTTCCGTCGTACCGTCCGGGAGTTCGCCGAGAAGGAGATCGCCCCGCACGTCGCGGCGTGGGACCAGGCGCACCACTTCCCGGTCGACCTCGTGCACAAGATGGGTGACCTCGGCCTCTTCGGGCTGACCGCCCCCGAGGAGTACGGCGGCGCCGGCGCCGACGGCGACTTCACCAGCCTCTGCGTCGCGATCGAGGAGCTCGGCCGGGTCGACCAGTCGATCGGGATCACCCTGCAGGCGGGGGTCGGTCTCGGCATCAACCCGATCCTGACCTACGGCACCGCTGCCCAGAAGGAGCGCTGGCTCCCCGACCTGGTGGCCGGGCGCGCCCTGGCCGGTTTCGGGCTCACCGAGGCGGGTGCCGGGTCGGACGCCGGCGCCACCCGGACCCGCGCCGCGCTCGACGGCGGCGAGTGGGTCGTCAACGGTTCCAAGCAGTTCATCACCAACTCGGGAACCGAGATCACCTCGCTGGTCACGGTCACGGCCCGGACCGGAACCCGCGAGAACGGCTCGCCGGAGATCTCCGCGATCATGGTCCCGGCCGACACCCCGGGCTTCACGGCCGAGCCGGCCTACGACAAGCTCGGCTGGCACATCTCCGACACCCACCCGTTGACCTACGTCGACGCCCGGGTCCCGGCCGACCACCTCCTCGGCGAGCGCGGCCGTGGGTACGCCCAGTTCCTGGCGATCTTGGACGACGGCCGGGTCGCGATCTCGGCGCTCTCGGTCGGCCTGATCCAGGCGTGCGTCGACCTCTGCGTGGCCTACTCCCTGGAGCGGACCACCTTCGGCGGACCGATCGGCGCCAAGCAGGGAGTGGCTTTCAAGATCGCCGATCTCGAGGTGATGCTGCACGCCTCGCGGCTGCTCACCTACCGGGCCGCGGCGCTCAAGGACGCCGGGGCTCCGGCGGCGGAGTTCAAGCACGCCGCCTCGATCGCCAAGGTCTTCGCGACCGAGTCCGCCGTGACCGCGACCCGGATCGCGACCCAGGTCTTCGGCGGCTACGGCTTCATGGAGGAGTACCCGGTGGCCCGGTTCTACCGGGACGCCAAGATCCTCGAGATCGGCGAGGGCACCTCGGAGGTCCAGCGGATGCTGATCGCCCGGGGCCTGGGTCTCCCGGTCGAGTAGTCCGGCGTACGCCCGCCCGGTTCGCTCGGTAGAGTCTGCCGGTCGGGGGGACACGGTCGTTCGGAAGGAAGCACATGAGGCTCTTGGTCACCGGGGGCGCCGGCTTCATCGGTAGCCACTACGTCCGGTCGGTACTGACCGGCGCCTGGGGCGGCACCGAGCCGGAGCACGTGATCGTGCTCGACGCCTTCACCTACGCCGGGAACCGCGCGAACCTCGACCCGGTCGCCACCGACCCGCGGCTGGAAATCGTCGAGGGCGACATCCTCGACCGCGCCCTCGTGGACGCGCTGGTGACGCGGGTGGACGCGGTCGTGCACTTCGCGGCCGAGAGCCACGTCGACCGGTCGATCCTCGGCGCCCGCGACTTCGTGATGACCAACGTCGTCGGCACCCAGACGCTGCTGGACTCGGCGCTCGCGCTCGGTGTGGAGAAGTTCGTGCACGTCTCGACCGACGAGGTGTACGGGTCGATCTCCGAGGGCAGCTGGGACGAGGAGGAGCCGCTGCTCCCCAACTCGCCGTACTCGGCCTCGAAGGCCTCCAGCGACCTGCTCGCCCGCGCCTACTTCCGCACCCACGGGCTGCCGGTCTGCATCACCCGCTGCTCGAACAACTACGGCCCGTACCAGTACCCCGAGAAGGTCATCCCGCTCTTCGTCACCAACCTGATCGACGGCGCCTCGGTCCCCCTGTACGGCGAGGGCACCAACGTCCGCGACTGGCTGCACGTCGACGACCACTGCCGCGGCATCCACCTGGTCCTGGAGAAGGGTCGCCTCGGCGAGACCTACAACATCGGCGGCGGCACCGAGCTGACCAACGCCGAGCTGACCGGGCTGCTGCTCGAGGCCACCGGGAACGACTGGAGCCGGGTCGAACGGGTCGCGGACCGGCTCGGACACGACCTGCGGTACTCGGTCGACATCTCCAAGATCACCGCCGAGCTCGGCTACCGTCCAGAGGTGCCGTTCGAGCAGGGTCTCGCCGAGACCGTCCAGTGGTACCGCGAGAACCGTGTCTGGTGGGAACCGCTCAAGGCGCGCACGTCGGCGGACGGCTGACCCGACCCGTGAACCGACGCCTGCGCCGCATCTCCGGAGAAGTCGCGCGCTTCTCCGCGGTGAACGTCGTCGCCACCATCATCGCGCTGATCATCTTCAACGCGCTCGTGCACGGCGTGAAGGGCTGGTTCTCCGGGCCGTTGCACGACCGCCCGCTGACGTCCTACCTGCTCGCCAACAGCGTCGGCATGTTCGTCAGCTACTACGGCAGCCGGCACTACGCCTTCAGGCACCGGCACGTGGCCGGTCCCGGCGGTGGGCTGCTGAACTACGTCGTGATCAACCTGTCGTCGTTCGTGATCCCGATCAGCTGCCTGTGGATCTCCCGCAACGTCTTCGACTGGAGCTCGATCTACGCCGACAACATCGCCGGCAACGTGATCGGGGCGGTCCTCGGCAACATCTTCCGGTTCTGGGCGTTCCGGCGCTTCGTCTTCACCAAGCACCCGGTGCTGCCGCGACGGGTGCGCCGCGGTGGTGCGCACGCCGACGAGCCGGAGCTCCCGCCGGTCCTGTGACCGACCCCGGTACCTGACCGGTCAGCGGTAGGCATCGAGCTCGAGCAGCTGGAGCAGGTACTCGCCGTAGCCGGACTTGGCGAGCTTCTCGCCGCGCTCGCGGAGCTCGTCGTCGGAGAGGAAGCCCTGGCGCCAGGCGACCTCCTCCGGGGCGCCGACCTTGAGTCCCTGACGCTTCTCGACGGTCCTGATGTAGTTGCTGGCCTCGTTGAGGGTCTCGAACGTCCCGGTGTCGAGCCAGGCGGTGCCGCGCGGGAGGACCTCGACGCGCAGCCGACCCTGGTCGAGGTAGACCCGGTTCACGTCGGTGATCTCGTACTCGCCGCGGTCGGAGGGCTTGAGCTCCTTGGCGATCCCGATCACGTCGTTGTCGTAGAAGTACAGACCGGGGACGGCGTAGTGGCTCTTCGGGTTGGTCGGCTTCTCCTCCAGGGAGATCGCGTTGCGGTCCGCGTCGAACTCGACGACGCCGTACGCCTGCGGCTCGGCGACCCAGTAGGCGAAGACGGTGGCGCCGCCGACGTTCTGGATCTCGCGGAAGTTCCGACCGAAGGTGGGGCCGTGGAAGAGGTTGTCGCCGAGCGCGAGGGCGCAGGTGTCGCTGCCGATGAACTCCTCGCCGATCGTGAAGGCCTGGGCCAGGCCCTCGGGCTTCGGCTGCTGGGCGTAGGTGATGTTGATCCCGAACCCGCTGCCGTCGCCGAGCAGCTCGGAGAAGCGGCTGGCCTCGGCCGGGCTGGTGATCACCAGGATGTCGCGGATCCCGGCCATCATCAGGGTCGAGAGCGGGTAGTAGATCATCGGCTTGTCGTAGACCGGCACCAGCTGCTTGCTGGTCACCAAGGTGATCGGATGAAGCCGAGAACCGGTGCCACCGGCAAGGATGATTCCGCGCATGGGCGTCAGTATCGCGTGTTCGTCAGCGCGCGTTGGCAGGACGCCAGAACTCGTGCCAGACGAAGCCCAGCTCGTCGAGCATCAGCCGCAGCAGCGGCACGCTGATCCCGACGACGTTGTGCGGGTCGCCGGTGATGCCGGAGACGTACGCCGCGCCGAGGCCGTCCAGGGTGAACGCGCCGGCGACCCGGAGCGGCTCCCCGGTCGCGACGTACGCCGCGATCTCCTCGTCGTCGATCATCGCGAACCGGACCTGGGTCGCCGCCGAGCGGCCGAGCCAGACCTCCCGGTGGGTATCGATCACGCAGTGCCCGGTGTGCAGCACACCGGCCCGGCCGCGCATCCGCTGCCAGCGCTCGATCGCGTCGGCGGCATCGGTCGGCTTGCCGAGGATCTCGCCGTCCAGCTCGAGGACCGAGTCGCAGCCGATCACCACGGCCCGCGGTTGGTCCGCGGCGACCGCGACCGCCTTGAGCTGAGCCAGCTTGAGGGCGTACTCGGCCGGCTCGTCGAGCTCGACGGCGTCCTCGTCCACCCCGCTGACGACCACCTCGGGGTCCAGGCCTGCGGCCCGCAGCGTGGCCAGCCGGGCAGGGCTCGCCGAGGCGAGGATCAACCGCGTCGAGGACATGGGCCCTAGCGTGGCAGACCGCTGGCCCGCCAGCCGCCCGGACCGTGGGGGTGTTGCGCACGGAGTCGGCGGTGGTGGGCCGACCAGGCGGGGGCAGGCGTCGTCGCCGGCGCGTCGGCGCCACCCATCGCGGAGAAGACCGCAACGATCGCGGCGATCTCCTCGGGGGTCGCGTCCGGCGTGATGATCCGCAGCGCCGGGGTGCTGGCTTCCTCGCTCACAGCGGGATGTTCCCGTGCTTCTTGGGCGGCAGCGTCGCCCGCTTGGAAGCGAGCAGGCGCAGGGCCTTGACGACCTCCGCGCGCGTCTCGTGCGGCGCGATCACGGCGTCGATGTAACCGCGCTCGGCCGCGATGTAGGGGTTCGCGAGGGTGTCCTCGTACTCCTGGATCAGCTCGGCGCGCCTGGCCTCGACGTCGCCGCCGTCGGCCTCGACCTGAGCCAGCGTCTTGCGGTGCACGATGTTCGCCGCACCCTGGGCGCCCATCACCGCGATCTGGCCGGTGGGCCAGGAGAGGTTGATGTCGGCGCCGAGGTGCTTGGAGCCCATCACGTCGTACGCACCGCCGTAGGCCTTGCGGGTGATGACCGTGACCAGCGGCACCGTCGCCTCGGAGTAGGCGTAGATCAGCTTGGCGCCGCGGCGGATGATGCCGGTCCACTCCTGGTCGGTTCCGGGCAGGAAGCCCGGGACGTCGACCAGGGTCAGCACCGGGATGTTGAACGCGTCGCAGGTCCGGACGAAGCGGGCGGCCTTCTCGGACGCGTCGATGTCGAGGGTGCCGGCGAACTGCATCGGCTGGTTGGCGACCACGCCGACCGACTTGCCCTCGATCCGGCCGTAGCCGATCAGGATGTTCGGCGCGAACAGCGGCTGGACCTCGAGGAACTCCTCGTCGTCGAGCAGCGCGGTGATCACGTCGTGCATGTCGTAGGGCTGGTTCGGCGAGTCCGGGATGATGGTGTCCAGGGTCCGGTCCAGGTCGGAGATGGTCAGGTCCGCGACCTCGTCGTACGACGGCGCGGGGTCCAGGTTGTTCTGCGGCAGGTAGCTCAGCAGCGCCTTGGTGTACTCGAGCGCGTCGTCCTCGTCGGCACCCATGTAGTGGGCGTTGCCGGACTTGGTGTTGTGGGTGCGGGCGCCGCCGAGCTCCTCCATGGTGACGTCCTCGCCGGTGACGGTCTTGATCACGTCGGGGCCGGTGATGAACATCGCCGAGGTCTGGTCGACCATGATCGTGAAGTCGGTGACGGCAGGGGAGTACACGTGGCCGCCCGCGCAGTTGCCCATGATCAGGCTGATCTGCGGGATCACGCCGGAGGCGTGCACGTTGCGGCGGAAGATCTCGCCGTACAGGCCGAGGCTGACCACACCCTCCTGGATGCGGGCGCCGGCGCCCTCGTTGATGCCGATGATCGGGCAGCCGGTCTTCATGGCGAGGTCCATCACCTTGGTGATCTTCTCGCCGTACACCTCGCCCAGCGAGCCGCCGAAGATGGTGAAGTCCTGGGAGAAGACGCAGGCCTGGCGACCGTCGATGGTGCCGTAGCCGGTGATGACACCGTCGCCGTACGGACGGTTCTTCTCCAGGCCGAACGCGACCGATCGGTGCCGCGCGAGCTCGTCGAGCTCGACGAAGGAGCCCTCGTCGAAGAGCTTCTCGATGCGCTCGCGCGCGGTCATCTTGCCCTTGGCGTGCTGCTTCTCGACGGCCTTCTCGCCCGCGGCGTGCACGGCCTCGTCGATCCTGCGCTCGAGGTCGGCGAGCTTTCCGGCCGTCGTGTGGATATCGATGTCCGTGGGCACCTCGGTGCCCTGGCCGGGAACTGCGCTCACGCTGACGACTCCTTCAGGTGTGGAACTGCGATCGATCATCGGCCAATGTAGTGCCTATGCCGACCCCTGATCCCGCCTGGTCACCCCTCGAACTCGACGCTCTCGCGGTCGCCGCCGGAGCCGGGTGGTCGGTGACGCTGCTGCCCACTGCGGATTCGACCAACGTCGTGGCCGCGCGCGGGCCGGACGGCAGCGGGGCGGTGCCCGACTCGATCGTGGTCGCCGACCACCAGACCGCCGGGCGCGGGCGCCTGGACCGGACCTGGGAGACCCCACCGGGCAGTGCGTTGACCTTCTCGGTGGTCGTCGACCCGGGCCTGGCCGACCACGACTGGCCACTGCTGCCGCTCGCGGTCGGGCTCGCGGTCGCGGACGGCGTCCGTCAGGCCGCTGGCGTCGAGGTCGAGGTCAAGTGGCCCAACGACCTGCTGATCGCGGGGGAGAAGTTCTGCGGGATCCTGCTCGAACGCGTGCAGGGTGCCGCCGGTCGCCCGCTGGCGGTCATCGGGGTCGGGATCAACGTCGGGCTCACCCGCGAGGACCTGCCGGTGCCGACCGCCACCTCCCTGGGGATCGCCGGGTCGACCGCCGACCGCACCGAGGTCTTCGCCGCGGTGGTGCCCGCGCTGGGGACCATCCTCGACGCGCTCCGGAGCGACCCTGGCGCCGTCCTGGAGCGGTACCGATCCGAGTGCGACACCATCGGGCGCGAGGTGACCGTCAGCCTCCCCGACGGGGAGCAGCTGACCGGGACCGCCAGCGGTCTCGACCGGTCAGGTCGCTTGATCGTGGGTGATCGGGCGGTCGGTGCCGGAGACGTCGTGCACGTCCGCGGTACGTGACATGATTCACGCGTGGCCAACAAACACCTGAACGCCGGGGAGACCATCGTCTTCACGACCCGGACGCACGCGAAGGTCCTGCTGGTGCCGGCGCTGATCCTGATCGCGCTCGCTGCTGCCTCCGGGTACCTGCTGAGCCTTCCCGACGACAACAAGGGCACCTGGGCAGCCGTCATCCTCGGCATCGCCGGTGTGCTGGCGCTGATCTTCTCGGTCTGGCCGTTCCTGAACTGGCTGGCCGCGACGTACACGGTGACCAACCGGCGGCTCACCACCCACCAGGGCGTGATCACCCGCACCGGTCACGACATCCAGCTCTCCCGGATCAGCGACGTCTCCTACGAGAAGAACCTCAGCGACCGGATCCTCGGCTGCGGCACCCTGGTCATCTCCGACGCCAGCGACCTGGGGGTCCGCCTCCCCGACGTCCCCAAGGTGGCCGAGCGCCAGCGGATGCTCGCGGACCTGCTGCACCAGGTCTCGCCGAACGATGACGGGACCTGAGCCCGAGCCGACCGAAGGGCCCTCGGTCGCTGATCTGGAGGCCGCGCTGCTCGGCGAAGCCCCCTCGCTGCTCGGCAGCGAGGTCGCCGCTGCGGCGGGGATGTCCGACGACGACGCCCGCCGGCTCTGGCGGGCGCTGGGTTTCCCCGATGCCACCAACCAGCACGCCTTCACCGCGGGCGACCAGGTCGCCCTCGAGCTGGTCGCCCGCACCGTGGCCGAGTCCGGGATCGACTTCGAGACGATGCTCCGGCTCACCCGCGCGATCGGGCACACGGTCTCCCGCCTGGCCGACTGGCAGATGGCAACGATCTCCACGGCGTTCGAGGAGTTCTCCAGCGCCGACCTCAGCTCGCCCGTCGCGCTCAAGGCAGCCCTCGACCTGATCGAGCGCCAGGTGCCGCACTTCGACCACCTGCTGGTCTACGCCTGGCGCCGGCACCTGGCTGCGGCGGTCAGCCGCGTCGACATGCTCGCCGCGACCGAGGACGACCTGCACGTCCCGCAGGCCACGGTCGGCTTCGCGGACCTGGTCTCGTTCACGGCGCTCTCCAACGAGCTCGACGAGAACGAGATCGGTGACCTGGTGGAGGTCTTCGAGACCCGCTGCTCGGACGTGATCGCGGACCACAACGGCCGGGTGATCAAGACGCTGGGCGACTCGGTGCTCTTCCTCGAGTCCGACCCGGTGCAGGCGATCGACATCGCTCTGGACATCATCGCCGTGATCGGTGGGGACGAGCGGCTGCCCGACGTACGGCTCGGGTTGGCGACCGGCCCGGTCGTCCTGCGGATGGGCGACGTCTACGGCCCGCCGGTGAACCTGGCCGCCCGGTTCACCGCGGTGGCCCGGCGCAACCGGGTGATCATCGACAGCCGCACCGCCGAGCTGCTCCCGGCGAGGGACTTCGAGACCCGGCCGCTACCGGCCCGCCCGATCCGCGGTTTCGGGGACATCGAGCCGGTGACCGTGCGGCGGACGCGGCCGCGGCACTGAGCGGAACCTCAGGTTTCACTGGGTACCCAGTGAAACTGTCGGTGACAGCGTGAAACTTCGCGTGGTTCACCCCAGTTTCAGGTGCTCACTCGACGATCCCGGCCTCGCGGGCTGGCTCGGCGTACGCCCGGGCCAGGGAGGCGGCGGTCTCGTGGGCGTTGAGTCCGGAGGGGTTGGGCACCACCCAGAGCGCCGATCCCGCGAAGGTGCCCGGTTGCCGGCCCGACCTGGCGGCGGGCACCTTGAAAGCGGTCCGGTACGCCGTGATGCCGGCGATGGCGACGACCGTCGGCCGGTGCTCAGCGACGAAGGCGTGCAACCGGGTGCCGCCCTCGCGGAGCTCGGCCGCGCCGAGCTCGTCCGCCCTCGCCGTCGCCCGCCGGACCAGGTTCGTCAGGCCGAGCCCGCGGCTGGTGAAGTGTTCGCGGTCCGCAGGCGTCATCCCGGTCGACGGGTTGATCGGGCGGGTGATGATCCCGGCCGCGAACAGGGCCGGGTAGAACCGGTTGGCCGGGTGTGCGAAGTGCGTCTGGACGGCTGCGGTCCAGAGACCGGGGTTGATCCCGACGAAGAGCAGTCGCAGGTTCCCGCCGACCAGGTCGGGCACCTCGGTGTCGCGGAACGATTCGAGCTCCGCGCGGCTGAACCGCTGCATGGACGTCAGCCTAGGCACCCCGGCCGCGGCCGCTAGGCTCGCCCCGTGCCCCCGACGTCTGCCCCGGACCTCGCGCCGAAGGTCGCTGTGATCGGCGGCGGCCAGCTCGCCCGGATGATGGCCGAGCCGGCAGCGGCTCTGGGGATCCCGCTCCGGCTGCTCGCCGAAGCGGAAGGCGTCTCGGCCGCGCAGGTGGTCGTGGACCACGAGGTCGGTGACTACACCGACCTCGCCGCGCTGCGGAAGATCACCGACGGGTGCGCCGCGGTCACATTCGACCACGAGCACGTCCCGACCGAGCACCTGCACGCGCTGGCCGCCGACGGTCTGGCCGTGCACCCGGGGCCGGAGGCGTTGGTGCACGCCCAGGACAAGGGGGTGATGCGCGCCGCGCTCGCCCGGCTCGACCTCCCGTGCCCGCGCAACGCGATCGTGGGGGATGCCGCCGAGGTGGCCGCGTTCGGGTTCCCGTGCGTGCTGAAGACCACCCGCGGCGGGTACGACGGCAAGGGCGTCTGGTTCGTCAGGTCCGAAGCCGACTGCGCCCCGGCCTTCGCGGCCGCGGCCGCCAGCGGTGTCCGCATCCTTGCTGAGGAGCTGGTCGACTTCCGCCGGGAGCTCTCCGCACTCGTCGCCCGTTCTCCCTCGGGGCAGGTCGCAGCCTGGCCAGTGGTGGCCTCCGAGCAGCGCGACGGGATCTGTCGCGAGGTGATCGCACCTGCCCCCGACCTCGACCCGGCACTGGCCGTCGAAGCGCAGCAGATCGCGATGACGGTGGCCGGTGAGCTCGGCGTGACCGGGGTGCTCGCGGTGGAGCTCTTCGAGACCACCGACGGCCGGGTGCTGGTCAACGAGCTCGCGATGCGCCCGCACAACACCGGTCACTGGACCCAGGACGGCTCGGTGACCTCGCAGTTCGAGAACCACCTGCGCGCGGTCCTCGACCTGCCGCTCGGCGCCCCGGACGCCCGCGCCCGCTGGACGGTGATGGTGAACATCCTCGGCGGTGACGGGCAGGGGGCTGCCTCCGCTCCGCTCTACCTGGGCTACCCGCACGCCCTGGCCCGCGACCCGTTCCTCCGGGTGCACCTCTACGGCAAGGAGTTGCGGCCGGGCCGGAAGGTCGGCCACGTGAACGCGTACGGCGACGACCTCGAGGACTGCCTCGAACGAGCCCGCCATGCGGCAGCATGGTTCGCGGGCGAACTAGGAGAAGAGAGCGAATGAACGCATCGGTGGGCATCGTGATGGGCTCCGACTCGGACTGGCCGGTGATGCAGGCCGCCGGGGAGGCCCTGGCCGAGTTCGACATCTCCTACGAAGCCGACGTGGTCTCCGCGCACCGGATGCCGGACGAGATGCTCGCCTACGGCCGCGAGGCCGCCGGTCGGGGGCTCCGGGTGATCATCGCGGGCGCCGGGGGCGCAGCGCACCTGCCCGGGATGCTGGCCGCGGTCACCCCGTTGCCGGTGATCGGCGTACCGGTGCCGTTGAAGTACCTCGACGGGATGGACTCGCTGCTCTCGATCGTGCAGATGCCGGCCGGTGTCCCGGTCGCGACGGTCGCGGTCGGCAACGCCCGCAACGCCGGCCTGCTCGCGGTCCGGATCCTGGCTGCGGGCAACCCCGAACTGCAGCAGAAGATGGTCGACTTCCAGGAGTCGCTGCGCGACCAGGCGCACGCGAAGGGGAAGGTCGTCCGGGACCAGGCGGCACCCCGCAAGCTCGGCTTCTAGCCGAGACGGAGATCACGGTCCACGCGGTTAACGACCGTTCACCGCAGAAATACTATGGACCCCATGCACTCTGACTCCGCGGACACCTTCCCGCTGTACGGCCTCTCCGACGAGCACCGCGAGATCCGGAAGGTGATCCGCGAGATCGCCGAGGAGAAGATCGCCCCGTTCGCGGCGGCGGTGGACGAGGAGGCGCGCTACCCGCGGGAGGCGCACGACGCCCTGCTGGCCGCGGACTTCCACGCCCCGCACGTGCCCGAGCAGTACGGCGGTGCCGGCGCGGACGCGCTCGCGACCGTGCTGGTGATCGAGGAGATCGCCCGGGTCTGCGTCTCCTCCAGCCTGATCCCCGCGGTGAACAAGCTCGGGTCGCTGCCGGTGCAGATCTCCGGATCCGAGGAGCTCAAGGCCAAGTACCTCACCAAGCTCGCCGCCGGCGAGGGCGGGTTCTCCTACGCACTGTCCGAGCCCGACGCCGGTTCCGACGCCGGCGGGATGACCACCCGCGCAGTACGCGACGGCGACGTCTACGTCCTCAACGGTGTGAAGCGCTGGATCACCAACGCCGGTGAGTCCGAGTACTACACGGTGATGGCGGTCACCGAACCCGGCTCCCGGACCCGCGGCATCTCCGCGTTCGTGGTCGAGAAGTCCGACGAGGGCGTCTCCTTCGGGGCACCGGAGAAGAAGCTGGGCATCAAGGGCTCCCCGACCAAGGAGGTCTACCTCGACAACGTCCGGATCCCGGCCGACCGCCTGATCGGCGGCGTGGGCACCGGCTTCGAGACCGCGATGCGCACCCTGGACCACACCCGGGTCACCATCGCCGCCCAAGCGGTCGGCGTCGCCCAGGGTGCGCTCGACTACGCCCTGGAGTACGCGATGGAGCGTCAGCAGTTCGGCAAGTCGATCTCGGAGTTCCAGGGCCTGCAGTTCCTGCTGGCCGACATGGGCATGAAGGTCGAGGCCGCCCGGCAGATGACCTACGCCGCGGCCGGCCGCTCCGAGCGCGGCGACACCGACCTGACGTTCTTCGGCGCCGCGGCCAAGTGCTTCGCCTCCGACGTCGCCATGGAGGTCACCACCAACGCCGTCCAGGTCCTCGGCGGCTACGGCTACACCCGCGACTACCCCGTCGAGCGGATGATGCGCGACGCCAAGATCACCCAGATCTACGAAGGCACCAACCAGGTCCAACGGATCGTGATGGCCCGCCAACTGCTGGCCGGCGTCCAAGCGATGCTCTGAGGTCGCGAGGTCCGCGGTTCTTCTTTCGCCAGGGCTGCAACCTTTTTCGTCGGCGATGCATCTAGACGGGTGAACACCCACACCCAGACAGGACATCAGCCATGAAGAACAAGCGGATCGTCGGCGCCACCCTTGCCGTCGTCGTCGCCGGCGCGATCGGCGTACTCGCCCAGGCGCTCACCACCAACGACGCCTCGTCGGCCACCACCCGCACGCCGGACACGTCGGTCCCGACAACCGTCGCGGAGATCGAGCTCACCGCCGGAGCGGTCGGCCCGATCACGGTGGGCCAGAGCAAGACCGAAGCCCTCGCCACCGGACTGTTCGACGCCGACCTCCCGGCGACGGTCGAGGGCTGTGCCACCGTCCCGCTCGCGTGGAAGGCGCCGTTCTCGGAGACCTTCGACGTGCAGACCCGAGCCGACGGGACGATCACCTCGATCGGGGTCCGAGCGGCGGGCCCGACGACAGCGGCCGGTCTCGGTGTGGACAGCACCTACGCCGAGGTGCGCGCTGCCGTCGCGGGTGCACCCGCCGTCGCGGCCGGCTACGGCCAGAGTGGCGTGCTGGTCCACGACGCCGCGACCGACGGTTGGATCGGGTACCTCTTCGACACCCCGGTGGCCGACCTCGCCGCGGACGACAAGGTCAGCTTCGTCGAGATCACCCGGGGCTCCGAACCCGGCCTGATGCGCGACGGTTGCTGAGAACCCGACCGAGGACGGGGGCCGCGGGGACGCGGTGCCCGTCCTCGGTCGTTCCCGCCCTATCCTTCTCAGGGTGCACATCCCCGCGTTGGCCATCCGGATCGGCAACTTCGTGCTCGGCACCAAGATGACCGTGGGTGCCCTGGTCGTCTGGGCGGACGCCGGCGAGGTGCTGCTCGTCAAGAGCAAGCACGGTCAGCGGCTCTGGGGCTTCCCGGCGGGGGTGCTCCACAAGCGGGAGCAGCCGATCGACGGTGCCTGCCGCGAGCTGCTCGAGGAGACCGGTCTCGCCTGCACGCCTGCCGACCTGCGGATCGTCGAGGCGACCGTGCAGGAGCACGGCCGGCACCTGGACTCGGTCTTCCAGGTGCTGCTACCGAAGCCGGACACCGAGCTGGCCTCCGCCGACGCGTTCGAGATCGCCGAAGCGCGCTGGTGGCCGACCGACGCACTGCCCGAGCTGCGCCGCGAGTCCGCCCTGGCGCTGGCCCGGAACCCGCACCTGCTCCACGGTCGCTGATCACGCCGGACGGCTACCAGCCCGCACCGAAGCAGACGAACGGGACGATGTCGTCGGTCTCGGCGCTGACCTGGGCCAGGGCGTCCGCAGGAGCGGCTCCCGTGGCTACCAGCTGGTGCCAGGTGGCGAAGACCTCGCAGGCGAGGTCGTCGGCAACCAGCGCCAACGAGGAGAGCGCCGTACGGGCTCCGGCGTGCAACCAGACCGCGCTCATCCCGACCGACTCCTCGCCGTGCAGCACCGAGGTCCGCCCGAGGTCGCACGCGGAGAGCACCACCACGTCCGGGACCCGGGGCAGCAGGTCGATGTCGTGGCCGAACCACGGTCCGTCGGCAAGCTCGATCGAGGAGAACAGCGGGTGGTCGCCGGGATGGCTGCCGTGACCGGCGATGTGCAGCAGGTCGGTCCGGGCGGCCAACCAGCCGGCGCGCGTCGAGTCGGCGTCCGCGCCGTGCAGGACGTGGCCGCGCGGCCAGCTGGCGTGCGCGCGTCGTACCTCCTCCTCGGCGCGGGCGAGGCGAGGACCGGCGAGAAAGCCGACCTCCCTGACCTGGTCGATCGGACGCTCGGCCTGCGCCAACCACCGCGTCGCGGACGTGGGCACTGTCAACGGCCGCCCGATCATGCCGGGGAGCTCGGTCCAGGGGGTGCCGGTCAGCAGCGCGGAGGGCGTCAGGACCAGTCGGCGGTAGCCGATGGTGGCCAGCAGCGGTCGGACCAGGACGTCGGAGAGCTTCGCGAGGTCGGCCCGGAGCGAGGTCCGGACGGCGGTGGCGATCTCGCCGCCGCGGTTCTGGGCAGCGAAGTCGAGGTCGGCGGCGACCCGGTCGAGGAGGTCGCGCACCGGCGCCGCCTGACCGAGCGGTACGACGACCGCCTCGGTCGCGGTGACCGCCAGCGCGGTGATGGCGCCGTCGAGCACGACGTGGGCCACCAGTGCCGAGTCGTCGACCGCGAGGCGGGTCTGGAGGGAGCGGAGGTCGACCGGTTCGCCGACGGTGCCCTGGGCCGCGAACCAGCTGTGCGCGCGGATCCGTTCACGCAGCTGCCGTCGGCCGGCGTGGTCCTGGGGATCGGAGAGCCGGAGCGCGGTCAGGTCCGCGGCCAGGACGGGGTCCGGTGGGGGACGGAGCGCGGAGACCCGAGAGGCCAGCGCGCGCGCCCGCTCGGACCACTCGAAAACGACCTCGGGGCGGCCGTCGGCCATCGCCCCGCGCAGGCCCAGCCGGGCCAGGTGCTGTCCTTGCCCGACCGCCGAGGTCTGCAGGTCGAGGCTGCCGAAGGTGCTCTGCCAGGAGTGCAGCTCCTCGAGGCCGCGCTTGGCGTAGGACCGCACCCGAGCGTGCTGCGCCTGGGCCTCGGCGACCTCCGCCCGCACTTCCCGGGTCAGCAGCCGGGTGGTTACCGGCGAGGTCGTGGTGGTGCGCACCTTGGCGATCCGGACGGCCGCGTCGGCGAGGTCGCGCCGGCGGATCGCCACCCGGGCCGCGTGCAGGGCGAGCCGGTCCGCCTCGTCACGATGGTTCGACGCCCGGAGCCCGGCGACCAGGTCGTCGGCCCGGCGCAACGTCGCCGGTGCGGTGGCGCCGTCCTCGATCTCCGCGATCGTGGCCACGGCCCGGGCGCGGGTGGCCCAGATGTCGAGGCCCTGGGTGTCGAACCTCCGTGCCGCCTGCTGGGCCACCGACCGCGCGCGTTCCGGCTCGTCCGCGACCAGGGTGCGGGCCAGGATCAGCTCGCACTCGGCCTGGTAACGCCGGAGCTTCTCACCCCCGTACGCCGCCGCCGCGGTCTCGAGCGCTGCTGCCGCCTCCCGGGCCCGGCCGGAGGCCAGCAGCACCTCGGCGCGGTCCTGCTGCATGATCGCGCGGTTCATCTCGGACTGCGCAGCCAGGACCTCGCCGGCCTCGTCCATGCCCCGCATCGCGGCGACCAGGTCGTTGCGGAGAAGGTTGGTGTACCCGAGGTTGAAGACGGCTTTGGCGCGGCCGATCGCGTCGCCGACGCGGTCGAGCAGGTCAGCGGCTGTGATGAAGTCCGCTGCGGCGGCGTCCGGGTCGCGCCGGTCCAGGAACAGGTTCCCGCGGTTGATGTGCACGACGGCTGCGTGTCGCGGCTCGTCGATGAGCAACGCGAGCGCACGCTCGGCGGCTGTGAGAGCTGCCTCGTGCTCGGCATTGCGCACGTGCAGCAGGCTCAGCTGGGACTCGGCCAGGCCCGCGGTCAGGGGCGCGATCCCGGGGCGCTGCGCCACCTCCAGGCACAGCGACATCGCTCCGGCCTGGTCTCCGGTCTCGGCCATCCCGTACGTCGCGGTGATGTCCAGCCGGCTGAGGAGGTCGGGGTCGTCGGTCAGTTCGCGCGCGTGTGCGATGAGTTCCAAGGCCAACGAGTACTTGTTGTCGTTCCCCGCGGCTACAGCCTTCTCGTGGAGGGTCTCAGCGTCGTCCACAGGACCTCACGACGCGATGTCGGTACCGGCTCGGACGGCCTCCCAGGCGCGCTTCACCGCGGCTTTCCGGGTGTCGCCCTTCGTGCCGATCGGCTTCAGCTCGGCACTGAGCCAGCCGGCGAAGAGAGGTGCGGCGAACGAGGTCCCGCTCCACAGGGCGAACCCGTTCCGGAAGTCATCGGGGTCGGGAGCCTGGCGGATCCGGCCGTCGAGCTCGACGGCCGCCATCGGTTGTAAGCCACCCTGGAACGGCGGCACGGTGCTCATCACAGAGGCACCGGGTGCGTGGGCCCGGACCCACGGGCCTGCGTTGCTGAACATCGCGTCCGAACCGTTCGGGTTCAGCGCTCCCACCGACACGATCGGTACGACGTCCTTGTCGACCTTGATCGTCCCTTGGCCGTTGGACCAGGGCGCGAAGGCCGCGGGATAGGCCGGGCGGGTGGTGGCGTCGTTCCCGGCGGAGCAGACCACCGCCACACCGCACTCACCGAGGAGGCGCAGGGGGGCGTACATCGTGCTGTCGAACGCGGCGTCCTCGGGTGCCTCGTGGTAGTAGCTGAGGGACAGGCTGAGGACGTCGATCGCCTGGCCGCCTTTCTCGCCGTCCCGGTACCGGCGGGCGAGCTCAGCGATGTCGGCCAGGGCGTTCACCAGGTCGCTCTCGACGATCGGTCCTTCCGACGGGGTGATCCGCCACGAGATGATGTCGGCGTCAGGGTTGGCCTGCCGGACCAGGCCGGCGATGAAGGTGCCGTGCCCGGCATACTGGTCGATGCCGCCGTCGGCAGGCCCGACCTGGTCGGGGTTGGTCTCCGGACTCGTCGCGTCGTCGACGTACCCGATCGGCTTGCCGTCCAGCTTCACGTTCGTGCGCACGATGCCGTCGAGCCACGGGTGCGCACCGCACCCGGAGTCCAGGATCGCCACGACCGGCCGGCGGCCCTTGAGGTTCTTGGTCGGCGTACGCGGGGGTTTGGGTCCGACGTAGGCGACCGGTTGACGTCCGCCCGTGCCCGCAAAACTGTACGTGGCGACCGCCGAGCTGGGGTTGCCCATGTGGAACGGGTTGCCCATGTGGAACGGGTTGCCCATGTGGAACGGGTTGCCCATGTGGAACGGGTTCCCCATGTGGAACGGGTTCCCCATGTGGAACGGGTTGCCCATGTGGAACGGGTTGCCCATGTGGAACGGGTTGCCCATGTGGAACGGGTTGCCCATGTGGAACGGGTTGCCGATCACGTCGCCGACGCTGATCAGGTGGTCGAGGCCGAGCGAGGGCGCACTCGTGCGGGGCACCCGGATGCGGACGTTCTGCAGGAAGGTCCACGCGTCCGGCTTCTTCGGGGAGGACTCGTCGTCCAGACCGAGTTCGAGGCGGGCCACGCCGAGCTTGGCCCGGGCCGCCGGCATTCGCCCGGGCGTCGCGTCCGAGGTGTCCAGCGTCCAGCCGAGCCCGGCGGCGACCAGGGTGAGCTGCGCCAGCAGCTCGGGGGTGACGTCACGGCGAGCGATGAGGACCCGCTTCCCCGCGTACGCCGTCTCCCGCGGCTGTTTGCCGTCGGCCCGCACCGCGGTGACCGTGTTGAGGACCCGGGGGGAGACTCGTTCGAACGCGGCGATGCGGGCCTGCTCCAGCCTCTCCCGCTCCTTCTGCCGCCGATCGAGCTCGCGCTGGATCCGCCGGCGTTCGGCCTCGAGCTCTGCCTTGGTCGGCGGCTTCGGCGCTGCTGACTTCTTGGCTGCTGACTTCTTGGCCGGTGCCTTCTTCGCCGCTGTCTTGGTGGCAGGGGCCTTCTTCGCCGTGCTCGGACTTGCTGCCTTCTTCGTAGCCATGACGTACCTCAGATCCAGAAGGGAGGGGTGACCAGCGGCCGGGAGCTGCTGGGATCCGAGACGAAGGTGAGCCGACAGGCTCCGGTGGGCGTGACGGGGAATTCGAACCTGCCCGACTCGCCGACCCGGGTCTCCACGGTGCTGCTGTTCTTGCCGACGGACGTCAGGAACACCGTCATGGGCTGCGCCGGGACGACCCAGCCGTCAAGCCGGGCCTGCCGCTGGCTCCGGGAGATGCGGACCTGGACGCGGAAGCCCGGCCCGAGGTACTCCAGCGACCAGGTACCGACCTCGTCCGGTGCGCGCAGCATGGTGACCGAGCGGACCCCGGCGAGCTCCTTGTCCCACTCGACGAGGGTGAGCAGCTCGGCGTCGAGGTCGTTGGTCTCGATCCGGGCCAGCACGCCCTCGGCGAGGTCGTCCGGGGGAGGGTCCAGCTCCTCCCACAGGTCCGCGATCGCATCGAGGAGCTCCTCGTCGCTGCGGTCCTCGGGTCCGTGGCCAGTCATCACGACGCCCCCTGACTGACGAGTTCGGTGCGCAGCTTCTCCAGGCAGCGGGCCCGGGTGGGGCCGATGCTGCCGACCGGCATCTGCAGGGCTGCCGACACCTCGGCGTACTCCGGCCGCGGTCCGGCGGCGAGCATCCGCAGCAGGGCCTGGCAGCGCGCGTCGATGCGGGCGAGGCAGCGACGCAGGACGACCTTGTCCTCGGCCAGGACCAGACCGTCCTCGGGGCCCGCCACGCTCGGCAGAGCGCTGCCGAGCACGTCGTCGTCGGTCGCCATCTCGCGCTTGATCTTCTTGCTCACCCGCCAGGCGTCGCGCCGTGCCGTCGTGCAGAGCCAGCCAGCGACCGCCATCGGGTTCGTCACGGAGTCAGCGTGGTCGACCAGGGCGAGCCAGGTGTTCTGCACGACGTCCTCGGCGGTGGCCCGGTCCACGCCGGTGGCGCGGACGACCTGCCACAGGGTCGGGCTGATCAGGCGGACCAGTTCCTCGAGCGCGTCCGGGTCACCAGCCCGCCAGGCCGTGAAGGCGGCTGCGGACGCAGACCAGCGGGCGCCCGACCGGGAGTCGGGTAGGGCGCCGTGCTCGCTGCTCGGTACGTCGGAAAAGGTGATCACATCCCCTGCGAGGAGCCTGTGCTCCCCCTGGCTCAACCTTCCTCGAAGGCTAGTGGCGCGGCACCGGCGAGGACCAGCGATTGACGGCGGGACGCGCGGGTGAACCGGCCGAGGAGTCACCGATCGGGGACAGTTCACCCGATTTGGGGGGATCTTCATCGCTGTCCTCAGATCCAGAACGGTGGCGTCGCGGGGGGACGGCCGCGTTCGGTCACGAAGCTCATCCGGCAGGCACCGGTCGGTGCGACCGGGAACTCGAAGCGTCCGGACTCGCTGACCTGGGCCTCCAGCACGACCGGCTGGCGCATCAACGAGGAGAGCAGGATCTTGATCGGTTGGGCCGGCGACATCCAGCCGTCGACCCGGGCCTGGCGGTTGCGCCGGGCGATCCGCAGCTGCACGTGGAAGCCGGGGCCCAGGTACTCCAGCGACCAGGTGCCGACCTCGTTGGCCGTCGGCAGCGCGGTGACGCTGCGGTGACCGACGTACACGTCGTCCGGCTCCGCCTCGTCGAGGGGTGGGGCCAGGACCAGCTCGACCGAGTCGTCGTAGTCGGCGACGTCGCGGGCATCGGCCCAGGCGGCCGTGCGCTGGAGTGCGTAGCGGTGCGTCATACCTGGGACGAGGAGCAGGTCCCGGCGTTGATACACCGATGGGTCAGTAGATCTCCGGGGTCTCGCTCGCCTTTCCGGTGAAGACCGGGTCGCGCTTCTCCAAGAACGCAGCCACGCCCTCCTTGCCGTCGCCGATCGACGCGTGCCACATCGCCAGGCTGTCGGCCCGGTGGGCCTCCAGGGGGTGGTCGGCGGCGGAGTTCCGGTAGAGCATCCGCTTCGCCAGGGCCAGCGCGACCGGAGAGCGGCCGACGACGAACGAGCGCGCCAGGTCGTACGCCGCCGCGAGCAGGTCCTCGGGGTCGTGCACCGAGCGCACCAGCCGCCCGGCGTGCGCCTGCTCGGCGGTCAGGATCTCGGCGGAGTAGACCCACTCCAGGGCTTGCTGGATCCCGACGATCCGGGGAAGGAACCACGACGACGCCGCCTCGGGGACGATGCCGAGCTTGCCGAAGACGAACCCGATCCGGGCCTTGGTCGAGGCGAGCCGGAGGTCCATCGCCAGCGTCATCGTCGCGCCGATGCCGACCGCCGGGCCGTTGATCGCGGCGATCACCGGCTTGGGGCAGTCGTAGATCGCCAGCGTCACCTTGCCGCCGGTGTCGCGGACCCCGCTCTGGAACGGCTCCTCGGTGAGCCGGTCGCGCAGGTCGGTCGGGGTCGGGTTCGCGGTTTCGTCCAGGCCGAAGACGTTGCCGGTCGCGGAGAGGTCCATCCCGGCGCAGAACGCCCGGCCGGAGCCGGTCACGACGATCGCCTTGATCGAGTCGTCCGCCGCGGCCGCCCGGAAGAACTGCTCCAGCTCGACGGCCATCGTGACGGTGAACGAGTTCAGGGCGTCCGGCCGGTCGAGCAGCAGGGTGGCGATCCCGTCGTCGTCGACGGTCACGGTGATGGTCTCGTAGGTCACGGTTGGAGTCCTGTCGGTAGGCAGAGCTTCTTGGGGATGTCGGCGGTGCGGTCTTCCTTGATGAACTTCAGCAGCGCGAGCGCGCGTTCGCGGTCCCAGTTCACCGCGAGGTCCCGGATCGGCATCGAGCAGGTGAGACCGTCCGTGCCGTTGACCTGGGTCATCGCGCGGGCGAACTGCGCCATCGCCAGGACGCCGGTGCCGTTGCTGACCCGGAGCGACGCCGTCGCGGCGTCGTTCAGGGCTTTGTACCGGAACGGGTTGAGCACCGTCCACGGCGACTTGACCTTGGCGCCGATGGCGGCGACGACCTCGCGCTGGTGCTTGGCCCGGGTGATGTCGCCCAGAGCGGGGTCGCTGTGCCGGGACCGGGCGTAGCCGAGGGCGACCGCGCCGTCGGCCGGCTGGCAGCCCGCCTTGATGTTCAGTCCGGCCTTCGGGTCGTTCATCCTCCGGCTCGGGCAGATCTCGATCCCGCCGACGGCGTCGACCGCTTTCACGAAACCGGCGAACCCGATCTCGACGTAGTGGTCGATCCGGACTCCGGTGTTCTGCTCGATCGTCTGCGCCAGCAGGTCGGCCCCCCCGAAGGCGAAGGCGGCGTTGATCTTGGTCCGGCCCCGGCCAGGGACCTCGACGATCGAGTCCCGGGGCAGCGAGAGCAGCAGCGGGGGCCCGTCGCCGGTGTGCAGCAGCATGATGGTGTCGGTGCGCTGACCGACGTCGCCGCCGGTCTTGAGCCGGGACCGCTCTGCGGCGCTGAGGCCTTCGCGGCTGTCGGAGCCGACCAGCAGGTAGGTCGTCCCGGGCTGCTCGGCCGGGCGTGCCCCGGCGGGTGCGAGCTCGACGGAGTCGACCTTGTTCCAAGCCAGCACCGGTACGGCGACCAGGAACGCCAGCCACGCGATCACCAGCAGGAAGAGGAACCGGAAGCTCAGGAACAGCAGCAGGATCCGGAGGATGGGGGGACGGGGTCGCCGCGGCAGCTTCGGCAGCCCGGCGCCACGCTTGGGCGCAGCCGCGGGGCGCGCGGGCGCGGGCGCGTACGAGGGCTGGGCCGGGCGGGCGACGGGCTCGGCTGCCGGGGTGCTGCGGGGGATCACCCGGGTCTGCTCGTGGTCCTCCGGCTCCGGCGGTCGGCCCGTGGACGCGTCCTTCCCGTAGAGCCAGTCGAACTCCGGGGGATCGGTAGGGCTCTCCGGCATGGTCCGACGGTACAGGGGCCCGCGGAGCTCCTGCTGTCCCACCGGCGCGCCGTCACGGAAGTGACCGGTGTGACTGGTGATACTGAGCGCCATGCAGTCCGTTCTTCCCCCGGACCACCGGCGTCAGCTAGCGCGCATCCGGTTCCGCCGCGCGGTGGCGCTGATGCTGATGACGTTGGTGCTCCCCGGGTCGGCGCAGATCGTCGCAGGCCGTCGCGAGGTGGGGCGGATCGCGATGCGGATCTGGTTCGGCCTGATCGGCACCGGTGCGCTGCTGCTGCTGATCGGACTGGTCTCCGACACCTTCGTCTTCTGGTTCTTCTCCAACACCGCCGTGCTCGGTGTGATCCGGTTCGCGCTGATGGGTCTGGCGATCGGCTGGGCCTGCCTGTTCGTCGACGCGTGGCGGATCGGGGAACCGCTGGCACTCGCGCAGAAGCAACGGTTGGCGATGGTCGGCATCAACGGGGTGCTCTGCTTCGCGGTGGCCGGCGGCCTGCTGTTCGCCTCCCACGTCGTGACCGTGCAGAAGGACTTCCTCGTGGCCATGTTCAGCGACGGTCCGGCGGGCAAGGCCGAGGCCGGGCGTTTCAACGTCCTGCTTCTCGGCGGCGACTCCGGCGACAGTCGCTGGGGGTTGCGACCGGACAGCCTCACCGTCGCCAGCATCGACGCCTCGACCGGCAAGACGGTCCTGTTCGGTCTCCCTCGCAACATGGCCAACTTCCCCTTCGCCGAGGGATCGGTGATGGCCGAGCAGTTCCCCGACGGCTACAACTGCGGCCCGGAATGCAAGCTGAACTCGCTCGCCACCTGGGCCGCCGACCACAAGGCGTTGTTCAGGGGGGTCGAGAACCCGGGTGTCGAGGCCACCAGCGAGGCCGTCGAGGGCATCACCGGGCTGAAGATCCACTACTACGCGCTGGTCAACCTGCGCGGCTTCAAGGAGATGGTCGACGCCGTCGGCGGCGTCACCCTCAAGGTCCGCGACCGGATCCCGATCGGCGGGGTCGGCGGTCCGGTGACCGGCTACATCGAGCCCGGGACCCGCAAGCTCAACGGGATGGACACGCTCTGGTTCGCCCGGTCGCGCGAGTCGGCCGACGACTACTCGCGAATGGCGCGGCAGAAGTGCGTGATGAACGCGATGCTCCAGCAGCTCAGCCCGCGGACGGTGGTCCTGAAGTTCGGGGCGATCGCCGAAGCCAGCAAGTCCCTGATCTCGACGAACATCCCCGGGAGCGAGGTGGACCGGTTCGCGTCGCTGGCCCTCAAGGCCCGCAAGCAACCGGTCAAGACGGTGTCGTTCGTCCCGCCGATGATCAACACCGGGAAGCCGGACATCGACAAGATCCACCGCGCGGTGCGCGACGCCCTCGACCCGCCGGCGAAGAAGAAGGCGGCTACCGGCAGTACCGGTAGCTCGACCGCTCCCGCGAAGCCGAAGGACCAGGGCACCACCGGAGGTGCCATCGGCAGCCTGCGGACCGGGTACGCGGCCAACCAGGCCGACGACCTGGGCTCTGCCTGCTGACCGGGCCTGATGACCGGGCCTGATGACCGGGCCTGATGACCGGGCCTGCTGACCGGGACCGGGCCTGCTGATTCGGCTGGGTGATCCGGCTCGGTGATCCGGCGATCCCGACCTGCGCTTCTGCTCAGGTCTTTGAGTGCTGCGCCGAAACGACAGGGGAGTCCTTTGCGGAATGTATTTAATTACACCGCTGTAATTCACGAATTACAGGTTTGTAATTGACCAGAATGCCTTGCCAACACCCCTGTTACTAATGTGACACTTGGGGCTCGTGTGAATTACTTCCCCCTCACACTGGAGCCCAGCAATGCGTTTTTCCCGAGATCGCTACATCACGGTCTGTCAGCAATTCCTCGCCACGGCCACTGTCCTGGCGGTGGGTGTGTCGGCGGCCGGTGTGATGACGCTGCAGATCGTCGCGCCCGAGGTCGCCGGTCAGAAATCCGTGCAGGAATCCGCCGGCGAGCCCACCGGGCCCGCGGACGAGGCACTCGTCGCGACCAAGCCGGTGACCCCCAAGGTCCGCTCGGTGAAGGTGGCACCGGTCGCCCCTGCTGCCCGGAAGGCCCCGAAGGGAACCGGCTCGGAGAAGCGCAGCCTCGCCGCGCTCTCGAAGCCGACCAAGGTCGAGGGGTACGCCACCGTCGGGGTCACCTGGAAGCCGGGGGCCGAGGTCGCCGAGGACGAGATCACCGTCCAGGTGCGCACCAAGAAGGACGGGACCTGGTCCGACTGGACCACCGCGGAGTACCACGACGAGCACGGCCCGGACGCCGGGAGCGCCGAAGCGGCCGCCGCCGGGCGACCCGGCACCGACGCCGTCGTCATCGGTGACGTCGACGAGGTCCAGATGCGGGCCGAGACGACGGACGGGACGGCGCCGGAAGACCTCGAGCTCGCAGTCATCGACCCGGGCACCAGCGCGGTGGTCGAGGACACCGCAGCAATCGACACCTCGGAGCTTCCTGAGACGTCTTCCGGCTCGACGGAGGGAACGGAGGGGGCCAGGTCGGCTGCGACCCATGGGGATGGGGCCGCAGCCGACCTGGAGCTCGTCGCCATGAAGACCGCCCCCAAACCCTGGATCTTCTCCCGCGGCCAGTGGGGTGCCAACGAGAGCCTGCGCGACGCCAGCTCGTTGCGCTACGGCACCGTGAAGGCCGGCTTCATCCACCACACCGTGAACGCGAACGACTACTCCACCTCGCAGGTCCCGGCGCTGCTGCGCGGCATCTACGCGTACCACACCCAGTCCCGCGGTTGGTCCGACATCGGCTACAACTTCCTCGTCGACCGGTTCGGTCGGATCTGGGAAGGTCGGTACGGCGGCGTCAGCCGCGCCGTCGTCGGAGCCCACACTCTGGGCTACAACGAGTACGCGTTCGCCATGTCCGCGATCGGCGACTTCGACAGGGTCGAGCCGCCGCAGGTGATGCTGGACGCGTACGCGAAGCTGTTCGCCTGGAAGCTCTCGCTCCACAACGTCAAGGCCAGTGCCACCCGGGTCTACGTCAAGGACCGGTACCTGCCGGCGATCAACGGTCACCGCGACGTCGGTCAGACCGCCTGCCCGGGCCGCTACCTCTACGCCAAGGTCGGCGCGGTCCGGTCGGCCGCCCAGACGATCCAGGACGGAGTCCAGCTCACCGGCGACCCGGTGAAGTGGCCGATCCTGCCGGCCCCGGACGGAGTGGTCCCGCCGACGACGGCACCGAAAGCGGCCGTCGCGCAGCCCGAGTCGACGCTCCCGGTGCGACGGAACCTCGCCGGGTCCGGGTTCTCCGACATGGTCGTGAAGTCCCCGACCGGCGTGATCAAGGTGGTCCCCACCGAGGGGACCCTCAACTACCGGCGCCCGATCGTCAGCAGCGGCGACTGGTCGAGGATGACGTTGATCGCCGGGATCGGTGACGTGACCGGTGACGGCAAGTCCGACGTACTGGCCAGGGCTCTGCGGACAGCCTGGATCTTCCGCGGCGACGGGCGCGGACACGTGTCCCGTGTCGGCGTTGCCGAGACCCAGGCGTTCAGCCGGGTCGACATGATCATCGGGGTCCAGGACTTCGACCGGGACGGACACAACGACGTCGTCGGTCGGGACAAGACCACCACGGCACTCCTGCTCTACCGCGGGGCCGGCAACGGTCGGTTCAAGGCCCCGGTGGTCCTGCGCCGGCAGTGGCCCCACTCCGGGACGGTCGGTGTCGGCGACTTCAACGGTGACCGCAAGCCGGACCTGATGACGGTGGTCGGCAGCCGGACGCTGTACCTGTACCCGGGAACCGGCACGGGGCTCGGCGCCGGGGTCGGGGTCGTCAACGCCCCCACCGAGGTCGAGGGCATGCTCGGCTGGGGCGACCTCACCGGGGACGGCCGCAGCGATGTCATGTTCCGCTCGGCGGGAACGCTGTTCGGCAAGGTCTACGCCGGGACCGGGACGGGCAAGGTCGGCCAGCTCTGGGGTTCCTTCTCCAACTTCCGCACCCTGTCCAAGGTGACGCTGGCACCGATGGTCGGCAGCGCCGCCGCCGACATCGTCGGCCGCGACCGCGCGGGGAGGCTCGTCGTCCTCCCGCACAGCGGGAAGCGCAACGTCGGATCCCCGCTGACCTCCAACCTGCGGGTGACCTCGGCGACGCAGGTGCTCCCCATCGGGGACTGGAACCGCGACGGTCACGGAGACGTCATCGTGCGCACCGACGGCGGGGACTCGCTGGTGCTCTACCCAGGCCTGGGCAACGGCAGGTTCGGCCGCGGCCAGGCGCTCGGCTCGGGGTGGTCGTCGGTGACCCGGTTGACCGCCGTGGGCGACGTCACCGGGGACACCCGTCCAGACCTGATGGGGCGGGTCGGGTCGGGCCCGTGGACGATCTTCCCCGGGTACGGGACCAAGGCGTTCAAGCCGCCGCAGCTGGCCCCGGAGAACCTGCGTACGTTCAACCAGATCGGCCGCGGTTCGTGGACCCCGGAGAGCACGATGTACGGGTCGCCCGACGGATCCTTCGTGCTCACCGTCACCAGCAAGATCGGGTACTCGCTGCAGGCGGCGAACGCCGGGGAAGAGGCCGAGTACGACATGTACGTCGGGATCGGGGACATCGACGGCGACTACGTCGCAGATCTCCTGGCCAGGGAAAAGGGAACCGGCACGCTCTGGTTGCTCCCAGGGAAGACATCCGGCGGGCTTTCGCCCCGGATGTGGGTAGCAAACGGGTTCGCCGGGTATCAGCTGATCGGCTGATCCCCCCTGAGGGAAGCCGTGGCCCGCTCGCTCTGGGAGCGAGCGGGCCACGAGCCTTCGTCGGCATGGGCCACCAGCACCAGGGACCCGGTGCCGGCGACCACGCCGAGCAGGAGCGCCTGACCGACGGGCGAGAGCGGGTTGACGTCCGTGATCACCCGGTCGTCGTTGGGCGCGACGTCCCCGAGGTCGCGCGCGTCGAGTGCCGAGAACACGTCGCTCTGGCCGGCCCACAGCACCCCGTGGTCGAGGATCCCGGCAGGCAGGTCCTCGCGGAACCGGGTCGCGAACGGCAGCAACGAGACCGCCATCGTCGTGACGGCCCGGTCGTCGAGCCCGTCGAGCCCGTCCGGCCCGACGATCGCGACCGCGGCGTCGTCGTCCAGGCTGAGACCGCAGGTCCACAACGCGCCGAGGAAGACGGCGCCGAGCCAGTGCGGCGGCAGGTCGATCCGCAGGTCGTCGCCCGGGTCCAGCATCAGCTCGTCGACGAACAGGTTCGCGGTCTTGGAGACCCAGTTCGCGTAGGTCTTCACCGACAGCTCGGTCCGTTCACCGGTGGCGTCGTCGTAGAACGTGACCAGAGGTTGCCCGGGTTCGGCGGCGAGCCGCCGCTCCAGCAGCAGGGGGAAGGTGCTCACGGCTCCACCGTAGTCGGGCATGATGCTCGCCATGACTGACGACCTCTCCGGCGCTCTTTGGGCAGTGGTACCCGCTGGTGGTGCCGGGACGCGGCTCTGGCCGCTCTCCCGTGCCGGTGCACCCAAGTTCCTGCACGACCTCGGCGGCAGCGGCCGGACCCTGCTGCAGGCCACCTACGACCGGCTCGAGCCGCTCGTCGGCGGACGCTTGCTGGTGGTCACCGGCGCGGTGCACCAGGACGCCGTCCGCGGGCAGCTGGGTGATCTTCCCGGCGACCAGGTCGTCGCCGAGCCGAGCCCGCGGGACTCGATGGCAGCGATCGGTCTGGCCGCCGCGATCATCGAGCGCCAGGACCCGGACGCGGTGATCGGTTCCTTCGCCGCCGACCACGTGATCGCGGACCCCGTCGCGTTCCGAGCCTGTGTCAGCGAGGCCGCCGAGGTCGCCCGGACCGGGCTGCTGGTCACGATCGGGATCGAGCCGGACCGCCCCTCGACCGGCTTCGGCTACATCCGGTTGGGCAGCCCGCTGCCCGGGTTCGCCACCGCGCACGCGGTCGACGCCTTCGTCGAGAAGCCGGACGCCGAGACCGCGACGGCGTACGTGGCTTCGGGCGCGTACCGCTGGAACGCCGGCATGTTCGTCGCCCGAGCGAGCGTGGTGCTGGACCTTCTCGCCGCCGAGCACCTGGACCTGGCCCGCGACCTGCGCGCGATCGCCGCCGAGCCGGAGCTGTTCGACGCGAGGCTGGCCGAGCTGTGGCCGGGGCTCACCAAGATCGCGATCGACCACGCCGTCGCCGAGCCCGCCGCGGCGGCCGGCAAGGTCGCCGTGGTACCCGGCTCGTTCGGCTGGGAGGACATCGGCGACTTCGAGGCCCTCGCGGACCTTCTCACCGCGGGCGGCGACGGCCTGAAGGTCCTCGGCGACGCCGGCCAGGTACTAGGTGAGCGGAGCACCGGCCTGGTGGTCGCCGGGACCGATCGCACCGTCGCGGTCCTCGGCCTCGACGACGTGGTCGTCGTGGACACCGGGGACGCGCTGCTGGTCACCACGACCGCCCACGCCCAGGACGTGAAGGCGATCGTGGAGCGGCTCAAGCAGACCGGGCGGACCGACCTGACCTGATCAGCCGACCGGGATGTTCTCCGGCGATGCCTCGTCGGGGAACTGCTCGACGAAGTCGTTCATCGCCTCGCCGCTGACCGACCCGCAGTAGAGCCAGTTGCCCTCCTGCTTGTCCTCGTTGCCGGGTTCGGCCGGGTCGGCGGTCCACCGGGTCAGGGCGATGTGCTTGCCCTCGGGGAACGGGTTGCCGTCGGTGCTCGACCACGGGGCGGCGACGAACCGGTTCCGGTCGCTGCGCGAGAACTTCTCGGCGATCTCCTCGAGCGCGTCCAACTGCGCCTCGTCGGCAGCGGCAGTCTCGTCGTACCAGGCGATCGTGTAGCCGTGCTCGAGGTTGTGCACCAGGGTGGCGACCTCGGGCCGGTCCGACTCGTCGTAGAACGGGCGGCCGAACGGGGCCGGGCTGGAGCGGTGCGCCCCGAACGACGGCGGCGCATCGCCGTACGCGATCGGCTGGTTGTCGATGTGGGTCTGGTTCTTGTCCGTCGGGGTGGTTTTCACCGGGTCGCAGGAGGCCGCGGACTTGGCGACGCCGAGGTCGGCGATCGGGGTGCCCTCGAGCTCCTTCTGGTCCTGGTGGTCCTGCCAGGCCTTCCAGCTCGCCGTCCCGATCAGCGCGACGACGATGAGCACGCAGACGCCGAGGATCCCCAGGCTGCGCGCGCGCTCCTTGCGGGCTTGGTCCTGGCGCATCTTCTCGACCAGTTCACGGCGCTCGAGGTTCTTCGGGTTCTTCTTGGCCACTTCGATGCTCTCTGTCGACTGGTCGGCGGGTGCGAATCGAGGGAAGTCTACGAAAGCGGCGCAAGGAGCGTGGCGGTGTCCGCGGATCCGTCGGAACGAGCCTCCCAGCCGAAGGCGAACAGCAGAGCCACCAGGCGGGGGTCGCTCGCCGGTACGCCGACCGCGAGTTCTCCGGCGAGCCGGGTCGGGGCGAACCCGCAGTCGCTCAGGGCTACCTCCAGGTCGGCCCGAGCGGCCGGGGCGCCGAACGCGGCCCGGTCGCGGCCGGCGAGAGCCGCGACCACGGCCTCCCGGCTGCCGAGGCCGAACATGTCGGTGCCGGTCTCGCGGACCAGGCTGCGCGCGCCGGGCCCGTGCTGGGTGACCGGGAGCACCCGGTCCCCGAGTCCGCGGACCACGGTGACGGGTCGACCACCGAGCTTGCCCGTGACCACCTCGGCGATGCCGGCGATCTCGTCGGCGACCGCCGGCGCGGTCACCGCCAGCGGGTTGCCGTAGGAGTCGGTCCGGCCGTCGAAGGAGACCAGCGGCTCGAGGCCCGCGGCACCGATCGCCAGGTCGGTCTGCCCGTGCCGCCAGGCACGTCCGGCGGTGTCGCTGACCAGCACGGCCACGTTGCGCCCGGTCCGCGCCAACAGGTCCTCGCGGAGGCGCCGGGCGCTCGCGTCGGGGTCGAGGGGGAGCAGCACCAGGGTCCCGGGCTCGACGTTCGAGGCGTCGATGCCTGCTGCCGCCATCACCAGACCGAGGTGGTTCTCGACGATGCTGGTCGGGCCGCGGCGCGCCACGAGCCGGACCGTCTCGGCGCGGATCGCCTCGTCCCGGTCGCCGATCACGATCCGGCCCTCGGCCTTGCTGACGATCTTGCTGGTCAGCACCAGCACGTCCCCGTCGACCAGGTCGGTGAGGTGCTCGACCACCAGGCGACCGAGATCGGTGCCGACGACGACCTCGCCGATCCCGTCCGGGGCGTGGACCTCGAGCTTCACAGCCCGACCAGGTCCAGGGCGGCCAGCACCATGTCGGCGGTCGCGTCGTGGTCGGTCATCATCAGCGGGACGGCGGCTGCCTTCAGCCCGGCCGCCTCGATCCGCGGCACCGAGCCGGCGTCGACGGTGTCGACCAGCCAGCCGTCGAGGATGCCGTCGGTCTCGGTCGTCGAGCCACGTCGAGACCCGTAGTGCTCGGCCACCCCGGCAGCGGAGACCTCGACGCCGATGATCCCCAGCAGCTGGCGTGCCATCCCGCGGACGTGGTCGTCGCCGACGATCCCCGAGACGCCGACGACCGGTGCGGCAGTGCTGCGCACCGCGTCCCGGATCCCCGGAACGGAAAGGATCGTGCCGACCGAGACGACCGGGTTCGACGGCGGCACGATGACGACGTCGGCGCCGGTGATCGCCTCGAGGACCCCGGGCCCCGGCTTCGCCTCGGCGGCACCGATCGGCACCACCGAGTACGCCGGGACGTTCGCCTGGTGCCGGATCCAGTACTCCTGGAAGTGCACCGCCCTGCGCTCGCCCGTGGCCGGGTCGTCGATCGCGACGTGCGTCTCGATCCTGTCGTCGGACATCGGCAGCAGCGTCACGCCGGGCTGCCAGCGTCGGCAGAGCGCCGCGGTCACCGCGGAGAGCGGGTAGCCCGCATCCAACATCTGGGTGCGGACCAGGTGGGTGGCCAGATCGCGGTCGCCGAGCCCGAACCAGGTCGGTTCCACGCCGTACGCCGCCAGTTCCTCCTTGGCGTGCCAGGTCTCGCCGGTCCGTCCCCACCCGCGCTCGGTGTCGATGCCGTTGCCCAGGGTGTACATCACGGTGTCGAGGTCGGGGCAGACCTTCAGGCCGTGCAGCCAGATGTCGTCGCCGGTGTTGGCGATCACCGTCACCTCGGAGCTCGCGCCGGTGCGCTCGACGAGGCGGAGGACACCTTGCAGGAAGCGGGCGCCGCCCACGCCGCCGGAGAGGACCGTGATGCGCGCGGGAGGCGTCGCCGGAGCCGAAGTCATGGCAGCAGTGTGGCCCCTCGACCGTCCCGCCGGGGCACGGGGTGCCCCGCTGCGCGCGACGGTGATAGCAGATCAGGGCTTGACTTCCCGGGTACGACAGGCATGTAATCACATCAGTGTGGTTTTCAACCCCGACTCACGTCGGTGAGGAAGATCACCTCACACACAATCGCGGTCCGTCAGGGTCGCAGGGTCGAAGGGGAACACGATGCGCGAGCTGTATCTGCTCGAGGGGGACGCGGACGAGGGCGGTTGGCAGGAGCGCGCTCTCTGCGCTCAGACCGACCCCGAGGCGTTCTTCCCGGAGAAGGGTGGTTCCACCCGCGAGGCGAAACGCGTCTGCCTGACCTGCGACGTCCGGGGCGACTGCCTCGAGTACGCGCTCGGCAACGACGAGCGGTTCGGCATCTGGGGCGGTCTCTCCGAGCGTGAGAGGCGCAAGCTCAAGAAGCGCGCTGTCTGACCTGCGTTTCGTGGGCGGGTGCCTCCTGCACCTAGGCTGACCCCTCGTGAAGGTCACCGCGGTCCTGGTCAGCCACAACGGCGCTCGCTGGCTCCCCGCGGTCCTCGGAGGGCTCGCCGCCTCGACCCGGCAGGTCGACGCGCTCGTCGCGGTCGACACCGGCTCGCAGGACGGCTCGGCCGACCTGGTCGAGCGGGCGACCGGCATCCCGGTCCTCCGCCTCGACCCGCGGACGCCGTACGCCGAGTCGGTCCGGGCCGCGCTGGACAGCGCGGCGCCCGCTGAACCCGACGAGTGGGTCTGGCTGCTGCACGACGACGCGAACCCGGCGCCGACCTGCCTGGAGGTGCTGGTCGCGACGGCGGAAGGCGCACCGGCCGATCTCGCCGTCCTCGGCCCCAAGCTCCGGGAGTGGCCCTCGCTGAAGCGGTTGCTCGAGGTCGGCGTCACCCTGACCGGGACCGGGCAGCGCGAGACCGGTCTGGAGCGCGGCGAGTACGACCAGGGTCAGCACGACGAGCCGCACCGGGTGCTGGCGGTGAACACGGCCGGCATGCTGGTCCGCCGCTCGGTCCTGGAGTCCGTCGGTCTCGACCGGTACCTGCCCGTCTTCGGCACCGACGTCGACTTCGGCTGGCGGGTCGCCCGTGCCGGCTTCGCCACCCTGGTGGTCCCGGACGCCGTGGTCTTCCACGTCGAGGCGTCCCGCCAGGACCGTCGGGACTCCGAGCTGGTCGAGCACCCGCGTCGCCAGGAGCGCGAGAGCGCCCAGTACACCCTCCTGGTCAACAGCCCAGGTTGGACGATCCCCTTCCGGTCGGCGCGGATGATCCTCGGCGGCCTGCTGCGGGCTCTCGGGCTGCTGCTGGTCCGGGCGCCCGACGAGGCGGCCGACGAGGTGGCAGCACTGGTCGGCATCTTCCTGAACCCGTGTCGGATCCTGCGCGCCCGCCGCGAACGTGCCGGCACCGCGACCGTCCCGCACCACGAGATCCGCCCGCTGCTGGCACCGTTCTGGCTGCCCTACCGGCACGGCCTGGACTACGTCACCGATGTCGGGTTGGCGGTCGCCGCGAGCATCCGAGCCGAGTCCGCCCGCCGACGGCCGCCCGGGGTGACCGAGGAGACCCCGTTCCTGGAGCGGGTGCTGCGGACCCCGCTCGTCTGGGTGCTCGCGCTCGCCCTGATCGCGGGCCGTTCCTACCTCGGCGGCGAACCTCTCCAGGGTGGGGCCCTGCTGCCGGTGCCTGACGCGCTGTCGTCGTGGTGGCACGCCTGGGGCACCTGGCGCAGCGACCTCGGGGTCGGGACGCACGCCGCCGGGCCGGCGTACCTGCTGCCGCTCGCGCTCGCAGGCACCCTGCTCCTCGGGAACATCGGACTCGTCGTCCAGCTGGTGTTCCTGCTCGCCGTACCGATCGCGTTCGCCGGCGCGCTGCACCTGCTGCGCCGCCTCTGCGAGGGGAGCGCCGCACCACTGTGGGGCGCTGCGACGTACGCCCTGCTCCCGGTGGTCTCCGGCGCGCTCGCCCAGGGCCGGCTCGGCACCGTGGTCGGGGCGGCGGTGCTGCCGTGGTTGGTGGCCGCGGCCCTCGGGCTCGCGGACGGCACCGCGCCGGTCAAGCGGTGGCGCGCCGCTTGGCGGACCGCGCTGCTGGGCTGGCTGCTGATCTCGTTCGTCCCGGCGGCCTGGTTGGTCATCGGGTTGCTCGCGCTCTTCGCCGTGGTCGGCGGGTACGCCGAGGGGCGTCGTCGCGAGATCGCGATCGTGGTCCTGGTCCCGCTGCTGACGGTGCTGCCCTGGGCGATGGGCGCGCTGCGTTCGCCCGGCGCCTGGCTCGTCGAGGCCGGGCGGGCGGCGACGATCCCGGTGGACCCGGGGTTCCTCGACCTGCTTCTGGGGCGTACCGGTGGCCCGGTGGAAGCTCCGCTCTGGTTCGCGATCGGGCTTCCGCTCGCTGCCGTGCTCGCCTTCCTGCGCAGCGACACCCGGGCCACCGTGCTGCAGGTCTGGCTGGTCGTGCTCGCGGCCGCGACCGTCCTCGCCGCCGCCGCCCGGGTCCCGGTGACGCTGCCCGGGATCCCGTTCGAGTTCCGTCCCTGGCCGGGGTTCCTGCTGCTGACGGTCCAGGCGGGCTTCGTGGTGGTCGCCGCGGTGGCCGGTGACGGGCTGCTGAAGAAGGTCTCCGGCGACAGCATCAGCTGGCGTCAACCGGTGGCCGCGCTGACGGTGGCGGCTGCCCTCGTCGTCCCGGTGCTGAGCGGCGGCTGGTGGTTGCTGCGCGGCTCCGACGACCTGCTGACCCATACTGCGCCGGAGGTGATCCCGACGTACCAGCAGGAGCTCGCAGCCGACAACAACCTGACCGGAGTGCTCCGCATCGTCGGCGGAGTCGAGCGCGGGATCGACTTCCGGGTCTTCCGCTCCGGCACCGAGCGCCTCGGGCAGGACGGCGTTCTCGCGATGACGTCGCCCGACCGGGAGTTCGGGCACCTGGTCGAGCGGTTGCTCTCCGATGCCCGACCTGAGGATGCTGCGCTGCTGGCGTCATACGGGGTGAAGTACGTCTACGCGCCACCGCCGGTGGCGGGCGTGGTCAACGGTGGCCTCGACGCGGCCGTCGGCCTCGGTGGCGCGAGCGCTCCCGCCCTGGGCTCCCGGGCCTGGGTGGTGCAGGAGGAGACCTCGCTCACCTCGATCGACGACACCCGCGCCCGGCTGCGGCCGCTCTGGGTGGTGACGGCTCTCGGCGCGCTGGTGGTGACGGCCGTGCTGGCGGCACCGGAGCGGAGGCGGCGCCGATGAGTGCACGACGTGCGGGCGTGGGGCGGCCGACGGTCCTCGGGGCGATGGTGGTGGCGCTCACCCTCGGCATGCTCACCCTCGCCGGTACGACGCCCGCCGGCCTCGGTCGACCGGTGGACGATCCGTCCCGGGTCACCCTGGACAGCCGGGTCTTCAGCTGCACCGGCGGCATCGCCGGGACGACGACGTTCACCGGCGAGGTCGGCAGCGGCCTTGTCGCGCCGAGGAAGATCACCAGCACCCCGGTGCACACCAGGGTCGACGAAGCCGTCGCGGACACCTCGTTCGCCGGGCAGCAGGCGCGGTTCGCCCGCCAGCTCGCCTGGGTACCGTGCCCGGAGCCGCGGGCGACCTGGTGGTTCGTCGGCGCCGGAGGTGCGGTCATCCACGACACCACCCTGCGCATCACCAACCCCCGCACCGGGGCTGCCGTGGTCGACGTGGACGTCTTCGGGCGGTCCGGCGAGGTCGAGGCCCCGGGGCTCTCCGGGATCACCGTCGCGCCCGGCGAGACCAGGCTCGTCGACATCGGCAGGACGGCGCCGTCGGTCGGCAACCTCGCGATCCGGGTCGTCGCCACCCGGGGTCTGGTGGCGGTCTCCGCTGCGGACCGGTTCAACATCGGCGTGGTCGGCGTGACGGCGTTCGAGTGGCTGCCGGCGCAGGCTCCGCCGTCGAAGGCGACCACCCTGACGGGTATCCCGGCGAAGGCGAACGAAGCCACCCTCCTGGTGGTGAATCCCGGCACGGTCGAGGCCGTCGCGCAGGTCCAGATCATCGGCAAGACCGGTACCTTCAGCCCGCAGTCCCTCAAGCCGTTCAAGGTCCCGGCGAAATCGGTGACCAGTCTCTCGGTGAAGTCCTTCCTCGACGGCAGCGCGCTGGCGATCCGGGTGCTCTCCGAACGTCGGCTGACCGCGACCGTCCGGACGGTCGTCGCCCGGGACACGGCATACGGGACGGCGGCGCTGCTGGTCCGCAGCGAGTCGGCCTTCGCGGTACCCGAGGGATCCGGGCGGTTGACCTTTTCCTCCCTGACCGAAGCCGGTGAGGTCAAGGTCTTCGGGTACGACGCCAAGGGGCGCAACGTCCTGGCCCGGACGGTGCAGGTGCCGGCCCAGGCGACCGCCGGGCTGCCGCTGAGCGCGCGGGTGCGGTACCTCCGGATCGTTCCGCCCGGGTCCGGGGTCATCGCCGGATTCACGGTCCAGACCCAACGCGGTGTCGCCGGGGCCGGGGTGGCGCCGGCGAGCCGGTCGATCCGGTTGCCCCAGGTCGGTCCAGGCTGGTGAGCCGACCGGGTCAGTCGGCCTCGTAGCCGGGGTGGACGTCCTCGGCTGGGATGCCGAGGATCTCGGCAACCTGTTCGACCACGACGGTGAGCAGCAGTCCTTCGAGGTCCAGCGTGGTCTCGGCGCGGTGCTCGAGCGGGCGGCGGAAGAGGACCAGGCGCGGGTTGGCGGTCGCGGTTCGGTCGACGTACGAGGCGAGCGGGACGGTGGTCGCCGTCCAGCTGGGTCCGATCACCGGGACCTCCTCGACGGCGAGCTCGAGATCACCGAGGTGCTCGGTCCACCGGCTCACGACGGCGCGCAGGACCCGGAGCGCGACGTCGTCGAACTGCTCCGCGCGGGTGCGGCTCGCCGGTACCCCGTCCGGGGCCCACGGACCCTTTCCGAACGCGGGGCTGCGCATCCCGCGGCCGTGCCGATCGCGGGTGCGTCGGGCCCGCGGCGCGCCCGGATCGAGGGGAGGGGAACTCACGCCGCGAGCCTAGTCGGGTCCGGGGGGCGCTGCGGGTAGCCTCTGCTCCGTGAGTCTGCTCCGTCGCTGTTCGCGCACTGCGTGTGGTCGCCCGGCCGTGACCACGCTGACGTACGTGTACGCCGACCAGACCGCCGTACTCGGTCCGCTGGCCACGTACGCCGAGCCGCACGCCTACGACCTCTGCGAGGAGCACAGCGAACGGCTCAGCGCCCCTCGGGGGTGGGAGGTGCTGCGGCTGGTCCACGACGACCCGCACGCGCACTCCAGCGACGACCTGCTCGCGCTGGCCGACGCCGTTCGCGAGGCCGCGCAGCCGCGCCGGGTCGAGGTCGCCCGGGAGCCGTTCGAGATGCGTGAGGTCGCCCGCAAGGGGCACCTGCGGGTGCTGAGCTCGGAGGAGTAGCTCAGCGCTGCCGCGCCTGGGTGCACCATCTCCCCACTCGGGACGGTACCCAGGACCTCCGTCCGCCGCCAGGTTGACTAGGGTTCGCCTCATGTCGACCGACCTGAACGCGTTCTTCAAGGCCTACGACGTCCGGGGCACCGTTCCGGACCAGATCAACGAGGACCTCGTACGGCGGGTGGGCAACGCCTTCGTCGCCGTGATCGGGGCCGACCCAATCGTCGTGGGCTACGACATGCGGCCCAGCTCGCCGGGGTTGGCCCGCGCCTTCGCCGAGGGGGCGATGCAGGCCGGCGCCGACGTCACCCTGATCGGGCTCGCCTCGACCGACGGGCTCTACTTCGCCTCCGGTCACCTCGGCCGCGCGGGCGCGATGTTCACCGCCAGCCACAACCCCGCGCAGTACAACGGCATCAAGATGTGCCGCACCCATGCCCAGCCGATCGGCATGGAGACCGGCCTCGCCGAGATCCGGGACCGGGTCGCGTCGGGGGAGACCCTGGTCGCCGGGACCCCGGGGAGCCTGGACGAGCAGGACCTGCTCGCCGAGTACGCCGCGTACCTGCTCAAGCTCGCTCCGGTCTCGGGTCGCCACCTCAAGGTGGCGGTGGATGCCGGCAACGGGATGGGCGGCCTGACCACGCCGGCCGTGCTCAGCCAGATCGATGCCGAGATCGTCGAGCTCTACTTCGAGCTGGACGGGACGTTCCCCAACCACGAGGCCAACCCGATCGAGCCGGCCAACCTGGTAGACCTCCAGGCGAAGGTCCGCGAGACCGGCGCCGACATCGGGCTCGCCTTCGACGGCGACGCCGATCGCTGCTTCCTGGTCGACGAGAAGGGTGACCTGGTCAGCCCGAGCGTGCTGACCGCCCTGATCGCGGCCCGCGAGCTGGCCAAGGAGCCGGGCGCGACCATCATCCACAACCTGATCACCTCCCGCGCGGTTCCCGAGATCGTCACCGAGCTCGGCGGCCAGCCGGTCCGGACCCGGGTGGGGCACTCCTTCATCAAGGCAACCATGGCGGAGACGAACGCGATCTTCGGCGGCGAGCACTCTGGTCACTTCTACTTCCGCGACTTCTGGCGTGCCGACTCCGGGATGCTCGCCGCGCTGCACGCCCTGTCCGCGCTGGCCGAGGGAGATGCCCCGCTGTCGGAGGTGCTGGCGCCGTACTCGCGGCACGTGGCCAGCGGCGAGATCAACTCCGAGGTGGCCGACCAGCAGGCGGTCGTCGCCCGGATCGAGGCGGACTGGGGCGCGCGGCCCGGGGTCACCACCGACACCCTCGACGGCCTCAGCGTGATCCACGCAGACTGGTGGTTCAATGTCCGAGCATCGAACACCGAGCCGTTGCTCCGTCTGAACGCCGAGGGCAAGGACGCCGAGACGATGCAGCAGATCCGCGACGAGGTCCTCGCCGCCATCCGCGCATGACACAGCCGTTCGTAGAAGGAGCCCTGGGATGAACCTGGATCAGAAGCTGCTCGATCTCATCGTCTGCCCGGCCTGCCACGGCACCCTGGCGGAGGACGATGCCGCCTCCGAGCTGATCTGCACCGGTTGCGGCCTCGCCTACCCGGTCCGCGACGACATCCCCGTGCTCCTGGTCGACGAGGCACGCCAGAGCCGGTCCGACGAGACGCCCGTCGACGAGGCGCAGGTCGTCGAGGACTAGGGCCGTGGCTCCGGTGTTCGACGACGGGCTCCTCGACGACGAGGACGCCCTCCGGCGCGCCGAGCCGGCGCTGCGCAACCTCGCCGAGGGTGGTGCCCGGGTACGCCGTGAGGCCGCCTCCGCTGCCGAACCGCTGCTCGCCGCGGCCAGCCGCCTCGCCGAGTCCCGGCCACGTGCGGTGGTCGCTGCCGGTCCGGACTCGCGCCTCCTCCGTGCGGTGCTGGAGCCGACCTGCCCGGTCCCGTTCGTGGCTTGGCCCGGGGCGGGCTTGCCCGGCTGGGCCGGCGCGCTCGACCTGGTCATCGTGCTCGCCCCCGACGGGGCCGACCCGAGTACGGCGGCCGGCGTCGCCGAGGCGGTCCGCCGGGGCTGCCAGCTGGTGGTCGCGACCCCCGCGGACTCGTTGGTCGGGCGGCACGTTCCCGGCCGCTACTCCACCCTGCTGCCGACGGCCACCGGCGACCAGCTCGCCACCGCCACCGTCATGCTCGACCTGCTCGACCGGCTCGACCTGGGACCTGACACCGACCCCGAGGTCGTCGCGACCGCGCTCGATGACGTGGCGCTGGCCTGCGGGCCGTTCCGCGACCTCGCGGTCAATCCGGCCAAGCTGCTCGCCAGCGGTGTCGCCGAGACCAGCCCGCTGATCTGGGGCGGGACGGTGCTGGCCGCCCGGGCAGCCCGCCGGATCGCGGAGTCGGTGCGGCGGGCGACCGGTCGTGCTGCGCTCGCCGCCGATGCGGAGCACCTGCTGCCGGTCCTGGCCGCTGCGCCGCCGACCGATGTCTTCGCCGATCCGTTCGCCGACGAGGTCGCCGACCCGCGACCGTCCCTGGTCATCCTCGACGACGGCTCACCGGACCAGGTGGTCGCCGAGACGCGGGAACGGCTGGTCAACCAGGCCGAGGCCAACGGGCTGCGCACCGAGGTGGTCACCTCGCACGCCGACGGCGAGGTCGCCCGCTACGCCGCCCTGCTGGCGACCGGGACGTTCGCGGCCCAGTACCTGCGGATCGGGCTGGCCCAGTAGTTCAGGCCCAGTAGCTCAGCCCGGGAGTTCAGTGCGCCTTGCGGGGCAGCAGGTGCATCACCACGACGACCACGGCGCCGACGACGACGCCGACGATGGCGGAGGCGACCGTGTTGGTCAGCCAGCCCAAGGTGCTGACCAGTGCGCCGCCGAGGTCGTGGACGGCGTGCTCGACCTCGTGCTCCAGGTCGTGCACCAGGTCGTAGGGCCAGTGCCAGCCGAGGTCGTCGACGCCGGCCAGGATGATGTGCCCGCCGACCCACAGCATGGCCACCACGCCGACGGCGCCGATCACGGAGAGCAGCACCGGCATCGCCCGCACCAGCCCGCGGCCGAAGGACTGCACCGCTGCCGAGCTGCGCTGCGCCAGGTTGAGCCCGACGTCGTCCATCTTCACGATGACGGCCACGACGCCGTACACCAGGATCGTGATCCCGATCGCGACCACGATGAGGATGGCGGCACGGGCGAGCAACGACTCCCCGGCGACCTCGTTCAGCGAGATCACCATGATCTCCGCGGAGAGGATGAAGTCGGTCCGGATCGCGCCGCTGATCACCGTCTCCTCGGCCTCGGTGTCGAGGTGTTCCTTGGCCTCCTCGACAGTCGCGGCATGTCCCGAGATGCGCTCCCAGATCTTCTCGGCGCCCTCGTAGCAGAGGTAGGTGCCGCCGACCATCAGCAGCGGGGTGAGCAGGAAGTCGGCGAACTCGCTGAGCAGCAGCGCCGCCGGCAGGATGAAGAGGAGCTTGTTGCGCAGCGAGCCCTTCGCGATCCGCTTGATGATCGGGACCTCGCGGTGAGCGGCCACCCCCTGGACGTACTGGGGGGTGACGGCGGTGTCGTCGACGACCACGCCGGCGGCCTTGGCGCTGGCCCGTCCGGCAGCGGCACCGACGTCATCGATGGAGGCTGCCGCGAGCTTGGCCAGGGCGGCGATGTCGTCGAGTAATCCGAACAGTCCTGCACTCACGGTCGGAGCCTACCGAGTGCCCGAGCTTGCTCGTGGCCGAGTGGGTGATAGACCGTTTCCGAACGAAGTGAGGAACACGGCTGAAGGGTAGCGGGTACGATGAAGACCGCGCCTCGCGCACGAGATCGTGGCCAGACGCCTTGCACAGGTTTCCACCTGTCTTCATGTCTCGATTCGAAACCACTCAACCCTGCAAGGACATCACCATGGACTACAAGGTCGCTGACCTTTCCCTGGCCGCTTACGGCCGCAAAGAGCTGGAGCTCGCCGAGCACGAGATGCCCGGCCTGATGGAGATGCGCCGCCGCTACGGCGCGTCGAAGCCGCTCGCGGGCGCCCGGATCGCCGGCTCCCTGCACATGACCATCCAGACCGGCGTGCTCATCGAGACGCTGACCGCGCTCGGCGCTGACGTCCGCTGGGCGACCTGCAACATCTTCTCGACCCAGGACCACGCGGCCGCCGCGGTCGTCGTCGGCCCCCCGAGCAGCGGCGGCACCGTGGAGAACCCGAAGGGCACCCCGGTCTTCGCCTGGAAGGGCGAGACGCTGGGCGAGTACTGGGACGAGGCCGAGAAGGTCTTCCAGTTCACCGACGCCGAGGGCAACCCGATCGGCCCGAACATGATCCTCGACGACGGTGGTGACATCACCCTGCTCGTCCACAAGGGCACCGAGTTCGAGAAGGCCGGCGCCGTCCCGAGCCAGGACTCGACCGACAACGAGGAGTACAAGGAGGTCCTCCGGGTCCTCGCGCGCTCGCTCGACAAGGACCCCACCTACTGGACCAACGTCGGCGCCGGCATCAAGGGCGTGACCGAGGAGACCACCACCGGTGTGCTGCGTCTCTACGACCGCTACAAGGAGGGCTCGCTGCTCTTCCCGGCGATCAACGTCAACGACTCGGTCACCAAGTCGAAGTTCGACAACAAGTACGGCTGCCGGCACTCGCTCATCGACGGCATCAACCGCGGCACCGACGTGATGATCGCCGGCAAGACCGCGGTCATCTGCGGCTACGGCGACGTGGGCAAGGGCTCGGCCGAGTCGCTCCGCGGCCAGGGTGCGCGCGTCATCGTCACCGAGATCGACCCGATCTGCGCGCTGCAGGCGGCGATGGACGGCTACGAGGTCAAGCGCCTGGAGTCGGTCGTCGACTTCGCCGACATCTTCATCACCACCACGGGCAACTTCGACATCATCCGGGTCGAGCACTTCGAGCGGATGAAGCACCAGGCGATCGTCGGCAACATCGGCCACTTCGACAACGAGATCGACATGGCCGGCCTGGCCAAGATCCCGGGCATCGTCAAGGACGAGATCAAGCCGCAGGTCCACCAGTGGATCTTCCCCGACGGCAAGAAGGTCATCGTGCTGTCCGAGGGTCGGCTGCTGAACCTCGGCAACGCGACCGGCCACCCGTCGTTCGTGATGTCGAACTCCTTCACCAACCAGGTGCTGGCGCAGATCGAGCTGTACACCAAGCTCGACGAGTACCCGATCGGTGTCTACGTGCTCCCGAAGCACCTGGACGAGGAGGTCGCCCGGCTGCACCTCGACGCCATCGGCGTCGAGCTGACCGAGCTCACCCAGGCCCAGGCGGACTACCTCGGCGTCCCGGTCGAGGGTCCGTTCAAGTCGGACCACTACCGGTACTGAGCCCGAGAAACGCCCAGGAGTGAACCAGCAGGACCAGGCCGGGCGGGCCCGCATCCTCGTCGTCGACGACGATGCGGCTCTCGCCGAGATGCTCTCCCTCGTGCTGCACAGCGAAGGCTTCGCCAGCCGCATCGTTGCCCGCGGTGACGAGGCGTACGCAGCCTTCGTCGAGTACAAGCCCGACTTGGTCCTGCTGGACCTGATGCTTCCCGGTACCGACGGCATCGCCGTCTGCCGTCAGATCCGTGGCTCCACCGGTCCCAGCTCCGGGGTGCCGATCGTGATGCTGACGGCCAAGAGCGACACCGTCGACGTCGTCGTCGGTCTCGAGTCCGGTGCCGACGACTACGTGGCGAAGCCCTTCAAGCCGAAGGAGCTGATCGCCCGGATCCGGGCCCGGATGCGGCACTTCGAGTCGCCGGCCCCCGAGTTCCTCACCGTCGGCGACGTCACCATCGACGTCGCCGGCCACAGCGTGACCCGCGGAACCGACCCGATCGCGTTGACACCGCTCGAGTTCGACCTGCTGGTCTGCCTGGCACGGAAGCCGTGGCAGGTCTTCACCCGCGAGATGCTCCTCGAGCAGGTCTGGGGCTACCGCCACGCGGCGGACACCCGGTTGGTCAACGTCCACGTCCAGCGGCTCCGCGCCAAGGTCGAGCACGACCCCGAGAACCCGACGATCGTGCTGACGGTGCGAGGCGTCGGCTACAAGGCCGGGGCGACGGATGGCGCTGACGAAGCGGTTTAGGCCGTCGGCGGCCTTCACCTTCTGGCGCCGCTCGATCCGGACCCGGGTGGTGGTCTCGATCGTCCTGCTCGGCGCCCTCGTCGCAGGCTCGGTCGGCATGCTGGTCACCCAGCAGATCTCGGACGGGCTGGTCAGCAGCCGGGTCAACTCCTCGGTCGCCGAGGCCACCGACGAGACCGTCGCTGCCCGGGAGCGGCTCGCGTCCGCTGGGAGCAGCGACTTCGACCCGGTGACCCAGCTCCGTCAGCTCGTCGAGACCCTGGTCGCACGCGGCGAGGTGCGCGGCTTCGCCCTCGTGGCGCTGGGTCCGATCGGGGAGGACGGCGGAACGGGAGCGGGTTCAGGGATCCGGACCACCCCCGGGATCGCCTCCGACAGCGTCCCGGACCGGCTGCGCACCGTCGTCGAGAGCACCAACAACACCGCCTGGACCTACACCCGGATCCGGGAGCTCTCCCAGCCCCGGGGCGAGGGAACCCCGGGGGTGGTGGTCGGGTCGCGGGTGGTACTGCCCGCCGACGGCGGGACCTACACGCTCTACTACCTGTTCTCGATGGACGAGGAGCAGCGCATCCTCAACCTGGTACGGCGCTCGCTGCTCACCTCCGGCGTGCTGCTGCTGCTGCTCACCGCCGGTGTGGTCTTCCTGGTCACCCGTCAGGTGATCACTCCGGTCCGGCTGGCCCGTCGGGTAGCCGAGCGGATCGCCTCCGGACGACTCGAGGAACGGATGCACGTCCAGGGTGAGGACGACATCGCCCGGCTCGGCACCTCGTTCAACCAGATGGCCGACGCGCTGCAGCAGCAGATCCGCCAGCTCGTGGAGCTCTCGCGCAGCCAGCGCCAGTTCGTCTCCGACGTCTCCCACGAACTCCGCACCCCGCTCACCACGGTGCGGATGGCCGGCGACGTGCTGCACGACGCCCGCGCCGGGTTCGACCCGGTTGCCGGTCGCGCAGCCGAGCTGCTGCAGAAGGAGCTCGACCGGTTCGAGAACCTGCTCGCCGACCTGCTCGAGATCAGCCGGTTCGACGCAGGCGCTGCGGGGTTGACGCTCGGCGAGGTCAACCTGGTCGACGTGGCCCACCGAGTGGTCGACCAAGCCGACGCGCTCGCCCGGACCCGGGGCGTCGACCTGATCCTGGACGCGCCCCGTCCGTGCATCGCGGAGGTCGACGAACGCCGGATCGAGCGTGTCGTCCGCAACCTGGTCGCGAACGCGATCGACCACGCCAAGGTGCGTGGGGACGCCCGGGTGGTCGTGACCGTCGGCGGGGACCCGCACGCGGTGGCGATCACCGTCCGCGACTACGGCGTCGGGCTGCAACCCGGTCAGCTGGCGATGGTCTTCAACCGGTTCTGGCGCGCGGACCCGGCCCGTGCCCGGACGACCGGCGGGACCGGCCTGGGACTGGCGATCTCGCTCGAGGACGCGCAGCTCCACGGCGGGTGGCTCGAGGTCTGGGGAGCGCCGGAGGAGGGCGCCCAGTTCCGGATCACGGTGCCCCGCAAGGCCGGGGACCGGCTCGGGCACAGCCCGCTTCCGCTGGTCCCGGAGGATGCTGCCGTCCAGTGGCACCCTGGGAACGACGGCCCGTCGGAGGGAGACCGATGACCATCATCCGTCGCGCAGCAGGGGTGGCCGTCGGTGTGGCGGCCGCGGTCCTCAGCGCCGCCTGCAGCACCCTGCCCGTCACCGGGGAGGTGCAGACCCGGCCGGACGCCGCCCTCGGCTCGAACGACGCGGCGCCCTTCTTCGAGCCGGCCGGCCCGGTGAGCGGCGCGGACCGGGACACCGTCGTCCGCGGCTTCCTGCTCGCGGTCCAGGCGAACCCGCCGACCACCTCGGTGGCCCGCTCGTTCCTGAGCAAGCGGGCGCGAGTCACCTGGAAGCCGGACCACGGCACCGTCGTCTACGACACCTCGACGCTGGAGTCCTCCGGCTCGCGGGTGGAGGCGCGGCTCGCTGGCGCGCACCGCCTCGACGTACGCGGTCGTTGGCTCGGTGGAGCGGAGGCCGAGCTGGTCACGGTGCCGTTCACGATGGTCCGCGAGGACGGCGAGTGGCGGATCGACAACCCACCGCGGATGCTGCCGGTCCCGACGTCGTACTTCCGCAGCCTCTACGAGCCCTACACGCTGGCCTTCTTCGACAGGACCGGCGAGGTGCTGGTGCCGACCCGCGTGTACCTGCCGCGTGGCGAGCAGATCGCCTCCAACCTGGTCCGCAGCCTGCTTGCCGGGCCGGGCGGGACGCTGGAGCGAGCGGCCGAGAGCGCGTTCCCGCCGGGAACCGGTCTCGACCTGGCCGTGGTCATCGACGAGGACGGGGTGGCGGAGGTGCCGCTGGATCCCGAGATCCGTGAGCTCTCGCCCCCCGACCTCTACCGGGCGGTCGTCCAGCTCGCCTGGGCGCTGCGGCAGGTGCCGGGGATCAACAGTCTGCGGATCTCGGTCGACGGGGCCGTGCTGCCGCTGGTCAACGGCCGTACCGAGGTCGGTCTCGACGAGGGCCGCGAGTTCGACCCGGTCCCCGCCGACACCGAGGACGTCGTCGCCGTCGTGGGCGGACGGGTCGTCTACCTGCGCGGCAGCGAGAGCACCCCGGTCGCCGGTCCGTTCGGCCAGCCTGGGTTCGCGCTCCGCTCGGTCGCGCGGAGCGTCTCGCGCAACCAGTTCGCCGCGGTGGCCGCCAACGGCCGCCGGCTCTTCGTGGCTCCGGGGTCCGGGTCGCCCGACGAGGACCGGGTGCGGACCGCGGTCGACGGTGCCACCAACCTGCTGGCGCCGTCCTACGACCGGTACGGCGCCCTCTGGGTCGTCGACGCGACTCCCCAGGGGGCCGTGGTCCGTCGGGTCGTCGGATCGGTCGAGCGCGTGGTCCAGATCCCCGGTATCAGCGGACGCCGGATCTCCTCGTTCACGGTGACCCGGGACGGGGCGTACTTCGTCGCCGGACTGGCCGACGCCGCGACCGTCCTGGTCAGCGACCTGGTCCGGGACGACGGCGGCCAGGTACGCCGCGCCACCCCCGCGCAGGCGGTGCTCATCCAGGTGGCCGGTCGGGGGCCGGTGATCGACCTCGCGCAGGCGGCCGAGACGTCGGTCTCGGTGCTGATGCGCTCGGCGTCGGACGACTACGAGGTCGCGGTGGTCGAGATCGACGGTTCTCCGGGCGACCCGGACCTGCCGGACTGGGACCCGCTCCCGGAGCGGGCCGTCACGCTGCTCGACGGACCGGACCCGGACCTGGCGGTCCTGGCTCTGGCCCCGAACGGGCGCCTCTACGAGCTGATCCCCGGCGGCAGCTGGCGTCAGGTCCTCTCCGGCGTGCGCGCAGCGGCGTACCCGCAGTAGCCCCTCCACAGGGTCGGCGCAACGCTGTTGCCCGAAGCGCCGTGCGCAGGCAGCGTCGCCGGGTGCTCGATGCCTGGCTCGACGTCGCCCACGGGGGCCGTTGCGCCTGCTGCCTGGCCCCGGGGCGGGTGCTCTGCGCCGGTTGCTCCCGGGCGCTGCCCCTGGTCGGGAGGCCTGCCGTGCCGGACCCGCCCCCTCCGGGGCTGGCGCCAGCGTACGCCGCCGGTTGGTACGACGCCCCGTTGCGACCGCTGCTGCTCGCCCACAAGGAACACCGTGCCTTCGGCCTGGCCCGGCCGCTCGGCACCGTCCTGGCCGGCGTCGTGGACACCGGTCTGGGCGGCCGGTCGATCGATGCCCGGGTACTCCTGGTCCCGGTGCCGTCGCGCCCCGCGGCAGTGCGTTCGCGCGGTCACGACCCGGTCGGGCGGATGGTCCGGGCAGCAACCGGGAGCCTCCGTGCTCGTGGGTACGACGCCGTCGCGGCTCCGCTGCTGCGCCAGGTCCGCGAGGTGGCAGACCAGGCCGGCCTCGGTGCGGGGCAGCGGGCGGCGAACCTCGCCGGGGTGCTGGCAGTGTCGCCGGGGACCCACCGCCGGCTCGCGCGGAGCAGGCGGCCCAGCGTGGTGGTGCTCTGCGACGACGTGATCACCACCGGGTCGACGGCCCGCGAGGCGCAGCGAGCACTGGCCGCGGCGGGGATCGCTGCAGGGCTGGTGGCCACGGTCGCCGCGACCCGCAAACGGGTGTCGACGGTCGCGGTCGGGGCCCAATCCTCCTGATCGCTACCGATTTGTTGGGGCGGCGGCTACCGTCTGTACATGGAGTCCGTCCGGGTCCGTGGTTGCGTCGGGCAAGCCCGACAAGCCGATGCCAGTCGCAGGCGAAACGGCCCACGTAAGGCGGAGGCCGCTTCCCGGGTTCGCTCGCGGAGCGGTGGACGCCGATCACGGTGCGGCTTAGTCGTAAGTCCTGCCTGTCGCCCCTCGTCAGATACGGGGACGCGACGGAGAAGGTCAGTAGTGGCACAAGCTGCGAACGCTTCAGCAGGCGGGTGTGGGGTAGAAGACCAGGTCGGCCGGGCGGACTCCGCCTTCGTCGCCCTGACGTAGTACCCGCCGGGCGGGGGTGCCGCCCAGACAACGGGAGGTCTGTATGGACGTTGTGGTCAGCAGTAGGCACTGCGAGGTCTCGGAGCGGTTCCGCGAGCACGTCGAGGACAAGCTCGCCCGTCTCGAGAAACACGATCACCGCATCATCCGTGTCGAGGTACTCCTGGAACGCGAGCGCAACCCGCGCCAGCCCGACCGTCAGATCCGGGTCGAGCTGACGGCGAAGTCCAAGGGTCCGATCCTCCGGGCGGAGGCTGCGGCCGAGGACAAGATGGCCGCCCTCGACCTCGCCCTGGACAAGATGTCCGCCCAGATGAGACGCGCCGCCGACCGGCGCAAGGTCCACCGCGGCCAGCACGCGCCGGAGTCGGTCTCCCAGGCGATGGGGCGCGCCAGTGCCGAGCACGACCGCGAGACGGAGGTCGCGGAGAGCGAGTCGGCCGCCGAGGCCGTCGCTGATCACCTGGTCGGCCCGGTGGCTGTCACCGGTGACGGGCCGTTGGTGGTGCGCGAGAAGACGCACGCGGCGACGCCGATCAACCTCGAGCAGGCGCTCTACGAGATGGAGCTTGTCGGCCACGACTTCTACCTGTTCGTGGACAAGGAGAGCGAGCGGCCGTCGGTGGTCTACCGCCGCAAGGGGTACGACTACGGGGTCATCTCGCTCGACCTGACCTGATGAGTCCACAATTTCTGCCATGATGCACACGTGGCAGATGCGATGGGGGAGCCGGTCCGGGTTGTCGTGGTGGACGACCAGGAGCTGTTCCGTCGCGGTCTGACGATGCTCCTGGGTGTTGAGCCCGACATCGAGGTTGTCGGGGAGGCCGGCGACGGTGTGAGCGCGGTCCAGCTCGTCGTCGACACGATGCCCGACGTGGTGCTGCTCGACGTCCGGATGCCGAAGCGGGGCGGGCTCGAGGCGTGCATGCGCATCAAGGAGCAGGCGCCCTCGACCAGGATCATCATGCTCACGGTCAGCGACGAGGAAGGCGACCTCTACGAGGCCGTCAAGAACGGCGCGTCGGGCTACCTCCTCAAGGACTCCTCGATCGACGAGGTGGCCCAGGCCGTCCGGGTCGTCGCGGAGGGGCAGTCGCTGATCAGTCCGTCGATGGCGGCCAAGCTGATCGACGAGTTCAAGGAGATCTCCCGGACCGATCGGGCCCCGGGCACCACGCCGCGGTTGACCGACCGCGAGCTCGAGGTGCTCCGCCTCGTCGCCACCGGGTTGAACAACCGCGAGGTCGCCAAGCAGTTGTTCATCAGCGAGAACACCGTGAAGAACCACGTCCGCAACATCCTGGACAAGCTCCAGCTGCACAGTCGCATGGAAGCGGTCATGTACGCCGTCCGCGAGAAGCTGCTGGACATCCCCTGAGGGTTGTCGGCGCGTTCGCCTAGCCTCGCCCCATGCAGTCGCTCTCCCGTGCCCAGGCGCGACGGACCGCCCTGGCCGCCCAGGGGTTCCTGGACCGGGCGCACGCGACCCCGGACCTGCGGACGCTCAAGCGAACCGTGCGCCGTACCGGCGTGCTGCAGGTCGACTCGGTCAACGTCCTCCAGCGTGCGCACTACATGCCGCTCTACAGCAGGATGGGCGCCTACGACGCCACGCTGCTCGACCGGGCCTCGTCGGGCCGGCGCCGGACCCTCGTCGAGTACTGGGCGCACGTCCAGGCGTACATGCCCGTCGACCTCTGGCCGCACATGCGGCACCGGATGGACTCGTTCCGACCGCAGCGCGGCAAGTGGTGGACCGACGCGGTCACCCCCGAGCTCGAGGCGTCCCTGCTCGCCGAGATCACCGAGCGCGGGCCCAGCACGGCACGGGACCTCGACGACGGCCTGCCGCGGACGAAGGAGCACTGGGGCTGGAACTGGTCCGGGACCAGGAAGGCACTGGACTTCCTGTACGTCGTCGGCGACCTCGCGATCGCGGGTCGCACCCCGCAGTTCGAGGTGCTCTACGACCTCCCCGAACGGGTCCTGCCCGCCGCTGTCCTGGCAGCCCCGACGCCGACCCCGGAGGAGGCGCACCGGGAGCTGATCCGGCGGGCGGCGATCTCGCACGGCGTCGGGACCGAGCCGGACCTGCGCGACTACTACCGGATGAAGCCGGCCGAGTCGAAGGCCGCCGTCGCCGCACTGGTCGAGGACGGTGAGCTGGTCCCGGTCTCGGTGGAGGGGATCAGCAAGCCGGCGTACCTGCACCGGGACGCGCGTCTCCCGCGCCGGGTGGTCGCGCGGGCCCTGCTCAGCCCGTTCGACCCGCTGGTCTGGGAACGCGCCCGGACCGAGCAGCTGTTCGGTTTCCGCTACCGGATCGAGATCTACGTCCCGGAGCCGCAGCGCCAGTACGGCTACTACGTCCTCCCGTTCCTGCTCGGCGAGGCGATCGTGGCCCGGGTCGACCTGAAGGCGGACCGCCGGTCCGGGGTGCTGCAGGTCAAGGCTGCGTACGCCGAGGAACAGGCGCCGCCGGAGACGGCCGACGAGCTCGCCGCTGAGCTGCGTCGATTGGCGGACTGGCTCGGCCTGGCGGACGTCTCCGTGGCGGGTCGCGGGGATCTCAGCGGGGCACTGCGCGGCGTGCTGCGCTGACCGCAGCGAGGACCTCGTCCGCTGCAGTCCGGGTGCCGTCGGCCTCCCGGATCGACGCCCCCAGCCGCGCCGCCGCCGCTCGGTGGGGGCCGTCGGCGAGCAGACGGGTGATCACCGGGGAGAGGGTGGCGGGCGTGGCCCGCTTGGGCACCACCGCACCGGCTCCGGCGGCCGCGACCGCCTTGCCCACCAGCGGCTGGTCCAGCATCGGGTGCATCGGCATCACGACCACCGGGAGGTCGTGGGCCAGAGCGCGCATGGTGGTGGCGTGCCCGCCGTGGCCGACGACGAGGGAGACCTGCGGCATCAGTTCGTCGTGCGGGACGAACCGGTGCACCTCGTGGTTCGCGGCGGCGGTGAGATCGGCGGGGTCGACGGCCGGGCCGGTGGTGACGACGACCCGGGCGTCGATGCCGGCGGTGGCGTCCAGGATCCGTTGGAGGGCCTCGGTCATCCCGGCGTACGTGCAGGTGCTCAGGCTGACCAGCACGGCCGGTGGGTGCGCACCGAGGTCGTGGGGTCCCTCGGGGAGGTCCAGGACCGGGCCGGTGTGGGTCAGGTTGGCTGGCCGCCGCCGGGCACCGGAGGGGTCGAGGTCGGCGGGGGCGACCACGAGGGCTCGGGCGGCCCGGTTCCAGGTGGTGACCGGGCGCAGACCCTTGAGCCGGGAGACCAGTCCCATCGGGCCCTGGAGCCAGCCGCCGCGCAGGTAGGCGTCGAAGAGGTGCTCGAGGACGACGTAGGTCAGGTCCGCGTCCGCGCAGGCCTTGGCCGCCCCGGTGAGCAGGCAGTCGACCAGGACGACGTCGGTGGGGGACCGCCGCGCCTCGGCGACCGCGTCGGCGCCGAGCCTCTTGTCGGTGAAGAGGGCGATCATCCGGGCGGGGGAGTTGACCTCGATGCTGGAGAAGGGACGCGCCGTCGGGTAGGCGTGGAACTCCAGGCCCGCACGCGCGACCGCCTCCCGCTGGGTCTCGTGGCCGAGGACGCGGACGCGGTGGCCGCGGCGGCGCAGCTCCGCGCCGATCAGGAGTGCGGGCGGGACGTTGCCGCCGCCGTCCCAGGTGACGATCAGGATGTCGGTCATCGTGGCTCTCCGGTGTTGTCGTGGGCGGCCGACAGGAGCGCGGTCACCAGGGTGTTGATCCGTCGTTCCGTCTGGGAGCGGGAGTGTCCGCGGTCCCGACGCAGCAGCTTCCAGGTGTAGACGTCGGTGGCCACCACGAGAAGGTCGAGGAGTTCGTCGCGGGCGGCGGGTTCGAGTGGCTCGAGTGCAGGGGAGAAGGTCTCGGCGACCCAGGTCCGGTGCAGGTCCTTGCCCGCCCGGCTCATCCGCGCGATGTGGTCGTAGGCGTTCTCCTGGGCCAGCATCAGCAGGGCGAAGTCGCCGCGGGTCTCGTAGTGGTCGACGACGGTCCGGATCGCCGCGGGGACGTCGCCGGCCGGGGTGCGCCGTTCCTCGGTGATGACGTTGTTCATGTGCGCGAGGCTCTGCTCGATCAGCCCGGCACGGCTGCCGAACCGGCGCAGGACCGTCTGCACGCTGACCCCGGCTCGGGCGGCGACGGCGTCCAGGGAGATCTCCGACGTGAGTCGTTCGGCCTGGAGGTCGAAGGCGGCGCGGAGGATCCGCTGCCGGGTCTCTTCGGCCGCGGCGGCTCGGGTGGTCTGGGTGTAGGGGCGCGTCGTTTTCATGTCATTCACAGTTGACGCGAAAATCTGTTTCATGTCAATAGTTACTGACATGAAAGTGTCGCAGCCGACCAATCCCGGCCGCAGGCGGTGCGCTCACCCGCGCGTAGGTAGAGTTGCAGCCGCAAGACCCCACCGCTGCGGAAACCGGCAGCGCCACCATGTCCTGGGAGCCTGAGAACGTGCCTGCCATCATCGACAAGATCCTCCGCATCGGCGAGGGCAAGATCCTCCGTCAGCTCGAGACCATCTCCAAGGCTGTCAACTCGATCGAGGACGACTTCGTCGCGATGAGCGATGAGGAGCTGCGCGGCATGACCGACGAGTTCCGCAAGCGCCTCGCCGACGGCGAGGACCTCGACTCGCTGATGCCGGAGGCGTTCGCCACGGTGCGTGAAGCGGCCAAGCGGGTGCTGGGACAGCGTCACTTCGACGTGCAGATCATGGGTGGGGCGGCGCTGCACCTCGGCAACATCGCCGAGATGAAGACCGGTGAGGGCAAGACCCTGGTCTCGACGCTGCCGTCGTACCTGAACGCCCTGGAGGGCAAGGGCGTCCACGTCGTCACCGTCAACGACTACCTGGCCAAGTACCACGCGGAGTGGATGGGCCGGGTGCACCACTTCCTCGGCCTCACCGTGGGCGTGATCCTGCCCGCGATGACACCGGCCGAGCGCCGCGAGGCCTACAACTGCGACATCACCTACGCCACGAACAACGAGCTCGGCTTCGACTACCTGCGCGACAACATGGCCAACGCGTTGGCCGACTGCGTCCAGCGCGGTCACAACTTCGCCGTCGTCGACGAGGTCGACTCGATCCTGATCGACGAGGCCCGGACGCCGCTGATCATCTCCGGTCCGACCCAGGACGAGGTGAAGTGGTACGGCGAGTTCGCCAAGGTGGCCACGACGCTGGTCCGGGACACCGACTACGAGGTCGACGAGAAGAAGCGCACGATCTCGATCCTGGAGCCGGGTATCACCAAGGTCGAGGACCACCTCGGCATCGAGAACCTCTACGAGTCCGCGAACACCCCGCTGATCTCCTTCCTGAACAACTCGATCAAGGCCAAGGAGCTGTTCCGCAAGGACAAGGAGTACGTCGTCATCGAGGGCGAGGTACTGATCGTCGACGAGCACACCGGTCGCATCCTCGCCGGACGCCGCTACAACGACGGCCTGCACCAGGCGATCGAGGCGAAGGAGGATGTGGTCGTCCAGCAGGAGTACCAGACCCTGGCGACGATCACGCTGCAGAACTACTTCCGGCTCTACACCAAGCTCTCCGGCATGACCGGTACGGCGATGACCGAGGCCAGCGAGTTCGACAAGATCTACAAGCTCGGCGTTGTCCCGATCCCGCCGAACAAGCCGTTGCTGCGCATCGACCAGCCCGACCTCGTCTACCGGACCGAGGAGGCGAAGTTCAACGCTGTCGCCGACGACCTCGAGGAGCGCCACCGTGCCGGGCAGCCGGTGCTGGTCGGCACCACCTCGGTGGAGAAGTCCGAGCGGCTCTCGGCGCTGCTGAAGAAGCGCGGCGTCGCGCACACGGTGCTGAACGCCAAGCAGCACGCCAACGAGGCCAAGGTCGTCGCGATGGCCGGGCACAAGGGCGCGGTCACGGTGGCCACCAACATGGCCGGTCGTGGTACCGACATCATGCTCGGTGGCTCGGTCGAGTTCTTGGCCGACCAGGAGCTCCGCGCCAAGGGCCTGGACCCGGTCGAGAACGCCGACGAGTACGAAGCCGCTTGGGCGGCAACGCTGGAGAAGGTGTCCGAGCAGGTCAAGGCCGAGCACGACGAGGTCAAGGAGCTGGGCGGCCTCTACGTCCTCGGTACCGAGCGCCACGAGTCGCGCCGGATCGACAACCAGCTGCGCGGGCGTTCCGGCCGCCAGGGCGACCCGGGCGAGTCCCGGTTCTACCTGTCGCTGGAGGACGACCTGCTGCGGCTGTTCAACGCAGCGTTCGTCGAGCGGGTGCTGATCGCCCTCAAGGTGCCCGACGACGTCCCGATCGAGAACAAGTCCGTCACCCGGTCCATCCAGTCGGCCCAGGGTCAGGTCGAGTCCCAGAACTTCGAGTCCCGCAAGAACGTCCTCAAGTACGACGACGTGATGAGCCGGCAGCGCGAGGTCATCTACGGGGAGCGGCGCGAGGTCCTCGAAGGCCGCGACCTGCACGACCAGATCAAGACGATGATCGACGACGCCGTCGAGACCTACGTGGTCGCCGCGACCGACGGGTTCCCCGAGGAGTGGGACCTCGAAGCACTGTGGACGGCGCTGCGCACCCTCTACCCGGTCTCGCTGCAGTACGCCGAGCTCGAGGAGCAGGCGGGCGGTCGCGACGGCCTGGACCGGAGCGAGCTGCTCGAGGTCCTCAAGGCCGACGCCCAGGCGGCGTACGCGGCCCGCGAGGAGGAGATCGGCTCGGAGGTGATGCGCGAGCTCGAGCGGCGGGTGCTGCTCTCCGTGCTGGACCGCAAGTGGCGCGAGCACCTCTACGAGATGGACTACCTGCGCGAGGGGATCGGCCTGCGGGCCTACAGCCAGCGCGACCCCCTGGTCGAGTACCAGCGGGAGGGCTTCGACATGTTCACCGCCATGAAGGAAGGCATCCGCGAGGAGACGGTCGGTTTCCTGTTCAACCTGGAGGTCCAGGTCGAGGAGCCGCCTGCCGACATCGAGATCCCGGAGGGGATGGAGATCGAGCCCGGTCACGAGGGCCACGACCACCCGCCGGTCTTCCGACCGATCGGGTCCGCCGCCGTCGCGGCCGCCGCCGAGGCGCACGAGCGCGAGCAGCGGGCGGCGCATGCCCCGATCATCCGGGCGAAGGGGCTCGATGCTCCCAAGGCGCCGACCAACCTCACCTACGCCGGGCCGAGCGAGGACGGCGCCGTCGAGGTCACCGGCGAGACCGTTACCCACGCCGACGACCCGTTCGCGAACGTCGGTCGCAACGAGAAGTGCCCCTGCGGATCGGGCAAGAAGTACAAGCAGTGCCACGGCTCGCCGAACCCGGGTGCGTTCGACACCTCGTCGGGCGGATAGGTCCCTTCGGTCGTCGAGCTTGTCGAGACGGGGGGACGTGGCCCGGCACCACGGACTACGCGTCCGTCACCGGGTCTCGACACGCTCCGTCGGGTCCGCGGGCGCGTCCTCCTACCCGAACTCGAGGACGGTGCAGCGCCAGCGGCCCTCGATGCACTCGATCCGGGCGGCGATCGCCCGCGAACGTTGGCCGTGCCGGACGTGGATGCTGATCTCCGCGACGTCCTCCTGGGGTCGCGACAGGTGCACGCTGCGGACCTGCGCCCGCAGTCGCCGGACCCGCCGGTCGGGCGCCGTGGTCCGCTGCACGGTGCTGCTGCGCCGCTGGAGGTCGTCGTAGACCTCGACGGTCGTCCACCGCATCATCTGGTGGACGCCCCGGTCGCCGCCGATCACCTCCACGACGGCTTGGGCGAACCGGGTCGCGAACGCGTCGAGCTCGGGCTCGTCACCGGTCACCAGTCGGAGCTTCGGCCGGTCCGGGAAGTCGGCGGTCAACGGCAGGGCCAGGTCGAGCTCTCCTTGGGGTTGGGCTAGCGGTGCGATCAGGCTGCAGTCGTGCAGCAGGGGGGAACTGGTCATGAGTCCTCCGAGTAGGTCTCGTGCGGTGCGGGCTGAACGTGGAGGCGCTGGCCCGGCCGGATCAGATCCGGGTCCTCGCCGATCGTGGTGCGGTTGAGCAGGTAGAGGGTGCGGGTCAGGTCCGCGATCGAGCCCGCGGGGGCATCCGCGGGCAGCAGGTGACGGCTGATCGCCCACAGGGAGTCACCGGGCCGGACCGTCACCCATCCAGACACCGCCGGGGGTTCACGAGCACGCAGGTTCGCGGTGGTGTCGAGCGGACCCTCCCCGGCGGGACGGTCGGGCAGGGCGAGGCCCTCGAGGACCCGCGGCGCGGGACGTTGCTCGGCGTTGGCCGGAGCGGCGAGCAGGCTGCCGGTGAGGACCGCGGTCACTGCCGCCAGCAGCCAGCGGTGCCAGCGTGCCGGGCAACCGAGGCGCGGTGCTGCCGCGACCCTGCCGCCGCTGATGCCTTCGATCACCACCGCGCCCAGCACCAGCACGCCCCAGAGGGTCGCTCCCGCGACGGCGACCAGGGCTCCGTGGCGGAGGAGGGTGTCGAAGGGCGCGGAACCGCTGATCATGTCGTTTCCCTCCGTTTGCGTCTGTTTCCCAGGTTTTACGGAGGTTCGGAAGGTCCTGCAAACGGTTGTCCACAGGTGCTGTTTGGCGGTCGAGGGCGTCGGGAACCAGTGGGCGTGACCGAGGACGACCGTGTTGCCGCGCTCTTCGAGGACCTCGAGATGCAGGCCGACGGGCTCTACCTCGACGACCGCGACCGGGAGGTCGAGGCGCTGGCCGAGGCCGGCTACGCCGAGATCGCCCTCGCCGAGCGCGCGCAGGCCTCGGTCGGACGTCGGCTACGGCTCGTCCTCGTCGACGGGTCCGAGGTCGCCGGGGTGCTCAGCCGCTGCGGAGCCGGCTGGCTGCTGCTGGGCGCCGGGCCGGAGGACTGGCTGGTCCCGGTGCCGGCGGTGGTGCTCCTGGAAGGACTGGCCCCGGGCTCGGTCCCCGCAGCGGCACACCCGCGAACGGCCCGACTCGGCGTGGGCTCGGTGCTCCGCCGGCTCGCGGAGGAGGGCTCTCCGTGCGTGCTCCGACTTCGCGGGGAGCGGCTGGTCAGCGGTGCCCTGGTCCGGGTCGGCGCTGACTTCGTCCTGGTCCGGACCACCGGGACCGATCTCGACGTCCCGCTGGCCGCGGTGGTCGCCGTACGGAGCCGGCGATGAGGTCAGCTCTCGACGTACGGGTGCTCCTGCACGAACTCCCGGGTCTTCTCGTAGGCGCGCTCGATGTAGGCCTCGAGCTCGGTCGCCTCGACCCGCCACTGACCCCGGCCGCCGATCTTGATCGCCGGCAGCTCCCCGCGCCGGACCAGCGCGTAGACCTGCGCGCCGGAGGTGTTCAGGATCTCCGCGACGTCGGCGAGCTGGAGGAAGCGCGGGTTCGGGTCCATGTTCCCCACTTTGCCACTGGTTGCGTCCGGGTGCGAGCACCGGTACGCGGCCGCTTGTGGAGACCCTCACGACCCAGCTCTCGGAAAGGCCGCCCGGATGGAGCCCACGACCCCGCACCCCCTCGTCCCTCCCGCGCCGCAGGCGCGGCTCGCGCTGCACCGGTGGCGGGACCCCCGCTTGGTCCTCGGGCTGCTGATCGTGGCCGGCTCGGTGCTGATCGGCTCCTGGGCGCTCGCCGCTGCCGACGACACGGTCACGGTCTGGGGGGTGCGGGAAGCGCTGCCGGCCGGCGCGAGGATCCAGCCCGAGAACCTCCAGCGGCGCGAGGTCCGGTTCGTCGACGGCACCTCGGAGCGCTACCTGCCGGTGACCCGGAGCGCAGTGGGCCGGGTGCTCGCCCGCACCGTCGGCGCCGGCGAGCTGCTGCCCGCCGCCGCGCTCGCCGGTACGACGGACCCGACCGGGGTCCAGCTGCCGCTGAGTCTCGATCCGGCGGGGATGCCCGGCGCGGTCCGGCCGGGATCCGTCGTCGACGTCTGGGTCGCCCCGCGGGACCCCGACCCGGACGGGACCCGGGCCCGCCGGGTGCTCCGTGACGTCGTCGTCCTCGAGGTGGCCGACCGTGGCGACGCGCTCGCCCCGGCGTCGACGCAGACGGTCGTGGTCGTGGTGGGCGAGGACGAGGCGGTGGCCGACGTCCTCGGCGCCGCGGTCGACGGACGCCTGGTGCTGACGCTCCGGGGGGCGCGGTGATCCGGGTCCTGGTGCTGGCCGGCGGGGCCGGCTGGGAAGCGGGCTTCCTGACCCGGAGTGCCGCCGCGGGGGTCGTGGTGGTGGCACGCAGCGTCGACGTGGTCGACCTGATGGCGACCGCGACCCTCGGCCAAGCCGACCTGGCCGTGGTCGCCGCCGAGCAGCCCCGGTTCGACGCGGATGCCGTCCAGCACCTGCTCCGGCACGACGTCCGGGTGCTGGTGGTCGGGGACCCGGACCAGCACGAGCGGATCAGCCGGATGGGGGCGTACCCGGTCGAGCCGCGGCTCGACGCCGTCCTCCTCGCCGTACGCACGCTGGCGCAGACGGCCGCGCAGACGACCGCCCCGGGGGCCCCCGGGGTCGAGCCGGCCCGCGACGAGGCAGCGGTGCCGCCGGCAGCCCGGGGCCGGGTCGTGGCGGACTGGGGACCGACCGGAGCGCCCGGTCGTTCCACCGTCGCGATCGCGGTCGCGGCAGAGCTGGCCGGGAGCGGGCGGCGTACCGTCCTGGTCGACGCCGACCCCTACGGCGGATCGGTCGCCCAGCTGCTCGGCATCCTGGACGAGAGCTCGGGTCTGCTGGCCGCGGCGCGCAAGGTCAACGCGGGGCTCCTGGAGCCCGAGGCTATGGCCGCGGCGTGCCGACGTCTCGGTACCGGGCTCGAGGTGCTGACCGGGCTGCCGCGTTCCGACCGCCGGATCGAGGTACGCCCGGACGTGCTGACCGGGGTGCTGAGCACCGCCACGGTGCTCGGTGACGTCGTCGTCGACACCGGTTTCAGCATCGAGGACCCGGGCAGCGACCGGGACCGGATGACGCTGGAGGCTCTCGCCTGCGCGGACGAGATCGTCGTCGTCGGCAGTGCCGATCCGGTGGGACTGACCCGGTTGGCCCGGGGCCTGGTCGACCTGCGCGCGGTCGAGTCGCACACCCCGGTCCACGTCGTCGTCAACCGGATGCGCGGCTCGCTCGGTTGGGACCCGACCGAGGTCGTCGGGATGGTCGAGGGCTACCTGCGGCCGCGCGGCGTCCACCTCGTTCCGGAGGGCCGGGAGCAGCTGGACCGAGCCGTGGTCGCCGGACGGACGCTCGCCGACCAGGGCGACACCGCTGTACGACGCGCGCTCGCCGAGGTCGCCCGCGCGTGCTTCCCGGTACTGGCTCAGGCCCCGAAGAGCAGGTAGAGCCCGGTGGCGGTGTAGGCGACCATCACGACCAGCAACCCGAGCTGGCCGGTCACGTAGTGCTTCTTCGGCAGCAGGGTGAGCGCGCGGTCGTGCGCGGCCACCACGCCGACCACGTGGCCGATGACCACGGCGACGACCTTCACCCAGGCCAGGAACGTCGGGTGGAAGGAGAGCCAGTAGTTCAGCGTCCAGTCGGCCGTCCCGAGCAGGTTCTGCCCGGTGACCATCGGGTCGCTGAGGTACAGGATGGTGGCCTGCCCCTGCTCGACGAAGTAGCTCAGGTAGTGGGCGGTGATGTAGCCGACGATGATCGGCACCACCGAGTGCGCGAACAACGTCGGGAGAGCCCGCCGCGCCGTGGTCCCGCCCTCGACGGCGGTCGAGCGCGTTGCCAGGGCGAAGCTCAGCCCGACGACGACGCAGAAGCCGAGCATGGCCAGGGTGTTGAGCAGCGGCACGCTGAGGTCGGTCCGCCCGAGGAACGAGAGCCAGCCCGGGGAGTCCTTGAAGGAGTCGAAGGCGGTGGAGCCGAAGAGCACCGCGACCACGGCCACCAGGCCCGGTCGCCCCTTCAGAGTGGCCAGGTTCGCCAGCGGGCTGCGCCAGACCAGGGTTCCGTCGGCGTTGCGGGCCCACGGCGACAGCTTGGCGACCAGGTCGGAGTAGACCTCGAAGGGGTCGGCCCGGGCGAGCCAGGTGTCGCCGAAGAGCGCGGAGCCGACCAGCATCGCGCCGAGGTACACCGCCAGCCACAAGGCGACGCCCGGCCAGAACGACCGGGTCGCGATGTAGCTCATGTTCGGGTTGACCAGCTCCTGCCAGACGAACGCGAACAGGCCGACTGCCGCCGGCCAGTAGCCGAGCCGGGTCGGGTAGCGGTAGAGGCCGCGGGTCGGGTCGGCGCCGGTGAGCCGGGCGAACAGCAGGTTGAGGGTGCGGGCCGGGCTCACTGCTCGGAAGAACCGGCCGAAGAACAGCGAGGCCGGCACGATGCCGACCCAGAGCAGGACGTAGAAGACCCCCAGCGCCGGGTTGTTGGGACTGTCCGGCCCGGCCACGAGGGCCCAGGTGACGTAGGCGGCGAAGACCAGGCCGAGGGTACGGAGGGTCGCGGTGAAACCGGTGCTGTCCAGCAGCCGTGCGAGCGGGGCGGGGACGGGCCGCCCGGCGTCCTTGCCGTCGTACCGCGGGGAGCGCCAGGCCAGGGTCAGGACGCAGAAGGAGACCACCAGGGCGGCGGTCGCTCCGGCGATCGCCAGCGAGGCCGGGATCGGCAGGTCCCGGGCACCGCCGATGGCGTGCAGCGGTACCAGGAGGCCCGCGGTGAGCCCCGGGGTCACCGGACCTCGAGCTGGACCAGCAGCGTGTCGGTCCCGTGGTCCTCGACGTCGACGATGCCGGGCTGGTCGATGACCACGGTGACGTCGGAGGTGCCGGCCGGGAAGGCCACCTCCTGCTCGGGGCTGCTGTGGATGTGCAGCTCGCCTGCCTCGTCCGCGGTGATCCGGAAGATGATCTTCTCGCCGACCTCGACATCCACGCGGCGCCCAGCCGCGATCGAGCCGTCGAGCGCGATCTTGATGACCGTTCCCTCCGGCTCGGCGGAGGGGGTCGGGGTGGGGTCGGGCGTGCTGGTCGCCTGCGTCGGCGTCACCTGCGGTGTCGGTTCGTCGGTCGCCGCAGGGTCCTCGGAGGCACCGCACGCGGCCAGGGTGACGGCCAGGGCGGCAGCGCTGACCAGGCCGGTCAGTGAGCGCGAACGGAAGGTCATCAGAAACTCCATCGGTGGGACGTGTGCAAGGGATCGGTGATGCTCTGTCAGAATCCCATGGCGAGGACTGCTTGCCCGCACCGGCCGGGATCTCTGGGCGTTTCTTGGGCGAGTTCTCAGGTGCGGGCATGACGAGAGGCGGATGGGATGAGCGAGCGACTGCGGGCCGCTGACCTGGCTGTGCTGAGCGCGGAGACCTCGTCGACGCCGATGCACAACGCGACCCTGGAGATCTTCGACCCGGGTGACTCCGGCTTCGACTACGACGCCCTGATCGCCCACATCGAGGACCGGATCACCTTCGTCCCGCGGTACCGCCAAGCGATCCGCGGGGTGCCGGGACGCATCGCCAACCCGGTCTGGGTCGACGACCCCGACTTCGATCTCGCCTACCACGTACGACGCTCCGCGCTGCCGCGACCGGGCTCGCTCGACCAGCTGCGCGAGCTGACCGCCCGGATCATGTCGCGCCGTCTCGACCCGGCTCGTCCGCTCTGGGAGGTCTACCTCGTGGAGGGGCTGGAGGGCGGCCGCGTCGCGGTGCTCTCGAAGTCCCACCAGATCCTGGTCGACGGTGTCGCGACGGTCGATCTCGGGCAGGTGCTCCTGGACGTCGACCCCGGTCCACGACACCTGGTGGCCGACGACTGGACACCGGCCGGCGAACCTTCGCAGACCAGCCTGGTGCTCGACGCCCTGGCCGAGACCGCCCGGGACCCGCTGACGGTGCTGAACACCGCCCGGGGGACCGTCGGCACCGCCGTCAAGATCGCCGGCTCGTTGGCGGGACGGGTCAGCGCGGTCGCCGGCGCCCTCTCGGCACGCTCGCAGGCGCCCGAGAGCCCCTTCAACGTCGACCCCAGCGAGCAGCGTCGCGTCGTGCTGGTCCGGACCGCGCTGAAGGACTACCGGCGGGTGCGGCGGGTCCACGGCGGAACCGTCAACGACGTCATCCTGGCCACCCTGACCGGTGCGATCCGGGCGTGGCTGATGACCCGGGCGGAGTCGGTCGACAGCGGTCGCCGGATCAAGGCGCTGGTGCCGATGAGCGTCATCGACGAGGACCTCGAGCCGACCTCGCTCGGGTCCCAGGTGATCGGCCACCGGCTGAACCTCCCGGTGGGCGAGGCGTCGCCGGTGATCCGCCTGCACCAGGTCTCCTACGCCCTCAAGGCGCACAGCGAGACCGGCCGGGCGGTCGCGGCCGACCGGATCGCCGGGGTGGCGGGCTTCGCCCCGACCACCTTCCACGCCCTGGGCTCGCGGGTCGCCGTCGAGGAGTCGCAGGGCGTCAACCTGGTGATCACCAACGTGCCCGGGCCGCAGTTCCCGATGTACATGGCCGGTGCCGAGATGATCGAGACCTACCCGGTCCCGCCGCTCCAGCGCGGCTTCGCGATCGCCGTGGGCGTGACCTCCTACGACGGCGGGGTCTACTACGGCATCACCGCGGACCGCGACATCCTGCCCGACATCGACGTCCTCGGGCAGTGCGTCAAGGAGTCCCTGGACGAGCTCGTCGACAGCGCCAGCGACAGCCGACCGCGGGCGCCCCGGGGTCGGAAGAAGTGAGGATCTACCTCCCCAGCACCCTGGCCGGACTCGCTGCCTTGCGGTCGGCCGGTCTGGGGGCGAGCGTGGAGCGGTACCTCGCCGCGGACGAGTCCGAGGAGTCCGAGTACGACGCGCTGGCCGCTGCCGCGGAGGAAGCCGCGGGACTCCTGGACGGCCCCGGGCGTCGAGTGGTGGTGGTCGCCGAGGTCGAGGACGCCGACGGGCCGGTCAGGCTCGACCAGGTGGTCGCGGTGCACGCCGACAGCGACCCGGTCGACCCCGGGGGGCGCGACCTGCCGGAGCTGGGCTGGTTCGCCACCCAGGAGATCGACGACCTGCTCGGGTCGGAGACCCCGTGACCCTGCAGCACATGGGTACGTTGCACCCCTTCGAGCAGCTGCTGGTCCTGCTGCTCGCCTTCGGGCCGGTGCTGCTGCTCGGGGTGACCATCTGGATCGCGCGGCGGCGCAACGATGACGAGGACGAGCGGGACTAGCGCGCGAGCCAGTCCCGGCCGACCTTGTTCTCGGCCCGGAGTGCCTTGCCCAGCATGTCGCCGATCAGGGTCTCGATCTTGCCGCCGATCAGCGGGATCGACGCCTTCACCTCGACGTCGACGACCTCGGTGGTGCCCCCGTCGACAGCGGTCAGGGTGACCGTCCCGCGCATGTCGCCGGGCTTGCCCGGGATGGTCACGTGCAGAGCTGCCTCGGTCGGTGAGGACCAGGCCTCGGTCTGGACGATGTTGATCTCGTCGCCGACCAGCTTCCGGGCGAACGAGGGGACCTCGTGCGCCGGCCGGTGCTGGTCGACGTTCACGTCCATCCCGGACCCGTTCGGGGTGATCGTGACCTCGCGCCGCGGGAACCGCTGGAACTCGCAGACCGCCTCGCGGAACGCCGGGTCGGAGAGCATCGAGTAGACCTGCTCGGGGGTGGCGCCGTCGTACCGCAGCTCGTAGCGGATCCGCTTGCTCATCGCTCGCCCGCCAGCCACGCGGATCCGGCGGCCTGCTCCTTGGCGAGGCCGTCGACGAACAGCTCGGCGACCAGCTTCTCGAGCTTGCCGCCGATCAGCGGGACGCTCGCCTTGACCTCGAGGTCGTAGGTGAGCACGGTGCCGTCGCCCTTCCCGGCGACGGTCATCGTCCCCGAGATCGTGGTCGGCTTCCCGGGGGTCTCGACGGTGTAGACGGCGGTACTGCCGGTCCAGACCTGGGTGGTGATCGCCCGGGTCGAGTCGCCCACGAACTTCTTCGCGAACGACGGGACCCCCTGGACTTCCTGGAGCTGGTCGACGACCACCCGGGTCGCCGGACCGTCGGCCTCGACGGTGGCGGTGCTGGAGATCGCGGCGGTCGCGACCGCGACCTTGTCCCAGTAGGCGGGGTCGGTCAGCATCGCCAGGACGGCGGTCGGATCGGCGTCGAAGGTGAGGTCGTGTCGAATTCGCATGGGGGTCATCATGCCCCGAGTGCGCGTAGGTTGGCGTCATGAGCACACCCCCCGAGCAGTTCGTCCGTTTCGGCGAGGACGGCGCGCTGCTGACCTACGGCAGCTACCTGCGGCTGGAGCAGCTGCTCGATTCCCAGCACCTGGAGTCGGACCCGCCGGCGCACGACGAGCTGCTCTTCATCACCATCCACCAGGTCTACGAGCTCTGGTTCCAGCAGCTGCTGCACGAGGCCGGCACCGCTCGTGACGCGCTAGTGGGAACGGTCTCCGAGAGCGGCGGCCGGGACCTCTGGTTCGTCCGGCACCTGCTCACCCGGATGCACGTCATCGAGCGCGTCCTGGTCCAGCAGGTCGACGTCCTGGAGACGATGACCCCGCAGGACTTCCTTGAGTTCCGCCAGCGCCTGGCTCCGGCCAGCGGCTTCCAGTCGGTCCAGTTCCGCGAGCTGGAGTTCCTCTCCGGGGCGAAGGACCCCACCTACGTCGAGCGGTTCAAGGGGCTGACCACCGCGGAGCAGGAGCGGCTCGCCCGCCGACTCGCCGAGCCGTCGCTGTGGGACGGGTTCGTGCACGTCCTGGGCGAGGCGGGGCTCGAGACCTCCTCCGACGAGGCGATCACGGCCTCGCTGCGCACGGTCGCCCACGACCGGTCGTCCTACGCCGACCTGTGGGGGCTCGCCGAGGCGCTGCTGCAGCACGACGAGCTGGCGGCGGCCTGGCGGGCACGGCACGTGGTGATGGTCGAGCGGATGATCGGCGTCAAGGCCGGCACCGGCGGTTCCAGCGGCGCCGAGTACCTCCGCGGCCGACTCCCGCTGAAGTACTTTCCCTTGCTCTGGGACCTGCGCTCGGCCCTGTGACAACCCTGTGAAAGGCCCCGGGGGACGAGTAGCCTCGAAGGGTGCCGATGACCTCCGATGACGCCAGGTCCGACCTGATCGGACGGCTCTGCGCCTACGCGGAACGGCACCCTCCGACCGGGCTGGCCCCACCCTCGGTCGGATCGCTGCTCCGGGCCTACTACCGGCACGCCGCCTTCGAGGACCTCGCCGAGCGCAACGAAGTGGACCTGTACTGCGCGGTCGCCCACCACCTGCGGTCCGGCACCGAGCGACCGCAGGGAACCGCGGTGGTGCGGATCTTCACCCCGACGGTCCAGGTCGAGGGGTGGTCGGCCAGCGGTCACACCGTCGTCGAGGTCGTCACCGACGACATGCCGTTCCTGGTCGACTCGGTCACGATGGCGCTCGACCAGACCGGCCACGGCGTCCACCTGGTCATCCACCCCCAGCTCGTCGTCCGCCGGGACGTCGCCGGCCACCTCCAGGACGTCCTCGACGGGGACTCCTCCCGCGAGACCGACGACCTCGACGGGCACGACCTCGGCCGCGAGTCCTGGATGCATCTCGAGATCGACCGCGTCGGGGACGACGAGGTGGCCGAGCTCGTCGCCGGCCTGCAGAAGGTGCTGACCGACGTACGCGAGGCCGTTGAGGACTGGCGCCGGATGCACGAGCGTCTGGAGTGGCTGGTCGCCGACCTGGAGAGCTCGCCGCCGCCGCTGCCGGCCGACGAGCTGGAGCAGAGCGTCGCGTTCCTGCGCTGGCTGGGCGAGGACCACTTCACCTTCCTCGGCTACCGCGAGTACCAGCTGGTCGGGCACGACGGTATCGAGGAGCTGGTCGCGGTCCCGGGGACGGGGTACGGCATCCTCCGCTCGGACCCGACCGCTGCCGGGGTGCTGCCGCCGCTGGTGGCGGCCAAGGCCCGGGAGAAGACGCTGCTGGTCCTGGCCAAGGCGAACTCCCGTGCGACCGTGCACCGTCCGGTGCACCTCGACTACGTCGGGGTGAAGAAGTTCGACGAGGCCGGCGAGGTGGTCGGCGAGCGCCGGTTCCTCGGTCTCTTCTCCTCCGCGGCGTACACCGAGTCGGTCACCCGGATCCCGCTGGCCCGGGAGAAGGTGAAGGCGGTCATCGCCCAGGCCGGGTTCGAGCCGCGGAGCCACGCCGGCAAGGCGATGCTGGACGTCCTGGAGACCTATCCCCGCGACGAGATCTTCCAGACGCCGGTCTCCGACCTGGTGCCGATCGCTTCCACGGTGATGCACACCCGCGAACGTCGTCAGCTCAGGCTGTTCGTCCGCCCCGACGTCTACGGCCGGTACTGGTCGGTCCTCGTCTACCTTCCCCGGGACCGGTACAACACCACGGTCCGGGAGCGGATCGCCGCGATCCTGACCGAGCAGCTCGACGGGGAGTCGGTGGAGTACACCGCCAACGTCGGCGCCTCGTACGCCGCCCGGCTGCACTTCGTGGTCCGGCCCAGCACGGTGCGGCCCAGCACGATCACGGCCGGCGCAGTCGACGTCGCCGACCTGGAACGCCGGTGCGCCGCCGTGGCCCGCTCCTGGACCGACGACTTCGTCGCCGCCGTCATCGTCGAGCACGGCGAGGAGGTCGGCAGCGTGCTCGCGCGCCGGTACGCCGGCTGCTTCCCGGAGGCCTACAAGGAGGACTACCCGGCGCGCACCGGGGCCGTCGACATCGGCCGGCTCGAAGAGCTCGAGATCCGCGACGGCGCGCCCGGCATCGGCCTCTCGCTCTACGAGGAGGTCGGCGCCGCGGTCGGCCATGCGCGGCTCAAGGTCTACCGGGTCGGAGCGCCGCTCTCGCTCTCCGAAGTGCTGCCGGTCCTGACCGCGATGGGCGTCGAGGTCGTCGACGAGCGCCCGTACGTGCTGGAGGGGCTGGAACGGCCGTCGTACGTCTACGACTTCGGGATGCGGTACCGCGCGGCCCTCCCGGAGAAGGCCCGCGAGCTCTTCCAGGACACCGTGCTCGCGGTCTGGGACGGCCGGAACGAGGTGGACGGGTTCAACGCGCTGGTCTTCGCGGTCGGGATCACCTGGCGCCAGGCCCTGGTGCTGCGCGCGTACGCACGGCACATGCAGCAGGGGGGCTCGCCCTTCGCGCAGACCTCGATCGAGGACGCGCTGCGGATCAACATCGACATCACCCGGTTGCTGGTGGAGCTCTTCGAGGTCCGGTTCGGTCCCGGGGCTGACGACGCGGCCCGGACCGCGCGCTGCGAGGACCTGACGACCAGGGTGGTCGCGGCACTGGAGCAGGTGACCAGTCTCGACCACGACCGGATCCTGCGTTCCTACCTCACCTGGATCACCGCGACGCTGCGCACCAACTTCTTCCAGGACGGCGCTGACGGGAAGCCGCACTCCTACCTGTCGCTCAAGCTCGACCCGGCCGCGATCCCCGACCTGCCGCAGCCGCGACCCCAGTTCGAGATCTTCGTCTACTCCCCGCGCGTCGAGGGCGTCCACCTGCGCTTCGGCCCGGTGGCGCGAGGCGGGCTGCGGTGGTCGGACCGGCGCGACGACTTCCGCTCCGAGGTGCTCGGTCTGGTGAAGGCGCAGATGGTCAAGAACACCGTGATCGTGCCGGTCGGTGCGAAGGGCGGCTTCTACGCCAAGCAGCTGCCGGACCCCGCGGACCGGGAGCAGTGGATGGCCGAGGGGATCGCCTGCTACCGGACCTTCATCGCCGGCCTCCTCGACCTGACCGACAACCTCGTGGACGGCCCCGAGGGTCGGCAGGTGGTGCCGCCGACCGGGGTGGTCCGGCACGATGCCGACGACCCCTACCTGGTGGTGGCCGCGGACAAGGGCACCGCGACCTTCAGCGACATCGCCAACGCGGTCTCCGCGGAGTACGGGTTCTGGCTCGGTGACGCGTTCGCCTCCGGGGGATCGGTGGGCTACGACCACAAGGCGATGGGCATCACCGCACGCGGGGCCTGGGTCTCGGTACGCCGGCACTTCCGGGAGATGGGGATCGACTGCCAGACCGAGGACATCACCTGCGTCGGGATCGGTGACATGTCCGGCGACGTCTTCGGCAACGGGATGCTCTGCTCCGAGCACATCCGCCTGGTCGCGGCGTTCGACCACCGCGACATCTTCCTCGACCCGGACCCGGACTCCGCGGCCTCCTTCGCCGAGCGCAAGCGCCTCTTCGGCCTGGCGCGTTCCTCGTGGAGGGACTACGACCCGGCCCTGATCTCCGAGGGTGGCGGGGTCTTCCCGCGGACCGCGAAGTCGATCCCGCTCTCGCCCCAGGTCCGGGCCGTGCTCGGGGTCGAGGACACGGCGCTGACCCCGGCTGCGTTGATGACCGCGATCCTGAAGGCCCCCGTCGACCTGCTCTGGAACGGCGGGATCGGCACCTACGTGAAGGCGGCCGCGGAGACCGATGCCGACGCGGCCGACAAGGCGAACGACGCGATCCGGGTCAACGGCGGCGACCTGCGGGCCCGGTGCGTGGGGGAGGGCGGCAACCTCGGCTTCACCCAGCGCGGCCGGATCGAGTACGCCCAGGAGGGATGCGACGGCCTCGGTGGGCGGATCAACACCGACTTCATCGACAACAGCGCCGGCGTCGATACCTCCGACCACGAGGTGAACATCAAGATCCTGCTCGACCGCGTCGTCGCCGACGGGGACCTCACCGGCAAGCAGCGCAACGAGCTGCTGGCCTCGATGACCGACGAGGTCGGGGACCTGGTCCTGGCCGACAACTACGACCAGAACCTGACGCTGGCCAACGCGCTCGCGCAGGCCCCGGCGCTGCTGCACGTGCACGAGGACTGGATGCGGGCCCTGGAGGGCGATCACCTGCTCAACCGCGAGCTGGAGGCCTTGCCGAGCCGCCGCGAGGTGGCGGGCCGGATCGAGCGCGGCGAGGGGCTCAGCGGCCCCGAGCTCGCGGTGCTCCTGTCCTACACGAAGATCGTCCTCGCCGACAAGCTCCTGGCCAGCGAGATCGCCGAGGACCCGTTCGTCCGCGGAGACCTCTACCACTACTTCCCCACGACGATGCGGCAGGACTACCGCGGCGCGATGGAGGTGCACCCGCTGCGTCGCGAGATCGTCGTGACCCAGCTGGTCAACCAGCTCGTCAACAACGCCGGTATGACCTTCGTGCACCGGCTCGCCGGCGAGACGGCCGCGGCGACCGACCAGCTCGCGCTGAGCAACTTCCTGGCTCGGGAGATCTTCGGCGCCGAGGCGCTCCTCCGGCAGATCGCGGCCCTCGACAACGTTCTGCACGCCGAGGTGCAGACCCGGATCCGGATCGAGGTGCGCACCCTGGTCGAGCGCGCCAGCCGCTGGTTGGTGAACAACCGGCGGTTGCCCCTGGACAGCGAGGCGATCGTCGCGGAGTTCGAGGTGATCGCCGAACGCGTCACCGCAGCGCTGCCGGAGCTGATGACCGGGGCCGAGCAGGCCGCGTTCGAGGCGCGGCGGGAGGCGTTCACCTCGATCGGTGTTCCTGCGGACCTGGCCGAGCGGGTAGCCGCGTGTCCGCCGGCGTACATGGTGCTGGGCGTCGTGCAGACGGCCGCGCGTACCGGAGTCGACGCCCTGGAGGTGGCCCGGGTGCACTTCGGCGTCGGCGAGCTCCTCGGCCTGCCCGGACTGGTCACCCGGATCCTGGCGCTGCCGCGGCGGGACCGCTGGCAGACGATGGCCCGGGCGGCGCTGCGCGACGACCTGCACGGCGTGCACGCCCAGCTCACCGGCCAGGTGCTGGACACCGTCGAAGCCGGGTCGGCCGACGAGCGGGTCGAGGTCTGGCAGCACCGCAACGAGGCGGCGGTGGCCCGCGCGGCCGCCACCCTGGCGGTGATCTGCAGCGACGAGGACGCCGATCTCGCCCGGATGTCGGTGGCGCTGCGGGTGGTGCGATCGCTGCTGGACACCGCCTGAAGCGGTGCACCGTAGGCCGGCTCCCGCTAGGTTCTCCTCATGCGCAGCGCTGAACCAACCGACGTGAACCCGGTCGACCTCCCCGCCAGCGACCTGGTCCGACGCACGGCCACCGGCGCGCTCAGCGTCGCCGAGGTCGTCGAGGCCTCGTTGGAGCGGATCGCCAAACGGGACCCGGGCCTGAACGCCTTCTCGGTCGTCCTCGCCGACGAGGCGCGCGCCGAGGCGTCGCGCCTGGACGCCCTGCTCGCTGACGGCGGCCAGCCCGGACCGCTGCACGGGGTGCCGATCGCGATCAAGGAGGAGCTCGACGTGGCCGGCTGCGTCACCACCTTCGGTGGTCGGGCGAACAGCACGCCGGTGCGCGCCGACGGCGAGGTCGTCCGGAGGCTGCGCCAGGCCGGCGCGGTGATCGTCGGCAAGACCCGGATGCCCGAGTTCGGGCAGTGGCCGTTCACCGAGTCGGTCGACGGCGGCATCACCCGCAACCCGTGGGACCGCGGTCGCACGCCGGGCGGCTCCAGCGGCGGTACGGCGGCCGCGGTCGCTGCCGGGATGGTCCCGGTCGGGATCGGCGGTGACGGCGGCGGCTCGATCCGGATCCCGTCCGCCTGTTGCGGCCTGTACGGGCTCAAGCCGACCCGGGGGCGGGTCACCAGCGACCCGGTGCCGCACCTCTGGTACGCGCTCGGGACGACAGGTCCGCTGACCCGCACGGTCCTCGACTCGGCCCTGGTCTACGACGTGATCCGGGGCAACCTCGGCGGGGACCGGTACACCGCGCCGGAGCCCGCGACCTCCTTCATCGCCGCCGCCGGGACGGACCCCGGCCGGCTCCGGATCGGCTGGTCGAACGTCCCGGTGACCAAGGGCGTGAAGCCGGCCGCGGAGCACGCCGAGGCCGTGCTCGCGATGGCCGCGCTCCTCGCCGACCTGGGCCACGACGTCGTCGAGGTGGATCCGGGCTACCCGGACCCCACCGCTGCGTTCGTGCCGCAGTTCTTCGCCGGCGTCCGCGCCGAGGCGGAGGCGATGGAGCACTACGACCTGCTCGAGAAGCGCACCCGGGAGACCTACCGGCTCGGGTCGTGGGTCACCCCCGGCATCCTGGAGAAGGCGCTGGCCGCCGGCGACCTGATCTCGGAGCGGGCGAACCGGGTCTTCGACCGTGTCGACGTGCTGCTGAGCCCGGTGATCGGGCCACGTCCGCCGCGGGTCGGCGTGCTCAACCGCGGCGGCACCGTGGTCCAGGCGGTCAAGGCCCGACCGATGGTCGCCTGGACGGCGCTGTGGAACGTCACCGGGAACCCGGCTGCCTCGGTCCCGACCGGGATCGCCGCCGACGGCCTGCCGGTCGCGGTCCAGCTCGTCGGCCGGGTCGCCGACGAGACCACCCTGCTCGCGCTCTCGGCCCAGATCGAGCGCGCGCAGCCCTGGCCGGTGCTGTGACGGCGTGACCAACCTGCTGATCACCCCACGGGCGTGGGTACGGCGCCACGTCGTGGGACTGGTGCGCGACCTGCCCAGCCCGATCGCCGGCCGGACCGTGATGATCACCGGGGCGTCGTCGGGCATCGGCGAGGCGTCCGCCCGGGCGGTCGCGGCGCGCGGTTCGGTCGTGCTGCTGGTCGCCCGGCGGGCCGAGGAGCTCGACCGGGTCGCTGCTGAGATCGCTGCCGCGGGCGGATCGGCGCACACCTACGCCTGCGACCTGACCGACGGGGACGCGGTCGACACGCTGGTGGCCGAGGTGCTCGCCGAGCACGGCGCGGTCGACATGCTGGTCAACAACGCCGGACGCTCGATCCGGCGGTCGCTGGAGTACTCCTACGACCGGATGCACGACTTCGAACGGACGATGGCGATCAACTACTTCGGCCCCGTCCGGTTGACGCTCGGGCTACTCCCGGCGATGCGTGCCCAGCGGTTCGGTCACGTGGTGAACGTGGTGACCTGGGGCGTGCAGATCAAGGCGCCCCGGTTCGCGGCCTACATCGCCTCGAAGACCGCGCTGGACACGTTCAGCCGGATCGCGGGCCGCGAGGCGTACGACGACAACGTCACCTTCACGAACCTCCGGCTCTCGCTGGTCCGCACCGGCATGATCGCGGCCACCGACGCCTACGACCGGGCTCCGGCGAAGACCCCGGAGCAGGCTGCAGCGCTGGTGGTGAAGGCGCTGGAGGACCGTCCGCTGACGATGGGCACCGCGGTGAGCAACCTCGCCGAGGTGCTGAACCTGGTGGTACCGCGGCTGATGGATGCGGTGTCGGCGCGTGCCTCCCGGCACTTCCCGGATTCACCGGCCGCGCGCGGCGACGGTGCTGCCGACCGCTAGTTCGACGGTGCCTGGGTCGGGATCACGACCGGCGAGGTGTCCTCGGGCTCGTCCGGGGTGACGGGCGCATCGGGGAGCTTGCGGACCCGGACCGGGTCGGCGAAGACGATGATGTTGCTGGTGTAGTCCGAGCCGGTCCAGCCGGTGCAGGTCACCAGCACCAGCCGGTTCTTCGCGCGCTTCTGACCGAAGAGGTCCTGGGCGTGGATCGCGAGCTCCTTCTGGGTGTACACGAACACCTTGGTAGCCCGGTAGTCGACGACGCTGCGGGTGGTGCGGATCTGGATCAAGGAGCCCGGACGGACCTCGCCGAGCCGGTTCATCACGCCGCCCCCGTTGTGCAGGGTGTGCCCCGTGAGCAGCGTTTGGCCCTTGGTCGACCCCGGCTTGGCGCTGCGGCGCCACCAGCCGACCTGGCTCGGGTCTTCGGGCGGGTTCAGGACCCGGTTGCCGTCGACGGTGATCGGGACGATCTTCGCCTGGACGTCGATGTCCGGGATGATCAGCCCGAGCGGGACCGACGGCTTGACCGCGGACTTGAAGGAGCCTTGCCCGGACCCCGGAGCGGGGAGGCTGATCCCGGGGGAGGGAATGACAAAGCCGGCGATCACCATCGCGAGGAAGAGCACGACGAGTCGTTTGCTCAGTCCTCCGACGCGATCGCCGGCTTTGCCTTGGTTCACTTACGGGTGCTGCGTCACTTGAGGAGCATGCGGCGGTAGCCGATGAGGCCCGCCGAGCCCGCAAGCAGGGTGAGCGCCGCGGTGGCCGTCAGCACGGTCTGCGCGGTGTTGCCCGCGCCGGCCGCACCAGCGTCGACCACGGTCGGCGGCTCGGTGCCGTCGGTCGGAGTCGGCTCCGGGCTCGGGGTCGGGCCCGCAACGCGGCTGTTCGGACCACAGGTGACCGTGCCGATCTGACCGCCGATCAGCGACCCACCAGCGAACTGGGCGAGGGCCGGCAGGACCTGCAGGTCGAGAGCGGTGACCTCGATGGAGCGGCCGTTGTCGCCGAAGGTCTGCTTGTTCAGGGTGATGTCGAGGACGTTCTCCTGAAGCGGCTGCAGCAGCGGCTGCAGGGCGTCGACCAGGACCACGAGAGCCTGGTCCTGGACCTGCTGGAGCAGACCGGCGAGCGGGCCGGCCAGCGGCTGCAGGGCGCCGTCGAGCATCGTGTTGAGCTGGACGGTCAGCGCGTCGATGAGCGTCTGGGTGACGTCGTCGAGGTCGACCAGCACGTGCGTGTTCGGCGGCGGGTTGGCCGGCAGGTTGACCAGCGTCAGCGGCTGGGCAACGCCCGGCAGGCTGACGGCGATCGGGGTGGCGTTGGAGCCACCGCTGGAGTCCACCAGGCGGGTGTCACCGACAGCGGCGTCGGGGTCAGCGAAGCAGCTGCCCTCGATGGCGCTGAGCGAACCGGTCAGGCCGATCTCGCCGAGCGGAGTGCCGCCGATACCGCCGACGATCGCGTCGACGACCTGGTCGAGGACCGGGCCGAGGGCGCCGAGGAGCGGCTCCAGAGCGGTGGTCAGCGCACCCGACGGGCCGGGCAGGACACCCAGGTCGAGGCTGCCGAGCTCCAGGGTCAGCGGTTCGCCGTTGAGCTCGCAGCGCTCGTCGCCGACCTTGACCAGGCCGCCACCGGTGCCGGCGAGACCGGCGCAGGCGAAGGAGGTGCCGTCGCCGTTGGCGACTGCTTCCTGGGGAGCGACGCCGACCGCGAGAGCGGTGTTGGCGGGAAGGAGGTCGACCAGGGTCGGGATCGTGGAGTTGTCCACGCTCTCCTCGCTGGTGCCGTCGTGCGCGGCGGTGACTTCCTGGGAGATCACCGAGTTACCGGCGATCGACAAGTTGATGGCCTGGGCGCTCGACTGCGACACAGTGGCAGCGAACGCCGGCGCGACGGCGAGCAGCGAGACCGCAGCGGCCCCGATGAACGCTCCGGAACGCAGTAGACGTCGGTTCAAGGTGGATCCTCCCGGCAGGGCCACACAGGTACATGGCCGAAATGAAGTAGTGCACTCCCTATAACGAGTGCACGTCGATCAGGTCACTCATCCTAGGAGTTCCGGCTCCGCCGTGGCAAAACAAGGCCAAAGACACGCCGTTAAATCACCCGAAAAGGGTTATACAGGGGTAACCGTGCTGATTGGGTCAGCTGGCCTTTTTACCCGTTTTCTTCGCGGCTTTCCTGCGGGGAGCGGCTTTTTTCGGTTTATCCGTGGTCTCGGAGTGGTCTAGTGAGGTTGCTGGTTGCTCGTGGGACTCGGGTGACTTTTCGCCGCGCGCCGTCTGCGCGGCCTCGACGCTGCGCTGGAGCGCGGCCAGCAGGTCGACCACTTCTCCCGAGCTCTTCCGCGCCGCCGGGGCGGTCTTGACCTCGCCGCCCTCGATCTTCGCCTTGACCAGGGCCTCGACGGCCTCGCGGTAGTCGTCCTCGAACTCGGAGGGGTCGAAGTCGCCAGCGAGCGTCTCGACCAGCATCGTCGCCATCTTCACCTCGGCCGGCTTGGCGTCCTCGAGGTCGACCGACCCGAAGTCCGGGTTCCGGATCTCGTCGGGCCACATCATCGTCTGCAGCACGATCACGTCGTCGCGGACCCGCAGGACCGCCAGCGACATCCGGTTGCGCAGGGAAACAGTCACCAGCGCCATCCGGTCGGCGTCCTCGAGGGCCTTCCGCAGGAGGGCATACGGTTTGGCACCCGTCTTCTCGGGCTCGAGGTAGTAGCTCTTCTCGAAGAGCATCGGGTCGATCTGCTCGCTGGGCACGAACTTCTCGACGCTGATCTCCCGGCTGCTCGCCGCGGGGAGGTCGGCCATGTCGGAGTCGTCGAGGATGACCATCTCGCCGTCCTCGGTCTCGTACCCCTTCGCGATGTCGGCGTACGCGACCTCCTCGCCGTCCAACGAGCAGATCCGCTGGTACTTGATCCGGCCGCCGTCCTTGGCGTGCACCTGGCGGAACGAGATGTCCTTGTTCTCCGTCGCCGAGTAGAGCTTCACCGGGACGCTGACCAGTCCGAAGGAGACGGCACCCTTCCAAATCGCACGCATGTCCCCAGAATGACGCCCGATCGCCCCGGATGCCACCTCCGTCGCTGTCAGGATGTCGTCATGAAGCCGATGCTCGCGTCCCGGGGCGACCACGTGCCCGCCGGGACGGGGTGGGTCCACGAGGTCAAGTGGGACGGCATCCGGGCGCTCGTCGACGTCACCAGCGAGCGGCTGCGGATCACCACCCGCAACGAGAACGAGGTGACCGCCGCCTACCCCGAGCTGCAGGGCCTGGTCGGACTCGAGCGCGACCTGCTCCTGGACGGCGAGATCGTCGCCCTCGGGTCCGGGGCACCCTCGTTCCGGGACCTGGCCGACCGGATGCACGTCCGGGACCCGGTGAAAGCCGCCCGGCTGGCCGCGCGCAACCCGGTGACGCTGATCGCCTTCGACCTCCTGCGTCTCGACGGGGTCGACCTCACCGGGCGTCCGCTCGCCGAGCGGCGCCTGCTCCTGGTGGGGCTGGGACTCGACGCCGTCGCGTGGCAGGTCCCGCCGACGTACGACGACGGACCGGCGCTGCTCGCGGCGGCCGAGGCGCAGGGGCTGGAGGGGATCGTCAGCAAGAAGGTCTCCTCGTTGTACCGGCCCGGGACCCGCAGCACGGACTGGCTCAAGTTCCCGATCCGCCCGACCGGAACCTTCGTCGTCGGGGGGTTCCGAGCGGAGTCCGGGAGCGCCTCGCGACTCGGTGCCGTCCTGGTCGGCGAGCAGACCGACGGCGGTCTCCGGTTCCGGGGCCGGGTCGGCTCCGGGATCGCCGGGAAGGCAGGGCAGAAGCTCGGCGAACTCCTCGCCCCGCTGGTCCGGGACGACTCCCCGTTCGACGAGGAGCTTCCCCGGGTGGACCGGGAGGGGACGGTGTGGGTCGAGCCGCGGGTCCTCGTCGACGTCCAGTACCTCGAGCTCACCCGGGACGGCCGGCTGCGGCAGCCGGCGTACCGGGGCGTCCGGACGGATCTGTAGATGGAGCGCACCGAGGTACGGGTCGACGTCGAGGGCCGGACGCTGACGCTGGTCAACCTGGAGAAGGTGATGTACCCGCGCACCGGGACCACCAAGGGTGAGGTCCTCAATTACTACGCGCGGATCGCGCCCCGGATCCTCCCGGTGCTCGCCGACCGGGCGGTCACCAGGATCCGGTGGCCGCACGGCACCGGTGAGGGCAGCTTCTTCGAGAAGAACGCGCCCGCCGGTACGCCGAGCTGGGTGCGGGTGGTGGCCCTCGGCGAGGTCCGCTACCCGGTGGTGGACTCGCTGGCCACCCTGACCTGGTTGGTGAACCTGGCCGCCCTCGAGCTGCACGTCCACCAGTGGCGGGTCGACGACGCCGGTCGGCCGCTGAACCCGGACCGGATGGTGATCGACCTCGACCCGGGCGAGCCCGCCGGCCTGATGGAGTGCGCGCAGGTCGCGCTGCTGGTCCGTGACCGCCTCGCCGCCGACGGGCTGGAGACCCGGGCGGTGACCAGCGGCTCCAAAGGCCTGCACCTGTACGCCGACCTCGACGGCACCCGGACCTCCGACCAGGTCCGCGACTACGCCAAGGAGATCGCCGAGGAGCTCGAGGCCGCGCAGCCGAAGCTGGTCGTCTCCCAGATGGCCAAGGCGCGGCGCGGCGGCAAGGTCTTCTTCGACTGGTCGCAGAACGTCGCCGCCAAGACCACCATCGCGCCGTACTCGCTGCGCGGACGGGATCTCCCGACGGTGGCGGCGCCGCGCAGCTGGGACGAGGTCGAAGCCGGGGCCGAGGACCCGTTCGGCCTGGAGCACCTCCGGTTCGACGAGGTCCTCGAGCGCGAGACCTGAGCGCTCGTCCACAGGCGACCACCAGCCCGTTTCAGGGGGCGGAGCGCGACGGTAGAACCGCACGCCACATCTCGGGACGTGCGGAGGGCTGATGACGCTGGAACAGGTGACCCCTGCGGCCTTGGTGGACCAGCTCGACGAGCAGGTGCGCTCGGCGGTTCGCCGCGACGGCGTCGACCCGCAGCGGGAGGGCGACCGGGTCCGCGGGCTGGCCGCGGCAGCCGTCGCCGCGCATGACGAGCTGAGCCTGAGCGGAGCGGTCGTCCCGGTGGCCGACCCGGCCGCGCTCGTCGACGAGCTGGTCGCCCGGGTCGCCGGGTTCGGGCCGCTGCAGCGCTACCTCGACGACCCCGAGGTCGAGGAGATCTGGATCAACGACCCGAGCCGGGTCTTCGTCGCCCGCGGCGGGCGCCACGAGCTGACCACCACGATCCTGACCCCGGCGGAGGTCCGCGACCTGGTCGAGCGGATGCTCAAGCAGAGCGGACGGCGTCTGGACGTCTCCTCGCCGTTCGTCGACGCCCGGCTTCCGGCGGGGCACCGCCTGCACGCGGTCCTCGAAGGGATCAGTGCCGACTTCGCCGCGGTCAACATCCGCAAGTTCCTGCTGCGGCACTCCCGGTTGACCGACCTGGTCGCGGCGGGAGCGCTGACCGACCAGGCCGCCGCCTTCCTCGAGGGCGCAGTCGTCGCCGGGCTCACGGTCCTGGTCGTCGGCGGGACGCAGGCCGGCAAGACGACGTTGCTCAACTGCCTCGCCGGTGCCGTCCCGGGCAGCGAGCGGATCATTAGCGCCGAGGAAGTCCGGGAGCTGCGGGTGCCGCACCCCGACTGGGTGGCGATGGAGTGCCGACCGCCCGGGCTCGAAGGCACCGGCGAGGTGACCCTGCGCGACCTGGTCCGGGAGTCGCTGCGAATGCGTCCGACCAGGATCGTGGTGGGAGAGGTCCGGGGTGCCGAGGCGTTGGACCTGCTGCTGGCGCTGAACGCCGGCCTCCCCGGGATGGCGACCCTGCACGCGAACAGCGCCCGCGAGGCGCTGGCGAAGCTGTGCACGTTGCCGCTCCTGGCCGGGGAGAACATCTCTGCCGACTTCGTGGTCCCGACGGTCGCCGCGTCCGTCGACCTCGTCGTGCACCTGCGGATGGACCCGGACGGCACCCGCCGCGTGAGCGAGGTGGTCGCTGTTCCGGGGCGGGTCGAACGCGGTGTGATCGAGACCGAGACGCTGTTCCTCCGGCGAGCCGGCGACCTGGTCCGCACGACCGGGATGCCGACGCAGGTGGAGGCGTTCGAACGCGCCGGCATCGACCTGTTCGCCCTGCTCGGGGCGCGAGGCTGATGGGTGCGGTGGTCGGCCTCGGCGTCGGGGTGGGACTGGTGCTGGTGCTGTCCTGCTGGGCCCTCCCGCGTCCGGTGCCCGCACCCGCCCGGGTCGCGAGCCGGCGCGGCGGCGTCCTGGTCGCCGCGGTCGCGTCGTCGGTGGTGACGGGGGTCGCGATCCAGGCCCTCTCCGGCACGGCTCCGGTGTCGGTCGTCTTCGCCGCGATGGCCGGGTACCTGCCTTTCGCGTACCTGGCTTCCCGAGCCCGCCGCAGACAGCGGGAGTACGCGCAGGTCTGGCCGGATGCCGTCGACCATCTCGTCTCGGGCGTCCGCGCCGGTCTCGGACTGGCGGAGGCACTCGCGGCTCTGGCGACCCGCGGACCGGAGCCCCTGCGACCCGCGTTCGCGCGGTTCGCCCTCGACTACCAGTCGAGCGGTCGGCTGGCCGAGGCTCTCGACCGGCTGAAGATCTCCCTGAGCGATCCGGTCGGCGACCGGGTGGTCGAGGCGCTCCGGGTGGCTCGCGACGTGGGCGGTGGCGATCTCGGCCGGCTCCTGCGCAACCTCTCCCTGTTCCTGCGCGAGGACGCGCGTACCCGCGCCGAGCTCGAGGCTCGTCAGTCCTGGACGGTCAACGGGGCACGCCTCGCGGTGAGCGCCCCGTGGTTGGTGCTGGTGATGCTCTCGTTCCAGGACGAGGTGATCCACCGGTACGCGAGCGCGTCCGGAGTCGTGGTCCTCGTCCTCGGCGCGGCGACCTGCGCCGGCGCCTACGGGCTGATGCTGCGGATCGGTCGGCTGCCACGCGAACGTCGGATCTTGCGGTGAGCGGCGCGATCGCGGGTGCGGTTCTCGGTGCAGCGGCCGGCGGCGGAGCGTGGCTCGTCGTGGGCCGGATCAGTCGGCTGAGACGGACCTCGCTCGCCGACCGGGTGCTGCCCTACCTCCGCGACCTGCCGGCAGGGCCCGGAGCGCCGAGCGACCCGCGCGCGCCCTCGGCGCTGCTCGAGGTGGGCGCACGCGCGCTCGGGGCCCGCCTCGAGACCCTTCTGGGCGGAGCGGCCTCCGTCGAGCGCCGACTGGCCCGCGCGAACCTGCCGTTGACGGTGGCCGAGTTCCGGATCGAACAGGCCGTCTGGGGCGCGGTCGGTTTCCTCGTGGCAGCGGTGCCCTCGGTCGCCCTCGGCATCCGGCACCCGGACCGTGGCCCCGCCCTCATGATCGTCTGCCTGACCGCGTCCCTGGTCGCCGTCCTGATGCGGGAGAACCGGCTCACCGCGCAGGTCGCCCGCCGTGAGCGTCGGATCCTGGAGGAGCTCCCGGTCGTCGCCGAGTTGCTCGCGCTCGCCGTTGCCGCCGGCGAGAGCGCGACCGCGTCGCTCGAGCGGGTGGTCGACCGCGCCGGTGGGGAGTTCGCCGAGGACCTCGCCGGGGTGCTGGCCCGGGTGCGGACGGGGGAGCCGCTCGCCCAGGCGCTCGACGGGCTCGCGGGACGCACCGGGCTGCCGGCGGTGTCCCGGTTCGCCCAAGGGATGGCGATCGCGATCGAGCGCGGTACGCCGCTCGCCGACGTACTGCACGCCCAGGCGGGGGACGTGCGCGAGGCCGGCCGGCGCGCACTGATCGAGTCCGGTGCGCGGAGGGAGGTCCTGATGATGGTCCCGGTGGTCTTCCTGGTGCTCCCCACGGTGGTGGTGTTCGCGTTCTGGCCCGGCTTGGTCGGTCTCGACCTGGTCGTGACATGAGCAGCGGCTCGGGCGACGGCGCGTCGCCGACAAGAAATCGGGGTTGTTGCCAGAAGGAGTCGGGGGTTGCTACCAGAGGAGTGGAGAACGATGCGAGGAGAGATCGACGGGCGGGGTCGGGACGAGCGGGGCGACGTCCCGGGTTGGGTGCTGATCACGGTGATGAGCGCCGGTCTGGTCGCGGGGCTCTGGGCGGTGGCGGGAGAACAGCTCAACGAGATGCTGCGCGCGGCGCTCGCCTCGGTCACCGGCTGAGGCGGGAGCGGGGCGCGGCGGTCGTCGACTTCGTCCTGGTCTCCCTGGTCCTGGTGCCGCTGGTGCTCGGCCTGATCCAGGTCGGGCTGACGCTGTACGTGCGCAACACGGCCGTTGCCGCGGCGACCGAGGCGGCTCGGCACGCGGCCGCCTACGGCAGCCCTCCGGACTCCGGCGTCGCCCGGGCCCGGCACCAGCTGGACGGTGTGGTCGCTGACCGGTTCCTCCGCGAGGTGAGTGCTCGGGAGGGCCGGTACGAAGGCCTCCCTGTCGTCGAGGTGCGGGTCCGGGCGGTCGTCCCGGTGCTGGGACTCTGGGGTCCTGGTGTCGAGGTCGACGTGACCGGGCACGGCGTCCGGGAGGTGCCGCCGTGACCCGCCACGACGAGGGCGGCACCGCGATCGTCGAGTTCGTCTGGCTCGCGATCCTGCTGCTGGTGCCGTTGCTCTACGTCGTGCTGTCGGTCTTCGAGGTCCAGCGCTCGGCCTACGCGGCGTCGGCGGCGGCGCGTTCCGCGAGCCGGGCCTACGCCGGCGCCGCCGGGCAAGGGGTCGCCTACGACCGGGCGCTGGTCGCCGCTCGGCTCGCGTTCGCCGACCAGGGGGTCGCGGAACGGTTCGAGCTCACGATCCGCTGCCGACCGCGGCCGGACCGGTGCCTGACGCCTGGCTCGGTGGTCGTCGCCGAGATCCGTACGGTGGCCGACCTGCCCCTGGTGCCGGACGTCTTCGGGGGCCAGGCGCCGGCGATCGCGGTCAGTGCGCGGCACCAATCGCCGTACGGGACCTTCCGGGCGGAGCGCCCGTGAGCGGGCGTCGTCGAAGCGAGACCGGGTCGATCGCGCCCCTGGTGGTGGGCCTCGCCGCTGTGGTGGCGATGCTGGTCGCCGTGGTGGTCGACGTCTCCGCGGCTTTCCTGCGCCGGGAGGCGATGAACGCCCTGGCGGATGCGGCGGCGCTCGCTGCCACCGACGGGCTCCAGGGAGACCAGGCCTACCGCGGCGGTCTCGGCGAACAGGTCGATATCGACGAGGACGCGGCCCGGCGGTACGTCGCCGAGCACCTGCGCCTCACCGGTGCGGCCGAGCGCTTCCCGGGGCTGCGGTGGTCGGTCACGGCGGCGGGGGACGAGGTCGTCGTACGGCTGCGGGCGCCGCTGGAGCTTCCGCTACGGGTCCCCGGGTCCGACGCGGTGGTGCAGGTCGGGGCGACCGCGGCGGCGGTGGTCCGAGTCTCGGAGTGAGCGTGGTTCCGGGGCGGGTAACCTTCCCTCTTGTGGCTACACGCGATTACGACTCCGAGATCAAGCAGCTCCAGGCGACGATGGTCACCATCGGCAAGGTGCTCGACCTGGACGAGATGCGCCGCGAGATCGCGACCCTCGGCGAAGAGGTCGCCGACCCGAACCTGTGGGACGACCAGGCCAACGCCCAGCGCGTGACCGGTCGGCTCTCGACGCTGCAGGGCGAGCTGGAGAAGTACACCTCGCTGGAGTCCCGGATCGAGGACGTCGAGCTGATGGTCGAGATGGCGACCGAGGAGTCCGACGAAGCCGCACTGGCCGACGCCGACCACGAGCTGGACCGGATCGCGAAGTCCGTCGAGCAGCTCGAGGTGCGCACCCTCCTCAACGGCGAGTACGACGCCCGGGAGGCGATCGTCAGCATCCGCGCGGGCGCCGGTGGTGTCGATGCCGCCGACTTCGCGGAGATGCTGATGCGGATGTACACGCGTTGGGCCGAGCGCAACAAGTACGGCGTCGAGGTCTTCGACGTCTCCTACGCCGAGGAGGCCGGCATCAAGTCGGCCGAGTTCGCGGTACGGGCGCCGTACGCCTACGGCACCCTCTCGGTCGAGTCCGGCACTCACCGCCTGGTCCGGATCAGCCCCTTCGACAACCAGGGCCGCCGGCAGACCAGTTTCGCCGCGGTCGAGGTCATCCCGCAGCTGGAGCAGACCGACGAGATCGAGGTCGACGAGAACGACATCCGGGTCGACGTGTTCCGCTCCGGCGGGCCCGGCGGCCAGTCGGTCAACACCACCGACTCGGCGGTCCGGCTGACCCACCTTCCGACCGGCACCGTGGTCTCCTGCCAGAACGAGAAGTCGCAGCTGCAGAACAAGGCGAGCGCGATGGTGGTCCTCAAGGCCAAGCTGCTCGCGCTGAAGAAGGCCGAGGAGGCCGCGCTCAAGAAGGACCTCAAGGGTGACGTCCAGGCGTCCTGGGGCGACCAGATGCGCAGCTACGTGCTGAACCCGTACCAGATGGTGAAGGACCTGCGCACCGAGTTCGAGTCCGGGAACCCGCAGTCGGTCCTGGACGGTGACATCGACGGCTTCCTCGAGGCCGGGATCCGCTGGCGCCGGGGTGCCGAGGCCTCCTAGTCGTACCCGGCCAGGACGTTGGTAGCGGGCTACTCCCGCCCGGCGTCCAGGGTGGTCGCCACGCTCACGCACCACGCGGCGGCCCGGGCCCTGACCCGGTCCCGTTCGGCCCGCGGCCCGGTGACCTCGCAGGTCAGCCAGGTGTCCGCGAAGAGCCCGGCGTAGCGGGCCCGGGTGGTCCCGGAGGTGCCGCCCGGGGTGCAGACCTGCGCCATCGTCGGCTTGCCGAAGGCCGGTCCCGGCACCATCCGGCAACCGCTCTGGTCGCCGGCGGCTTTGACCAGCGACGTCGCGAACGGCGCGGAGACCGGGCGGGCGAAGACCCAGGCGCGAGCGGTGCGTCCGTTCGAGCCCTTCCAGGAGCAACCGATCTCGTGGCCGAGGTCGCCGGACTTGCCGCCGGGCACCGGGTCACCGTTCGTCCAGGACGCGGACGACCCGGCGGCGCCGGCCAGGGCGCGACGGATCGAGGCCCGGGGGACGAGGTCGCAGAACTCGACGCGGACCAGCGACATCCCGGTGGTCTCCAGGGCCGCGATCGGGGTGGGGCTGGTGCTCGGGCCGGCAGTCGGCGCTTCGTCGCCCCCGCAGCCAGCCAGGGTCGCGGTGATGAGCAGGAGGACCGCGATCAACGGGACGGGGATCCGGGGCGGCACCATGGGAGCACCGTAAGCGAAACACCGAGGAGCGAAACACCGAGAAGTCGGCTCTGCGCGGACCACTGGGTCTGCTCACCTAAACTCGGCCTCACTGTGATCCGATTCGAGAACGTCTCCACGACCTACCCCGGTCAGAACCGCGCCGCGCTGGCGGATGTCAGCGTCGACATCGAGAAGGGCGAGTTCGTCTTCCTCGTGGGCGCCTCCGGTTCCGGCAAGTCGACCTTCCTTCGACTGGTGCTCCGCGAAGCCCGCCCGGAACAGGGAAGGGTCTACGTCGCCGGCAAGGAGATCAACCGGATGGCGGGCTGGAAGGTCCCGTCGCTGCGCCGCAAGATCGGGACCGTCTTCCAGGACTTCCGGCTGCTGCCGAACAAGACCGTCTCGGAGAACGTGGCGTTCGCGCTGCAGGTGATCGGCAAGCCGAAGAGCCACATCGCCACCGTCGTGCCCGAGACCCTCGAACTGGTCGGGCTGGAGGGCAAGGGGGACCGGATGCCCGACGAGCTCTCCGGTGGGGAGCAGCAACGGGTCGCGATCGCCCGGGCGTTCGTGAACCGGCCCATGATCCTCATCGCCGACGAGCCGACCGGGAACCTCGACCCGAACACCAGCGTCGGGATCATGAAGCTGCTCGATCGGATCAACCGCACCGGCACGACCGTGATCATGGCGACCCACGACGCAGGCATCGTGGACCAGATGCGCAAGCGGGTCATCGAGCTCTCCGACGGCACCGTCGTCCGAGACCAGTCCCGCGGCGTCTACGGCTTCCAGCACTAGAAAGGCTGCGTCAGCAGATGCAACTCAGGTACGTCTTCTCGGAGACCGCCACCGGGCTCAAGCGCAACGTGTCCATGACCGTCGCGCTGGTCGTGACGATCTTCATCTCGCTGACCCTGGTCGGGATGGGTTTCCTGCTCAACGCCCAGGCCAAGCAGGCCGAGCAGACCTGGGGCGACAAGCTCCAGATCACCGCGAAGCTCTGCAACGAGAACTCCCCGAACCCACGGTGCTCCTCGGGCGCGGCCAACGATGCCCAGAAGGCCGAGATTCGCAACCTGATGGAGTCCCATCCGGAGGTCAAGTCCTACGAGTTCCAGAGCAAGGAGGAGGCGTTCGCGATCTTCAAGCGGATCGCGATCGCCCCGCAGGACAAGACCGAGGAGTCGGTGTTCGCCGCCGTCACCGTGGAGGACATGCCCGAGGAGTACAAGATCAACCTGAAGGACCCTCGGAACTTCGCCGGTATCAAGGACGCCTTGAGCGGGATGGACGGGGTCGACCGGGTCCAGGACCTGCGCGAGGTGCTGGAACCGATCTACTTCTGGATGAGCGTCCTGAAGTGGGGAGCACTCGGGATCGCGGCGTTCCTGCTGCTCGCGGGTGTTCTCCAGGTCGGCAACTCGATCCGGTTGGCCGCCTTCGCCCGGCGCAAGGAGATCGGAATCATGCGCCTGGTCGGCGCCTCCAACCTGTACATCTCGCTGCCGTTCCTGCTGGAGACCCTCGCAGCGGCGTTCATCGCGATCGCGCTCTCCGGGCTCGCGCTGGCGGCGTTCATGCAGTTCGCGGTCTACGGCTGGCTGCGGCAGAACAGCCGGGTGATGCCGTGGCTCGACTGGGGCGACTTCGCCACCTCCGGCTGGCGTGTCGCGGTGATCGGGGTCCTGCTGACCGCCGTCCCGACACTCGTGATGACCCGGAAATACCTGAAAGTCTGAAAGTCGTCGGCTATCGTCACACGAGTTCACTACTTCCCCAGTGGACTCTTCCCCAACGATCGGCCGACACGTGAGGCGCACCCTTTCCCTGACGTCCCGCACCACCTCCCGCTTCGTCCGCTGGACCGCGGTCGCTGTGGCGTCCGCACTGCTCGCGACCGTTCCGGCGGTGCTGGCGAACGCTGACGAGCTCAAGGACAAGCAGAGCAAGGTCCAGAAGGGCGTGAAGGCCGCCGAGGAGAGTCTCGAGGGGTCCAGTCGGGCGATGTACGCCGCCACCGCGCGGCTGCGCAACGCACGGGTTCAGCTCCAGCAGGCCCAGCGCGAGTTGGCCCGGACCCAGGGCGAGCTCACCACGGCCCGGATCCTCGATGCCCAGATGCAGGCCAAGCTTGCTGCCGCGGTGACCGAGCTGAGGAAGGCCAGGTACCGGCTCAAGATGGGTCAGGAGCAGGTCGTCGAGCAGCGTGACGAGCTCGGCCGGATCGCGGTCGCGTACTTCAGCTACGGCGAGCCGGAACTGCTCCGGATGTCGGTGCTGCTCGAGGGCCGCAGCCCGGAGGAGATCGCTACCCAGCTCAACGCGATCGACAGCGTCGCGCAGAAGGCGGACGCGATGCTGGCCGACCTGAAGGCCAAGGAAGCGCTCCTCGAAGTGCAGCGCACCAAGGTCGCCCAGGCCAAGGAGGAGGTCGCGGCCAAGCGGCAGGAAGCGGCGGTGAACCTGGCCCGGAAGCAGGCCTTGGAGAAGCGAGCCGTGACGAACCGTGCCCAGGTCGCCGCCCTGGTGCAGGACCGCGCCAGCGCGGCGTTCGCGGCCCGGCTAGCCCGGGCCGAGGACAAGCGCAAGCTGATCGCCCTGCGCAAGGAGGAGGCCCGGATCAAGCGGCTTCTCCTGGAGCGGGCGCAGCAGGCCAAGGGCGGCTACCAGGGCAGCAACGACGGGTTCCTCTTCCGCCCCGTCGATGGCCCGATCACCTCGCCCTACGGGTACCGCCGGCACCCGATCTACGGCTACTACGGTCTGCACGACGGGGTCGATTTCCGGGCGCCCTGCGGGACCGGGCTCCGAGCCGGTGCCAGCGGCACCGTCATCTCGGAGTACTACTCCGACGTCTGGGGGAACCGGCTGCTCCTCGACGTGGGCCGGGTCAACGGCAAGAGCATGACGCTGATCTACAACCACATCAGCTCCTACCAGGCGCGCACCGGTCAGCAGGTCAAGCGCGGTGCGGTCGTCGCGTACTCCGGGAACACCGGCTGGTCCACGGCCTGCCACCTGCACTTCACGGTGATGCTCGACGGCGTCGCGGTGGACCCGGCGAAGTACCTCTGACCCACGCACGCCCCGGCCGCGGAACGCGGTTGCCACGCCTGCGAGGATGTCTCCCATGCCCAAGGAGCAAGGGCGCAAGCTGATTGCGCAGAACCGGAAGGCGCGTCACGACTACCACGTCGAGGACGTCTTCGAGGCCGGCATGGTCCTCGTCGGCACCGAGGTGAAGTCGTTGCGCGCCGGTCGGGCGACCCTGGGTGACGGCTTCGCCGAGATCCACGACGGCGAGGCGTTCCTGCACGGCGTGCACATCCCCGAGTACACCCAGGGGACCTGGACGAACCACGAGCCCCGCCGGGTCCGCAAGCTCCTGCTGAACCGCCACGAGATCGACAAGATCGACGCCAAGGTGAAGGAGCGGGGCTTCACCCTGGTCCCGCTGTCGCTGTACTTCAAGGACGGCCGCGCCAAGGTGGAGATCGCGCTGGCCCGCGGCAAGAAGTCGTACGACAAGCGGCACAGTCTGGCCGAGAAGCAGGCGAACCGGGAGAAGCAGCAGGCACTGGGTCGGCGCCTCAAAGGTCACGACTGAGCAACCAGTCCGCGAGGGCCATTCCCTTGGGCGGATACGTCTGCTTGGGTGAGGAATCCGTCCTACTCGGAGGTTCTGCCCATGCTCAAGCGTGTCCTCGCCCTCGCGGCATCCGCCCTGCTCGTCGCCGGCCTCGCCGGCCCCGCCCTCGCCTCCACCGGAGGCACTCCCGACGGCGACGCCCACCCGAACGTCGCGATGATCGCCGGGTACGACGCGGAGGGTCGCTTCCGCTGCAGCGCCACCCTGATCCGTGACGACCTGGTTCTCACGGCGGCGCACTGCACCCAGGGGGTGGTTGGCAAGATGCTGGTCACCTTCGAGTCGGAGATCCACGCCTCCAGCACCCCGCCGCCGACGTCGCCGCTCCCCGTGGCCGCGGACCCGGCGGCCGGGTACACCACCGCCGAGCTCCAGGCGGCCGGCTACAACTCGGGATCGCCGTACACGCACCCGGAGTACTCCGACTTCACTGACATCAAGAACTGGAACGACCTCGGCGCGATCGTGCTCGACGTCGCGGAGACCGAGCTGGACCCGGCACCGGTGGCCGGCCTCGGCACGCTGTCGGCGATCAAGACCTCGGACCTGTCCAAGACGCTCTTCACCGCCGTCGGGTACGGCACCGAGGTCCGCAAGCCGGAGGCCGGTCCGCAGAAGCCGACGCCCTTCAGCTACCCGCTGATCCGCCGGTACGTCGAGATGCCCGGCCAGAAGCTGACCGACCAGATCCTGCAGACCAACGGCAACCCGAACGACAACAAGGGCACCGGGGGAACCTGCTTCGGTGACTCGGGCGGTCCGGTCTTCCTCGGCGGCGAGATCGTCGCGGTCACCAGCTACGGCTACACCAGCAACTGCCGGTACCTCGGCGGGTACCAGCGGGTCGACATCGCGAAGTCGTTGGACTGGCTGGCCGAGGCCTTCGACTACACGCCCGGCTCCTGAACGACACCCCGACCCTCGGAGATCCCGGGACCGCGCCGTGGCGCGGTCTCGGGATCCCCGGCCTTTTCGACGTCCACGTCCACTTCCTGCCGCCGAACATCCAGGCCGCCGTCTGGCGCGAGTTCGACGCTGCCGGGCCGAAGATCGGCCGGGAGTGGCCGATCCGCTACCGCGGCAGCGTGGCCGAGCGGGTCGAGCAGCTGCGCGCCTTCGGCGTACGGCGCTTCAGCGCGTTGCCCTACGCGCACAGGCCCGGGGTGGCGACGTACCTGAACGGTTGGGCCGCCGAGCTGGCGGCCGCGGTGCCGGAGTGCCTGCACTCGGCGACCTTCTACCCCGAACCCGGCGTCGCCGAGCAGGTGGCGGCTTCGCTGGACTCCGGCGTGGAGATCTTCAAGCTGCACACCCAGGTAGGGGAGTTCCTTCTCGACGATCCGGCCCTGCTCCCGGCGTGGGAGATCCTGGAGGACGCGACGACGCCCGTCGTCATCCACGTCGGGTCCGGTCCGGTCGGCAACGCCTTCACCGGACCCGAGCACCTGGCCCGGTTGCTGCGGCTCTTCCCGGACCTGCGGGTGGTCGTCGCCCACCTGGGGGCCCCGGAATTCGCGGAGTTCTTCGATCTGGCCGAGACCTACGAGCACACCCGGCTCGACACCACGATGGTCTTCACCGACTTCTTCGTGCCGTTCCCCGAGTACCTGGTCCCGCGCCTTGCCGGACTCGGCGAGAAGATCCTCTACGGAAGCGACTTCCCGAACCTGCCCTACGAGTACCCGCACCAGTACGAGGGCCTGGCACGACTGCTCGACCGTGCCCCCGGTTTGGACGAGGCGTGGCTGCGGAAGGTGTGCTGGGAGAACGCGGCCTCGCTGTTCACGTGTTCAGTCTGAAGGTGATGCCGTCGGGGCCGTCGTGGTGGTGGTAGCGGGGGTCGTGGATGCGTCGGTGGTGGAAGCCGCAGAGTCCGACGGCGTCGTCGAGGTTGGTGGTGCCGCCGAGTGACCAGGGATCTCGGTGGTGGAGCTCGCACCAGGCGATCGGCCTGTCGCAGCCTTCGGCGCGGCAGGTGTGTTGTCGAGTCGCCAGGGCGACGCGTTGGGCTTCGGTGAAGAACCTGCTGGTGCGGCCGAGGTCCAGGGGCATGCTGGGGCCGTTGAGGATCGCGGGGAGGATCCCGGCTCCGCAGGCGAGCCGACGTAGCTCGCCGGCGGAAAGGGCGTCGCCGGTGTCGAGACCGGCGGCTCCGACGGCAGCCTGGAGCCGATCGTGGTCGAGGGTGACGACCACGGTGGCGGCGACCTTGCTGTGGAGCCGGTCGGTCGGAAGGTGCTCCAGTACCTCGACGAGCGCGAGGCCGGCTTGGTGGGCCCAGTCGCGGCGCTGTCCGGGGTCTCCGGCCTGGGCCGCGGACGCACCGAGGCGTGCGCGGCGCGGCGAGGTCATCGACTGGATGACCTTGCGCAGGACCGAGGCGGCGAGGGTGGGAACGGTGAAGTGTCCCGAGGTGGTGCCGTCGCCGTTGTCGTGCAGGGTCAGCCGGGTCTTGGCCAAGGCGGCCTCTTCCTCGGTCCGCAGCAGGGTGTCTTCGTGACGGTCCACGACTGCCGCGTCGGCCTCGACGACCTCCAGGGCGCGGCGTGCGACGCGGCGCAGCTGGTCGGGGGAGAGCCGGGTGGCTTTCTCGACCAGGTCGCGTTCGACGGTCTCCACCTGCTCGGGCGACAGTCCGGCCGGTAGTTGGTCGGTGGCGGTCACGATCACTCGGGCGTGCGCGGGGGACAGGTTCCCGGTCGTGAGCGCCTGAGCCGAGGGACGCGCCGGTGCGCCCGGCTGGGCGGCGAGCGCGGTCGCGAGCCGAACCTCCCGCGACGCCACCTGCGCGTCGGCGTGCGTGCGCCGCGCCACCCAGGCCCCGGTGTCGGTCAGGCCGGTGTCGTCAGCGACCCGGGCAGCGTCCGCGGCCGCGACGACGGCGAGCTTGAGGGCTTCGAGCCGGCGGATCTCCCGGTCGTAGCCGGTCAGCAGGGCGTCGTACTCCCGGGGGCTCCGTCCGCGCGGAACACCGCGGGACGACAAGGCATCGATGACCCCGCGCAGCCCGGCCAGGTCGGCACCCGGGTCGGGTGTCGTGGTCGGGTCGAGCAGCGAGGTGGTCATGGAGGAAGTCTTTCGAACGGGTGTTCGATCCGCAAGGTCGGTTCGGAGAATGTGGAAACCCAGGTGCGCCAACGCCTGCGGAAACCCGCCCGCCCGCACCAGATCCGCGGTTGGCTGTCCTCTGTCGTCCCCACTGCACCCAGGAGCCCCCACATGACCACGTTCGCAGGCCGCTCGATCCTCGTCACCGGGGCGTCCTCGGGCCTCGGTGCCGCGACCGTCCGCCGGTTCGCCGCGGGCGGCGGCTCGGTGTACGCCGTCGCCCGGGACCAGGAGCGTCTCGCCGAGGTCGCCGCGTCCTGCGCCGACCTTCCCGGTGAGGTCCGGTTCGGGTTCGCCGACATCGCGGACCCGGCGCACTGCCGGGCAGCGGTCACCGCTGCCGTGGAGGCCTACGGTCGCCTGGACGTGGTGGTCAACAACGCCGGTCGGCACGATTTCCGGATCACCACCGAGGTCACCGAGGAGCAGTGGGCCGCCGACGTCGCCCTCAACCTCAGCGGCGCCTTCTTCGTCTCCCAGGCCGCGATCCCGCACCTGCTGGAGGTCGGCGGCAACATCGTGAACGTCGCCTCGGTGGCCGGCCTGATGGGGGAGGCGTACTCCGCGGCGTACACGGCCGCCAAGCACGGGATCGTCGGTCTCACCAAGGCGTTGGCCATCGAGTACCTGAACGCTCCGCTGCGGGTGAACTGCGTCTGCCCGGGTGGGATGGACACCCCGCAGGTGAGCACCATCGACGTCCCCGACGGGGCCGACTGGGAGCTGATCATGCGGGTCGCCGCGAAGCGCGGCCTGATGAGCGCCGACAGCGTCGCCGCCGTGGTGGCGTTCCTCGCCTCGGACGACGCGGCGTCCGTGCACGGCAGCATCCAGGCCGTCGACCAGGGGCACCTGGCGGGCTGAACCGAAAGCATTCGTGCTCTGTCGGCCCTGCCCCGTACACTTGCGGTTGTCGGGGAGGTCGCGCAGCGACCGTCCCGAGACACAACTCAAGAGGGGCTGATTGGTTTCGACTAGGGTCGTTTGTCCTAGGAGAAGCGGGTCGAGAAGCCAGCGTTATCTCGTTAACGATCGCTGGAAACCAATAGTTGCCAACACCAATCGCAACTCCTTCGCTCTCGCTGCCTGAGCAGTGATCGAAGCGTCAGACCGGGCATCCGCCTTCGTCCCGGACCCTGGCGTCGACTAGAAGGCTTGCTGATCGACCTCCGTCGGGAGGGTTGATCGGGACTTAATCCCGACTGAGCCCGTCGGCGCACGTGTCCGTGCAAGCGCCGGGGCCGAGAAAAACGTCATCGCGGACTGCACCCGGAGAAGACCTAGTACGGCGCTCAAGGACGCGGGTTCGATTCCCGCCAGCTCCACCAGCCCTCGTTGTGACGCGAGCCCCTCGGGTAGCCGGGGGGCTCGCGTGCGTCCGGACGCTGCCAGAGGTCCTCCGCACGACCGACGTCCGGCCCTGACGTCCGACCCCTTCCGGTGCCAGCCTCGGAGGTGAGGCAGAAGGAGGCGACGGCGATGTACGACAACGGTCGCGGTTGGGACATGGCCGGTGGGATGGGCTGGGCCGGTTGGCTGATGATGACCTCGGTCTTCCTGATCGGCGTGGCGCTGGTCGCGGTGCTGATCTGGGCCATCGTGCGCAGCACCGTTGCCCCCGGGACGCCGTCGGGTCAGCACCCGGTGTCGCAGCCGGGTCCGCGACCGGCCGCACAACTGACCCTCGACGAGCGGTTCGCCCGCGGCGAGATCGACCAGCCGGAGTACGAGCAGCGCTCCCGCGCCCTGCGCAGCGGGTGAGGGACGCGGGTTTGCGGGTCGCTGGCTATTCTCGGCGCGTGAGGTCGATCGGACAGCTGCCGAGCGGCGCGCGCCGGGCGGTCTGGGTCGTGGGCCTGCTCGTCGTTCTGGCGGGGGTGCTGGGCATGCACGGTCTGAGCACCCACGGGGTCGAAGCCGTCGCCCCCGAGACTCACGCCCAAAGCCACCTGGGCAGCCATCTGGGGGTCCAGGACCACGCTGGGGGCGACAGGGACCACGGGGGGACGCACCTCAGCCCGGGAGCCGTCTGCCTGGCGGTGCTCCTCGGTTCGGTGCTCGCCCTGCTCGTCCTGGGCGGCGCCGGGTCGATGATCCGGCCCTGGTTCGTCACGCCGGACCGGCCGATGGCGGTCCGGCAGACCCGGTCGCCCGACCCGCCCTGCCTGTTCGCGCTGTCGGTCCAGCGCTGCTGAGGAGCGCCGATGGGCGCTGGGACCCCTCCCGGCCGCCCACCGCGCGTCAGCACGCCTCGAACCCACACCGAACCAGGAGAAACCCATGAAGCGAACCCTTGTGTCCCTTGCCCTCGCCCTTGTCGCAACCGTCGCACTGGCCGGCTGCGGCGACGACAACGACTCCGCCACGTCGGCGGAGTTCAACGACGCCGACGTCACCTTCGCGCAGGCGATGATCCCGCACCACGAGCAGGCCGTGGTGATGGCCGGGCTGGCGAAGACCCGCGCCTCGTCCCCGGAGGTCAAGCAACTCGCGGCTGAGATCGAAGCCGCCCAGGCGCCGGAGATCGAGACGATGTCCGGCTGGCTCGAGTCGTGGGGGAAGGACAAGTCCGACTCCAGCCACGACATGGGCGGGATGGACCACGGTGAGGTGATGGACGACCTCGACATGCCCGGGATGATGAGCGACGGGGAGCTCGACCAGCTCGGCGGCGCGAACGGTGCGGCGTTCGACCGGATGTTCCTGACCATGATGATCGCCCACCACGAGGGCGCGATCGAGATGGCGCAGACCGAGCAGCAGGAGGGCCGGTACGTCGACGCGATCCGACTGGCTGTGCGGATCGAGAAGACGCAGGCTGCCGAGATCGCCACGATGAAGGACCTGCTCGCCCCCTGACCCGACGTGAACCCGCCGTACGCCGCTCAGGACCAGTGCGACAGGACGGCGGCGATGGTCACGAACGCGACGCCCCACCAGGACTGCCAGAGCCCGACCGGCTGCCACCACGGACGGTCGGTCGGGCTCGGCACCACCTGGTCGGGGGCGACCCGCGGGTTCCTGCTGAGGTGCTTCACGCCTACCAAGACCCTGGTTCGCGGGGCAGGTGACGCCGGAACTCGTGTGACCTGGGCAACTCCCTCGCTCGGAGCGGGCTCAGGCCGGGCTCAGGCCGGACTCAGACCGGGAACGTTGCCGACTCCCCGGGGTCGAGCCAGGTCACCCGGTCGGCGTACGGCGAGGTGCTGAGCACCTGCTCGGCCGGACCGCGGTCCTGCTGGAAGTGCGACCAGCCCTCGTAGTGGACCGGGACGACGTGCATCGGCTTCACCAGGCCGATCAGCTCGGCACCTTCGCGGGCGTCCATGGTGTAGCGGAACCAGCCGGACAGGTAGCGGAACCGGACCGAGCCGAGGTGCAGCAGCATCGTCCCGATCCGGAGCCGGGAAGCCACCTCGCGCACCCCGGGGTACAGGACGGTGTCGCCGGTGACCCAGAGCTCGCCGTGCTCCTGGCCCGGCCAGGAGAGCGAGAACCCGATCACCGGTCCGGTGATCGGGTCGCTGCCGACGGGACCGTGCCGGCAGGGGGTCGCGGTGATCGTGATCGTCTCCTTGCCGGGCGCTTCCAGGGTCGCCGTCTGCCAGGGGGTGAGCCCGACGGCCTTGCCGCCGAGGGCCCGGGCGCCCTTGGTGGTGGTGTAGGTCGTGCCCCAGGTGGGCAGCAGCCCCTGCGCCGTCGGGTCCAGGTTGTCGCCGTGGTGGTGGTGGCTGACCAGGACCGCGTCGACGGGACCGAGGTCGGCGACGGGGACCGCGGGACCGGCCAGCTTACGGGAGGTCGTGCCCCAGCCGAAGAAGTACCGCTTCCCGGGCGGGTCGAAGGTGGGGTCGGTCAGGATCCGCCAGCCGCCGATCTCGAGGAGCGTGGTGGGGCCGCCGATATGGGTGATCGTCGCTGAGGTCATGGGCACATGAGACCGGACCCGGGCCGGATTGACCAGCAGCAGGTCCGTGTCGATGGCTAGCCTCGACCCATGTCCTGCCTGTTCTGCGACATCGCCGCCGGGACCGCCCGAGCCGACGTCGTGCACGCCGACGACGACCTGATCGCGTTCCTCGACATCCGGCCGCTCTTCAAGGGCCACACGCTGGTCGTGCCGCGGCAGCACGTGGCGACGCTCCCGGATCTTCCGGCCGCGCTCCGGGACCCGTTCCTGGCCCGGGTGCAGGAGATCGCCGCCGCGATGGTCGAGGTGCTCGGTGCGCAGGGGTCGTTCGTGGCGATGAACAACACCGTCTCGCAGTCGGTCCCGCACCTGCACTGCCACGTCGTCCCCCGCACCAAGGGCGACGGGCTGAAGGGCTTCTTCTGGCCCCGCACCCGGTACGCCGACGCGGCGGAGTCCGCTGACTACGCCGGTCGGCTCAGGGGTGCGTTGACCTGAGGGTCGTCGGCGTCCTCGTGGGTGCCGCGTTCGATCAGCGTCGGGAACCCCCGGACGTGGTTGCCGGTGCCCAGGGCCGCGATCCAGACCGCCGCGGTGCCGAGGACGGCGCCTCCGACGGCGTCGAGCGAGAAGTGCCAGCCGAAGTAGATGGTGCTCAGCACCGTGAGGGCCAGGAAGATCCAGGCGGAGACCCGGATCCAGCGGGCGAAGCCGACGAGGGTGGCGAAGACGCAGATCGTCACCATCATCCCGACGTGCAACGAGGGGAAGGCCGCAATGGTCTGCACGGCGCCGGTCGCGTGCGGATCGGCCAGCACCTCGGCCCGGTCCTCCCCGAGGTTGCGGACCAGGTCGGCGGTGTAGGTGTGCTTGAGGTCGGCGAACTCGCCAGGGCTCGAGTACGCCGGGCCCAGCGTCGGGAGCACGAAGTACGTCGCGATGCCCAGCAGCCAGTCCACCGCGATCGCAGTGACGAACCAGGAGCCCGCGGCCGGGCGCCGGGTCCAGATCAGGCTGATCGCCAGGCTGACCGGGATCAGCACGATCCAGGCGATGTAGATGAAGGAGAGGAACGACGCGGCGAACCCGGTGCCGAGGAGGCTGTGCAGGACGTCGGCCGGGTCGTGGCCGAGCCAGAGCACCTTGTCGATCTTGGCCAGCTCGGCGTCGAAGTCGAGGTTCTCGCCGCGCACGAACGGGACGTAGCTCTTCAGGTTCCGGAAGGCGGCGTAGCAGATGTACCAGGTGCCCAGGCCGCTCACGGCGAAGATCACGTGCGAGCGCGTCCAGCGCTCCTTGATCACCCCGCGAAAGGTCCGGCCCAGGGTCGACCAGTCGGTGCGGGCCCGGGCGATCGCCCGGGGCAGGACGTCGATCAGCCAGGCCGCCAGCAGGATCAGCGGGAGCCGGACGTACGTCGCCATCCCGGCGCCGTCGGGGTCGCGGATCGGCAGGTCCTCGACCTGCGCGACAACCACGGTGGCCACCGCGAGCAGAAGCGCGCACCAGCCCGCGAACTTGAAATCGGCCTTTCCCACGGACGCAGCCTAAACGAGTCGGGCCGGGTGCGGACGCAGATGGGTCGGTGGCGGTCGCGGACGCTCCGGAGCCAGGTTCTAGAGTGAGCCTGCTGCGCCGGGCGGAATACCGGACCGGGCGGCCACACCTCCGTTCCCTATCCCGATCAGGAGCAGTCATGGGTCGATACGACGGTCGCGTCGCGATCATCACCGGAGCAGCGCGCGGCATCGGTGCCGGTACCGCGAAGCGCTTCGCCGAGGAGGGCGCCGCGGTCGCCATCTTCGACATCAACGAGGAGCAGGCGTCGGAGACTGCCGCCGGGCTCGGTGGTGCTGCGAAGGCGATCGGGGTCGGCGTGAACGTGACCGACGCCGCCTCGGTCGAGGCCGGGGTGGCCCGGGTCGTCGACGAGCTCGGCGGGCTGCACGTGATCATCAACAACGCCGGCATCACCCGCGACAACCTGCTCTTCAAGCTCACCGAGGACGACTGGGACGCCGTGATGAACGTCCACCTCAAGGGCGCATTCCTGATGAGCAAGGCGGCGCAGAAGACCTTCGTCGAGCAGAAGTACGGCAAGATCCTCAACCTCTCCAGCATCTCGGCCAACGGCAACCGCGGACAGGCGAACTACTCCGCGGCCAAGGCCGGCGTCCAGGGCTTCACCCGGACCCTGGCGCTGGAGCTGGGCCCGTTCGGCGTCAACGTCAACGCGATCGCGCCGGGGTTCATCGCCACCGAGATGACTGACGACACCGCGCGGCGGCTGAAGATGGACGTCGACGAGTTCCGCAAGCTCAACGCCGAGGCGAACCCGGTACGCCGGGTGGGCTTCCCCGAGGACATCGCGGCCGCGGCGGCGTTCCTGTGCAGCGACGAGGCGTCGTACATCACCGGGCAGACGCTGTACGTCGACGGAGGCGCGAAGATCTAGCACCGCGTCGACGGAGGCGCGAAGATCTAGCACCAGAATTTCCAGCAACACCCGAGGGGGCCTGCCGTGAACGGTGGGCCCCCTTTGTCATGCTGTGCGGCATGAGTGCTCGTACTTCCCCAACGTCCTCCTTCCGCCGTACCTCCCTGACCGCCGGAGCGGTCGCGCTGGTCGCGAGCCTGGTGCTGGCGGGGTGCGGGTCGGCGGAGGAGAGCCCTGCTGCGGCGGAGTCCCCGGGGGCCCAGCAGACCGAGGGCGGCACCAGCATCCCGTCGGTCTGGCCGCTCACCGGTCTGGAGGCTCCGAACTCGTTCGCCTCCAAGCCGGTCGTCGCGGTCAAGATCGACAACACCTCCGCCAGCCGTCCCCAGGTCGGGCTCTCCGCCGCCGACATGGTCGTGGAAGAACTCGTCGAGGGCGGGATCACCCGGTTGGCGGCGCTGTTCCACTCGACGATCCCGAGCACCGTCGGTCCGGTGCGGTCGATGCGCGCCTCCGACATGGGGGTAGTGAAGCCCGTGCAGGCGACGCTGGTGGCCAGCGGCGGTGCCCGGGTCACCTTGATCCGGGTGCGGCAGGGGGGAGTTCCCTACTACACCGAGGGCGGCCCCGGTTACTACCGGGAGCGTTCCCGGCGGGCGCCGTACAACCTGTTCGTGAAGCTTCCGGACCTGGTCGCGAAGCTCAAGGCACCGTCCGCACCGCTCCCGGCCTACCTCCCGTGGGGGGTCAAGGCGGACTACGCGGGCGTCTCGCCCGCGAAGAACATCTCGGTGCGGTTCAGCTCGGCGACGACGACGCAGTTCCTGTACAGCAAGAAGGCCGACAAGTACGTCAACACGAACACGTACGCGAGCGCTGCTGACCAGTTCAAGGCCGACAGCGTCCTGGTCCTGCGCGTCCGCGAGGTCGACGCGGGGTACCGCGACCCGGCAGGCAACCCGGTGCCGGAGAGCCTGTTCTTCGGGAAGGGCACGATGATGCTCTTCCACGGCGGTCAGGTGCTGCGCGGTTCCTGGGTCAAGCCGAAGCGCGAGTCGCCGGTGACCCTGAAGACGGCCGCCGGGGAGATCAAGATCCCGGCAGGCAAGGTCTGGATCGAGCTGCTGCCGAACACCGAGAACGCCTCGGTCACGTTCCGCTGACGAGGTCCTCGGGGTCCGGGAACCCGATCCCGCTCTCCGCGACCGAACGCATCCCGGCCAGGATGAAGCCGAACGCGGACTCCACCTGGGCGACCGCGGCCTTCGGGTCGGTCGCGGTGCTCACGGTCTCGCCCGCCGCGGACATGGCGCCGACGAAGATCCGGCTGAAGGTGTCGAGCATGTCGTCGGACAGCTCGTAGGAGGAGCCTTCGAAGACCGAGCGGACCATGTCCTGGACGATGCCGAAGCTGGAGCGGTCCTGCTGCTCGCGGAACCGTTCGTGGCCCAGGACCGCGGGTCCTTCCTGGATGACGACGCGCTGGTAGCCGGGATCCTGGACGATGTCGAGGAACGAGCGAAGACCGATCAGTGCCTTCTCCCACGGGTCCCGAGACCCCTTGAGGGCTTTGAGGATCCGCGAGGCCGCGTCGCTCTCCAGCTTTTCGAAGACCGCTTCGAAGACCGCCTGCTTGCCGCTGAAGTGGTGGTAGAGCGCGCCCTTGGTGACCCGGGCGCTGCTGACGATGGCGTCCAGGCTGGTCGCGGCGTACCCCTGCTGGGTGAAGAGCTTCGCGGCCTGGTCGACCAGGGCCCGCTTCGTCGAGGCGGAGTACTGCGCCCGCCGTGAGACCCCGCTGACCTTGGCGACCTTGGGCACCTTCGGCAGCGTCGAGCGGAGCTTCTCGGCGGGTGAGCGCGTGGACATCTGGTCAGTCTAGGCCGACCGCGCGCAGGGGTGTGGGTGACGTCACGGCCGGAAAGGGGGGTTTCAGATTGCCCGCCAGGGGTCGGTTACGTACTCTCGGTACGTACCAACGGTATGTGAACGAAAGGATGTGGACCATGACCTGGAACGCCTTCCATCACCGCGGGGAGATCCTCCAAACCGTTATCGACGCCGCCAACGCCCGCCGGGACGGTGTCCTTCCGATGGACCTTCCGGGTGTCCGCGAGACCTTCCACGACGAGCTCGACCTGATCGGTGCGCTGTCGCTCAAGTGGCACGCCCGGCTGTCCGGCAACATCGAGCGCGCCCTGATGGCGCAGCCCCTCGACCTCGAGGCCGCGATCGTCGACGCCTGGCGCACGTCCAACGACGAAGCCCCCGGGATCCGGCTGATCATCGACCGCTACACCGAGTCGCCGAGCGACCCCGAGATGGCGGTCGCCCTCCAGCGTGCGCAGGAGAAGGAGTGGCTCAAGCTCGCTTCTGCTGCCGGCCTGGCCAGCGACGAGAGCGCTTCAGCCGCTCGCGCCGGCCAGCGGGTCACCACCAAGGCGCGTGCCGGTGAGCCGGCCGCCACCACAACTGTCGACGCAGTGGTAACTCCCTCCCTCGTCGATCGGATCCGCGCGGTTCTCGCCGCCTGATCCGCACTCCCACGACGATCCCCGGGTCACCTCCCTCCCTGTGCGTGGCCCGGGGATCCGTCATGTCCGTGCCCTGCCCGGAGCCGCGAAGTCGTGCGGCGTGACCGGTGCGGTGGGACGATAGAGCCATGGAGCCCGTCCCGGGGAGCTTGCTGATCGCAGCACCGACGATGAACGACCCGAACTTCGCGCGCACCATCGTGCTGCTCCTCGACGCCGGCCACGACGGCGCGCTCGGAGTGGTGCTGAACCGCCCGACCGATCTCGACGTCGCCGAGGTCCTCGCGCCCTGGGCCGAGGTGGTCTCCGGGCCGGACGTCCTCTTCCAGGGGGGTCCGGTGGAGACCGACAGCGCGCTCGCGGTCGCGCACGTGGCCGCCGACGACGAGGTCCCGGTCGGCTGGCGCCGGGCCTTCGCCAACACCGGGTTGGTCGACCTGGACGCACCGGTCGAGATCGTCGCCTCCGCGGTCTCGCGGTTGCGGATCTTCGCGGGGTACTCCGGGTGGGAGGCCGGGCAGCTGGAGGGGGAGATCGAGGAGGGCGCCTGGTACGTCGTCCCGGCCGAGGAGTTCGACGCGTTCGCCGACGACCCCGCCGGGCTCTGGGCCGCGGTGCTACGACGCCAGGGCGGGCACCTGGCGATGCTGGCCACGATGCCGGCCGAGCCGACGATGAACTGAGACGGGTCCTCGGGTCGCGCTAGGATTCCCCGATGAGCACTGCGAGTTCTTCCGGCCGACCTGCCGGCTTCGGGACCGACGTCCTGGAGTCCGAGAGCATCGTCACCGAGCGCCTCAGCCACGAGGACGGCGACCACGAGCGCTTCTCGCACTACGTGCCGAAGGACAAGCTGATGGAGGCCATGGTCAACGGCACTCCGGTGGTCGCGCTCTGCGGCAAGGTGTGGGTGCCGAGCCGCGACCCGCAGAAGTTCCCGGTCTGCCCGGACTGCAAGGAGATCTGGGAGAGCATGCAGGACGGCGACGCAGGTCCCGAGCTTTGACCAGAGCCGAGACCGACCCGGACCCCGGCGCCCCCGCCCCCCTCGACAAGCTCTCACCGGCTTACCCCGCACCCCGTGCGGCCTGGGGTACGGCGACCCGGCTGCGCGCCTGGCAGAGCGAGGCCATCAACCAGTACTTCGCCTCCGAGCCGCGCGACTTCCTCACCGTCGCCACCCCCGGTGCGGGCAAGACGACCTTCGCTCTGACGATCGCCGCCGAGCTGTTGTCGCGCCGGGTCGTCGACCGGATCACCATCGTGGCGCCGACCGAGCACCTCAAGACCCAGTGGGCGCAGGCGGCGGCGAAGGTCGGGATCCCGATCGACCCGGCGTACTCGGGGGGCAAGGGCAAGACCAGCAACGACTTCGTCGGCATCGCGGTTACCTATGCCGGGGTCGCGACCAACCCGCTGGCGATGCGGATCCGGACCGAGCGTTCCAAGACGCTGGTCATCCTCGACGAGATCCACCACGCGGGCGACGCGCTCTCGTGGGGCGACGCGATCCGGGAAGCCTTCGAGCCCGCCCGGCGACGGCTGGCCCTGACCGGGACCCCGTTCCGCTCGGACGTGAACCCGATCCCGTTCGTGACCTACGAGCCCGGCCCTGACGGGGTGCCGCGGTCGTCGGCCGACTTCACCTACGGCTACGGGCACGCGCTGCGCGACCACGTCGTCCGTCCGGTCCTGTTCTGGGCCTACGGCGGCGACCTGCAGTGGCGCACCCGGGCCGGGGACGAGGTCTCGGCCCGCCTCGGGGAGCCGAGCACCAAGGACATGGCCGCGCACGCGCTCCGCACGGCGCTCGACCCGGGCGGGGCCTGGATCGGCTCGGTCCTGGAGGCAGCCGACCGGCGGCTCTCGGAGGTCCGCAAGAACGTGCCCGACGCGGCCGGCCTGGTGATCGCCAGCGACCAGGACTCCGCGCGCGCCTACGCGGCGGTGCTGGCCGGTATCGCCGGGCAGAAGCCGGTGGTGGTGCTCTCCGACGAGAAGTCCTCCTCGAAACGGATCGAGAAGTTCGCCGCCGGTGACCAGAGGTGGATGGTCGCGGTCCGGATGGTCTCCGAGGGCGTCGACATCCCGCGCCTCGCGGTCGGCGTTTACGCGACCACGATCTCCACGCCGCTCTTCTTCGCCCAGGCGGTCGGCCGGTTCGTCCGGGCCCGGACCCGGGGGGAGACCGCGTCGGTCTTCCTGCCCTCCAGCCTGCCGCTGCTCGGCTTCGCCTCCGAGCTCGAGGTGGAACGCGACCACGTGCTCGGTCGGCCGGTCAACAACGACGGCGACATCTTCGCCGCCGAGGACGCGCTGATGGCGCAGGCGAACGCCGGCGAGGGAGCCTCGGACGAGCTGCAGGGGTCCTTCGAAGCACTCGGTTCCCAGGCGACGTTCGCGCACGTGCTGTTCGACGGTGCCGAGTTCGGGCACGCCGGGGAGGTGCACGTCGGGTCCGACGAGGAGATGGACTTCCTCGGCATCCCCGGGCTGCTCGAGCCCGACCAGGTGCGCAGCCTGCTGCAGAACCGGCAGAAGCAGCGCCGGACCATCAACGAGGAGCGGCGTGCGTTGCGGGCCGTCGAGGACGACGAACCGGACGTCGCCGCCCACGAGCGGCTCGGCATCCTGCGCCGCGAGCTCAACGGGCTGGTCGCCGCCTGGAACCACCGGACCGGGACGCCGCACGGTGTCACCCACGCGGCGCTGCGCAAGGACTGCGGCGGTCCGGCCGCCGCGGTCGCGACCGCGGCCCAGCTGCAGGCGCGGATCGACAAGCTCCGCGAGTGGGCGGCGAAGAAGAGCTCCTAGGTTTCGAGACGGGCCTGGCGGCCCTCCTCAACCCCCGGCGGGGAGCTCGCAGACCCGCTCGGCGAGCGGCGCACCGTCGCAGCAGTTGGCCTTCATGTGGCAGTGCGGGCAGAGCCAGCGCGTGGAGATCGGGTCGAACGGCTTCCCGCAGTAGTCACAGGGCATGGGCCCCATCCTAGAACGGGGGAGCGCCCATCCCGGTGATCCGGAAGCGGCCCCACGGATCGAGGTCGGCGATCTTCCCGACCGCGGTCCCGTACGGCGTCCGCAGCACCAGCCGGGTGCCCGGCCGGTGGGTCGCGGCCACGGTCTCGTCGGCGGCGATCCGCCCGTACCAGTGGAAGCGTCCGTCGTTCGGGTCGACGTGACCGCGCAACCGCACCGCGACCTCGATCGCGCCGGTGTCGTCGGCCGCCAGGGAGGCTGGGCCGTCGTACGCCTCGCCGGGCTCGTGCGCACCCCGGTCGCCGAGCTTGTCGAGATGCGGAGTCATCACTGCGCGTCCTTGCGCCGGGACTGCGCCCGCGCCGCCGGCTTCAGCAACCGGAGCTCGCCTGTCTCGTCGATCGAGACCCCGTTGTCCGCGGCGAACCCGCTGAACGCGTGCCAGATGAACGAGGCGAGGTACGACGCGGTCGCCTTCTGGCTCATGATGTCGCGACGAAGCCACCACTCGCCGACCGCCAACCCCATCCCGATCAGGCCGTGCGCCCAGGGCTCGGCCCCGCCCGCGTCGACCCCGAGCCGGCGCAGCGTGTCGCCCATCAACTTGGCGAACGTGGTGGCGATCTGGTCCTTGCCGTCGGCCAGCGGGTCGTCGGCACTGCGGTGCTCGACGAGCAGCAGGAAGACCTGCGGGTGCTCGTCGAGGACCTCCAGGTAGGCGTCGCAGCCGGCGTACACGCGGTCGCGCATCGACCCCTTCTGGGTGAGCACCGGGACGAGCCGCTCCACGACCCGTTCGGCACCCCACTGGCCGACCGCGCGGTAGAGGTCGTCCTTGTCGGTGAAGTACCGGTAGAGGACCGGTTTGCTGACGCCGGCGGAGGCGGCGATCTGGGCGATCGAGGCTGCCGAGCCGTGCTCGTCGATCGCGGCCACGGCTGCGGCGACCAGATCGGCGCGGCGTGCCTCTCGGTGGTCGTCCCAGCGGGTGCTGCGGCCGTCGCCGTCCTTGTCCTCGGGGTCCTTGACTCGGGTTGCCATGTACGTCACTCTAGCAATATCTGTTACTAGAAGTAACAGCAACATCCGCGATCGTCGAGCGTGTCGCGACGCGGTGACCCAGAAGGAGACCCCATGACCGCCCTGGTGCAGCCCGAGAGCAACCCGGTGGAGCGGCTGCTGAAGTCCTCGGCACGCCAGTCCTACGACCCGGACGTCGACATCGACTGGGACGCGCCCGCCGTCCCCGGGCTCTGGTGGATGCTCCCGGAGCGGATGTCGCTCTACGGCACCCCGCTGTGGGACCGGCTCACCGAGGATCAGCGGATCACGCTCTCCCAGCACGAGATCGCCTCGATCGCCAGCGTCGGTCTCTGGTTCGAGCTGGTGCTGATGCAGCTGCTGCTCAAGGACGCCTACCGCAACGACCCGACCCAGGCGCGGACCCACTACCTGCTCACCGAGGTCGCCGACGAGTGCCGACACTCGACGATGTTCGGTCGGGCGATCGGCACCTTTGGGGTGCCGGCGTACGGGCCGCGGGAGTCCGCGGTGCGGATGGGCAGGCTCGTGCCCACGGTTCTCCGGGGTCCCGGGGCGTACGCCGCGACCCTGATCGGCGAGGAGCCGGTGGACCGCTGGCAGCGCGAGATGATGAACGACGAGCGGATCCAACCGCTGGTGCGGATGGTCTCGCGGATCCACGTGGTCGAGGAGGCCCGGCACGTCACCTTCGCCCGTGACGAGCTGGAGACGTCGCTGCGCGGCATCTCCGCACGCGAGCTGCGCTGGCACCAGTTCGTCGCCGCCCAGGCGGCCTACGTCACGATGCGCTCGCTGGTGCACCCCGACGTCTACGCCTCGGTCGGCATCGACCCGCGCGAGGGCCGGCACGCGGCGCTCTCCAACCCGCACTACCGCGACACGGTGGCGTGGATGGGGGAGAAGCTGGTGCCCTACCTGACCGAGGTGGGGATGATCCCGGCGTCCGGGCGGAACCGGCGTACCTGGCAGGCGTCGTTCCTGCTGCGCCGCGACTGACCCGCTCGCTCGGTCATCCCTGAGGCGACCGCGAGGCTAGAGCACCTTCGAGAGGAACTTCTGGGTGCGCTCGTGCTGCGGGTTCGCCAGCACCTCGCGGGGGTCGCCCTCCTCCAGGATGACGCCCTCGTCCATGAAGACCAGCTTGTCGCCGACCTCCCGGGCGAAGCCCATCTCGTGGGTGACCACCATCATCGTCATGCCCTCCGCCGCGAGCCGACGCATCACGTCCAGCACGTCGCCCACCAGTTCGGGATCCAGGGCGCTGGTGGGCTCGTCGAACAGCATCATGTCCGGGTCCATCGAGAGCGCCCGGGCGATCGCCACCCGCTGCTGCTGACCGCCGGAGAGATGGGCCGGGAACGCGGCGGCCTTGTCGGCCAGACCGACCTTCTCCAAGTTGGACTGCGCCGTTGCTTCGGCTTCGGCGCGGCTCCGCTTGAGGACCCGGCGCTGAGCGAGGCAGAGGTTGTCCAGCACGTTCATGTGCGGGAACAGGTTGAAGGACTGGAAGACCATCCCGATCCGGCTGCGGACGGCGTCCAGGTCGACCTCGGGGTCGGTGATGTCGACGCCCTCGACCAGGACCGTGCCGGACGTGGGCTCCTCCAGCCGGTTCACGCAGCGCAGCAGCGTGGACTTCCCGGAGCCGGACGGGCCGATCACGCAGACGACCTCGCCCTCGGCCACGGTGAAGTCGATGCCCTTGAGGACCTCGGTGTCGCCGAAGGACTTGTGCAGGTCGCGGACCTCGATCGCGGCGGTCATCGGTTCACCGGGCCTTCTGGGTACGTCGTTCGAGGTACGCCACCAGCTGGGTCAGCGGCAGCGTGATGACCAGGTACAGCACAGCGGCGGCGGTCAACGGGGTGGCGTTGCTGTAGATGCTCAGCGAGTCCGAGGCGAAGTTGGTCAGCTCCTTCTGGCCGACGAACACCCCGGCGACCTGGATCAGTGACGTGTCCTTGAGCAGGAGCACGAATTCGTTGGTCAACGGCGGGGTGACGATCCGCAGCGCCTGCGGGATCACCACGGAGATCATCGTCCACGTCGGGCTCATCCCAAGCGATCGGGCCGCCTCGATCTGCCCCTTGGGGACCGCCTGGATGCCCGCGCGGAGCGTCTCGGCCATGTACGCCGCGGACACCACGATCAACGCCATCACCGCGGCGCCCCGGGGCCCTCCCGGTGGGATCCACCCGAAGGCGATCGGGACGGCGAACGCGAACGCGATGATCACGATCAGCACCGGGAGCCCGCGGAAGAACTCGATGTACGCCGTGGCCAGCCACCGGTACGGCGCCAGCGGGGAGAGCTTCATCAGAGCCAGGACGAACGCGAGGACGAGGCCGACCGTGAACGCGATCGCCGTGTAGACGATGGTGTTCCGCGCGCCCTCGAAGACGATCTCCGGCCAGATCTTCTCGAAGACGTCGCGGTCGAAGAAGTTGGACGTGATCGCGGCCCAGTCGGCGATCAGGACCAGCGCGGCGACGCCCCCGAGCAGCAGCGCGTAGAGGGCGCCGTGCCGGAGCCGCCGCCGAGTGCTTCGTCTCACCGGGGTCAGTTCACCGCGAAGTACTTGTCGAAGATCGTCTGGTACTCACCGCTGTCCCGCAGCGCCTGCAGCTGCTCGTTGACGGCCTCGATCAGCGCGCTGTTGTCCTTGCGGGCGGCGAAGCCGTAGAGCTCGGAGGTGTCGTAGGTCTCCACCACCTTGAACCGGCCGGGCTCGTTGGGGTCGCGCTGGTGCTCGAGGTTGACCGGGAGGTCCTGGAGGATCGCGGCGATCTGGCCGGCCTTCAGCGCCAGGTAGAGCTTGCCGTCGTCGCCGTACTGGATCCGCTTGGCGTCGGGCGCGTTCTGCTTCGTGTAGGTCTCGCCGGTCGTTCCCTGCTGCACGCCGACCTTCTTGCCCGCCAGGTCCGCGATCGAGGCGATGTCCGAGTCCGTCGGCACCAGGAGCGACTGCTGCGAGGTGTAGTACCCGTCGGTGAAGAGCAGGTTCTCCTTGCGCTCGTCCGTGATCGTCATCGCGCTCGCGCCCAGGTCGCACTGCTTGCCGTTCAGCAGCAGGCCGCTCTGCAGCGCTTCGAAATCCGAGTCGCGGATGACGAGTTCCAGGTCGAGGCCCTTCGCGATTGCGGCGACCAGGTCGACGTCGAAGCCGGTGAAGCCGCTCTCCGCGGTCTCGTCGAAGTCCTCGAACGGCGCGTAGGGGACGTCGGAGCAGACGGTCAAGGTCCCGGCCTTGACCAGGCCGAGTCCGGAGTCCCCGGTCGGGGCGTCGTCGGAGCTACCGCAGGCGGTCAGGGCGAGGCCCAGCGCGAGGGTCGCCCCCAGGGCCTTGAACAGGTGTCGGGTCGTCATGAAATCACCCTAGGCGCGCGGAGCGGTCGGCACCGAGTTGTTACCAGGCCGCAACCAGGCCGAGGTCGACGAGGTCGTCGTACGCCTCCAGCACGTCGGTGCAGCCGAACCTGGTCAACCAACGGCGGGTGCGCTCCAACGCCTCCGGGTCGGTGCCGTCGAGCAGAGCGTCGGCGGAGGTCTCGGTGAGGGCCGCGATCACGTCGTCGCCGTCCAGGCACGCCCGGGTCGCCACCAGCAGGTTGACGAACCCGTACGACGCCGACCCGGAGACCGCGGGCGCCAGCCCGCCCGTGCACCGGAACGGCAGCTCACGGTCGAGCGCGGCGTCCAGGCAGCCGGCGAGCTCGGCGGCGCTCGGGAGCGCGTCCGCGGTGGCGCCGCCGGTCCGGAAGGTGGCACGGAGGTCGGCGGCGGCGAGCTCGTCCAGCGCGCTGAGCCAGCGGTGCCCCGGGCCGTTGACCGGGTCGTCGGCCCAGCGGGGCAGCTCGACGTACACGGCGACCTCTGCCAGGTCCTCCTCGACGGCGTCGAGTGCCGTCAGCACCCGCCGGGCGTTGTGGGCGAGGTCGTCCTCGTCGCGCAGCGTCACCCCGATCGTGCGCAGCCGCAGGTGCGGCGCCCGGCTGGCCCAGCGGACGGCCGGGGCGATCGCACCGGCGCCGCCGCTGACCTGCAGGGTGATCTCCCACGGTTCCTCGGCGGCCTCGCTGTCGGATGCCAGGGTGTCGTCCAGAGTGTTGTCCGGGGTGTTGTCCAGGGCATCGATCAGGTCCGGCACCTTCAGGTCCGCGACCACGAACCCGCCGAGCAGGTCGGCGTAGGCAGCCTGCCGGTGCGCGCGGTGCTCGGCCACGGCCCGGTCCAGCGGGACGCTGCTCGGCGGGAAGGTGGCCGCGTCGTCGAGGAACCCGGTCAACCACGAGGGATTCGGGGGAGAAGTACTGCCGTCGAGAACCACGCCCCCACGCTAGTAGTCTGGTGCGCGGAGTGTCAGGGGAAGCCGGTCCGAAGCCGGCGCTGACCCGCAGCCGTAGGTCGCCGGCGAAGGCTGGGCGACGAGCCGGAACACCTGAACGCTCCGTACGGCTCCCACACGGATTCACCCCCACCTGTCGAGGTCGCAGGACGGAGCCTGGGTGACAGGCATCCAGGTCTTCCTCAGGACCTGGAGAAGAGACATGAAGCGCAC
>JBFJNH010000002.1:0-119347 GCA_041618295.1 Marmoricola sp.
CGAGCCCGTCGAAACCCCCCGGGAGGTTCAGGCGTTGCTGCCGTGCAGGTTCTTCGCCGTGGCGGAGGCCTTGACCTCGGCCGGGTCCGGGTACGTCCCGAAGAGCCGGTCCGCGGTCGCCGTACTGGTGACGGTGAACCAGTAGTGCTCGTTCTTGTAGTGGTGCAACCGGTGGTTGCGCCAGACCGCCTTGTACGCCGCGGTCCTGGGCTTGTAGTCGCTGTGGATCAGGTAGTGCGTCCACTCGTAGACCAGGCCGGTGAGGGCGGTCGCCGCTAGGAAGGTGAGCCCCTGGCCGAGCCGCGGGAACACGAAGACGGCGATCGCGAACTCGCCGGCGATGACGGCGATCAGCGAGCGCCAGGGGATGAAGACCAGCGGGATGTCGCGCGGGGCCGCGTGGTGGCGCCGGTGGTCGCGGGCGAGCTCGCTGTCGATCCGGATGCCGGCGATCTTCCGGGGCCGGAAGTGCAGGATGAAGACGTGGATGACCCACTCCAGGACCGGGAAGAGCGCGACCAGGATGACCGGCGCCCACAGGTCGCTCAACCGCCAGTCGCCCTCGACGATCCGCCAGGTGGCCGCGGCGACCAGGGTCGCTGCGATCATCCACGGGCTCGGGTGCCGGAGGAACTCGGCGAAGGTGGTGCCGAGGCTCACTGTCGTACGCCGGGAGCCGGTGATCCGGGATTCCTCGGCGGCCAGGCGCTCCTGCGCCAGGGCCTCGATCTCGGGGGAGGGCTTGCTCATCGGGTCTCTCCTTCAACGTCGTCCTCGCTCGGTTCGTCTTCGAACTGGTCGAGGAAGTTCACGATGGCCTCGGTGGCCGGGCGGAGCAGGGCGTCGGCGGCGGCCGCGGCAGCGGTGCCGTCGCCGGCCAGCAGCGCGGCGCTGACCGCGCGGTAGCCAGCGGTGTTGGTGACCTCGAGGTCGAGCAGCGGGGCGAGGGCTTCCATCGCCGGCTCGTAGGCCTGGCGGAGGTTGTTGAACATCAGCCGGAAGACGATCGAGTCGGCCAGGTCGACCACGGCGTCCCAGAAGGCCATGGCGGCGTGCTGGCGGGCGACGGGGGCACCCGCGGCTGCCAGGAGCTCCACGGTGTCGCGCAGGTGCTCCCGGGCGCTCTCCGGGGCTGCAGCGGAGCGTCCTGCGGCGATCCTGGCCACGTCCGGCGCGATCGAGAGCCGGGCCTCGAGGATGCTGCGGGCGACGTCCGGGTCGAGCTCGCCGTTGCGCACCAGGAGCCGGGGGAGCAGGTCCAGCCCGGCGTGGCGGTGGTAGTCCCGGACCGTCGTGGAGCCTCCGTGCCGCACCTCGACCAGGCGGGTCGCGGAGAGCCGCTGCAGGGCCTCCCGTACGGCGGGACGGGAGACGCCCAGGAGCTCCGCGAGGCGGCGTTCGGAGGGCAGCGAGTCACCGGGCGCGAACGAGCCGTCGACGACCTCGGTCATGAGCTGCTCGAAGACGTCGTCGGGGACGAGGCGTTTCGTGATCGGGGTCAGAACCATGGGTCGAGTGTGCCCGAGAGTGGTCAAGTGGTCAAGTGGTCAGACCACTTAGTTCTCTGCCTCCGTAGCACACTGCGTCAGCGAGCCGATCCGGTTCAGGCTCATCAGGATCACGTTGTCGTCGTCGTCCAGCGTGAAGGTGTACTCCGTCGTGGCGTCGATCGGCGCCGTCCAGAGTCGTAAGCCGGCGTCGTTCCGTTCCCCGCTGAGCCCACCGTCCGGGTAGGCCTCGTGCAGGTTGGCGAGCCGGGAACGTCCCTGGGTGCCGATGCCTTCCGGAGTGACCATGCTCTCCACGGCCCAGATCACCGCGACCTTGCCGTCCGGCGTGAGGTACCCGGACGGGCGGTTGGCCTCGGGGTTGCTGCTCCGCAGGTGCAGAAGCGCGCCGCAGGCCCCCGCGAGGTCTGTCACGGTGCCGCCCGTCCCCACGACCTCGGTGGCCGACATCCCCAGGCGTACGCCGTCGACGCCTGCCGGTCCGAAGTCGCCCTGGAAGAGGAACCGGTCCGACGCCTGGTCGAAGCAGCCACCGACGAACGACCGACCGATGCCGGCCGACTCCAGGTCCCGGCAGCTCCATACGTCCTGGCCGGCGAGGATCTCGGTCCAGGCGCCGTTGCGCAGGGCCCAGAACGCCAGATGGCCCGAACAGCCGCCGACCTTGCCGAACGCGACATCCCCGGAGCTGTACCGCGCGACGCTGACGGTGAAGTTGTCGGTTGCCACGCCGTTGTCGCACCCGTCCCGGGCCAGTTCGTTCACTGTCTCGAGCTCAGCGACGATGAAGTCCTTGAAGTCCTGCGGGACGTCGCGCAGGCGTTCGACATCAGCCGGTTGCTCGATGACGGCTCCGTGGGGTCCCGGGTAGGAGTAGATCCGCTCCTCCTCGTTCGAGGTCGTGCCGGTCCAGGTCGAGCAGCGGGCGGCGAAGATGCACATCTCGGGCAGCAACTGCTTCCGGATCGCGTCGAGGTCGGCAGCGACCGCATCGACAGACCTGGGGGCGATCTCGGAGTGATGAGCCAGGGTCAGGATGGAGGAGCCCACCTGGGACACCATGTAGACCGAGGCGCCCGGGCGCTCGGAGGTGATCGCAAAGGCCACCATGGCCACGTCGTACCCGGGAGCGATCAGATCGAGGGTGCGGGTGACTCCGTCGGCGGTCCAGGTCGTGCAGAGGCCCTGGATCTGCTCGGCGACCGCGACCCAGGCCGTGCGGGCAGCCAGCTCGTCCTTGTAGGTGACCAGGGAGCGTTCGTCACGGACCTCGGGCCCGGTGCTGGCGAACGCCAGTCGGCCCTTGGCTGACTTCGTGGACAGCAGACGCGTGCCACACAGGTCCAGTGGCTGGGTGTCGACCGCTGGATCGGGACCGCGGACCTCGCCGCCCTCGTCGGAGTAGTCCTTGGCGTCGAGGTCGAGCGGGAAGTCGGCCGGGATGTTGCCGAGGCCCGGCGTTGTCGCCGAAGGCGTCGGAGTGGGAGTCGGGGTGATGCTCGGGGTGTTCGCCGGAGGTGGCGACCCAGTGCCGTCGTTCGTCATCGCCAGGGTCACCGGGACGATCCCGCCGACGACGGCGAGCACGGAGGCCGCGATCGCGGTCGCGGCACGACGCCTGGTCCGCCGCTGGTCGCCCAGGCGTCGTACCTGGTCAGGTGCGAGGGGGTTCACGGACAGGCCTCCGGTCCCGAAGGCCCTGAGGTCCCGGATCGGGTCGTGGGTCGGGTCAGACATGGTGGGCTCCCGGGTCGGTCGCGTCGGTTGGAGCGAGGAGGACAGCCAGGGCGGCTCGGCCTCGGGAGAGGCGCGCCTTGATGGTTCCCTCGGGCACGCCGACCTCGCGGGCAACGGCGTGGACGGGCAGGTCGCACAGGTGGTGCAGGACGAGAGCTTGGCGCTGGTTCTCGGGCAGTCGGCCCAGGGCTGCCACCAGCGCGATCCGGGTCTCGTCGACGGGCTCGGTCTGAACCGGCGCGGAGACGGCTCGGTCGGCCGGTCGCTTGGCCAGGCCCCTGCGCCGCCAGCGGCTCACCGCCAGCCGGTACGCCGTCGTACGGACCCAGGCGTCGGGGTGCTCGGCCCTGGAGAGCTTGCGGCGGTGCTCCCAGGCGCGGACGAACGCCTCCTGGACACATTCCTGTGCCTCGTCACGGTCGCCGATCATCGCGTAGAGCTGCGCGGTGACCCGGCGGAATGACGAGGTGTAGAACTCGTCGAACTCTGCCTCGTCCATGGTGCCTTCCCGAGGTGGTGGTGAGCGGTTGCCAGGGATACGCACCGGGGAGCGGTTCGGTTGCATCCCGGGACGAACTTCCGGGCACCATTCTCGCCGGGAATCACGAAGGGCCCGGGAGAAACTCCTGGGCCCTTCGTGAATGCTCTGCGACGTCAGTGACGCAGCGTCTCGCCTTCGACGTCGTGGCGACCGTCGAACTGGTGACCGTCGGCCGCGTGGCCTTCCAGGGGAGCGTCGTGCGCGTGCTCCAGCTCGGCGTGGTGGTGACCCTCCTCGAGCTCTTCCTTGGTCGGCTTCTGCACGTTGGTCGCGAACCAGGCCTTGGACAGCGTGGCCCGCAGCTGGTCGAGCTTCGCCTTCGGAGCACTGATGCCGTTGGCGTCCGTCCCGCTGATACCGGTGTACACCTCGTCACGGTTACGCGCGGTGAGCGTGTAGGCCCGCTCCTCGCTGATCGGCAGGTGCCGCTCGGTGTAACCGCCTTCGGCGTCCCGCATGATGATGCCGGTCTCGTAGCCGTGCAGCAGCAGGTCGTTGTCGTGACGCTGGAGCGAGATGCACCAGCGCTTCGTCAGGATGAACACGAGCGGCGGGATCACGAAGACCGCTCCCCGCATGAAGTACGTGATCGTGTTCAGGTCGAGCTGGAAGGTCGTCGCCAGGATGTCGTTGCCGCCTGCGGCCCAGAGCAGGCCGTAGAGGGTGATCATCGCAGCAAGGAACGCGGTCCGGGTCGGAGCGTTGCGCGGACGCTGGAGCAGGTGGTGCTCCCGCTTGTCCCCGGTGATCCACTGCTCGATGAACGGGTACGCGAGCACCAGCACCAGCAGCGCGATCGGTGCGATCTGACCCGGCAGGAAGACGTTCCAGCTGAGGGTCACGCCGAAGATCTCGGTCTCCCAGCCCGGCATGATCCGGAGCAGGCCCTCGGCGATACCCATGTACCAGTCGGGTTGCGAACCGGCCGTCACCTCGGCCGGGTTGTACGGGCCGAAGCGCCACACCGGGTTGATCGTCATCAGACCGCCCATCAGCGCGACGACGCCGAAGACCATGAAGAAGAACCCGCCGGCCTTGGCGGCGTACACGGGCATCATCGGGTAGCCGACGACGTTCTCCTCGGTACGGCCGGGCCCGGGCCACTGGGTGTGCTTGTGGTAGACGAGCAGCAGCATGTGCGCCGCGATCAGGGCGAGCAGAAGTCCGGGGATCAACAACACGTGCGCGATGTAGAGCCTGGGGATGATGACGTCGCCAGGGAACTCGCCGCCGAACATGAAGAACGACATGTACGACCCCAGGACCGGTGTGGCCTTCACCAGGCCGTCCGCGATCCGCAGACCGGTGCCCGAGAGCAGGTCGTCGGGGAGCGAGTAGCCCGCGAAGCCTTCGAGGATGCCCAGCAGGATCAGCACGCCGCCGATGACCCAGTTGAGCTCACGCGGCTTGCGGAAAGCGCCGGTCAGGAAGACGCGCATCATGTGCACGAGCATCGCGGCGATGAAGAGCATCGCCGCCCAGTGGTGCATCTGACGCATCAGCAGTCCGGCACGGACGTCGAAGCTGATGTGCAGCGTCGAGGCGTAGGCCTCGGACATCTCGATACCGCGCAGGGCGTCGTAGGAACCGTTGTAGACGACCTCGCCCATGCTCGGCTTGAACCAGAGGGTCAGGAAGACGCCGGTCAGCAAGCAGATCACGAAGCTCCACAGCGCGATCTCGCCGAGCATGAAGGACCAGTGGTCCGGGAAGACCTTCCGGATCTGCTTCTTGGTGGCCGTCGCGATGCCCAGACGCTCGTCGGCCCAGGTGGCGACCGCGCCGGCCGGGTTGGCCTTCTTGGTCGCTGCCGGCGTCGTGCCGTTGGTCGATGCAGTGGTACTCATCAGGCTCACCCACGTTCCCAGTAGCTCGGGCCGACCGGCTCGGTGAAGTCACTTTGTGCGACCAGATAACCATCCTCGTTCAAGGCCAACGGCAGCTGCGGCAGCGCGCGGGCCGCCGGGCCGAAGACGACCCGCCCGTTGTCCGCCAGGTCGAAGGTCGACTGGTGGCAGGGGCAGAGGAGATGGTGGGTCTGCTGCTCCCACAGGGAGATCGGGCAGCCGACGTGGGTGCAGATCTTGGAGAAGCAGAGGATCCCGTCGATCCCCCAGTTCTCACGACCTTCCCACGGCGTCTTCAGGTCGTCCGGGTGCATCCGGACCAGGATGACCGCCGCCTTGGCCTTCTCGGCCAGGAGAGCGGTGCCCTCGTACTCGCGCTCCTCGCCGTGGTCGCCGGCGTGCACCAGGACCTCGGGCTCGGCGTTGATCAGCTGGCCGACCTCCATCATCGACGGCTTGATCTTGGCGCCGTCGACGTCCTGGACGACGAGCATGCCCTTGGTCCAGACGGTGCGCTCGAGGGAGTCGCCGGGCAGGGGACCGAGGTCGCGCAGCACGACGATGGCCGGCAGGCCGAGGAGGCCCATCGCGCCGAGCAGCGAGTTGCGGACGAGCGGGCGGCGACCGATGCCGGCGTCCGCGATCCCGGCCTCGAGCGCGGCGAGCGCCTCGGCCCGGTCCTCCTCGGGGGAGGCGGCCGAGTGCCGGTACTCGACGATCTCGTGGTCGTTCATCAGCTTGCGCGACCACTGGATCGCGCCGATCCCGATGCAGAGCAGCGCGAGACCGAGGGTGGCGCCCAGGGCGACGTTGGAGGCGCCGAGGCCGAGGAAGACGTCGATGTCCTCACCGATGTCGAGCGTGAAGTAGGCCACGCAGAAGAGCACGGCGGAGACCGAGGACAGGCCGAACAGCGTGGCTACCTGGCGCTCGGCGCGCTTCTCCATCGCCGGATCGATGTCCGTCGGCCGCGGCAGGTGCTCAGGAAGCCCCGGGTCCGGGATCGGCTCGGCGGGCACGAGCTCGCCGTGGCCGTGGTTGTCGTCGGCGCTCACGCGTCCGCTCCCTTCGTGGCTGTCTTCTTCTTCGAGCGGGCGCTGCCGGCGGTGATCCAGATCCCGACGCCGACGAGGCTACCGATACCGACCAACCAGGCGAACATGCCTTCAGCGACCGGTCCGACCGCACCGAGGCTGAAGCCGCCGTAGGTCGGCAGCTCCTCCTGCTGCTTGAGGTAGGCGATGATCTGGCGCTTGTCGTCGGGCGACAGGACGCCGTCGGAGAACACCGGCATCTGCTGCGGTCCGGTCAGCATGGCCTCGAAGATGTGCTTCTCGGAGACGCCGATCAGGGTCGGCGCGTACTTGCCCTTCGGCAGCGCACCGCCGCTGCCGGCGAAGTTGTGGCACGCGGTGCAGTTGGTCCGGAAGAACTTCCCGCCCTCGACGATGTCCTCGTTGGTGGCGTCGCTGATGTCGAGCTCTTCGTCGGTCGGGATCGCCGGGCCGGGGCCGAGCGAGGCGACGAACGCCGCGAGCTGGTGGATCTCCTCCTCGGTGTACTGCACCTTCTTGCGGGGCGCTTGGGCGCCCGGAGCAGCCATCGGCATCCGGCCGGTGCCGACCTGGAAGTCGACGGCCGCGGCACCGACACCGACCAGCGAGGGGCCGTACTGGTTGCCGCGTTCGGTGAGGATGCCCTCGCCGTTCAGGCCGTGGCAGGAGGCGCAGCTGACCGCGAACAGGGCCCGGCCGGCCGCGATCGCGTCGGTGTCGGCCGTCGTTTCCTCGGCGTTGGCCGGAGCGAGCGCGGCATACATGCCGCCGCTGGCCAGCAGGCCGATGATCAGCACCGCGGGCGCGGCGAACCGGCTGCGCCGACGGGCCGAGAGCCGAGCTGAGATCTTGCGCGTGAGCAGTCGCACAACAGGTCCTATCGGTTCAGGCTTACTTGATGATGTAAATGGTCGCGAACAGGCCGATCCACACGACGTCGACGAAGTGCCAGTAGTACGACACGACGACCGCGGTGACTGCTTGCTCGTGGGTGAAGCGCCGCGCGACCAGCGTGCGTCCGAGCACGAAGAGGAAGGCGATCAGGCCACCGGTCACGTGCAGACCGTGGAAGCCGGTGGTCAGGTAGAACATCGTCCCGTAGGTCCCGGTGACGTCGGACGGGATGGTGATGCCCTCGTGGATCAGCTCGGTGTACTCGAACGCCTGGCCGCCGATGAAGATCGCGCCCATCACGTAGGTGAGGACGAACCACTCGCGCAGACCCCACAGCTTCATGTTGAGCAGGGTGCCGGTACGGCCGACCTGGCCGCGCTCGGCGGCGAACACGCCGAGCTGGCAGGTGAGGGAGGAGGCCACGAGGATCGTGGTGTTCGCGGCAGCGAACGGCACGTTCAACTCGGAGGTCATCTCCGACCACAGGTCGAGGTTCACCGCACGGATCGTGAAGTAACTGGCGAACAGGGCCGCGAAGAACATCAACTCGCTCGAGAGCCAGATGATGGTGCCTACCGCGACCATGCTCGGTCGGTCATGGTGCCCGTGCAGGCGGGATGCTGGAATCACGGAAGTCGTCGCCACGCGGCCATTATGTCGGTACTTCGACCTGGCGCCACCTCGACCCCCCGTTTTGAACGGCATGTGTTCGAGGCCACGTCCGCGCCGGTGGTTGCGGCCTGTTCTGAGGCGGCGGGTGAGTCAGCGGATAGGGTTGGCGCCGAACCAGGAGAGGGGTGAAGCGGTGGCCTCGTGCGTGTCCGTGCTCCGCCCCGTCTCGAGTACCGGTTTGACCGGTTTCGGACCGCCCGGTGGGGCGGTCCGGAGCAGGGGGAGCGCCCGGTGACACCGGAACCGGAGGCGGAGCGGGCTCCGCAGCTCGCTTACTCCCTGATCCAGGACAAGACCCACGACGAGGCACGTCGCCGCCGGAAGGCAGCCAAGGTGGTTGCCGTGCTGCGCCACTTCCTTGGCCGGGACGACCTGACTGGCCTGGTTGCACTCGATGCGGGCTGCTCGACCGGGTTCCTCGCCGACGTACTCCGGGATGCGGGCTGCGACGTGATCGGTATCGACATCGACCAGCCCGGGTTGGCGCACGCCCAGGCACGGTTCGGAGGTCGGGTGCACTTCCTCTGCGCCGACGGTGGTGCGATGCCGTTGGCCGACGGATCAGTGGACCTGGTGGTCTTCAACCAGGTGTACGAGCACGTGGTCGACGCCGATGCCGTGATGGGCGAGATAGCCCGAGTACTGGCCCCCCACGGCGCAGCTTTCTTCGGGCTCGGCAACAAGTATCAGGTGATCGAGCCCCACTATCGGCTGCCGTTCCTCTCCTGGGTCCCCGACCGGCTCGCCGACCGGTACGTCTCGGCCTTCGGCCGGGCTGACGACTACTACGAGCGGTTCCGGTCGCGGCGCGGACTACGCCAATTGTGCGGGGGGCTCCGCCTCTGGGACTACACCTACGCGGTTCTCGGCGATGCCGATGCGTTCGACGCGACCGACGTGGTCCCGCGGGGGCTCAGGCGGGCGCCGACCGGCTTTTGGCGTGCGCTCCAGCCGATCATGCCGACCTTCGTCTGGGTCGGCACTCCGGGCGATGACGTCCCCCGGGGGTCGCGCGTGCGGGTGCCTCCGCGGCGGATCGACCGGTGAGCAGCACGGGTACGCCGACCGGACGCGGCCTGCGGGTGCTCGGACCAGCGGTCGTCCTGCTCGCGGTCGTCCTCGGCTGCTGGGCCGTGGTCGACCAGCGCGAGGAGATCGGGGACGCCCTCGGGGAGCTCACCTGGTGGGCGGCCCCGGTCTCGTTCCTGGCGGGCGCTGCCGGTGTCTATGCGATCTTCCGCTCCTGGGCGAGCGTCGTCGCGGATCACGGAATCGACCTGACCCGGCAGCAGGCCTTGCGCATCTACGGAGTTGGGCAGGCGGGCAAGTACCTTCCGGGTTCGGTCTGGTCGGTACTCACCCAAGCCGCGATGGTGCGCGAGTACGGCGGGTCCCGCGCACGGATGGGTGCCGCGTCGCTGGTGGCTCTGCTGCTCTCGGTCACGGTGGCACTGGGTCTCGGAGGACTGGTGCTGCCGGTCGCGAATCCCGAGGCCGCTGGCCGTTACTGGTTCGCACCGGTGCTCGCGCTGCTCCTGGCAACGCTGCTGGCACCGCCTGTGCTGAACAGAGCGATCGCAGTCGTGGCCCGGGTGCTACGACGACCGACCGACGCCGTGCGGGTCACCGGCAGCGGGATCGTTCGTGCGTCCGGGTGGGCGGTGCTCGGGAACGCGTTCTTCGGCCTGCACCTGCTCGTCCTGGGTGAGGGCGTTGGGCTCTCGGGCTTCCGGGGCTTCCTGCTCGCGGTCGCGGCGTACAGCCTGGCTGCAGGTCTAGGTGTGCTGGTCGTCCTGGCGCCGGCCGGGGTGGGCGTGCGCGAGGTGGTCATCGTCGTGGTGCTCGCGATGACGACCACCGCCGGGGCCGCGCTGACCATCGCGCTGCTGTCCCGAATCCTCCTCCTGGTGATCGACCTTCTGCTCGCGCTCACCCAGGTCCGCAGGCCAGGCGCGGCCCGAGAACGGTCGACGGTCTTCGTCACCCGGCGGTTCCCGCCGTCGGTCGGTGGGATGGAGACGCTGGCCGACGGCGTCTGGCGGTCGATCTCCCAGGCGCGCCCGGATAGCGTTCTGATCGCCCACGGGGGCACCAATCGAGGCCTCCTCCTTTGGCTGCCGCTGGCCTGGCTCCGGCTCGCGGCCCTGGCGGTACGGGGCCGGGTCGGACTCATCCTGGTCGGCGACGCGCCGACCTACGCAGCGCTGCGGCCACTGCGGCCGCTGCTCCGGGTGATCGGAGTGCGGAGCGCGGTGATGGTGATGGGCCTCGACGTCACCTACGAGAACCGCCTCTACCGTCGGCTCGTCCCGACCGCCCTCCGGCGCGCGGATCTGGTCATCGCGATCAGCGAGGCGACCCGCCAGGCCACGATCGGTGCCGGTGTGGACGCGGACCGGATCGCCGTGCTGCGGTTGGGGGTCGATCCGCCGGACCAGCGCGTGGACGCTGCGGTCAGCCGCGCCCGGGTCGAGCGGTCGATCGGTCTCGACCCTGAGCAGGTCCTCGTGGTCACCCTCGGTCGTCTCGTGGCGAGGAAAGGGGTGCGCTGGTTCGTGGCAGAGGTCCTCCCCGGGCTGGGTCCCGACGTCCAGTACGTCGTCGCCGGGGACGGGCCCGAGCTGGAACCGATCCGCGCGGCCGCGGCGGCCTCGGGCGGGGCGGCCCGGGTCCACCTTCTGGGTCGGGTCGACGACCAGATGCGGGAGGACCTGCTGGCGGCCTGCGACCTGTTCGTCCAACCGAACATCGCCGTTCCCGGCGACATGGAGGGGTTCGGGCTGGTGACGATCGAGGCCGCCATGCGGGACGCGTTGGTGGTGGCAGCGGACCTCGAGGGCATCAAGGACGCGGTGCTCCCCGGCCGGACCGGCATTCTGGTTCGGTCCGGCGATGTCGCAGCGTGGACGAGCACGCTGACCTCCCTCGTCGCTGACCGCCCCGCGATGGCGCGCGCCGGTGCCTCGTTCGGCGTTGCGGCCCGTGCGCTGTACAACGAAAAGTCCATGGCGGTTGAGCTGTGCAGGCTGCTCGGGATCGAAGCCGGTAGGACCGACCAGTCGCAGCACGCCTAGGCTGGTGAGGTGCCTGCAGTTGCGTTGTCCGTCGAAGAGCTGCCCCGCTTCACCACCTCGAGCTTCTTCACCGCGTGGGGTCTGGACCCGGTCCCGTTCATCCTGACGATCTGGATCGCGGGCCTCTACCTGCTCGGGGTCTGGATCCTGCGCAACCGCGGGGACCACTGGCCGATCGGGCGCACGCTGGCCTTCGTCGGCGGCGGGATGGGCACCTTCTACGTGGCGACGCAGTCAGGACTCGGTGCCTACGACACCACCCTGCTCAGCGTGCACATGGTCCAGCACATGCTTCTCGGGATGGTGGTGCCGCTGTTCCTCGCGCTCGGGGCCCCGGTCACCTTGGCGCTCCGGACCCTGCCCAGGAAGCCCCGCGACCTGCTGACGGCCGTGCTGCACTCGCGGGTCGCCAAGGTGCTCACCTTCGCCCCGCTGACCTTGGCGATCTACATCGTCAGCCCCTGGGCGCTCTACTTCACCGACTGGTACTCCGCGACGCTGACCTCGGCGTACCAGCACGAGATGATGCACGTGCACCTGGTCCTGGTGGGGTCGCTGTTCTTCTGGCCGTTGATGGGCATCGACCCGCTTCCGGGGCGGATGCAGTACCCGTTCCGGTTGCTGATGATCTTCCTGACGCTGCCCTTCCACGCGTTCCTCGGCGTGACGATCATGGGGGAGCGGGAGCTGATCGGCGGCGACTGGTACCCGAACCTCGGCGAGAGGCTCGCCTGGCTGCCCGATCCGCTCGAGGACCAGCACCTGGCCGGCGGCATCCTGTGGAGCTCCGGTGACCTGATCGGGCTGCTGTTCTTCGCGGTGCTCTTCGTCCAGTGGGTGCGTTCCTCGATGAAGGAGGCAGTCCGGGAGGACCGGCGCCTGGACCGTCTCGAGCGGCAGCAGCGCCCACCGGTCGGTTGAGGGGTTGCGCTGCAACCGTCTCGAAACCCTGTGACCCGTCGATCAGCCGGACCGGTAGCATCAGCGACGTGACCGCGAACACTCCAGGACCGCTGCGCGTCCTTGTCTACAGCGACGACTCCGACGTGCGCCAGCAGGTCATCCTCGGCCTCGGCCGCCGGGTGCACCCCGATCTCCCCGAGCTCGAGTACGTCGAGGTCGCGACCGAGCCGGTCGTCTGGCAGCAGCTCGACTCCGGCACCATCGACCTGGCGATCCTCGATGGCGAGGCGACCCCGGCCGGAGGTCTCGGCGTCGCGCGTCAGATGAAGGACGAGATCTACCAGGCTCCTCCTGCGCTCGTGCTGACCGGGCGGCCCGACGACCGGTGGCTGGCGACGTGGTCGCGCGCGGAGGCTGCGGTCTCCCACCCGCTCGACCCGATCGAGCTCGCGGAGGCGGTCATCCGCCTGCTGCGCGCGCGGGTCCCCGCCGAGGCCTGACCAGGTGAGCTCGGCTTCCGGGTCCGGCCACACCTGGCCCGAGGTCCTCACCGCGCTCGTCGGGCGGCACGACCTCACCCTCGACCAGACGTCCTGGGCGATGGGCGAGATCCTGACCGGATCCGCGACCCCGGTCCAGATCGCCGGCTTCGCCGTCGCGCTGCGCACCAAGGGCGAGACCGTCGAGGAGATGCAGGGCCTCGTCGACGCGATGTACGCCCACGCGACCCCCTTCTCGGTCGAGGGCCGCACCCTCGACGTCGTTGGTACTGGTGGCGACCGCTCGTTCTCGGTGAACATCTCGACGATGGCGGCGATCGTGGCCGCCGGCGCCGGTGTCACCGTCGTGAAGCACGGCAACCGGTCTGCCTCCAGCAAGGCCGGCAGCGCCGACGTCCTGGAGCTGCTGGGCATCCGCCTCGATCTTCCGGCTGACGCCGTGGCCCGGGTCGCGGTCGAGGCCGGGATCACCTTCTGCTTCGCAGCGGCCTTCCACCCGGCACTGCGGCACGCGGCCGTGGCGCGCAGCGAGCTCGGGATCGGAACCACCTTCAACTTCCTCGGGCCGATCGCGAACCCGGCCAAGCCGGCAGCCCAGGCGATCGGCTGCGCCGACGTCCGGATGGCACCGGTGATGGCCGGGGTCTTCGCTCGGCGCGGCGTCGACGCCTGGGTCTTCCGAGGGGACGACGGTCTCGACGAGCTGACCACCACGACGACCTCCCGGATCTGGACCGTGCGCGGCGGCGAGGTCGTCGAGGAGTCCCTCGACCCGTCCCGGCTCGGCATCGCGACCGGCACCGCCGAAGGACTGCGCGGCCAGGACGCGGCGTACAACGCCGAGGTGGTACGCCGGATGCTGGCGGGGGAGAAGGGTCCGGTCCGGGACGCGGTCCTGCTCAACGCCGGCGCTGCCCTGGCCGTCCACGCCGACGAGGTCGGGTCTCTGGAAGACAGGCTCGCGGCCGGGCTCGCCCGGGCGACCGAGGCGCTCGACGCGGGCGCTGCTGCTGCCACCCTGGAGCGTTGGGTAGCCGCAGCTGCAGCCCACGCTGGTTGATCCGCAGCGCGGTGGTTGAGGCTGTCGAAACCGCTACAACGCGAGCCGGTACGACCCGTCCGGCTGGGCCTCGAAACCGATCCTCGGATAGTACGCGGCGACCATCGACGGGGACGTCACCACGTCGCTGACCCCGCGCCCGGCCAGCAGGTCGCTGCTGCCCCACACGAACCGTCCCGGGGAGAAGTCCCGGTACCGCGGCGTCACGTAGTCCAGCAGCACGGTCGCGGTGGCCCCCTCCAGGTGCAGCAGGACCACGCCGACGGTCTCGTCGCCCCGCTGCACGATGAAAGCGAGGTTGCCGTCCGCGGCGCCGTCCCAGACCAGGTCGGGCTGGAACCGCAGGATGTCGGCCTCGTGAACCCGCAGGACGTGCCGCAGGTACTCGTCCTGACCACCCACTTCGAGGACCGCGTACGACTCCTCGTCGTGGCGGGTGCCGACCAGGGTCCGGATGTGCCAGGCGTTGATCGCCGTCAGGGCCACGTTCATCGCGACCATCGGCCAGATCTCCAGGGCGGCGTTGAACCCGGTGAGGACGACGCACGCTGCCAGGTTGAGCACGCGGAAGAGCAGCACGCGCGCCTGCATCACCGAGTAGATCAGGAGCGCCGAGCCGAGCCATCCGACGACGTCGAGCCAAGGCATGGGATTCAGCCTACGGGGGTGTCGGGTTTGCCGCATTCGGCGCGCCGGGGGGCGCGGGCTGGCAGACTCTGACCAGCCCGAATCGGTGCCAGGGGAGGATCTGGATGCTCTACGTCGTCGTCCCGGCCTACAACGAGGCCGAGAATCTCGCCGACCTGATTCCGCGGCTACGTGCCCACGTGCTCGACATCGACGCTGCCGGTCGGGTGCTCGTGGTCGACGACGGGTCCTCGGACGCGACGGGCGCCGTGGCGGCAGGGCTCGCCGCGGAGTACGAGGACGTCGAGGTGCTCTCGACGCGTCGGAACCGGGGCAAGGCCGCCGCCCTCCAGTCAGGCTTTGAGCACGCGGTGGAAACCGGAGCGACGTTCGTCGCGATGATGGACGCCGACGGCCAGGACGACCCGGCGGAGCTGGCCAGGCTCGTGGCCGAGCTCGAGCAGGGCAACGCCGACCTGGTCACCGGTGCTCGGCTGACCCGCAACGACCGGTTCGTGAAGCGAACGACGTCGCGCCTGTACAACCGTGTCACCGGGATCATCTCGGGCGTGCCGGGCCGTGACTTCAACTCCGGCTTCAAGGTCATGCGGGCCGAGGTTGCGAGGGATGCGGCACCGATGCTGTACGGCGAGCTGCATCGCTACCTGACCGTGGTCGCGCATTGGTTGGGGTACCGGGTGCTCGAGGTTCCGGTGGCGCACCACCCGCGGATGCACGGGGTGAGCAAGTACGGCGTCGCCAGGTTCTGGCGCGGGTTCACCGACCTCCTGACCGTACGCTTCCTGATGTCGTACGAGAATCGACCGTCGCACCTTTTCGGCGGTGTCGGTGCCACCAGTCTTCTCGCCGGTTCGGGCGCACTCGGCTACCTCCTGGTTCTGAAGTTGGTTGGTCAGGACCTGGGTAACAGGCCGCTGTTGTTGGCGGGGGTGCTCCTCGCCGTCGTCGGACTGCAGCTGATCCTCTTCGGTCTGCTGGCCGAGTTGATCGTGTACGCGCGCAACATCGGCCAGGGAAGGCGCGACTGAGTGTTCGCCGATCAGTTGGGGCGGGTGCCGCGCCTGCTTCGCTACACCAGCGTTGCCGTCCTGGGTGCCGGGATCTTCCTGATCTTCTTCGGCGGCCTGCGGGTGGGCGTCACCTATGACGAGCCGCTCCACGTGCAGCGGTTCAACAACTACGTCGAGACCGGTTGGTACCTCGGAGACGGCCAGGTCATCGAGGGCGAACCGGTCGAGGGAATGCGCCAGCAGTACGTGTACGCGCCGGTCACGATGACCCTGCTCCACGGACTGGGGGTTGTCACCGGGGTCGAAGATGTCGGCACGGCGTCCGCGACTGAGGACGCCTACGCGGTGCGGCACCTGGGAATCGGGATGATCAGCCTGCTCGGGTTGTGGGCGGTCGCAGCGACCACACGACTGATCCTGCGAGGGTGGGACTGGGGCGTTCTAGCCGCTGCCGTGCTCGTCGCAGTGCCGTTGTGGACGGGGCATTCGATGTTCAACGTCAAGGACGTTTCGGTGGCGACCGGCTATGCGCTCGTGACACTGGGGCTGGCGCTGATCGCGCGCCGCGAGCGTGCGGCCAGACGGTTGGTCCGTTTCGGTGGCCCCGGGACCCTCGCAATCGGCGTCATCCTGTGCCTCGGCACGCGACCCGGAATGTGGACGGGCGTTGCTGCTGGGTGCGCCGTCCTGATCGGCTATCGATGCATTCGCAGGACGGAGCAGGGTCTTGCGGCGACGCTGCGTGAGGACGGGTGGCGCTACCGCGACATCGCTGTGGGTCTTCTCCTCGCGCTGGCGGCACTGGTCGCCGTGTACCCGCAGGTGTTCGGGTCACCGGTGACGGCCCTGGTGCGCTCGGCACTGTCGTCGGCGAACTTCTTCTCGGTCCAAGCGCCGTGGACGTTCATACCGACTCGGGTGGCCTTCCAGATGCCCCTCCTCATCCTGACCTTCGTTGCCATCGGCACCGTTGTCGCTGGCAGGAGCATTCTGGTGGCCGGGCGCCAGCCCGATCCGCAGCACCAGCGACTGGTCCTGGTGTTCGCCCAGATGGTGACGCTGCCGCTGGTCGCGATCGTTCACGGTGCAAGCTTGTACGGAGATCTCCGGCAGGTCCTTTTCGCGGCTCCGGCGACGGCCATCGTCGCGACCTTGGGCGTGGCTCGTCTGGTGACGGTGGTGCGGGACCGAGCGGAGAAGGACCGGACCGGGCCGCCCCTCGTGACGGCGATCGCGTGCGCCGCCATCACCCTGCCGTTCGTCGACCAGGCCCTGGCATTCCCGTACGGGTACACCGCCTACAACCCGATGGCCTCCGTGGCTGGGTTGTCGGTCCTTGGCGACTACTACCGCGCGAGCGGTCGTGAGATCGTGCCGGAACTTCCCGTCACCGGCCGGATCGTCTGCACCCCCGAAGAAGATGAGAACGATCGCGCGCTTCGGGCCGCCCATCTGGACGGGTGGGTCGACTGCAGGGACCCGGCTTCGTCACCGATTGCGGCTTTCATGGGCGACCGCGGTGCTCGAGGCGGCGAGCTGGCGGCTGATGAGTTCTGGGCGGTGACCTTCGACATCAGGGGAAGCGTCCCGAAGAACTGCATCGAGGTGTCGACGGTCTCTCGGCGGCTGGTGTTCCGGCGTCTCAACCTGGCGTCTTTGTCGCGCTGCACATTGCCGTTCCCGAAGCTCGCTGCAGAAACGGTGGTCATCGATGGTGACTCGGATCGGGGCTTCCAGCTTCCGGACCTGGGGTGGAACGCCTTCGGTGTCGACGGCACCACAGACGGCGTCGGTTTCAAGGGAGGTCCGGCGACCATGACGTTCAGCTTCGCGCCGTGGCTCCGCGACGCTCCGCTGATGCTCCGGCTTACGGCCACGCGGGAGTTCGACACCACCGTTCGGTTCGGTGGAGTCGTGGTGAGCTCGACCTGGTCCGATTCGGGCCCACCGGTCCTGGACATCGCTGTCCCGGTCGAGCTGGTCGCCCGTGCGGTCAGAGGTCCGCTGACGCTCGAGCTGTCACCGAAGGTGCCGAATGCGCGCGGCGCGAAAGTGCTCGCGCTCGCGGTAGAACCGGCGGCCTAGGAGGGACGGCCAGCAGGGGTTGTCTTGAACCCTCTTGACCGGGACTGATGCCGTGCTGGTTCAGGGATCTCGATGGGCGAGACGTCGCGGAACTAGTCCAGCCCGAGGGAGAACGCTGACTCCAGGTCGTGCTGGGAGTACGCCCGGAAGGCGATGTGCGTCTCGGTCTCCAGCACGCCGGGAACCTTGTTCAGCCGGTCCGCGATCGTCGTCGCGACGGCGTCGTGGTCGCGAACCCGGACCAGGGCGATCAGGTCGATCTGCCCGGTGACGGAGTAGACCTCGCTGACCCCGTCCAGGGCGGCGATCGCTTCGGCGACCTCGGGGATGCGGGCGACGTCGGCCTTCACGAACACGATGGCGGTGATCATGGAGCGAATCTACCGGGCGCGTCGTCCCACCAGGGCCAAGCGGTGGGAGTGGCGTCAGCGTGCGGGCTGGTGCAGAGTCGTGACGGAGCGGCGCTCGTCGAACGGGACGAGGCCGAGCCGGGACTCCTCGACCGCGTCGTGGACGGCGAGGTGGCGGCCAGCGCCGCGGACCGGGCAGGACCACTCGCCGTCGACCCGGACCAGGCGCACGCCGTCGGCCTCCAACCAGCGCAGCACCTTCTCGGACTCCTCTGCTGTCGCGGCCGGGGTTGGTCCGAGCCCGGGGGAGACGGACTCCGACGAGGCGCGCAACTGCTCGACGAAGGAGCCGGCGTGCGCGTCGACCGGGATCACCCCGGCGCCGGCCAAGCGCCCGTGACGTACGACGTGGACGGCCCAGCGGCCGTCGTCCTCGCGACGGGCGGCCACGATCTCGGAGCATCGGGTGAGCGCGCGAAGGCGCTGGGTCCGCGACGCCGCCCGGACGAAGGCGGCGAGCCGGTCGCGGTGGACGCCGGCGTCCTCGAACCGCTCCTCCGCGCTCAGTGCATCCATCCTGACCGAGATCGCCTCGACCACCTCGTCGGCGCGAGCGTTGAGGTTGTCGCGGAGGTCGGCGACCATCAGCGCGTAGGTGTCGAGGTCGACGCTGCCGTCGCAGGGGGCGAAGCAGCGGTCCATCTCCGCGAGCACGCAGGCTGTCTTGGTCGGGGCGAGCGGGAGCTTGTCGCTGCACTGGCGGACCGGGAAGGTCTCGTGCAGTGCGGCCAAGGTCTTCTCGGCCCGCTTGCGGGAGGAGAACGGGCCGAGGTAGTCGGCGTCGTCGTCGAGCACCTGGCGGACCAGGGAGAGGCGGGGCCACGCCTCGTTGGTCAGCTTGAGCCAGTGCACCTTCTCCGGGAACCTGCTGCGGCGGTTGTAGCGAGGCTTGTGCAGGGCGATCAGCCGTAGCTCGCGGACCGAGGCCTCCAAAGGGGTGGCGCACTCGATGCCGTCGACCCGGGTCGCGAGCCCGACCATCTCGCCTATCCGGGAGCGTGTCTCCGACGCGGTGAAGTACGACCGGACCCGGGTGCGCAGGTCGCGCGAGGTGCCGACGTACAGGACCCGGTCGCGGTCGTCGCGGAAGAGGTAGACACCGGGGGCGTGCGGCAGGTCTTCGGCGAGGTGGCGCTTGCGACGCTGCGCACTGGTGACCCGGGAGCTGAACGTCTGGAGCTCTTCGAGGGTGTGGACACCGAGGCTGCCGAGGCGCTCGAACAGCCCGTGCAGCACGTCGACGGTGGCGCGGGCGTCCTCGAGAGCGCGGTGGTTCGGGGTCGTCGTGGACCCGAAGGCCACGGCCAAGGAACTGAGCTTGCAGTTGGGGGCGTCGTCGCGGGTGACCACCCGACGGGCGAGCCGCGCGGTGTCGAGGACCTCGAACGCCGGCCACGGGTGCCCCAACGTCTCGCTGAAGTGCTTGAGGAAGCCGACGTCGAAGGGTGCGTTGTGAGCGACCAGGACGCAGCCGCGCGCGAACTCGAGGAACGACGGCAGGACGACGTCGATCGGCGGCGCCTGCGCGACCATGGAGTTGGTGATCCCGGTCAGGACCGCGATGAACGGCGGGATCTCGGCGTGCGGGTTGACCAGGGTCTGGAACTCGCCGAGGACCTCGCCCCCGCGGACCTTGACCGCGCCGATCTCGGTGATCATCGAGCCTTGCGACACCGCGGCACCGGTGGTCTCCAGGTCGACGACGCAGAAGGTCAGGTCGCGCAGGGGACGCCCGAGCTCGTCGAAGCTCATCTGGCTGGCCCAGCGCCCACCCTCGACGGCGCCGGGTACGCCGGCCGGTGTCGCGAGGTGGGTCGTGCTCATGGTCCGACGGTAGGAAAGGCCGCCGACACATTCGGTGCGACGCGCAGACTAGGGTGGGGCGAGTTCCGAGTGTTCCGAGGAGAGATCGTGAGTGTCGCCCTTCCCGAGTCCCACCAGCGCTGGCGCTGCGGGGGCTGCGGCAACCTGACGCGGTTCGACGTCGCGCGTACCCGTCGTACGACGGAGTTCTGGCACTTCGACCTCGCCGGGGACCACCAGGTCGAGCAGACCGAGCTGCGCGAGGAGATCGTCGAGTCGGTGACCTGCCGCTGGTGCGGTCGGGCTGACGCGATCGAGCTCGTCGACCGCAACGACGCCGACGTGGCGTCCTCGCCGGGGGCGTAGGTCTCGACAGGCTCGACCACCGAGACGCGGCTCGACCACCGGAACCCGGCTCGACCACCGGGACGCGTGTGTCGGTAGTCCCTGCCAAAGTCTCCTCAGCCCGTATCCACGGGCAGGAGGAGAGTGGTCGGAATGAGCGTTCGCGTCGATTGCGACACCTGCCTGGTGCGGGGGCTGTCGTGCCACGACTGCGTGGTGACGGTCCTGCTGGGCCCACCGCCCGAGCTGAGCTTCGACACCGAGGAGCAACGGGCCTTGGAGGTCCTGGCCGATTCGGGCCTGGTCCCGCCGCTGCGGATGGTCACGCCGATCGGGCAGAAGGCCATCGAGTCGGCGTGACGGGTGGGATTCAAGAGGCTGATGTGACTGCTGTGACAGGCGTGTCCGGAAACACAGGCGCGACATGCCGCACGGGTTTGGCCGCTCGCGGCAGGTCCCTTACTGTCGTCACTCAGATCCCTGCACGAGCGACTGACCGGGTTGCTCAGGGATCGCGTCTAATCCGGCGCCGTGCTGTCTCGGAAAGCGCGGACCGGAGCCGGGGAACCACGTTTCCATCGGGGTGAATCCGGCGCAGCGCAGTCACCAGGTGACCGCGATGCGTTGGTAGGGCGAACTTTGCGCCCGAATCCGTCAGCTCACCTGGTAGACGTTCGACAAAGAGGAGACCGTCCGCTCGTGCTCCACGGCCGGAGAAGCACCGCCACCGTCGTGGCGACCCTGATCGCCCTGTTGACCGCGCTGGTGACCGTCGGAATCGGCCTTGCCGGCCCCCAGGCGAGCGCGAAGCCGGACCTCAAGACGGTCAAGAAGCAGGTCGAGAAGCTCGACCACGAGGCCGAGGTCGCCTCCGAGCGCTACAACGAGGCCAGGGTCAAGGTCGCCGCCATCCGGACCACGACGTCCGCGCTCAAGACGGACCTCGCCCGCCAGCAGAAGCTCGTCGACGCGATGCGCGACCAGGTCGCCCAGATGGTCGTCGAGCAGTACCAGGGCAGCGCGCTCTCGACCACGTCGCAGGTGGTCCTCTCCGATGACCCCGACGCGTTCCTCGACAACCTCAACGCCGTGTCCTCCTACTACAGCCAGCGCGGCGAGGTGATGGCGGACTACAGCACCCAGCTCGAGCGCCTGGAGCTGCGCCAGAAGGCCGTCGCTGCCGAGTCGCGCCGCCTGACCGACCTCGCCCGGCAGATGGCCGCCGAGAAGACGACGATCCAGGCCAAGGCGGCCGAGGCGCAGGCCCTGCTCGACCGTCTGGAATCGCGCCAGCGCGCTGCGTTCGTGCGCACCTACGCCCAGAGCTCCGGGCGCGAGTACTCGGGCCCGCTGCCGAAGGTCGAGGCCAGCGGTCGCGCGGCTGCCGCGGTCAAGTACGCGATGGCCCAGGTCGGCAAGCGGTACGTCTACGGCGCCGCCGGTCCGAACTCGTTCGACTGCTCCGGTCTGACGATGCGGGCCTGGGGTGCTGCTGGCGTCTCGCTGCCGCACTCCTCGGCGTCGCAGATGGGCTCCGGGATGCGCGTCTCCGAGAGCGAGCTCATCCCCGGTGACCTGGTCTTCTACTACAGCCCGGTCAGCCACGTGGGGATCTACATCGGTAACGGCCTGATCGTCGATGCTCAGAACCCGCGTGCCGGCGTCAAGGTCAGCCGGCTGCACTCGATGCCGTACTCCGGTGCGGTCCGCCCTGGCTGATCGCCGCTTCGGGCCCCCGGCCGGGTCCCGACGCCGCTCCGTCGCCACCGTTCTCGTGGTGGCGACGCTGCTCGTCTCCGGCCCCGCGTGCTCGCGCGACACCAGCATCGCGCCGCCGACCGCGACCGCGGCCACGGAGGTCGCCCGCGCGGCCGCTGCGCGCACGACGGTCGCGGCCTTCAACGAGGCCCTGCGCAGCGGCGACCGCTCTGCTGCGGCCGCTGTGGGAACTGCCGGAACTGCTGACCTGCTGGGCGACGCGGTCGAGAACGTCGCTGCCCTGGACCTCGTCGACGTGTCGCTCCGTTTCGTCGAGGACCGATCCTCGGTCTCGTCTCGGGAGCGTCAGGACCTCGGTCAGCGCGCCTGGATCGGGACCGTCGCGGTCGCCTACCGGATCCGCGGGTGGGACGAGCGGATCACCGAGGTCGAGACGCCGATGACCTTCGTGCCCGGTGCCGACGGGCAGCTCATCGCCGGTATCGGGGGAGTCGGCGGGCGGACCCCGCTCTGGCTCACCGGCCCGGTCACGGTTCTCACCGAGGGCCGCACCCTGGTGGTCGCACGAGCGGGCGAGGCCGCCCGCTACGCACAGATGGCGACCCGAGCGATCGCCGACGTCGCAGCGGTGCTCCCCGAGTGGACCGGGCGTCTGGTGATCGAGGTCCCGGCCAGCCCGCGAGGGCTCGCCGAGGCTCTCGACGCACCTCAGGAGCGGTACGCGAACATCGCTGCCGTCACGGCAGCGGTCGACGGGTCCGTGGAGCGGAACTCGCCGGTGCACGTCTTCATCAACCCGGCAGTCTTCGAGCCGCTTGGTCCCCGAGCCGCCCAGGTCGTGATCAGCCACGAGTCCACCCACGTCGCGACCGCCGGGACGACCGCCGCGGTACCGGGGTGGTTGCTCGAAGGCTTCGCCGACTACGTCGCGCTGGTGCGTTCGGGTATCCCCGTCAGGACCGCTGCCGCGCAGATCCTCGCGGAGGTACGCCGGGACGGCCCTCCGAGCCGACTGCCGACGGCCGACGACCTGGCCCCGACGTCGCCCGGCCTCGGGGCGACGTACGAGGAGGCCTGGCTGGCCAACCGGTTCATCGCTCAGCGGTACGGCGAGGAGAAGCTGGTCGTGTTCTACCGGGCCGTCGCCGGTGGAACGGCCGCCGCCGAGGCGTTCCGCCGGGTCCTCGGGACCACCGAGGAAGCATTCGTGCGCGCCTGGAGCGCCGATCTGCGGAAGCTTGCGGCCGACCTGGCAGGCTGAGGGCATGCGTGACGACCAGAACCCCGACCTCAGGATCGGGGCCGGGACCGTCGTCGTCGCAGGAGTCCTGTTCGTGGCGCTTGCCGCGGTACTGGTCCCGTGGGACTGGTTCCCCGGCGGGCAGGTGCGTGCGGTGCCGGCCGGGTCGGTCCTGACCACTGCGGAGATCGACCGTGCCGAGGGATTCGCGTGGTCGATGCGGATCTCCGGGTGGGGCAACATCGTCGTCGGCCTGGTCGTGGCGCTCTGGCTCGGTCTCACGACGGCCGGTGCCCGGATGATCGGGCGGATCCCCGGACCGTGGCTGGTCAAGGTAGTCGGGGGAGTCGGGCTCGTCACGCTCTTGGGCACCGTCAGCGCGCTGCCGTTGGCCGCGCGGGCCCATGGCCTGCGTCGCGACGAGGGGCTGAGCAGGCAGGCGTGGAGCGGGTGGGCGACCGATCAGGCGATCTCGTTCCTCACCCTCTGGGCGTTCACCGCTATCGGTGTCGCGGCCGTCCTGGCACTGGCACGGCGGGCCCCCCGGAGCTGGCCGGCGTGGGCGGCGGGCCTGGCAGCCGGGCTCACGATGCTCGGGTCGTACGTCTACCCGGTCCTGATCGAGCCGCTGTCGAACGACTTCGCATCGCTACCGGCCGGCCAGCTCCGCACGGACATCCTCGCGCTCGCCGACGCCGAGAGGGTTCGGATCGACGACGTCCTGGTCGCCGACGCATCCCGACGTACGACGACTCTGAACGCCTACGTCTCCGGATTCGGGAGCACCCGGCGGGTGGTCGTCTACGACACGCTCCTGGAGAGCCTGAGCGAGCCTGAGATCCGGATGATCGTGGCGCACGAGCTCGGGCACGCCAAGTACCACGATGTGCTGCTCGGTACGGGTCTCAGTGCCGTGGGAGTGGCTGCCGGCGTCGGCCTGCTGGGCGTTCTGCTGCGGCGGCGCCGGCTGCTGGACAGAGCTGGGGCGGAGAACCCTGCCGACCCCCGGGTGGTGCCGCTGGTGCTGGCCCTGTCGGCAGTGGGCGCGTTCCTGGCCAGTCCGGTGGAGAACACGATCAGTCGCGCGGTCGAAGCGCGGGCCGATCGGGCGGCGTTGTCCGCGACCGGTGACCTGTCGACGTTCACCGCGATGCAGAGACAGCTCGCGGTGCGCTCGCTCGCCGACCCGACGCCGCCCCGGATCAGTCAGTTCTGGTTCGGGTCGCACCCCACCGTGCTGCAACGGATCGGCCTGGCCGAGCTCGTGGTGGCACCGGACTGACGTGGCGGAATGGTTGAGGCAGGTGCGTCCGAGGAGCGCTCGGACAACCTTCCGGCAAGTCTGTTGCTCGTACCCGCAGGCCGTGGTTGCCTAGGGGCAACTCACGGCCAGCGGGACCGAGTTCGCGACGGCCTCGGCGTCGATCTGGTCGCAGGTGCCGCCGAAGATGTCGTTGACCATTCCTCCGAAGATGAAGACCGCCGCGACCACCAGAGCAGCGATGCCGGCGACCAGCAGGCCGTACTCGACCGCGGAGGCTCCCGCTTCGTCGTCCGTGCGCACGTCATGGAACATGGAATTCCCCCCCGAAGAAAGCGACCGAGAAAACTGCAGAAACCGACCCGGTCAGAGGAACTCCGACCGAGTCGGCTTCGAAACGATCAGCAGCTGACGCCGGCGCCGACCGAGCCGGCCAGGCTGCCGTCGATCTCGTCGCAGGTGCCCTGGAAGACGTCGCGGACCATGCCGCCGAAGATGAACACGACGGCGACGATCAGCGCGGCGATGCCGGCGACCAGCAGGCCGTACTCAACAGCGGAGGCGCCGTCCTCGTCGCGCTTGGAGATGACGTTGCGGAAGAACTCGAGCATGAGGGTTCCTTCCCCTTGGGAACTCAAAGGTGTGGACGGCGGTCGCCGAACCACTCCAGTGTCCTATTTGCACAGATTCCCAGCATCGGGAAGTCGGTCTGAACGGAGTAGTCCTTTTGGACTACTCCGAGGCAGACCGGTGCGCGAACTAGGGACCGTTGGCGGTGATCAAACCGGACCGCATCGCAGCCACCAGCGCCTGGGCGCGGTTGGAGGCACCCAGCTTCTCGTAGACCTTGGCGATGTGCGTCTTCGCCGTGGACTCGCTGATGTAGAGCCGGGTTGCGATCGCGGCAACGCCCAGGCCGTCAGCGAGCAGGTCCAGGACCTGCCGTTCCCGGTCGGACAGCCGCGGGCTGGTCGAGGACATCCGCCGCACCATCGCTTCGGGCAGCCCCGCACAGGTGAAGCTGAGCGGGGCGACGGCGGCGTGCCGGGCTGCGGCCACGACCTCGCCGCTGGGTGCGTCCTTCCCGACGAACGCCGAGGCCCCGGCGTCCATGGCGGCGAAGATCTGTTCGTCGCCGGCGTACATCGTCAGGACGACGAGCCCCACGTCCTTCCGCTCCTTGCGCAGGGCGCGCACGAGGTCGAGGCCGGAGCCGTCCGGGAGTTGGAGGTCGACGACGAGCACGTCCGGTTCGAGCTCCTGGGCAAGGTTCATCGCGTCAGAGATGGTCCCGGATTGACCGACGACGTTGAACGCGGCGTCACGGTTGAAAGCCCCCGCCAGGCCCTGACGGATCAGCTCATGGTCGTCCACGAGCAGTACCGAAGTGGTCATCCCTGCCTCCTTCGCAGGCCTCAATGTAGCGAGTCGGTGGGTGGTTCGCGGCTGATTCCCGGGGTCACTCGAGGCGCAGTGAGATCCGGGTCCCCCGGTCTCCGTCGGCGGGGGAGGCGATGACGAGGTCCGCACCGACCCGGTCGGCTCGCTCACGCATGATGCGCAGCCCGTGCGAGTCGGCTCGTCCTGGGCCGAGGCCGTCTCCGTCGTCGAGGATCTCGATCTCGGCCCGCGGTGGCTGAACCTTGACGCTGATCCAGAGGTTCTCGCCCCCGGAGTGCCGACGAGCGTTGTTGATCGCCTCTTGCGCGATCCGGAGCAGCTCCGACTCGACCCGAGGGCGGAGCCGCACCGAGGACTCGTCGAGGGTCACGTGCACGGTGAAGGGCGAGTGCGAGCCGACGTGCCGGGCGAACGAGGCGATGCTCTGGCCCAGGCCTTGCCCGGCGCCCGTCTCGTTGCGCAGGTCGAAGACCGAGTTGCGCAGCTCTGCGACCACCCGGGTGACCTCCTTGCGGAGCCGGGCGATGTCGTGCCGCTGTTCCTCGGTGGTCGCGGAGGCGGCGATGTTGTCGACGAGGTAGCCGAGGGAGGCAACGTCCTGGGCGACGCCGTCGTGCACCTCGCGGGCCAACCGGTGTCGCTCCTCGCTGGTAGCCGACTCCCGGACGCTGGTGAACAGCAGCGCAGCGTTGAGGCGAACGGTCACGGTCTCGAGCTGTTCCATGATCCGGTCCAGCGACTTCTTCGACGGCATCGTCGGGCACTCGACCAGGATGACCGCGACCCGGTCGGTCTCCGTTGCCATCGGGAGGGCGATCCGCTGTCCGCCAATCGCGGGACGCCTGGACTGCCAGGCGGTGCGCAGGAGGTGCTCGGCGGTGTCGAGCCGGTAGTTCATCGAGCCGTCGGCGAACCGCAGCGGGGTGAACGCGCCACCCTGACGCAGCACCACCACGGCCTGGCTGATCACGATCTCCTCGACGACGATCTGGATGGCTTGGTCGGCGATGTCGACCGGGTCGAGTCCGGACGTCAGCCGCCCCGACAGCGCGTGGAGCTGGCGGATCAGGTCCAGAGCGCTCCGGTAGGAGGCATCCATCCCGGCTTGGGAGACGTAACGGCGCGTGATGGTCCCGAGGAGTCCCAGTCCCAGGCCAGTGGCAAGCCAGGTGAGGACCCCGCCCGCCATCTCCGGCTCGTAGCGGCCCAGGATGAGCCACGAGCTGATGCTGATCGCACTGACCTCGGCCGTCAGGGTGAGCCCGACAGCTCGTCGCCCGCCGGCGATACCCGCGATCAAGGCGGGGGTTGCCAGGTAGGGGAGCGCGGCTTCGTACCCCACGGGGAAGGCCCAGACAGCGAGTACTGCGGTCGACGAACCCTCGATCATCACCAGGACGGTCTCGGGGACCTTTCGGGTCGCCGAGACGATGCCCGCGACGGTGGCAAGGATGGCTACCCAGAGCACGCCCCTGGTCTCGACGTCACCGACCAGGGCTGCTGAGCCGATCGCGACGAGAGTGAAAACCCTGGCCGCCGCCGCGACCCGCCGCGATTCGGTCACTGAATGGTGCCGCTGAAGTTGTCCATGATCGAGATTCCGGCCGGCCCGAGAACTGCGATGAACAGACAGGGAAGGATGCAGAAGATCAGCGGAACCAGGATCTTGACGGGGACCTTCTGGGCCATCTCCTCGGCCCACTGACGCCGTTTGACGCGGATCTCGGCGGATTGGACGCGGAGCACCTGGGCAACCGGGATGCCGAACGAGTCGGCTTGGACCATGGCGCTCACGAAGGCACGTAGATCGGGCAGGTCGGTGCGCTCGCCCAAGTTCCTCAGGGCGTCAGTGCGTCCGCGGCCGAGCTGCATCTCCTGGAGCATCCGCGCGAACTCTTCCGAGAGCGGACCTTCGGTATTGCGAGCCACCTGGGCGATAGCCGCGTCGAAACCCAGACCGGACTCCACCGAGATGGTGAGCAGGTCGATGGCATCCGGGAGCGCGCGCTGGAGCAGCTCGGCCCGTTCGTATGCGCGCTGGTAGAGGTACATGTTCGGTGCCATGTAGCCGGCGACCGAGGCTGCTACCACGAACCCGAGGGTCGGCAGGAACGCGAGGCCCATCGCCAGGGAAAGAAGCAGCGAGAGGAGCAGGGCTCCGAAGAACCCGACGACCTTGCCCGCGCTCACCCGGTCTGCCGTCCACCCGGGCGGGTTTCCCGCACGTTCGAGCTTGACGTGGATCCGCTCGTTCGCGTCCGCGGGAGTCAGTCGGCGTCCGAGACCCTGGGCCCGGTTGAGCAGGGGAACGAGGACCCGGTCGCCGAAAGGCGCCTCCAGGTCCCGCTTGAGCTCCTCGGGCGCGGCGGTGAGTGCTTCGAGGACCGCGATCGATCGATTGACGCCGACTGTTCCCCGCGGGGAGAGGGCGACCGCGATCACCACGATCAGCAGTGCCACGAAGATCAGCGCGATACCCGCGACCATGATTCCGGTACTCATCTCAGATCTCCACCTTCGCGACCTTCATCATCCAGATGATGCCCACCGTCAGCAGGATCGCCATGCCTCCCAGCATCAACCAGCCGATCGGCGTGGTGAACATCGGCTCGACGTAGTCACCCTGGGTGAGCGTGAGATAGGCGAGGAACCCCGGCGGAAGTCCGCCCAGGATCCAGCAGGAGAGCCGGCCCTCGGCGGAGAGTGCGCGCACGTGACGGCGGATGTACTCCCGTTCGCGCAGGGTCTCGGCAACCTTCAGCAGCAGCTCGGCCAGGTTTCCGCCGACCTCGCGCTGGATCCGGATAGCCATGACGACCCAGGTGAAGTCCTTGCTCTGCATCCGCACCGCCACCCCGTCCAGGGCGTCTTCGATGGTGACGCCGAGGCGAGCTTCGGCGATCACGCGCTTGAACTCGGAGGTGATGGGCTCGGTGCCCTCGCGGACGATGGTGTCCATGGACTGGGCGAGCGAAAGGCCGGCCGAGAGACTGCCCGCCATCAGCTGGAGGGTGTCGGCGAGATTGGTGTCGAAGGCCTTCAGCCGGTTCGTGCGTTTGATCGACAGGTAGAGCCAGGGGCCGATGGCGCCGAGAGCCAGGAAGAGCACCAGGCCGATGGGGTTGCCTGCGGTCACCAGGAGTCCGAAGAGTCCGGAGAGGAAGGCGATGGCGAGGTGCAGGAGCAGCCACTCGGAGGCCTTCAGTGCCATCCCGGCGCCCTCGAGCCGGTCCGCCACCCGTGCCTCGAAACCCTTGTTGGTGGCCAGCATCGATTCGGCGGCCTGGCGGGCCTGTTGGGCGAGTCCGGTGAAGTCGCTGGCCTGCGACTTCACCTGCGCGCGGGCACGTGCGCTGGTTGAGGCCGTAGCGCCGTACGCCTCGAGCTGGGCGGCGAGGTTCGTCCCCTTGTCGCCTCCGCCGCTGGCGAAGACCGCGGTGAACAGCACGATCACGCCCAGGCCCATCGCGGCGAGGGCGCCGTACATGACCTCCTTCGGGACGTCGAAGGTGCTGTTGTCGACGGCGGGGAGGACGGCCGGCGTGACCGGCTGATCTGGGGTGATCGCTCCGGCAACCGACAGCAGCGCCGAGGTCTCGTACGTCGTGTCGCCCGAGTCGAGTGCCACCGTGACGTTGGCGTCCGGGGCGGTCTGACCCGGCGGGACGGCAGCGCTCACCAGGACCTGGCGGCTGATCGTCTCGGCCTGATCGGCGAAGACGGCCTCCAGTTCTCCGGCACCTGCGGCGACGACGGTGCCCTTGCCGGCATCGGCCATGTCGACCAGCGGTTGCGGCGCCTGCGCGCCCTGGTCCAGTGCGACCACGTCGACCTTGACCCCGGACTGCTTGATCTTGGCGAGGACGGGTGCCAGCTCGGAGTCGGTGCTGTCGCGCCCGTCGGAGAGCACCAGGACCTGGCGCTGTCCGTTGTCGCCTCCGGTGGCGTCGATCGCTCCTGCTACGCCCTCGTAGAGTGCCGTGTCAGCGCCGAGCTCGAGGTTGTTCAGGACGGTGCGGGATGCTTCCCGGTCCAGGCTCGGCTGCTGCACGACGTTGACCCCGACGTCGAAGGTCACGACGCCGACCCGCACGTTCGCCGGCACGACGTCGAGGAACGCGAGTGCGGCCCGTGTGGCCGCGCTGATCCGGCCTCCCCGCATGCTGAAGCTGGTGTCGATGGCGAGCACCGCGGTCCGCTGGATGGCGTCGGTCTGGTCCGAGGAGGTCGCGGTGGCCTCGACCCTGGTGCCGTCGATGCTGACCGTCACCGAGTCGAGGTCGATGGTCTCCTCGCCCGGGACGGAGACGAGCATCTGGAGGGCGCCGTCCTTGGCCTCCGAGGCGTCGATCGTCGCCCCTTCGGCTGCGTACGCCGTACCCGCTGGCAGCAGCGCGACCGCCGCGACCGCCGATGCAGCGGCCAGCGCGAGTCGCCGGGCGATCGGGTTCACATCGACTCCGGGATGAAGGTCCGCGGGTCCACGGTGACGTTGGAGAACGCCATCTTCTCCAGGAACTTCGGGCGCAGGCCGGTGGCCTGGAGTGAACCCAGGCTGCGTCCCTCGTGGTCGAAGCCGGCGTCGTGGTTGAACAGGAAGATGTCCTGCAGGGTGATCACGTCACCCTCCATCCGCTCCACCTCGGTGACGTGAGTGATCCGGCGGGAGCCGTCCTTGAGACGCGACTGGTGCACGATGAGGTCCACCGCGGAGGCGACCTGCTCGCGGATGGCCCGCATCGGCAGGTCCATGCCGGCCATCAGCACCAGGGTCTCCAGGCGAGCCAGGGTGTCGCGCGGTCCGTTGGAGTGGACCGTACAGATCGACCCGTCGTGACCGGTGTTCATCGCCTGGAGCATGTCCAGCGCCGAGGCGTCACGGACCTCACCGACAACGATCCGGTCGGGCCGCATACGCAACGAGTTCCGGACCAGGTCGCGGATGCTGACCTCGCCCTTGCCCTCGATGTTCGAGGGTCGTGACTCCAGCCGGACCACGTGCTCCTGCCGGAGCTGGAGCTCGGCGGCGTCCTCGATGGTGACGATCCGTTCGTCGCCCGGGATGAACGCGGAGAGCACGTTCAGCGTGGTCGTCTTGCCGGCACCGGTACCGCCGGACACGATCACGTTGAGACGGCCCCGGACGCAGGCGTCGAGGAAGTCCGCGGTCTTCCGCGTCATGGTGCCGAAGTCGATCAGGTGCTCGGCGGTGAGCGGGTCGCGGGCGAACTTGCGAATGGTGAGCGAGCTGCCGTCGATGGCCAGCGGCGGTACCACGGCGTTGACTCGGCTGCCGTCGGGGAGCCGGGCATCGACCATCGGGGAGGCTTCGTCGATCCGACGACCGATCCGGGAAACGATCTTGTCGATCGTCCGGCGCAGGTGGGCCTCGTCGGTGAAGGTGCCTTCGACCCGCTCGAGTCGGCCCTTGCGCTCCAGCCAGATGTTGAACGGACCGTTGACCATGACCTCGGCCACCGAGTCGTCGCGGAGGTACGGCTCGAGCGGACCGTAGCCGAGGATGTCGTCGGCGATCTCCTGGGTGATCCGTTGCCGGTCGTTGGCGGTCAGCGGTCGGTCGCTCGCCGCGATCACGTCGGCCAGCGCCTGGCGGACCATCGACTCGAGCTCGGTCGGGCTCAAGTTGGCGTCGTACAGCTTGGGGCCGAGCTGGACGAGGAGACCCTCGTGGACGCTCTCCTTGAGGTCGTCGAAGCGGCCCTTGTTCGGGGTCGTCCGGTTCGGGGTCGCGGCGACGCGGGCACCGGCCGGGGGTGCCTCCGCGCCCGACGTCTGGGGAGCCGGGGGTGCCGCGGCGGACGGGACCTGGCTGGGCGGCATCGAGGACGGCGGGGGAGTCGTGGTCGACGAAACCGTCGGCTGTGTCGGCTGTGCCGGCTCCGGCGCTGCGGCCGGTGGCGCGGGCGCGGCCGGCGCTGCGGCCGGCGGCGCAGGTGGCGGCTGAGCCGCGGCCGTCTGCTCCGCCTCCTCAGTGGCGGCCGCGGGCGGCTCCGGGGCACGCTCGGGCTGCGGTCGGCCCTCCGGTGAGGTCTGGCCTCCCGCGGTACTGCGCATCAGCTCCGCGAGTCGATCTGAGAAGTCGCTCATTGCTGTTCCCCCCGTTTACTTCCGACGGCGCCCGAAGCGCCTTTTCTGCTCCGCGTCCGCGTTCGGCGCCACTCCCGCGCCTGATGCCGAAGCGGCGTTCCCGGTCTTCGCGCTCAGCCGGTGGGCCAGCTTGCTCAGCTCTTTGCTGACAGCGTGGTCGGGCCGGCTGAGCACGATCGGACGCCCGTGGTTGGTCGCGCTGGCAACGGCGAAGGCCGTCGGCAGCGCCGTGGTCACCGGCATCTTCAACAGGCTTTCGACGTTCGCGGGGGTCAGCCCCACCTCGTCGTCGGCCCGGTTGAGCACCAGGTGGCGGTGACCCTCGACCAGGTTCAGCGCGTCGAGCGTCTCGAGCGCCAGCTTCACGTTCTTGATCGTGGGGACGTCCAGCGAGGCCACGATGACGCACTCGTCGGTCTCCTCGAAGGCGCTCAGTACCTGGTCGTCGAACGCGGGCGCGGTGTCCACGACCACGAAGTCGAAGTGCTGGCGCAGGATCTTCAGGATCCGGCGTACCACGCTCGGCACGATCCGGTCCTTGCCGTCCGGGTGCGTCGGCGCGGCCAGGATCGAGCAGTTCTCGTGCCGGGTCAGCAAGGTCTCGAGGAGGGCGAAATCCAGGTGCTCCTCAGCATCGACCGCCTCCGAGATGGTGTGCTCCGGGATCAGTTGGAGGGTGATCGCCACGTCACCGAAACCCAGGTCCAGGTCGACGACGCAGACGCGGGCCGCACCGCTGCTGCTCAGCGCGACGGCCAGGTTGACCGCGACGGTGGTCTTGCCGACGCCGCCCTTGGGGGAGAAGACCGTGATGACCTGGCCGTCGCGGTCGCCGGTGGAGGCCGGACCCCGGATCGCCTCCCAGGTCTGGCGGCAGCGGTCGACGGCAGCGGCCATACCGTCCACGTCGTTCGCGGCCATCACCGCAGGGATCCCAGCGCGCATCGCGGTCTGGAAGACCTCCGCCGTGAGCTCGTGGCGCAGCAGCACGATGCCGGTGGTCGGATGTTCGAGCCGGACGCGCTCGGCCAGGGCGATCGCCTCGGCGAGATCCGTGTTCGGGCCGAGGATAACGGCGTACTCGCTGTCCTGGTGTGCCAGCCAATTGTCGACCTGGGCAACCGCGCCGACGACCTGCGTGCCCGCGGGCAAGCCGGCCGCCAGGGCACTCGCCCAAGCAGCGGCGTTCTCGACGAGGACCGGCATGTAGCTACCTTTCGTGGGAGGGAAGAGCGGTCACTGCCCTTGGTACAGGTTGCCTGCGTTCGCTCCCGGCCCGGGCTTCACGACCGAGTCTTCGGTGAGGAGACCGAACGCGAGCTCGCCGCCTGCCGCCCCGCCGCTGCTCGCGTAGAGGAGCTTCTGGGCCTGCGCCTGCGTGACGCTCAATGTGAAGAGCGTACGGGGCAGTTGCTCGGTGGTCTGAGCCCCTGTCGCATCCGTCGTGGTGGTTGCGACCACCGTGGTGGTTCCCACCGCGATCACCTCGATGTCGTTGAGGAGCAACCGGGACGTCTCCGGCGTGGTGAGGAAGATCGCGACCTTGTCGGCCGGATTGACGAAGCCGGCGACCCGGGCGGTGTCGGTCAGGTTGATCGACACCGCGATCTTGCCCTTCGGGATGGTCAGGGTGTTGGACGCCGCGATGGTGGCGGCGAACTTCGCGGCGATGATCTGCTCACCGGGGAAGATCGTCGTCTGGGCCAGCTGGCTCTCGATGCCTGCGAGCGAGTTGAGCGCGCCCGGAAGCAGCTGGTCACGCGCGACGGTGCCGACCTCGATCTTGCCGGCTGCTTGAGCGTCGGAGACCTTCTCGCCCTGGTTGATCGGCTTCACCGCGCGGAGCACGGTGACTGCGTCGAACTTCTCGTTCGCGCGGTTGTCGGCACCCTGGACGTAGAAGAACACCAAGGCCGTTCCCAGGGCGGCGATGATCGCGGCGACAACGATAAGGATTCTTCTGCGGTCCATGGCCGAAGCCCTCCTTCAGTGGTGCTCCCCCTGTGACCAAGGTCCCGGGCCTGAGCCAGGGGCGGTGGTCACGCGCACGAGCACCGAAGTGTCTAGTCGGCACACCCTCCGGTGCCGGTGCAGGGAAACTCTGCCCGATAGTCACCTCTTGTGCACCACAGACCGCATTACATGACCCAGTTGTCACGTTTGCCGTAGCCCAAAAGGGCTATTTGTCTAATTTACACCAATTGTTCCCAGGATGCTCGACGACTTGTCTAGGCCGTTCCGAGCCGGGTCACCGGGAGTAGAGGGCCTCGATCTCGTCGACGTTGTCCCGCATGACGACATTCCGCTTCAGCTTGAGGCTCGGCGTCAGCTGGCCGCCCTCCTCGGTCCACTCGTCGCGGAGCACCACGAACTTGCGGATCGACTCGGCCTTGGAGACCGATTTGTTGGCCTCCTCGACGGCGCTCTCCACCTCCGCGTGCAGCTCGGGGTCGTCGAGGAGCTTGGCGATGTCGGTCGGTTTGCCGTGGTGCTCGGCCCAGTCCGCCACCGTCTCCCGGTCCAGGGTGATCAACGCGCCGATGAACGGGCGGCCGTCGCCGACCACCATGCACTGGTCGATCAGCAGGTGGCTGCGCAGCCGGTCCTCGAGGACGGCTGGGGCGACGTTCTTGCCGCCGGCAGTCACCAGGATCTCCTTCTTGCGCCCGGTGATCCGGACGAAGCCCTCGTCATCGATCTCGCCGACGTCGCCGGTGTGGAACCAGCCGCCGTCGAGCGCCGCGGCGGTGGCCTCGTCGTTCTTCCAGTAACCGGCGAAGACCTGGCCGCCGCGGAAGAGCAGCTCGCCGTCGTCGGCGACCCTGACTGAGGTGCCCTGGACGGGGCGGCCAACGGTGCCGACCTTCTGCGCCGAGGGCAGGTTGACGCACAGCGCTGCGGTCGTCTCGCTCAGGCCGTAGCCCTCGAGGACGTTGATGCCGATGCCGCGGTAGAAGTGGCCCAGGCGGTCGCCCAGCGGGGCGCCCCCGGAGACCGCGTGCCGACAGTGCCCACCGAGTGCGTCGCGGAGCTTCGCGTAGACGAGGCGTTCGAAGACGGCGTGCTGGGCCTTGGTGGCGACGCCGACCTTGCCGGTCTCCAGGCCGCGCGAGTAGGCCATCGCCACGTCGGCCGCCCGGTTGAAGACCCGCCCCTTGCCATCGGCCACCGCACGCAGGGACGCGGTGTTGAAGACCTTCTCGAAGACCCGGGGCACCGCGAGGATGAAGGTCGGCTTGAAGGCCGCGAAGTCGTCGAGCAGGTGCTTGATGTCCGCGGAGTGCCCCATCCGCACCCGGGCCTTCACGCAGCCGACCTGGATGATCCGGGCGAACACGTGGGCCAACGGCAGGAAGAGCAGCGTCGAGGGGGCGGCGCCGTCCTCGTCCGGGCCGAAGAGAAGGTCGAGCTCGTCGACCGCCACCGTCAGCTCGAACATGAAGTTGCCATGGGTGAGCATGCAGCCCTTGGGGCGCCCGGTGGTGCCCGAGGTGTAGATCAGGGTGGCGAGCGCGTCGGGACCGTTCGTCGTACGTCGGGCCTCGAGCTGCTCGTCGCTGATCTCGGACCCGAGAGTGGTCAGCACCGCGACGGCGTTCTCCTCGATCGACCAGACGTGGTGGACCTCGGCGAGTCGGTCGCGGATCTCCTTCAACCTGCCCGTGTGCTCCTGGGTCTCGGCCACGACCGCCCGGGTGCCGGAGTCGCCCAGGATCCACTCGATCTGCTCGGCGCTGGAGGTCTCGTAGATCGGCACCGTCGCGGCACCCGCGAACCAGATCGCGTAGTCGAAGAGCGTCCACTCGTACCGGGTCCGGGAGAGCAGGGCGACCCGGTCCCCGGCCTGGATCCCGGCAGCGATCAGACCCTTCGCCACCGCCCTGACCTCGGCCAGGAAGGCAGCAGCGCTGACGTCGCTCCACGTGTCCCCGATGCGCCGTGCGAAGACGACCGCCTCCGGGTGCTCGACCCCGTTCCGGACCACGTCGTCGGTGAGGTTCCCGGTGTTCTCGACGGCGACCTGTAGGGGGGTGGAGTACTCGCGCACGCTGCTCCTCTTGGTGTTCGAGGGGATGGTTCGGACGACGTTCCGGACGACGTCCCGGACGACGTTCCGGGCGACCTGGCGGGTGTGACCTGCTGCTCATCCGCCACCTGCACGGTACTAGGGGGTCTCCGAGATCCGATAGCCTCCTCGACATGGCCGAACAGACCACGTCGAGCATCATGATCGATGCCGCTCCCGCCCGGGTGATGGCGGTGATCGTCGACTTCGAGGAGTACCCGGCCTGGGCCCAGGGGATGAAGTCCGCCGAGGTCGTCAGCCGCGACGCCGACGGTCGGGCCGAGACGGTCCACTTCGAGCTCGAGGCCGCACCGATCAAGGACTCGTACACGCTGCGCTACCAGTACGTCGGCGAGAACACCCTGCTCTGGACCCTCGCCGAGGGGCGGATGCTCCGGGCGATGGAGGGGTCCTACGAGCTGGTCGAGACCGGACCGGGAACCCAGGTGACCTACCAGTTGTCGGTCGACGTCGCGATCCCGATGATCGGCCTGCTGCGGCGCAAGGCCGAGAAGGTCATCATCGACACGGCTCTCAAGGGTCTGAAGAAGCGCGTCGAGTCCCTGGGTTGATCTCATGAGCGTGCGGATCATCCTGTTCACGGGCAAGGGGGGCGTCGGGAAGACCACCTCCGCAGCCGGGACCGCCACGCTCGCAGCACGTCGCGGCGAGCGCACCCTGGTGCTCTCCACCGATGCGGCGCACTCCCTCGGGGATGCCTTCGCCTGTCCGATCGGTGCCGAGCCGACCCCGGTCGCGGAGAACCTGTGGGTCCACCAGGTCGACGCCCAGCGTCGCTTCGAACGCTCCTGGGGTGACATCCAGGGTTACCTGCTGTCGGTCCTCGACGCCGCCGGGGTCGACCCGATCACGGCCGAGGAGCTGACCGTGATTCCCGGGGCGGAGGAAGTGCTCGCGCTGCTCGAGCTCCGCGAGCACGCCCTGTCAGGCGCGTGGGACGTGATCATCGTCGACTGCGCACCGACCGCGGAGACGTTGCGCCTGCTGGCCCTCCCCGAGGCCCTCAACTGGTACATGAGCCGGATGTTCGGCGTCCAGCGCCGGGTGATGCGGGCGCTGCGCCCGGTGCTCACTCGCGCGGCCGGTGTCCCGATGCCTGAGGACTCGGTCTTCGAGGCCGTGGAGCGGCTGCACCGCGACCTCGAGGAGGTCCAGCAGATCCTGACCGACAAGGACGCCAGCGTGCGGTTGGTGCTGACCCCGGAGGCTGTCGTCGTCGCCGAGGCCCGCCGGTCACTCACCACGCTCTCGCTCTACGGCTACCGGGTCGACGGTGTGATCGCCAACCGGGTCTTCCCGAGCGGGGGCGCCGATCCGTGGCGGGACGCCTGGGTGACGGCCCAGGAAGCGGTGCTCGCCGAGGTCCGCCAGTCCTTCGTCGACCTGCCGATCTGGACCTCGTCGTACCAACCGGGCGAACCGATGGGTGCCGACGCGCTCGCGGAGTTCGCCGAGGCGGCGTACGACGGCACCGACCCGCTCTGCGTCCCGGTCGGTGAGGGTCCGATGACGATCAGCCGGACCGAGTCCGGAGCAGTCCTGCGGATCGCGCTGCCGTTCGCGTTGAAGGAGGACGTCGACCTCGCCCGGCACGGTGACGAGCTCGTCGTGACGGTCGGGTCCTACCGACGCTTGCTGGCGCTGCCCGCCGCGCTGGCGCGGCACACCGTGACGGGCGCGCGGGTGGAGGCGGGCTCCCTCCAGGTCCGGTTCCGTACCGACACCGACGAAGCAGAGGAGCAGCCGTGAACGACGACGCGGGTACCAACGGACCGGGGGGGACCGGGCCCGGGAACGCCGATTTCCGCACCGCCCCGAACGGCGAGCCGATCGGCAACGTCGGCGAGGAAGCGGCGAAGCTGTTCGCGGCACTCTCCGGTTGGGCGAAGGACCAGGGCACCGACTACGCCGGTACGGCGGCAGGGGCGGCGAGCGCCGTCTCCGACGCGTTCCACAACGTCAACGAGCACATCGCCACCGACGGGAAGGACTGCAAGTACTGCCCGCTGTGCCAGGTCATCTCCGCAGTCCGCTCGACGAGCCCGGAGGTCAAGGCGCACCTCGCGATCGCCGCCAGCTCGCTGATGCACGCCGCCGCAGGCGTCCTGGCGACCCAGGTTCCGACCGACTCGAAGAGCTCGCCGGTGGAGAAGATCGACCTCGACGCGGGCACCTGGGACGAGGAGTCATGACCGATCGCAGGTGCCGATGAGCCTCACCGTGGGTATCGACGTCGGCGGCACCAAGATCGCCGCCGGGGTCGTGGCCGAGGACGGGACGGTGCTGACGAGCTCGCGCCGCGAGTCGCCTGCCGAGCACCCGGCCGCGATCGCTGACGGGATCGCCGCGGTGGTGGCCGAGTACGCCGCCCAGTACGACGTCCGCGGCGTCGGTGTCGCCGCCGCCGGCTTCATCGACCTCGAGCGCAGCGAGGTGATGTTCGCTCCGAACCTCGCCTGGCGCGACGAACCGCTGCGCCGGCTCGTCGCCGACCGCGTCGGGCTGCCCGCCGTGATCGAGAACGACGCCAACGCGGCGGCCTGGGCGGAGTACCGCTTCGGAGCCGGTCAGGGTGCGCGCACGCTGGTGATGGCGACCATCGGCACCGGGATCGGCGGCGGGCTGGTCCTCGGCGGCCCCGAGCACGGACAGGTGTTCCGTGGCGGCTTCGGGGTCGGTGCCGAGTTCGGCCACCTGCGGGTGGTCCCCGGGGGCCGGCCCTGCGCGTGCGGGCTGCACGGCTGCTGGGAGGCCTACGGGTCCGGAACAGGCCTGACCGTGCGAGCCCGCGAGTTGGCTCTCGCCGACCCGTCGAGCGCGGTGGCCCTGCTCGAGCTGGCCGGGGGAGACCCGGACGGCATCGAGGGCCCGATGGTCTCGGCCGCCGCCGACCGCGGCGACCAGGCCGCGCTGCAGAGCTTCGCCGAGCTCGCCACCTGGATCGGCGAGGGACTGGGCAGCCTGACCGCCGTCCTCGATCCCGACGTGATCGTCGTCGGCGGTGGTGTCAGCGAGTCGCGCTGGCTCGACATGGAGAGGATCGTGGCGGCGTTCGAGTCCTCGGTCACCGGTTTCGGTCACCGGCCGGTGCCGCGGATCGCCCGCGCCGCGCTCGGCAACGAAGCCGGCCTCATCGGCGCGGCCGACCTCGCTCGCCAGTTCTAGCCAGCCGGGCCCAGCCGGCCCGCGTGCTCGGTGCGCCTGCTCGGCCACCGGCGGCGTCCGGAGCTCAGACGACCGCGCCGTCGTCCCAACCTGAGTCGGGGTCGTCGGGTCCCTGCATGGTGGCGACCAGGTAGCCGAAGCCGCCGACGAACCAGGCGAGCAACAGCAGCGTCAGCGGCGAGGGCAGCGAGATGGTCAGCAGCGTGCTGAGCAGGACCAGGACCGGGACGCCGAAGAGACCGAACCACGCGAACGCGCGGACCCCCTGCGGGCGGGGGACCGGGGGTGCCGGTGGGGGCACGTAACCGTCCTCCCCGTCCCACGTCGGGGCGAGCTCAGCGGGCTCCTCCAGCACCGCCCCCGGGTCGACGACCGGCTCGGGCGCGGGCTCGGGGTCGTCGGGGAAGGTCGGGCGGTCGCCGTACGACTCGACGATGCTGAGGAACTCGGCGTCCTCCTGCGCCCGTTGCGCGTCCTCCTCCGGCCCGGTCACGGTGAGGTGACCCGTTCGATGAACGTCAGCGACTCGGTGAGGATCTGCTCGGCGTCGTTGTCCAGCGTGGCCACGTGGTAGCTCTCGGTCAGCACCCGCTCGGTGGCGTCGGCGGAGGAGATTCCGGCCAGGATGATCGCGGCCGAGGACGGGTCGACGACGTGGTCGTCCTGGGCCCGGAACAGCAGCACCGGGACGGTGACCTTGCCGAGGTCGGCGCGGATCTGCTTCCAGGCGGTGACCATCGAGGCCAGCGGCTTCAGCGGGGTCTTCGCGTAGGCGTGCTCGTCGACGCCTTCCTTCTTGATGTCGTTCCCGATCGCCGGGAACGCCTTGACCAGGTGCTTGAGCAACGGCAGCAGCAGGAGTTGCTTGTTGGTGCTGGCCACCGCGGGGTTGACGATGACGATGCCGGCCATGGCGTCGGGCCTGCGCTCCGCGAGCGTGAGCGCCAGGCAACCGCCCATGGAGAGCCCGCAGACCACGACCACGTCGCAGCGCGCCGCAAGGGTGTCGAGCTCCGCGGAGAGAGCGGCGTAGTAGTCCTCGTACCGCGTGGGGACCATGTCCTGCCAGGTGGTGCCGTGCCCGGGCAGACGCGGTACGGCGACGGCGTACCCACGCTCGGCGAGGAACCGTCCCCACGGAACCATCGAGGCCGGCGACCCGGTGAAACCGTGGCTCAGCAGCACTCCGACCCGACGACCGGACGCGTACGGGGTGCCGTCGGCGTAGAACGGCTCGGCGTGGGGGGCCAGGGACACGGGAGACCTCGCTCGGGGGTTGTGGAAGGCGGCCGGACCGCGACGTCCGCGCCGGCGTATCAAGGGACGTGGCCATCGTTTCACGGGCGTGGTGGAGGGGCTAGGGTGCGGGTGTCCCGTGGAGCGTCGAGGAGGTGTCGGGGGTTGTTCTACTGGTTCCTGAAATTCATCGCGCTCGGACCGCTGCTGCGGGTGCTGTTCCGTCCGCGCACCGAGGGGGCGGAGAACATCCCGGCCGAGGGCCCGGCGATCCTGGCCAGCAACCACCTCTCCTACGCCGACTGGCTCTTCATGCCGCTCACGCTCTCTCGTCGGGTGACGTTCGTGGCGAAGGCGGAGTACTTCAACACCCCGGGAATCAAGGGCTGGTTCCAGAAGCAGTTCTTCTCCGGTGCCGGCCAGGTCCCGATCGACCGGTCCGGTGCCTCGGCCGCCGAAGGGGCGTTGAGCTCGGCCAAAGCGATCCTCGCTGACGGAGACCTCTTCGGGATCTTCCCCGAGGGGACCCGGTCGCACGACGGGCGCCTCTACCGCGGCAAGACCGGGGTCGCCCGGTTGGCCCTGGAGACGGGGGTCCCGGTCATCCCGGTCGCCGTCGTCGGCACCGACGTGGTGGCGCCGCCGGGCAAGAAGTTCGGTTCCTTCACCCGCCCGGTGGTCCGCTTCGGCAAGCCCCTGGACTTCGAGCGCTACGAGGGTCTGGAGAACGACCGCTACATCCTGCGGTCGGTCACCGACGAGATCATGTACGAGATCATGCGCCTCTCCGGCCAGGAGTACGTCGACATGTACGCCGGTCGGGCCAAGGAGGAGCAGAAGCGTGCGGAGGCCGCCGCCAAGGCCGCCGACCGCGCGGCCGCCACCGAGAAGCCAGCGGCCGAGGAGTCCGACCCCGGTGTCGAGCCGGGCGACGACTCGCCCGAGACCAAGGCGTCCTGACCGTGGGCGGTGGCCCGGTCCGGTGACGATCCACAGCTCCCACCCGTTCGCCGAGCCGCCGGACCCGGTACGCCGATTCCGTGGTCGGCTCGGCGGGGCAGTCACCCTGTGGACGGCCGGCGAGGGCGCGGACCGAGCCGGCCTGACGGTCTCCTCGGTGCTCGTCGCGAACGGGGACCCGGCCCGGCTGCTCGGCCTGCTGGACCCGGACGCGGACCTGACCGAGCGGCTCCTCGGGACCGGTCTCGGCGTGGTCCAGCTGCTGACCTGGGGCGACCGGGACCTGGCAGAGGCCTTCGCCGGCACGGCGCCGGCCCCGGGCGGAGCGTTCGCCTCGGGCACGTGGGAGCAGACGACGTACGGCCCCGCCCTGGTGGGCAGGAGTCGGGCGTCGGTCCGGGTGGAGTCCACCCGGCCGGAAGGCTGGTCGTTGCTCGTCAGCTGCGTCGCGGAGTCGTTCGCGGTGCTCGAGGACGCCGATGCGTTGGAGCACCGGCGTGGTCGGTACCGGCGGGTCTCAGAGTGACGTGTCGGTGCAGCCGCGTCATGAGCGGTCAGAAACCTCGTCTCGTTCAGGGAGAACGCCTCGGGAAGAACCGGCCTACCGGTAGCGTTGGGTCAGCAACACAGAGAGGGGATCGCTGAGATGGTGCTGTTCCGTCGGCAACTCGGTGACGTACTGCGCGGTGAGCGCATGCGCCGCGGCATGACTCTGCGCGAGCTCTCCTCCGAGGCCCGGATCAGCCTGGGCTACATCTCCGAGATCGAGCGCGGCCAGAAGGAAGCCTCCTCCGAGCTCCTCGCGTCGCTCTGCGAAGCCCTCGACGTGCCGCTCTCGGCGGTGCTGCGCGAGGTCAGCGACACGGTGGCGATCGAGGAGGCCAGGATCCTGGCCGAGTCCGCGGTCGAGCGGGTTCCCGCGCGCACCGGCGCCGTGGTCGCCTCCGCCGCCTGACCTCGTTGAATCGGGCCCCCTGACCGGTCGAGTCCCGGGTTCTGGCGTGGCCGAAGGTCCTACGGCCGAATTCGACGTCAGGCGACGCCGGTGGCGTTCTCGAGTGCGGCCAGCTCCTCGTCGAGGAAGGTCAGCAGCCGCTGCAGGTGCGGAACGGTACGTCGGCAGCCGGTCAGCCCGAAGCACATGTCGTCGGCGTAGCTGTTGCAGGTGATGTTCAGCGCCATCCCCTGCATCGGTACCGAGACCGGGTAGGTACCGGTCAGCCGGGCTCCGTTCAGGTACTGGGTGCTCCGCGGCCCGGGGACGTTGGAGATGATCAGGTTGAACGGCGGTCGCACGATCCCGTTGAGCCGGAGCATCGGGATGATCAGCGACGGCGTCATGCCCAGGGCGCTCATCGCGACGATCTGATTCGGGGTCATCGACTCCAGGGCCTGCTTGCCGGCCTTCATCGACGCGTGGATCGCTGCCAGACGGTCCGCCGGATCGGCCAGGTCGGTACCGAGCTTCACCATCACCGACCCGACCGCGTTGCCGCCACCCCCGGCCTCGGAGTCGGCCCCGCGGGACTTCAGCCCGACGGGGACCATCGAGACCAACGAGGTGTCCGGGAGCTGGCCCAGCTCGATCAGGTAGTTGCGTACCGCGCCCCCGCACATGGCGAGCACCACGTCGTTCAAGGTGGTCCGGCTCGCCTTCGAGATCGCCCGGATCCGCTCCAACGGCCAGTCGTCGGCCGCGAACCGCCGGGATCCGGTGATGTCCACGTTGAACATCGACTTCGGTGCGTAGAAGGAGAGCGCCGACGCCTCGTTGCGCACACCCTTGGTCAGCGTGCGGATCAGCGCAGCGGGCATCCCGGCGGCGTCCGCGGTGAGGCCGAACGCGGTACGGAGCGCGTCCATCGGCACTTCGGCGAGGGCCTACTCGCTCACGTCCCGGGGCTTCTTCGCGCGGACGGCGCGGGCGTCGAAGGGGAGCGGCATGTTGCGGCGGTCGGGGTCGGTGGTCAGCACGCTCTGCATCAGCTTCATCGCCGAGATGCCGTCGACCAGGGCGTGGTGGAGCTTGGTGTACATCGCGACCCGGCCGTCGGCGAGCCCCTCGATGATGTGCGCCTCCCACAGCGGGCGCTCGCGGGCCAGCATCTGCCCGTGCAGCCGCGAGACCAGCTCGAGCAGCTCCCGGATCCGCCCGGGCTCGGGAAGCGCGCTGTGCCGCACGTGGTGCTCGATGTCGAGGTCGTCGTCATCAGTCCAGATCCACTGACCCAAGCCGCCCAGGGCGCGACTGGGGTGCTTGCGGAAGAGCGGAGCGACCTCCTCGGTGTCCAGGGCGGACTCGTAGAGCTCGCGGACGAAGTGCGGACCTGCGTCGGCCGGTCGCTCGAAGAGCTGGAGGCCAGCGACGTGCATCGGCTGGTTCCGGTTCTCGGCCAGCAGGAAGCCGAGCGACGTCGGGTCGATGGTCACGGCCACGGTGCACCCCCTACGGGCTGCGCGGTGCAGCCCCCGGTGATCCTTGCGTCTCGTGGGGCGTTTGGGAAGCATGGGCGCAGGTGGACGGGCCTGTGCTCGCACGGGTGGCCGGAGTAAGTTTCGTGCTATGACGATCACGGATCCCACCAGCACCCGTCCCGCGTCGACCTTCGACTCGCTCGACCCGCGGACCGGCGCCGTCGTCGCCACCCACCCGATCGCGAGCGCCGAAGACGTCCAGGCAGCCGTCGGCCGGGCCCGGACCGCCGCTGAGTGGTGGGGCGCCCTCACCTTCGCCGAGCGCAAGGAGCGGTTGAACGCCTGGAAGGGCCTAGTGACCCGCCGGGTCGGCGAACTAGCCGAGGTGATGCAGGCCGAGACCGGCAAGCCGTACGGCGACGCGATGCTGGAGTGCGCCCTGGCCATCGACCACCTGGCGTGGGCGGCCGGACACGCGGAGAAGGTCCTCAAGCGCCGCCGGGTTCCCAGCGGGTTGGTGATGGCCAACCAGAAGGCGACCGTGGAGTACCGGCCGCTCGGGGTGGTCGGCGTCATCGGGCCCTGGAACTACCCGGTCTTCACCCCGATGGGGTCGATCGCCTACGCGCTGGCAGCGGGCAACGCGGTCGTGTTCAAGCCCAGCGAGTACACCCCGGGCGTCGGGGTCTGGCTCGCCGAGACCTTCGCCGCCGCGATCGACCAGCCCGTCTTCCAGACGGTCACCGGCCTCGGGGAGACCGGTGCCGCGCTCTGCCGGTCCGGGGTGAACAAGATCGCCTTCACCGGCTCCACGGCCACCGGGAAGCGGGTGATGGCAGCGGCATCGGAGACGCTCACCCCGGTGCTGATCGAGGCCGGTGGCAAGGATGCGCTGATCGTCGACGCGGACGCGGACATCGCGGCTGCCGTCGACGGCGCCGTCTGGGGTGCCAACGCCAACGCCGGGCAGACCTGCGCCGGCGTCGAGCGCGTCTACGTGCACGAGCGCGTGTACGACGACTTCCTCGCCCAGGTGGTCGCCCGCACCCAGGAGATCCACGCGGCCGCCGACCCGGACGCCAAGATCGGTCCGATCACGATGCCGAGCCAGATCGACATCATCCGTCGGCACATCGACGACGCGCTCGCCAGCGGGGGCCGGGCCGTCCTCGGTGGTCCCGAGTCGGTCGGGGACAGGTTCGTGCAGCCGGTGATCCTGGTCGACGTACCGGAGACGTCCTCGGCGATCACCGAGGAGACCTTCGGGCCGACGATGACCGTCACCAAGGTCAAGGACATGGACGAGGCGGTCTCGCTGACCAACGCGTCCAAGTACGCGCTGGGCTCCTCGGTGTTCAGCAAGTCCCACGGCATGCAGATCGCTGAGCGGCTCCGGGTCGGGATGACGGCGATCAACGGTGTGATCACGTTCGCGGGCGTGCCCTCGCTCCCGTTCGGTGGCGTCGGCGACTCCGGTTTCGGCCGGATCCACGGCCCCGACGGCCTCAAGGAATTCACCTACGCGCACGCGATCACCAAGCAGCGGATGAAGCCGCTGCTCGCACTGACGACGTTCCAGCGGACACCGAAGGCCGAGGAGCAGCTGGGCAAGCTGATCACGATGCTGCACGGTCGCGGAGGCGACCGGTCGGCGTAGCCACGGGCCCCCGGGGCGGCCTAGAGTTCGCGCACCACCGCATCCACCACGGCGATCAGGTCGCCGCCGGTCTGCTCGGCGACTGCCCGCTGGCGCTGGTACGACGCCCCGAGCCGGGTGATCTCGTGGACCAGGACCAGGTCCTCCGCGCAGCCCAGCCGTTCGGCGACCGGGAGCAACCGGTCGACTAGCTCCTTCAGGTCGTCGCGGAGGAGCGCCTCGTGGGAGGCGGCGTCGAGGATGATCCAGGCGTCGAGGCCGTAGCGAGCCGCGCGCCACTTGTTCTCCTGCACGTGCCAGGGCGGCAACGTCGGGAGAGTCTCACCAGCGTCGAGCCGCTCGCTCAGGTCCACCACCAGGCAGTGCGTCAACGCCACCAGCGCCCGCAGCTCCCACAGCGTGGAGACCCCGTCGCAGATCCGCACCTCGACGGTCCCGGTCCGCGGCGCGGGCCGGACGTCCCACCGGATCTCGTCGATCTGCTCGATCACCCCGGTGGTGAGCAGGTCCTCGGCGTACGACTCGAACTCCGACCAGGTGTGGAACTGGAACGGGAGCCCGGCGGTCGGGAGCTGCTGGAACATCATCGCCCGGTTGCTGGCGTACCCGGTGTCGTGTCCCGCCCAGATCGGTGAGGACGCGGAGAGCGCCTGGAGGTGCGGGTACCAGTTGAGCAGCGCCGAGACGATCGGGATCACCTGGTCCCGGCGTACCCCGACGTGCACGTGGACACCCCAGATGAGCATCTGCCGGCCCCACCACTGGGTCCGGGCCATCAGCTCTTCGTAGCGGTGCCCGGGGGTGAGCAGCTGGTCGGACCAGGCCGCGAACGGGTGGGTGCCGGCGCTGAACAGGTCGACGCCGAGCTCGGCGGCGACCGGAGTCACCTTGGCCAGCATCTCGACCAGCTCGGCGATCGCCTGGTCGGCGCTCTCGCAGATCCCGGTGGTGAGCTCGACGGTGTTGCGCAGCAGCTCCTTGTGCAGCCGGGGTTCGTGCCCGTGCCGTTCGGAGACCAGGTCGAACAGCTCGGACGCCGCGTTCACCAGGTCGCGGGTGGTGCGGTCGACGAGCGCGAACTCCCACTCGACCCCGAGCGTCGGACGGGGGGACTCCGCGAAGTCGATGGCCACACGACGATGCTTCCACATGGAAGCATGGCCAGGGTGACGACAGCCTGGATCACCGCTTTCCTCGACGTGCCGGCGACGCGGCGCGCGGTATCGGCGGCGTTCTGGTCCGGGGTGACCGGCTCGACGCTCTCGCGGAGCCGCGGAGCCGCCGGGGAGTTCGCGACCTTCGAGCCGCCGGACGGTGACGCCTACCTGCGGCTCCAGCAGATCGGGTCCGGACCGGCCGGCATCCACCTGGACCTGCACGCACCCGACCGGACCCTGGAGCCGTCCCGGTCGCCGGGCGGGCTGCCCTTCTGCCTCAACGAGGGGGATGCGGGGACCCGCCCGCTGCCGCGCATCTGGGCCGGGGGTCAGGCCAGCCTGGTCGACCAGGTCTGCCTGGACATCCCCGCGTCCGTGTACGACGCCGAGTGCGCGTTCTGGGCCGAGACGACGGGGTGGGAGCTGGTCCAGGGCAGCCGCCCCGAGTTCCGCGTCCTGGTCCGGCCCGAGGCGATGCCGCTGAGGATCCTCCTCCAGCGGCTCGACGCCGAGCCTGACGAGCGCGGGCGGGGGCCGGTGCGGGCGCACCTGGATATCGCGACGACCGACCGCGCCGCGGAGACCGACCGCCACCGCGAGCTGGGGGCCCGGGTCGAGGCGACTCGGCAGCACTGGACGGTGCTCCGTGACCCCGCCGGGGCGACGTACTGCATCACCGACCGGGACCCGTACACCGGAACCCTCTGACTGCTACCGGTCGTCGAGCCCGTCGAGACGCAGCCGCCGGAGTCGCGCGATCCAGCCGTGGGCGCTGCCGTCGAACGGCGCTGCGGAGGCCAGGATCGCGGTGCGTGCTTCCTCGCAACCCCGGCGGGCACCGGCGATCACCTCGTCGGGGTAGCCGAGCGTGACCTGGTGCTCGGCGAACTCGTCCTCGTCGTCGATCCAGACCCGTCCGTCGGTCTCGCGGATGACGTCGAGATCCAGGTCGACGCAGCGCACCTCGGACTCGTCGTCGGACCAGACGCACGCCGTGGTCATGTCGACGTAGAAGTCCACCGGGCGGTCCTCGTCGTCCCCGTAGATCGTCGCTACCCACCACGCGTCGTGGGGGAGCAGCACCACGTGGTCGGCCCAGGCGGTGAAGCCCTTGCCGGGCTTGGAGAGCCAGGTGCCCTTCGGTACGCCGACCCAGTGCCCGTGCGCGTCGGCGCCGAGGCGGACGGCATCGAACTCCCAGTGCGGTTCGTCGGGCCACTTCCGGGTCAGCACACGAACGGTGCGGGGTTCGGTCACAGCGCCAACCCTAGGTCTCTGGTTTCGAGACAGGCCGTGCCGGCCTTCCTCAACCAGCCGGGTGGTTGAGGAAGGCGCTCTGGCGCCTGTCTCGAAACCTCAGTGCTTCTTCGGCTTGGGCATCGTCAGCGGGGCGATCCGGGCGACGATGTCCTGGTAGCCCGAACCGGTCCACTTGGCGAAGTGGTGGAACGCGTGGGCGTCGATGCCGACCAGGACCCGCGCCTTCCCCTTCACAGCGTTGTCGAGGATGATCTCGGCGGCCTTCTCGGCGGTCATCCGGGCGAGCCTCTTGTCGAAGAACTCGTCGAGCCGGCCGGCGTCCTGGCTGGCGGTCTTGCGGCCGTTGCGGGCGATGCCGGTCTTGATCCCGCCGGGGTGGATGCAGGTGACGGTCACCGGGTGCTTGTTGATCAGCATCTCCTCGCGGAGCGCCTCGGTGAAGCCGCGGACGGCGTACTTGGTGGCGTTGTACGCCGTCTGGCCGGGCATCGAGATGAGGCCGAAGAGGCTGGAGATGTTCACCAGCGCACCGTCTCCGGAGGCGATCAGGTGCGGCAGGAACTCCTTGGTGCCGTTGACGACGCCGAGGAAGTTGACGCCGACGATCCAGTCGAAGTCCTCGTAGGACATCTCTTCGAAGTCGCCCGTCACGGTGACACCGGCGTTGTTGACGACCATGTTGACCCGGCCGAACTGCTCGGCGACGGCGGTCGCCCAGGTGGCCATCGCGGCCCGGTCCGAGACGTCGATGACGTCGCTGCGGACCTCGGCACCCAGACCCTTCACCAGGTCGACGGTCTCGGCCAGCGCCTCGGCGTTCCAGTCGGAGATCGCGAGCAGGGCGCCTTCGCGGGCTGCCTTGAGGGCCATTTCACGTCCCATCCCGGAGCCTGCTCCGGTGATGACGACGACCTTGTCGGTGAGCGACTTCATGCGACTTTCTCCTTGTTGCTGCCAGCGTCGGACCGGGTGGTGGCGACGTACTTCTCGAGGTCGAAGGTGCGGAGCAGGCCGCGGAAGGCGAACGTGGTCCGGGGCCAGAGTGTCGTGTTCCGGCCGTGCTCGTCCAGGTACCAGCTGGCGCAGCCGCCGGTGCTCCAGACCGTGCGTCGCATCCGTCGCTGCATGTCGGAGTTCCACGCGGCCTGGGCCTCGGGGGTCGGTTCCACGCTGGCGATGCCTTGCGCGTCCATCTGGTCCAGGGCGGAGAGGATGTAGGCGATCTGGCTCTCGATCATGAACACCATGCTCGAGTGCCCGAGCCCGGTGTTGGCACCGACGATCTGGAAGAGGTTGGGGAAGCCGGCCGCAGTGGTGCCCTTGTACGACGCCATCCCGTCCTCGGCCCAGAGCGACCCCAAGGTGACTCCGTCGCGGCCCTTGATGTGGTGCGCGATCGGCTGGTCGGTGGTGAAGAACCCGGTGGCGACGATCAGGACGTCGACGTCGCGGGCCACGCCGCCACGGGTGACGATGCCGGTCGGGGTGATCTGCGCGATCGGGTCCGTGACGACCTCGACGTTCTCGCGCGCCAGGGCGGGGTAGTAGGTGTTGGAGATCAGGATCCGCTTGCAGCCCATCTGGAAGTCGGGGGTGACCTTGGCGCGCAGTGCCGGGTCCTTGATTCCCTTCTTGATGTTGCCCTCGGCGATGGCCTGGACGGGCGCGAGGATCTTCGGCTGCCAGGTGAAGGCGGGCACGTAGGTCTCCCGACCCCAGTAGATGGCGGTCCGGTAGAGCTTCTGGAGGCCGGGCAGGTAGCGGAAGCCCAGCCGTTCCACCGCGAGGTAGGTGCGGTCGTGGCGCGGCATCACCCAGGGAGCGGTGCGTTGGTAGACGTCGAGGTGCGCGACCTGCTGCGCGATCTCCGGGATGACCTGGATCGCTGAGGCGCCGGTGCCGATCACGGCGACGCGCTTGCCGGTCAGGTCGACGTCGTGGTTCCACCGGGCGGTGTGGAAGATCTCGCCGGCGAAGTCGTCGATCCCGTCGATCTCCGGGTTCTTCGGCTCGGACAGACCACCGGAGCCGCTGATCACGACGTCGGCCACGACGGTCCCCGCGCTGGTCGTGACCGTCCAGGTCAGCTCCGACTCGTCCCAGGTCAGGTCCTCGACCGTGACGCCGAAGCGGAACCGGTCGAGGACCCCTGCGGACTGGGCGACGTCCTGGAGGTAGGCGTGGATCTCGGGCTGGGGCGAGAACGAGCGCGACCAGTTCGGGTTCGGGGCGAACGAGAACGAGTACAGCTGGCTCGGTACGTCGCAGGCCGCGCCCGGGTAGGTGTTGTCGCGCCAGGTGCCGCCGACGCTGCTGCCCTTGTCGACGACGAGGAAGTCGTGGCGCCCGGCCTTGTCGAGCTGGATCGCTGCGCCGAGTCCGGCGAAGCCGGCGCCGACGACGAGGACGCGAACGCGCTCGGGGAGGGCCTCGGAGGACTCGCTCGTCCGGCGGGAGGTCTTGGTAGCCATGCGAGAACTCTAACCCTTGTTGAACGATCGTCAATAGCGTTGTTGACGTTTGTTCAGTAATGTGGGGCACATGACCACGAGCACCGGGCCCCGTCGAGGCCGCCTGCGGATGTCGCCGGAGAGCCGCCGCGAGCAGCTCCTCGAGCTCGGCACCCGGCTGCTCTCGACCCGGACGCTCGACGAGATCTCGATCGAGGTGCTCGCCGAGGAGGCCGGCATCTCCCGCGGGTTGCTCTACCACTACTTCGGCAACAAGCAGGAGTTCCACCTCGCCGTCGTGCGTCGAGCCGTGGAGGACCTGGTGGCGATCACTGCGCCCCGCGACATCGAGGACCCGCTGGAGCAGCTCGCCGCGTCGGTCGGGGCCTACGTCGACTACGTCGTGGAGAACTACACCGGCTACGTCTCGTTGGTCCGCGCCGCGGGTGCCGGCAACGAGGACCTCCGGGCGATCTACGAGACCGGGCGGGCCGCGCTGACCGACCGGATCTTCGAGGTCACCGGTCCCGAGCGCCTGACCGAGCTCGGACTCGTGGACTCTCCGACGATGCGCCTGCTGGCCAAGGGGTGGGCGGCGATGGCCGAGGAGATCGTCATCGAGTGGGTCGCCGACCCGCGGGGAATCAGCCGTGAGGAGCTGCTCGGGCGGTTGGCCCGAGCGCTGCCGGCGATCGTCCTGGCCTGACGCGGCTAGCGGCGTGGCCGCGACAGGTCGTACAGCGTGAGGCCGGTGATGGTGCTGGGTCGGAACGACGCCCGCACCCACGCCTGGATCCGAGCTGCTTCGCTCCCAGGTGCTGCCGGTAGGCCGCCGGCGATGAAGTAGTGGACCGCGTCGTCCTCCGCCCACGCCTGGAACTGCTCGAGCGTCGGGAACGGGTCGGAGCCGTTGAACCCGCCGATCGCCATCACGGGTGAGCCCGAGGCGAGCTGGTAGCCGGAGGCGACGTTGGAGCCGATCGCGGCAGCGGCCCAGGTGTACCTCGGCGCCGCCTGCAGCAGCCGGTCGATCGCCGGGGTCGACGTGCTTGCGTCGAGCAGACCGCCGCGGTAGCCGACCGAGTAACCACTCGGCCGGCCGGAAAGAGGTGTGCGGGTGGCCGCGGGTTGCCCCGGGACGAGGATGGGCTGCGCCGCGGTCCTGGCGCTCCGGGGCGGCCCGGCCGACGGGATGGCGCCGGTGTGCGGAGTACCGACGGTATCGACGGCGAAGGCGGTCGGGCCGGCGAGCCCGCCCGCGAGTGCGACGCCGGCGATCCCGACGGCAAGCCGCCGGGTGACCAGGTGGACGCGGAGCAGGCCGGCCGCCCCGGCCAGGCCCGCCACCACGACCAGCGGTGGGAGCCAGGCGAGGAAGTCCGGGGAGCGTCGCAGCAGGAAAACTGCGAGTCCCGTGGTCAGCACCGCTGCCGCCGCCAGCAGGGCGCGAGCCGTGGACTTGTCGCGGTGCCGCCACACCGTGGTCGCGCCGATGCCGACCATTGCGGCCACCGCGGGCGCCAGCGCGATCGTGTAGTAGGCGTGGAAGATGCCGGCCATGAAGCTGAACGTGAGCGCGGTGACCACGAAGGTCGAGGCCCAGAGCAGCAGCGCTGCCCGGGTCCGGCGCTCTGCTCGGGCATACCACAGCGCGGCTCCACCGAGGAGGACCGCCGCCGGGAGCAGCCAGGCGATCTGACCGCCGATCGAACCGTGGAACAGGCGCAGGATCCCGGTGCCGCCCCAGTGGCCGGGGTTGGTCGCACCGGTCACCGTGACTGACCCGGGCTGATCGCCGTTGAGACGCCCCAGTCCGTTGTAGCCGAGGGCGAGCTCGAGGACCGAGTTGCTCTGCGACCCGCCGATGTAGGGGCGGTCGCCAGGGGGCCAGAACTGGACGACGGCGATCCACCACCCGCCGGCCACCAGCATGGCGGCGAAAGCGGCCAGGAGGTGGCCGAGGCGGGTACGAACCGGGGCGTGCGCACAGGCCAGGTAGACCAGCGCCAACGGCGGGAGCACCAGGAACGCCTGGAGCATCTTGGTGAGGAAGGCCAGCCCGACCAGGCTGCCGCCGAGGACCAACCAGCGGATCGGTCGGCCCTGGTCCGACCAGGACCCCTCGACCGCGCGCAGGGTCGCCACCGCGGCCCCGGTCAGCAGCAGCACCAGCATCGCGTCCGGGTTGTTGAACCGGAACATCAGCACCGCGACCGGCGTCAGCGCCATCACCAGGCCGGCTACCAGCCCTGCCGCTGCGGAGCCGGTGGACCGTCGGACCGTGTGGTGCAGCAGCGCCACCGTCGCGACCCCGACGAGCGCCTGCGGGACCAGGATGCTCCAGCTGGAGAGGCCGAAGACCCGGACCGAGAGCGCCATCGGCCAGAGCGACAGCGGGGTCTTGTCGACGGTGATGGCGTTGGCTGCGTCGGAGCTGCCGAAGAAGAACGCTTTCCACGACTCCGACCCGGCCTGGACCGCGGCCGAGTAGAACGAGTTCGCCCAGCCGGAGTCACCGAGGCCCCAGAGGTAGAGGAACGCGGTGCCCGCCAGCAGCGCCCCGAGCGCGACCCGCACCCAGGCGGGGTCGGAAGCGGTGGTCCGAGCGGTCGCCTGCATGGGGGCATCGTGGCGACGGCGCGGAACCGTGCGGTGCCCTCCCGGTGACGTTCCGGTGAACGCGGCCGGTACGACGTGCGCGCCGGTGCGACGCCGGTCACCGTGGTGCGGGCGGGCTCAGTCGTCGTTGCCGTAGATGTCCCGGGTGTAGACCTTCTCGGTCACGTCGTCGAGGTCCTCGGTACGCCGGTTGGCGATGATCACCTCGGAGCGCTTCTTGAACTCGTCGAGGTCCGTGATCACCTCGGAGCCGTAGAACGAGTCGTCGGTGAGGGCGGGTTCGTAGACGATCACGTCGACGCCCGTCGCCTTGATCCGCTTCATCACACCCTGGACCGAGGACTCCCGGAAGTTGTCCGAGCCGGCCTTCATGATCAGCCGGTAGATGCCGACCGTTCGCGGGTTGCGGCGCAGCACGTCGGTGGCGATGAAGTCCTTGCGGGTGGTGTTGGCATCGACGATCGCGCTGATCAGGTTCTGCGGCACCTCGCGGTAGTTCGCCTGGAGCTGCTTGGTGTCCTTGGGCAGGCAGTAGCCGCCGTACCCGAAGGACGGGTTGTTGTAACCCTTGCCGACCCGCGGGTCGAGGCCGACGCCCTCGATGATCTGTCGGGTGTCGAGGCCGTGGCTGAGCGCGTAGGTGTCGAGCTCGTTGAAGTACGCGACCCGCAGCGCGAGGTAGGTGTTGGCGAACAGCTTGATCGCCTCGGCCTCGGTGGAGCCGGTGAACAGGACGGGCACGTCCTTGGCGATCGCGCCCTCGACCAGGAGCTCGGCGAACCGGTGGCCCTGCTCGGTGTCGGAGCCGATCACGATCCGCGACGGGTGCAGGTTGTCGTAGAGCGCCCGGCCTTCACGGAGGAACTCGGGGGAGAAGATGATCGACGCCCCGGGGTGCTGGGCGCGCATCCGGGCGGTGAAGCCCACCGGGACCGTCGACTTCACCACGACCGACGCGCTCGGCTCGATCGCCAGGGCGTCGGCGATCACCGACTCGACCGAGCCGGTGTCGAAATAGTTGGTGCGCTCGTCGTAGTTCGTCGGCGTGGCCACGATGACGTAGTCGGCACCGGCGTATGCCTCGTGCTTGTCGAGCGTGGCGGTCAGCCTCAGCGGTTTGCCGGCGAGGTACTCCGCGAGCTCGGCGTCGTCGATCGGCGACTGCCGGGCGTTGATCTGATCGACCTTCTCCGGCAGCAGGTCCAGCGCCCAGACGTCGTGGTGCTGCGCCAGGATCACGGCGTTGGACAGACCCACGTAGCCGGTGCCGGCGATGGCGATCTTCATGGCCGCGATCCTAGGCCGTCCGGGTTGCCACCGCGGGTCTGCGAGGTGTCGGTCTGGCGGCGCCGGGCGGACAGTAGCCTGTCACCCGACCGACTGCTCCCCGGAAGGACCCGTGACCACCGTGCGCATCGCCCTGCTCATCAACGGGATGACCGGCTACCTGGACGCCGAGTTCCGTGCTCTGGCGGCGCTCGGCCACGACCTGTTGCTGGTGGCGCCGGGGTCGGCCGAGGTCGCCGTTGGTGCCATGGTCGACACGAAGTTCACCGTGCTGGACCGTGCCGGTGAGTACGCCGAGGTGCACGCGTGGCAGCAGCAGCCGCGGCCCGCGGACCTGGTCGAGACGGTGCGCGCCTTCGACCCGGACGCCGTGCTGATGACGGCCTGGAACTTCTCGCCGGCGTACCGGGCGGTGATGAAGGACGTCCCGGACCGGGTGGTCCGGCTGATGTACATGGACAACCTCTGGAGGGCGGCGCCGCGGCAGTGGCTGGGTCGGCTGACGCACCGCTGGTACGTCGACACGGTCGCGGACGCGGCGATCGTGCCGAGCGACCGCACCGAGTTCTACGCCCGTCGGCTGGGGTTCGGACCGGCGGACATCATTCGCGGCGGTGCCGTGGCCGACACGGACCTGTTCGCCTCACCGGCCCGCTCGGCCGACGAGCTCGGGTCGCGCCGGCGCTTCCTGTACGTCGGTCGGCTGGTGGACCACAAGGGGGCCGACCTGCTCGCGGCGGCGTACCAGCGGTACCGCGAGCTCGCGGCAGACCCGTGGGACCTCCAGGTCGTCGGGATCGGCCCGCTGGACGGCTTGCTCCGGTCGATCCCCGGTGTGGAGATGCACGGTTTCGTCCAACCCGACGGGGTCGCCGCGCTGATGCGGGAGGTGTCCTGCCTGGTGCTGCCCTCGCACATCGAGCCGTTCGGCGTCGTGGTGCACGAGGCGGCAGCCTCCGGCCTGCCGCTGCTCTGCTCGGAGTTCTCCGGCGCCGGGCCGGTCTTCGTGGCCGACGGTTACAACGGGTGGATGATCCCGGCCGGCCAGGTGGAGCTCTGGGCCCGGGGCATGCTCCGGATGAGCTCGTCGGCGCCCGAGCGGTTGGCCGAGATGTCGGAGGTCAGCCGGTCGCTGGCCAACCGGGCGAGTCCGGCGGGGTGGGCGCGGAACCTCGCCGAGGAGATCGAGATCCGGCGTGCCGCCGGCGGGGGCCGGCTGTCCTAAGGTGGGTCCGCGCGAACCGGACCAGGGACGTGCGTCAGAATCACACCCACTTGTCACCCGATCTCAGGAGGCTGGCCGCGTGCCGGTGACCGTCATCGTCGAACCGGACCCGAACGGGCACCGCTTCCAAGCGGTTGCCAACGTGACCGCGGTCGCCAGCGAGACCGGCGAGGTGCTGCTGCTGACCTCGACCGGTGCCTCGACCAGCGAGGAGTTCGCGGTCTACCTCGCCGGAGCGCGGTTGACGGTCGAGGAGGTCTTCGACCAGATCTACCCGCCGACGGCGCAGATGGCGCGGGCGGTCGCCGAGAAGGCCCGGGTGCTCGACGTCAGCACCGCGGTGGTGATGGATGCCGACCAGTCGTTGAAGCGCTGGTTCTACGTGGCGCGACGCGAGTTCAAGGGCCTGGGGAGGCGCAAGCCGCGGGTGGTCTTCATGCTGACCCGCTACCCGGCCAAGCTGAAGCTGACCGACCGGGTCGGGTGGAAGCTGCGGATCCCGAAGGCGACCCTGGCGGTTGCCGCGATGGCCACCGGAACGCTGCACCACGTGGCCGGCTTCGCCGGGCGCGACGACATGGCCAAGGGCTGGATCGTCAAGCGAACCCGTGACCCGGAGATCTGTACGGCTCACTCGCGTGACCGCGCCGCGATCCGGACCGAGCTCGGGTTGCCGTTGGACCGCCGGATCGTCGGGATCTTCGGACTGCTCTCGGAGCGCAAGAACGCGCCCCTGGTGCTGGATGCGTTGAAGGCTGCCCGTCTGGACGACGTCGACCTGCTGCTGGCCGGGAGCATCCAGCCCGAGGTCCACGCCTGGTTGAACGGTCTCCCCGGGGCCGATCGCGACCGGGTGATCGTGCAGGACGGGTTCCTCACCAACGAGCTGATGGACAAGCTTGTCGCCGCTGTCGACGCGTGCCCGATCGCGCTGACCAACAACGGGCCGAGCGGGATCATGGGGAAGGCCTCCGCGGCCGGCGTACCGGTGGTCACCGCCGGGTCCGAGGTCCGCGCCCGCGAGCTGGTAGCGACCGACGGCGGCGAGGTGGCCGAGATGACGCCCGCGAGCATCGGGGCGGCGATCCGACGGGTCTTCGAGCGCGATCCGGACGCGCCGCGCCGCAACACGGTTCCGCCTGCCACGGCCGAGGAGTTCTCGCGGAACCTGCTCGGCGTGGACGCCCGCGGCGAGGTCGTCGGCAGGAAGCCGCGCCGGTAGCCGGATTCGGGTCCGGTGGCCCATCGGGGTCGGGTAGCCTTCGCCGCGTGAACGCCGCGAATCCTGAGTTCCTGATGAAGTTCCCGCGCACCCGGGTCGCGATCCGGGAGACCGTGCGCAACCTGAACAAGCCGTTCGCGAAGGCCCGCACCCGTCGGGCGCTGGCGCGTTCCGAGCGTCCGATCAAGGTGGAGATCGGCGGCCTCACTCCGCGCGAGGGCTGGGTCGTCACGAACGTCAACGCGACCACCCGCAACTACCTCGACTGCACCGCGCCCTGGCCGATCCCGGACGGCTCGGTCCAGTACGTCTTCTCCGACAACGTGATCGAGCACCTCCCGCTCGCAGCCGGCCGAGCGATGCTCGAGCAGGCCTACCGCGCGATGGTCCCGGGTGGTGTGATCCGGATCGTCACCCCGGACATCCGCAAGCACGTCGAGCTCTACCTCGCCGGCCCGTCGGCCGTGGAGGGCGACGTGGCGCGGGAGTACCGCGACCTGGGCCTGGTGGTGGAGCACTCCATCGACCTGATCCGGATCCCGATCGGCAGCTTCGGTCACCACGAGGGCTACGTCTACGACTTCGAGGTTCTCGAGGCCGAGCTCAAGCGTGCGGGCTTCCACTCCGTGGTCCTCTGCGAGATGGGCGTGAGCGAGCACCCCGAGCTCAACGGCATGGACATCCGGCTGGCTCAGGAAGGTGCCCAGATCGTCGTCGAGGCCACCCGCTGATCGTTGAGCTGGGCCTCCTGACCCGCTGAGTAGGGCCCCTTGACGTGTCGAGACCGCGGTTGCAGCACGGGGGCCCCAGTTCGACGATCAACCGGGGAGATCTACGGTGAAGGTGGTCGCCCCGGGGCGGGATTCGACGCGGGCGGTGCCGCCGTGGGCCGCGGAGATCGCGCTGACCAGGGAGAGGCCGAGACCGGAGCCGCCCGAGGCCCGGGTGCGGCTCGAGTCGCCGCGGGTGAACCGGTCGAACGCCTCGGCCACGATGTCCTCGGGGAGGCCCGGACCGTCGTCGTGGACCTCGAGCCTGGCGCCGCTTCCCTGACTCCGCGCGCGCACCGTCACGGTCGTCTCCGCCGGGGTGTGGTGGCGCGCGTTGCTGAGCAGGTTCGTGACGACCTGGTGGAGCCGGTCGCCGTCGCCGCGCACCGTCACCGGTTCGTCCGGGAGGTCGAGGCGCCAGTGGTGGTCGGGTGCCAGCACGCGGGCGTCGGCCACCGCCTCCAGCAGCAGCCGGGTCAGGTCCACCTCGTCCGAGGCCAGCGGGCGCCCGGCGTCGAGCCGGGCGAGCAGCAGCAGGTCCTCGACCAGGGTGGACATCCGCCCCGCCTCGGTCTCGACCTTGCTCAGCGCTGCGCCCAGAGCCGCTGGGTCCTCCGGCGTGCGGCGGGAGAGCTCGGCGTACCCGTGGATCGTGGAGAGCGGCGTGCGTAGCTCGTGGCTCGCGTCCGCGACGAACTGCCGCACCTGCTGCTCGCTGCGGTGCCGGGCCGCCAGGGCGTCGTCCACGTGGTCGAGCAGGGTGTTCAGAGCGGCACCGACCTGTCCCACCTCCGTGTCCGGGTCGGTGAGATCGTCGGCGACCCGGGTGTGGATGCTGGTCTCGCCGCTGGAGAGATCCTGGGTAGCGACGGTGTGCGCGGTCTCGGCAACCGCGTGCAACGGGCGGAGCTGGCGACGTACCAGCCAGGTGCCGGCGACGCCGGCGATGCCGGTGCCGACCAGGGTCAGCAGCACGAACGAGGTGAGCATGCTCGTGACGGTGTCCTCGACGTCCGCGGTGGGCAGCCCGATCACCCCGACGACGCGCCGGGGTCCGCTCTGGGTGGCCAGGACCCGGTAGCCGCGGCCGTCGATCTCCACGGTGCGCGGGCTGCCGCTCACGCTCTGGGCGGCCAGGACGTCGATGGCCTGCGCGGAGAGCTGCTGGCGTTCGGTCGGTCCGTCCTTGAGGATGTACCCGCCCGAGATGAGGGAGCCGTCCCGGGAGACGACCGCGATCAACGTGCCCGGCCCCTGCCGGTCGGTCCCGGGGCCGCCGGGTCCGCCGACCTGGCCGGAGAACGACCGCCGCAGGGCGTCCCGCACCTGCCCGTCGAGCCGGTCGTTGAGGACCCCCCGCATCACCAGCGTCGCACTCACCGCCACCAGCAGGCCGACCACGCCCACCAGCGCGACCGCCGTCACCACCAAGCGGCTGGTCAGGGTGCGGGGGAGGAGGTTGCTCACGAGGTGCCCTCGACCGGCTTCAGGACGTAGCCGGCGCCGCGCATGGTGTGGATCATCGGTTCGCGGCCCGCATCGACCTTCTTGCGCAGGTAGGAGATGTAGAGCTCGACGACGTTCGCCTGACCGCCGAAGTCGTAGTTCCACACGCGGTCCAGGATCTGCGCCTTGGACAGCACCCGCTTCGGGTTGCGCATCAGGTAGCGCAGCAGTTCGAACTCGGTGGCGGTCAGGGTGATCGGGGTGCCGCTCCGGCTGACGTCGTGGCTGTCCTCGTCGAGCAGCAGGTCGCCGACCGACAGGATCGAGTGCTCGACGCTCTGCTGGGCACCGGCCCTCCGCATCAGCGCCCGGAGCCGGGCCACCACCTCCTCCAGGGAGAACGGCTTGGTCACGTAGTCGTCGCCTCCGGCGGTCAGCCCGGCGACCCGGTCCTCCACGGCGTCCCGCGCGGTCAGGAACAGCACCGGTACGTCGTCCGCGTCCGCGCGGAGGCGGCGGAGCACCTCCATGCCGTCGAAGTCGGGCAGCATCATGTCGAGTACGACGGCGTCGGGGCCGAACGCGCGGGCGGCGGCCACAGCCTTGGAGCCGGTGTGCGCGACCTCCACCTCCCAGCCCTCGTAGCGCAGGGCCATCCGGAGGAGCTCGGCGATGTTGGCCTCGTCGTCGACGACCAGCACCCGGAGGGGAGTGCCGTCGAGGCGGGTCAGCTCGGGTCCACGGGCAGTGCTCATGGCCCCAGCCTGACGCAGCGGAACCAGGACCGGCCATGGATTTGCTGTGCCTTTCCTGTGAAAGAGAACCGTGGCCGTGGCAAGCACCCCGTTGAGCAGCCATCCAGCAGATCCACAGGTCTTTGACAGGTTCCGGGTGCATCCTGGATCCATGGCAGAGAACGACGACCCCGCAGCAGCTGGCGACGACACCGTCGTGGGACCAGCCGCGTCCGCCCCCGAACCGGCCCCCGAACCGTCGGCCGGCTTCACCAGCCGGGTCTGGTCCTTCCGCGCGATGGTGGCCGTCGCGTTGGCGTCCCTGGTGATCGGGGGCGGGATCGGTTCGGCGATCGCCGCGGTCTCCGATGACGACGACGGGGACGACCAGGTCCGGATCGGGCGCTTCGACGACCGGAAGGGCCGCGGACCCGGGGGGTTCCCGGGTGGGCGCGAGCTCGACGAGCGGTTCCCGGGCGGCGGCATGCGCGAGTTCCGGGAGGAGTTCCGCGAAGGGGTGGACCCCGACGAGCTCGAACGGCTGAAGCAGATGCGCCAGGAGATGCTCAAGGAGATGCGTGAGCAGATCCAGGAGTGGCGCAAGGAGCTGCGCGACCAGCGCCCCGAGGCCCCCGAGGCCACTCCCAGCCCCTCGGCGTCCTGACCGAACCCGGTCGGCGCACCTCTGCGTGGGTGCGGCGATTGGCGCGGGTCGGTCGCTTTTCGTCACACTGAGCCGGTTGTGCGTATCCAGTTCCCTGCCGAGCTCCCGGTCTCGGCCCGCCGTGAGGACATCGCTGCGGCGATCGCCGACCACCAGGTCGTGATCGTCGCGGGTGAGACCGGCTCGGGGAAGACCACCCAGCTGCCGAAGATCTGCCTCGAGCTCGGCCGGGGTCCCGGTGGCCGTGACGGTGGGCTGATCGGGCACACCCAACCTCGCCGGATCGCGGCCCGGAGCGTCGCCGAGCGGATCGCCGAGGAGCTCGGCACCGAGCTCGGGGACGTGGTCGGCTACCAGGTGCGGTTTACCGACCGGACCTCCGCGGCCGGTCGGGTGAAGGTGATGACCGACGGCATCCTGCTCGCCGAGCTCCAGCGCGACCGGGACCTGGGGCGCTACGACACCCTGATCATCGACGAGGCGCACGAGCGCAGCCTGAACATCGACTTCATCCTCGGCTACCTCAAGCGGCTGCTCCCACGGCGTCCGGACCTCAAGGTCGTGATCACCTCGGCGACGATCGACGTCGAGCGGTTCTCCCGGCACTTCGACGGCGCTCCGGTGATCGAGGTCTCCGGCCGCACCTTCCCGGTCGAGATCCGCTACCGGCCGTTGGTCGAGCGGCCCGAGGACGACGAGGACGGCGAGACGCTGGTCCGCGACCAGACCGAGGCGATCCTCGCCGCCGTCGACGAGCTGTTCGCGGAGATCGACGGCGACATCCTGGTCTTCCTGCCCGGCGAGCGGGAGATCCGGGACACCGCCGACGCGCTTGCGAAGAAGGCCGAGCGGCGGGCCGGGCTCCCGGGCGGGTACGACGTCGTCCCGCTCTACTCCCGGCTCTCCGCCGCCGAGCAGCACCGGGTCTTCGAACCGCACACCCGGCGTCGGGTGGTGCTCGCCACCAACGTGGCGGAGACCTCGCTCACCGTCCCGGGGATCACCGCGGTGGTCGACACCGGTGTCGCCCGGATCAGCCGGTACTCGGTGCGCACCAAGGTCCAGCGGCTCCCGATCGAGCCGATCAGCCAGGCTTCGGCCAACCAGCGCTCGGGGCGCTGCGGGCGGATCGAAGCCGGGATCGCGATCCGGCTCTACTCCGAGGAGGACTTCGAGTCCCGTCCCGAGTTCACCGAGCCCGAGATCCTCCGCACCACGCTGGCCAGCGTGATCCTGCAGATGACCTCGCTGGGCCTGGGCGACATCGGGCGGTTCCCGTTCGTGGAGCCGCCGGACGCCCGCAACGTGCGCTCCGGGACGATGATGCTCGAAGAGCTCGGTGCCATCGCGCCGGGCTCGACGACCGGGCGGGGCGAGCGCGGACGACCCCGGTTGACGAAGATCGGCCGGTCGTTGGCCCGGCTGCCGATCGACCCGCAGCTGGGTCGGATGCTGCTGGAGGCCGACCGGCTGGGCTGCCTGCGCGAGGTGCTGGTGATCGCCGCGGCGCTGTCGTTGCAGGACCCCCGGGAGCGTCCGGCCGACCAGCAGGCGAAGGCCGACGAGAAGCACTCCCGGTTCCGCGACCAGCGTTCCGACTTCATGGCGATGCTGAACCTCTGGGACCACCTCCGCGCCCAGCAGCGCGAGCTCGGCTCCAGCGCCTTCCGGCGGATGTGCCGCAACGAGTACCTGAACTACCTGCGGGTCCGGGAGTGGCAGGAGTTCGAGAGCCAGCTGCGCCAGGTCGCCAAGCAGGTCGGGATGACGGTGCCGTCGCGCGGATCGGGGCTCACCCGCGCCGACGAGAACCTGATCCACCGGGCACTGCTCTCCGGTCTGCTCTCGCACATCGGCCAACGCGACCCGGACCGACGTGACTACCTCGGTGCTCGGGGTGCCCGGTTCGCGATCTTCCCCGGGTCCGGCGTCTTCAAGAAGCAGCCGGATTTCGTGGTGGCCGCTGAGCTGGTGGAGACCTCCCGGCTCTGGGGGCGTCAGGTCGCCGCGATCGATCCGCTCTGGGTCGAGCAGGCGGCCGGCCACCTGGTCAGCCGGACCTTCTCCGAGCCGCACTGGTCGAAGAAGCGCGCCGCGGTCATGGCTCGCGAGCGGGTCACCCTGTACGGCGTGCCGCTGGTCGCCGATCGGCTGGTGGGCTTCGCCGACGTCGACCCGGCGCTCGCCCGCGAGCTCTTCATCCGGCACGCCCTGGTCTACGGCGAGTGGCACACCCACCACCGGTTCTTCTCGAAGAACCGAGAGCTCCTGGCGCAGGCCGAGGCGCTCGAGCACCGGGCCCGCCGTCGGGACCTCGTGGTCGACGAGCACACCCTGTTCGACTTCTACGACCGGGTGATCCCCGAGTCCGTGGTCTCCGGGGTGCACTTCGACACCTGGTGGAAGGCGACCCGCCGTGATCAGCCGGACCTGCTGACCTTCGACCCGGCGATGCTGGTGCACGAGACGGCCGCCGAGATCACGCCCGGGGACTTCCCGGACGCCTGGCGCGAGGGCGCGTGGGAGCTGCCGCTGGAGTACCGCTTCGAGCCCGGCACCGAGCAGGACGGCGTCCGGGTCGACGTACCGCTGGCGACCTTGAACCACCTCGGAGCAAAGCCGTTCAGCTGGCACGTCCCGGGTCTGCGGGAGGACCTGGTGATCGCGTTGCTGCGCTCGCTGCCGAAGCGGCTGCGGGTCAGCTTCGTCCCGGCCCCGAACGTCGCCAAGGCGTTCCTGGCGGCGGTCCCGCCGGGGGAGGAGTCGCTCACCGAGGCGCTGGCCCGTTACCTGCTCTCCTCGACGGGGGTGCTCGTCCCGGACGACGCCTGGGACTGGGCCAAGGTGCCGGCGCACCTGCGTCCGACCTTCCGGATCCTCGACGAGGCCGGCGCCGTGCTGGGCGAGGGCAAGGACCTGGAGGCGCTGAAGCGTCCGCTGCGGCCCTCGTTCGAGGCGGCCGTCGCCGGCGCTGCCCGCGACTCCGGGCTGGCGGTGACCGGGCAGCGTGCCTGGACCTTCGGCACCGTGGAGCGTTCCTTCACCCAGGTCCGGGCCGGGCACGAGGTGCGCGGGTACCCGGGCCTCGTGGAGGAGCACGGCGCCGAGGGCAGCACGGTCGGTCTCGAGGTCTTCGCGACCGAGGACGAGCAGCAGGCCCGGCACCGGCTCGGCGTACGGCGGCTGCTGTCGTTGGCGGTGGCGGCGCCGGACCTGGCATCGGGGCTCGACAACGCCACCAAGCTGGTCCTGGCCGGGTCGTCGTACCGTGACGTCAAGGCGCTGCTCGCGGACTGTGTGCTCGCGGCCCTCGGCGACCTGGTCGACGAGGTCGGGCCGGACGGTGTCTGGGACGAGCAGGCCTTCGCTGCGCTGCTGTCCCTGGCCGAGGTCGAGATCGGCCCGCGCGCGATGGCGGTGCGGGACCAGGTCGTCCGGGTGCTGCGTGACGCGATGAGTCTGGACCGGACGCTGTCCGGTCGAGTCGAGCTGGGAGCGCTGGTGTCGATGAACGACCTGCGGCAGCACCTCGGCCGGCTGACGGCACCGGGTTTCGTGGCCCGGGCCGGTAGCGCCCACCTGGTGCACCTGCCGCGCTACCTGGCGGCGATGGCGGAACGACACCGACGGCTGGCCGATGCGCCGGGGCGGGACCTCGAGCTGATGGCCCGGGTCGGTGAGTTCCAGACCGGGTTCGAGCAGCGACTGGCGGCCCTGCCGCCGGGGCGTCCGGCCGGGGCGGCGCTGACACGCCTGGGTTGGTTGGTGGAGGAGTACCGGGTCTCGTTGTGGGCGCAGCACCTGACCACCAGCGAACCGGTCTCGGATGCCCGGTTGCGCAAGGTGATGAATCAGGCCTGAGGCTCCGGCAGGTACGGCGTTGCCGCTGCCACCACCGCGTCGAACACGGGCTTGGCCAGCGCGCCACCCTCGCGGCGGACGTCCGCCACGGCCAGGGTGAGGAACCGGTTGAGCCGGACCTCGCTGGGACGGCGCAGCCGGTCCCAGTCGCCGGTGCCGATGTCCATCCAGTAGCGGCCGGCGCGGGACTGGAGGTCGGCGTCGTGGTCGTGGTCCTTGCTGGTCAGCGGCAGGGCGATGACCACGTCCCGGTTGCAGGCGATCACCAGCACCGGTCGGTCCTTGCCCTGGGACGGGTCGTCCTCGAACGGGACCCAGGCCCAGACGACCTCGCCCGGGTCGGGTCGGCCGTTGCGCCGGGGGCCGTAGGCGATCCGGAGTCCGGCGGGTCGGCGGCGGAGGAAACGCGGGAGTCGGAACGCCATGCGATGAATCTAGCGCGATGGATCCTGCGCTGAGCTGGTGCGCCGGGCCGGGAGCGCCTCACGGCGCGTGGCCGCTCGAAGCGGCTTTTATTAGGTCCCGGGGCTGCCACGGCCCGGCGCTCGAGAATTCTAACCGGCAACCGGCTGCAGTGGGGTCATCCGAGGGTCCCGGCCAGCTCGAGTCGGGCCGCGTGGTCGAGCTGCTCGGCGAGGGTGAGCAGCTTCGAGGCCGCTAGATCCGTCTGGTAGGACGACCCGCTGGACTCGCTGTGCGCCCGTCCGGCGGCCGCGACCCGGGCGAACGCCGAGGCCCGGAACAGGGTGTCGGCGAAGTCGCCGACCACCACCCCGCTGAGCACCGCGTCGACCAGGGCGCGGACCTCGTCGGGTCCCGGCGGTTGCTCGACCCCGGAGATCGCCTCGGAGACGGGGGCGAGCAGCCGGCCGCGGTCGTACTCGGCGGCCGCTGTCCGTGGGTCGGCGTACACCCAGGCGCGGAGCAGGTAGAGCCGCCACAGGGCGCCGGCGAGCGAGTCGGGTGCGGCTCCGGCCCAGAGATCGGCGAGGGTCTCGAGCCCCTCGGTGTCGGCGAGGTGGACGACCCGGGAGACCAGGTCCTGGTCCGCCTGGTCGCGGGCGCCTCGGACCAGGGCGGTCGCGGCCCGTTCGGCGGCCTCGGCGAGCACGGCGGGATCCACGCCGTGGTGGCTGCTCTCGATGGCTTCGAAGTGCCCCGCCCCGGGCATCTGGGGGCGGTGGTGGGCCCGGTCCGTCATCGGATCAGGGTACGCCGGTGAACCCGGACGAAGGTGGTAGATGGGGCACGGTCGGTCTAGCGCGCGAGCAGCGCGGCGGCCGCGCGCAGCATCCCCACCATCGGTTCCCGGCCAGCGGGGTAGTTGTAGTCCTGGCCGCTACTGGTCATCCGCAGCACGGTCAGGATGGTGCCGTTGCGGACCATGCCGAGAGCCTCGAACCGGCCGGTCTCCTCGCCCACCGGCTCCCACGAGACCAGGTACCACCGGGCCTGACCGTCGGCAACGGTGACTGCGGTCATCGGTCGGGCGGTGAGACCGAGGTCGGCGTTGACCGCCTTGCCGCACGAGGTTCGCCAGGAGGCGAGCACGGACCAGGCCTGGGCTGCGCTCTTGGCGTCGGCGAACTCGGCGACCTGCTGCGCGGCGTTGTCGTCGCTGTCGTCGGGCGGGAACCAGGTGCGCTCGACCACCCGGGTCGCGCCGATGCTGCCGAGGTCGGCTCTTGCGCAGATCCCGAACGGCGTCGCCCCGGCCGGCCGGGTCCGGCCGTCCTGCCACACCCAGGTCGCGTTGAGGCCGGGGACCGCGGAGGTCGCGAGCAACCGTTGCTCCAGGGGTCGAACGGGTGCCGCGCTCGGGTCAGCGGTCGGGGCTTGGGTGGGGGCCGCGGTCGACGACGGGGTCAGGGTGCTGGTCGCCGAGGGCGTCGTCCGGGCCGATTCGGTGGGCAGGGGAGCGTCCGCCCCGGTCTCGGAGGCGCACCCAGCCAACCCGAGGGCGAGGGCGGCAGCGGTCACGGCCCACCGTCTCCGGGGAGGGCGCTTCGCGGGGAACATGGGGGGAGCCTATGCGGGACGGGACCTCGTCCTGCGGGACGCCCGGACGCGGTCGGCGTGTCCCGCTATCGTGACGATGCCGTGGGAGGGGCCCACGCTGGTGGAGGGAGCAGAGGTGCCGGGCAGCCGACGCATGGTCGCAGTCGCCGCGCTCGCCCTGTGGGTCGCCGTGGCCGCGGGTTGTGCCGCCGAGGATCCCGAGAGCGTGCCCACGGGTACGCCGGTTCCGCAGAGCCCGGTGCTGCTCTCGGTGGCGGTCTACGGGCCGCCCCAGGTGGTCACCGCGTACGCCGAGCTCGCGGCCAGGTTCACCACGGCGACGCCCGGCGTCACCGTGAGCGTCCGCCCGTACGGGTCGGCGGCGCTTGCCCGCGCCGCGTTGGCCGAGGAAGTGGCCGCGGAGGACGTGCCCGATGCATTCCTGGCTGACGTCGGCGACCTCCCGGCGCTCATGACCGCCGAGACCGTGCAGCCGGTCGCCGAGCTGCTCGGGGAGCGGGAGGTCGACTTCGGTGACGGCTTCCAGCGGACCTCGCTCGAGGCTTTCAGTGCCGAGAACGCGCTCCAGTGCCTGCCGGTCGACGTCTCGCCCCTGGTCGTCTACTACAACACCGACCTGATCGACCTCGGAGACCTCACCGAGCCCGACGCCACCCCGGTCGATCCCAGCACCGGCTGGGACCTGGAGCAGTTCGCGGCCGCCGCTGCTCAGGTGACGGGTGCCGGGGCTCGCGGCGTCTACGTCGCTCCGACGCTCGAGCAGGTCGCACCGTTCCTGGAGTCCGGCGGGGGTGCGCTGGTCGACGACGTCGAGGACCCGACCACGCTGCGGTTGGGCTCGGGCTCCAGCAGGTCCGCGATCGAGAAGCTCCTGGAGATCGTCCGGGACCCGCAGCTGACCTTCGACGAGGACGAGATCGCCGCCGTGTCCGCGGTCCAGCGGTTCCGGGCCGGGGAGCTCGGCATGATCCTGGGGTTCCGGGACCTCACGCCCCGGCTGCGCGCCGAGGGTGGCCCCCCGTTCGACGTGATGCCGCTCCCGGCGATCGGGAGCCAGGTGACCGTCGGTCGCAGTGCGGGTCTCTGCCTGAGCGCCACGACCCCGCACCCGGAGCGGACCGCCGATTTCCTCGCCTACGTGGCCTCCGACGAGGGGAGTGCGCTGCTCGCCGAGACCGGGTACGTCGTCCCGCCGAACCTGGCGGCGGCACACTCGGCCTCGTTCCTCCAGCCCGGTCGGGCGCCCGCGAGCGCGGCTGTCTTCTCCGCCGGGGTCCGCGACATCCAGCCGATGCCGGCGGTCGCTGCCTGGCCAGCGGTGGAGAAGATGGCCGGACCGCTGCTGACCGGTCTCTTCTACGAGCCGGTGATCGACCCGTTGTCGATCCGCCTGGACGCGCTCGACAACGCGTCGGTGCCGTTGCTGGTGCGCGAGGACGTTTCCTAGGAACCGGTCCCGGCGGGGTCGGTATCGGTGGAGCCGATCTCACCGGGGTTGCGGATGGCCTCGGCGATGAGCGGCGCCATCAGCTCGATCTGCCAGCTGCGGGCACCGTAGCCGCGTAGCTCGGTGGCGACGGCCTCGTCGAGGTCGGCGTCCGCGACCTCCGGCGGGGACCAGAGCACCCGGCGCATGTAGTCGGGGGTCAGCAGGTTCTCCACCGGGACGTTTCGGTGCTCGGAGATCTCGGTGACCGCGGCCCGGGCCGTGTTCAGCCGGGCTGCCGCGACCGGGTCGCGGTCGGCCCAGGAGCGGACCTGCGGGGGGCCGTCGGAGCGGTTCGCCACCGGCGGCAGCTCGCTGTCGGGCAGTGCCCGGGCCCGCTTGAGCGCCTCGACCCAGGTGTCGAGGTGGCGGCGGGCACCACGGCCGTGGAACCCGTCGGTGTCCATCAGCAGCTTCCCGCTGGTGGGGAGGGCGTTGGCAGCCGCGATGACCGCCGAGTCCGGGATCAGTCGGCCGGGGGTGGTGTCGAGCTGCTCGGCCAGTGCGTCGCGGACCGTCCACAGCTCGCGCACGGCGGCCAGGGAGCGCCGGCCCTTGGCCTTGTGGATCCCCGAGGTACGGCGCCACGGATCCTGGCGGGGCGGCGGTTCGTGGTTGATCAGGTGCTCGAACTCCTGGCGGGCCCATTCGGTCTTACCGGTCTCCTCGAGCTCGGCTGCGAGCACGTCGCGCAGCTCGACGAGGACCTCGACGTCCAGGGCGGCGTACTCGAGCCACGCGTCGGGGAGCGGGCGCTTGGACCAGTCGGCGGCCGAGTGCTCCTTGCGCATCGACTTGCCGACGATCACCTCCACCAGGGTGGCCAGGCCGACCCGGGGATAGCCCAGCAGGCGCGCGGCGAGCTCGGTGTCGAACAGCGCCTTCGGGACCAGGCCGACCTCGCGCAGGCACGGGATGTCCTGGCTGGCCGCGTGCAGGATCCACTCGGCGTCACCGATCGCGTGGTTGAGGTCGGTGAGGTCGTCGAACGCGATCGGGTCGATCAGGGCGGTGCCGGCGCCTTCGCGGCGCAGCTGGATCAGGTACGCGCGGGCGGAGTAGCGGTAACCGGACGCGCGCTCGGCGTCCAGGCCGATCGGCCCGCTGCCACCGGCGACGGCCGAGACGATCTCGTCCAGCGCTGGCCGGCTCTCGATGATGCCCGGTAGGCCGTCGCGCAGCGTCAGCAGCGGCGCTGGGGCCTGCTCCTCAGGGGCGACCTCGGGCACGACCTCGGGCACGACCTCGGGCGGTGCCCCGGCGTTCTCCCCGTCTCGGTCTGCCGCCATCACGCTGCCACTACTCCGGGCCGCGCTGACCGCGTCGGCTCGGCATCGTGGCGACGCCTTCAGGGACGGGGGGCAGCCCGGCGGCGGTGCAGAGCAGCTCGCCCCACGCCTCGACGTGCGGGGTGAGGTCGCCGACCGGCGTCCACGACGCCCGGATCTCGATCTGAGCGGTGCCGGGCTCTCCGGCCATCCCGCCGAAGCTCTCCGAGGACACGCAGGTCACCGTCCCGGACGGGGCGCCGTACTCCGCACCGTGCGCCTCCAGCGCCTCGGTCAACCAGGTCCAGCCCACCTCGGCGAGCATCGGGTCGGTGACCAGCTCGGGGTCGATGTCGGCGCGGGCGTAGGCCACGCACCGGAACGTCCCGTCCCAGGTGTCGTTGCCCGCGGGGTCGTGCAGAACGACGATCCGCCCGGTGCCGACGTCCTCGCCCTCGACGGTGACGTCCGCCGAGATCGCGGATGCGTACGGCGCGATCCGCTGCGGCGCCGGCATCTCCTCGGAGTACACCTCCGGACGGAACTTCGCCGAACGCAGCTGCTTCACGGCACGCTCGAACTCCGCCGGCGTCTGCGGCGGCTCGATATCCCGTTCGCGGGGTGCGGACATGGCCTCAGGTTAAGACCGATTCTCGGATCCCGCGTCCCCGACTCGCCGCCTGACCTGCGAAGATCGACCCCATGCCTGTCGATGACCGTGACCCCGTACTGCAGTCCGCGTTCCTGCGCGCCGCCCGCGGTGAGCCGGTGCAGCACACCCCGGTCTGGTTCATGCGCCAGGCAGGTCGGTCGCTGCCCGAGTACCTGAAGATCCGCGAAGGCGTCACGATGCTCGACTCGTGCATGCGCCCGGAGCTGGTCACCGAGATCACCCTCCAGCCGGTCCGCCGGTACGGCGTGGACGCGGCCATCTTCTTCTCCGACATCGTGCTGCCGCTCAAGGCGATCGGCGTCGACCTCGACATCGTCCCCGGCGTCGGCCCGGTGGTCGCGAACCCGGTCCGGACCCTCGCCGACATCGCCGCGATCCCGGACCTGACGCCCGAGCACGTGCCGTACATCACCGAGTCGGTGCGGTTGCTCGTCGCCGAGCTCGGCGCGACCCCGTTGATCGGGTTCGCCGGGGCCCCGTTCACGGTGGCGTCGTACCTGGTCGAGGGCGGCCCGTCGAAGGAGCACGCCAAGACCAAGGCGCTCATGTTCGGCGCCCCCGACGTGTGGGCCGCGCTGATGCGCAAGATCGCCGGCATCTCGGCTGCCTACCTGCACGTGCAGGTGGCGGCCGGAGCCAGTGCCGTCCAGCTCTTCGATTCCTGGGCCGGGGCGCTCACCCGGGCCGACTACCAGGAGCACGTGCTCCCGTACTCGACCGACGTGCTCGGATCGATCGGGCAGACCGGCGTCCCGCGGATCCACTTCGGCGTCGGAACCGGCGAGATCCTGGACCTGATGGGAGACGCGGGCGCCGAGGTCGTGGGCGTCGACTGGCGGGTCCCGCTGGCCGACGGCGTACGGCGGGTCGGCGGACCCGAGAAGAAGCGCAGCGTCCAGGGCAACCTGGACCCGACGCTGGTCTTCGCACCCACCGAGGTGATGCTGGAGCGCGCCGACCAGGTCCTGGCCGCTGGGCGCGCCGCTCCCGGGCACATCTTCAACCTGGGCCACGGGGTCATCCCGAGCACGGATCCCGATCAGCTCAAGAAGCTCACCGACCACGTGCACGCGGTCACCGCAGTCTGACCACCCGGGCCCGTCACTCCTCGGGGTGCGTGGTCCCCCCGCTCCGGCGCCGCCAGAGCGCCCAGGCCGGCAGTGCGAGCAGGCCGAGCAACGCGGCGAACGGCAGCACCGCACCGACCGCCGTCAGGGCGACGGCGGTGCTATCGCCCAGGGCCTCCCACCCGGACTTCAGGCCGGACCAGAAGCCCCTGTCGTCGTCGGCCTCGGCCTCGTCGGGAACGGCGAGGTAGACGGTGATCGTCGACAGCGAGGTCTGGTCGGCGAGGTACTTCTGCTGCTGCTCCAGCGAGTCCAGGTCCGCCTGCCGGCGGCTGAGCTGGGTCTCGATCGCGATCACCTGGTTCAGGTCCTCTGCGTCGGCGAGCAGCGCCTGGATCCGGGCGAGGCTGGCGCGTTGGCTCCGGATCCGGGACTCGATGTCGATCACCTGGGTGGTGACGTCCTCCGAGGTACGTCCCCGGTCGACCAGGGTGCCGAGCGTGGGGATGGACTCCATCGCGGTGCTGAACCGGGGGCTCGGAACGCGGAGCTCGAGGCGGGCCCGCTGGGTGGTCCCGTCCTCGTCCGCGGTGGATTCCTCGTTGGCGATAACGCCGTCCCACCGGTCGAGCAGCTTCTGGAGCTCGAACCGGGCCTTCTCCACGTCGTCGGTGTGCAGCGACACCTGTCCCTTCGCGATCACGGCGCGCTTCTGGGCGCCCGGCGCTGCTGCTTCGTCCTCGGCGTCGTAGCGGAGCGAGCCTCCGTCGGCCACCTTCTCCGCGGCCTCGGGAGGAACTTCCCCGCCGGCATCGCCCTGAGCGGGCGCGGAGTCCGACATCGTCTGGGCGTCGTCGGTCGAGGAGGCGCCGCAGGCGCCGATCAGGAGCACCGCGGGGACCACGAGAGCGGTGAGCAGGAACGTCCGGCCTGGGATCTTCATACCCTTGGGACGCAGCAGGGTCCGGTTCGGATCCCTCGGGTCCGGCGTCGGTGGCCGCGCCGTACTCTGGGGGTGTGTCCACCTCTGCTGCGCCCACGGTCGTCGTGATCGGTGGCGGCATCGCGGGACTCGCCGCGGCCGCCCGGCTGCGTGAGGAGCGACCGGACGCCGAGGTGGTCGTCCTGGAGGGTTCCGCCGAGATCGGCGGGAAGCTCAAGCTGGCCGACGTCGGCGGGGTACGGGTGGACGTCGGTGCCGAGTCGATGCTGAACCGGCGCCCCGAGGCGGTGGCGCTGGCCCGGATCTCCGGGCTCGCCGATGCGATCGTGCACCCGGCGACGATCACCGCGAGCCTCTGGACCCGCGACGAGCTGCTGCCGATGCCGCGGACGATGATGGGGATCCCGATCGACCTGCGTCTGCTCGCGGACTCCGGGGTGATCTCCAAGGCCGGGATGGCGCGGGCCGCGATGGACGCGGTGCTGCCGGCGACCTCGCTGGAGGGGCGCGACACCAGCATCGGTGGCCTGGTCGAGGAGCGCTTCGGCAAGGAGGTCGTCGACCGCCTCGTCGAGCCGCTGCTCGGTGGTGTGTACGCCGGCCACGCCCGCGAGCTCTCGGCGCGGGCCGCCGTACCGCAGGTGGTGGCGCTCCTGGACCGTGATCGTTCGCTCGGCAAGGCCGCCGCCCGGGCCACCTCGGGGCCGACCAGCGATACCCCGGTCTTTGCCGGGATCGTCGGCGGTCTCGGCCGCCTCCCGGGTGCGGTGGCGGAGTCCAGCGGGGCGAGCATCGAGACCGATGCCGTCGTCCGTGACCTGGCCCGGCGCTCCGGCGGCGGTTTCACCCTGGTCGTCGGCTCGACCAAGGACCCGCGGCTGGTCCAGGCGGACGCGGTGGTCGTGGCCACGCCGGCCCGGGCGACTGCGCGGCTGCTCAGCGACATCGTCCCGGGCGCGGCGCTCGAGCTCGCCCGGATCGAGTACGCCTCGGTCGCACTGGTGACGATGGCGTTCTCCGCGCGGGACTTCCCGGCGGTGACCGGCTCGGGCTTCCTGGTCCCGCCCGTGGAGAAGCGCGCGATCAAGGCCTCGACGTTCTCGTTCGCGAAGTGGGACTGGGTCCGCGAAGCCGGGGACGGGACGCTGGTGATGCGTGCCTCGCTGGGCCGGCACCGCGAGGAGCACCAGCTCCAAGCGAGCGACGAGGAGCTCGTCGACCTGGCGCTGCACGACCTGGCGGACGCGATCGGCCTCTCGGTCCGCCCCATCGACACCCACGTCCAGCGCTGGGGCGGCAGCCTGCCGCAGTACGCCGTGGGGCACCTGGACCGGGTCGCCTCGATCCGGGCCGAGGTGGCCCGGGTGCCGGGGCTCGAGATCTGCGGGGCGGCGTACGACGGGCTTGGGATCCCCGCCTGCATCTCCTCGGCGCACCTGGCCGTCTCCTCGTTGCTCGCTGACCTGCCTGCGCCGACCGACGCAGCCCTTGGGAAGATGGACCCATGACCCTGAACGTGAAGAAGGCCCGCGAGATCAACGAGATGGTCCGCTACACGATGTGGTCGGTCTTCCGGATCCGCGACCTGTTCGGCCCGGACGCGGACCGCACCGCCGAGATCGGCGAGGTCGAGGCGCTCTTCAAGGAGCTCGACGCCGCCGACGTGGTGATCCGGGGCACCTACGACGTCTCCGGGCTGCGAGCCGACGCCGACCTGATGATCTGGTGGCACGCGGAGACCTCCGACGAGCTCCAGGACGCCTACCAGCGCTTCCGCTCCACCGCGTTCGGCCGTCGCCTGGACGCGGTCTGGTCGCAGATGGCGCTGCACCGGCCGGCCGAGTTCAACAAGAGTCACGTGCCCGCGTTCCTCGCCGACGAGGAGGTGCAGCCCTACATCTGCGTCTACCCGTTCGTGCGCTCCTACGAGTGGTACCTGCTCGAGGACGACGAGCGCCGTCGTCTCCTCGCCGAGCACGGCAAGATGGCGCGGGACTACCCGGACGTGCGTGCCAACACGGTCTCCTCCTTCGCGCTCGGGGACTACGAGTGGATGCTTGCCTTCGAGGCGGCGGAGCTGTACCGGATCGTCGACCTGATGCGGCACCTGCGCGGGTCCGAGACCCGCCGGCACGTGCGCGAAGAGGTGCCCTTCTACACCGGGCGCCGGCTCGAGCCGAGCGTGCTGATCAACGGGCTGCCCTGACCCGGAACCGGTGACGGTCCGCGTGCGTCGGAGGACCATGCGGACCCGACTCCTCGCGCTGTGCGCTGCCCTGGTGGGGGTGCTCGTGGTCGGGTGCAGCAGCGTTCCCGAGACCCCCGTCGAGGGTGCCGAGGCGACGAGGTCGGCGTCCGTGAGGCCGACTCCGTCGCCGACGTTCTCGGTGGTGCCCGGCGCGCCGATGCCGACGGAGGTGCCGGCGGTCGGCCTGGTGACGACGGGTCGGCCGGTCACGGTGATCGCGCACGGCAACGGTGCCCCCGAGGCCTGTCTGGGAGGGGTCCGGACCTCCTATCCGCCTCAGTGCGGCGGGCCGGAGCTCGTCGGGTTCGACTGGGCTGACTACCCGGGGCACTTCATCGAGTCCCGGGCGGTGAAGTTCGGCGAGTTCGTCCTGACCGGCCGCTACGACGGCACTTCGCTGCAGGTGACGTCGGCGGTGCCGCTGGCGCAGTACGACGAACCGAAGGCGGAGTCGCGGCTCCCGGACCAGTCCACGCGGTGCCCGGAGCCGGTCGGTGGCTGGCGCGTGGTGGACGAGAAGCGCACCAACGCGCGGGCGGTCCGAGAGGTCCTCGCTGTGGCGCGTCACCTGACCGGCTTCGCCGACGCGTGGGTCGACCGGTCACGGGTCCCGTCCGGCACCGGTGCCAGCGCGTCCGCCGATCTGGCCTCCGACCGGACGCACTGGTTCACCGTCAACGTCCAGGTGGCGCAGGACCTGGCGGCCGCAACCCGGTCCCTGCGCAAGGTCTGGGGCGGTGCGCTCTGCGTGACCGCGGCGCCGTACTCGCTGGCGCGGCTCTCGGCAGTCCAGGTGCGGATCGTCCGACGTCCCGGGGTCCTGATGTCCAGCGTGGAGGGTGGTGCGGTCGAGGCGAGGGTCGTGCACGACAACGGCGTCGTCCAGGCGTGGGCCGATGCTACGTACGGGCCGGGTCTGGTGACGATCAGGTCCGCTCTGGTCCCGGTGTCCTGACCCGCCTCCTGACCGGCCGGGATCCGCGCAGCTGCCCTGATTCCCGAGACGAACTGAGCCGACGTTCCAGAACGGACGTAGATCACCTGGATTTCTGGGTCCTGCACGGCAGAATGAAACGTGTTCTACTTCGACGACCCAGAGGGCACCAGATGACTGACACCGTGTTGGAGCAGATCGAGGCGCACGCGGACGAGATCGCAGCGCTGGGGGCCGAGAACGAGAAGGCCGGGAAGCTCACCGAACGCGCCGCCGGCATCCTCCGCGAGGCCGGTGTGATGCGGATGCTCCAGCCGGCAGCGTTCGGCGGCGACGAGGCGCACCCGCGGCTCTGGGCCGAGGCGACGATGCGGCTCGGCCAGCTCGACGGCGCGACCGGGTGGCTCTCCGGGATCGTCGGCGTACACCCGTGGGAGATGGCGTTCCTCGACCCGCAGGCCCAGGCCGAGGTCTGGGGCGAGGACCCGGACGTCTGGGTCGGGTCGCCGTACGCGCCGATGGGCGTCCTCAAGCCGGTCGACGGCGGCTACACCTTCAGCGGGCACTGGCAGTTCTCCTCGGGAACCGACCACTGCCAGTGGCTGTTCCTGGGCGCCTTGATGGGCGACGCCGACGGCGTGCCGCTGCTCGACCCGCCGCAGCTGATCCACGTGCTGATCCCGCGCAGCGACTACGTCATCGTGGACGACTCCTGGGACGTCGTCGGCCTGCGCGGCACCGGGTCGAAGGACATCGTGGTCAAGGACGCCTTCATCCCCGAGTACCGCACGATCTCCTACAACGCCGTCGCCGACGGGTCCGCCTGGCGCGAGCGCGGGCTGACCAACCCGACGTACCAGATGCCGTTCTCGGCGATCTTCCCGCTGGGCATCACCGCCGCGATCATCGGCATCTGCGAGGGCGCGCTGGCACACCACCTCGCCTATCAGCGCACCCGGGTCCAGATCACCGGACGGAAGGTCAAGGACGACCCCTACGTGATGAGCGCGGTCGCCGCCGCAGCGGCGGAGATCCAGGCGTCGCGCGTGGTGCTCCTGGACAACGTGAGCCGGGTGTACGACGGTGTCGCCAGCGGGCAGGCGTACGAGTTCGCGGAGCGTTCGCTCGGGCGACGCGACCAGGTCGCCGCCTCGTGGCGCGCAGTGCGCGCGGTCGACGAGATCGTCGCGCGGTCGGGCGGCAACGGCATGCGGATGGATCACCCGCTGCAGCGGTTCTGGCGCGACGCGCACATGGGGCTCACCCACGCGATCAACGTGCCGGGCGTCGTCAACCACGCCTCCGCTCTGTCGTCGATCGACGTCGAGGCGCCCGGGCACATGCGTCCGATGATCTGACGGCCGAGGAGTCGCCCGGACCGGGACCCGTCGGGCAGCCGACTAGCTGACCAGTGCGAACCGGATGGTCCAGCCGCCAGCGATGGCAAGACCGATACCGATCACCAAACCCAGAAGCATCTGTTCCCCCGACCTATCGACTCGGCCGCCCGGCCGAGAAATGGTTTCGGAAGTCATTCGGTGGGACGGCGGGAACGGATGGCCGATCGCGGTGTGAGGCCAGCCACCAGCCCGCGCGACGGCGCGGACCGTCCCCACCGGGCCGAAAGAGTCAGCCCTGGTCCGGCTCCAGCGTCAGGCTGATCGAGTTGATGCAGTAGCGCTGGTCGGTCGGGGTGCCGTAGCCCTCGCCGGCGAAGACGTGGCCCAGGTGCGAGCCGCAGTTCGCGCAGCGGACCTCGGTGCGGACGCTGCCGAACGAGCGGTCCTCGACGTACTCGACGGTGTCGCCGGCCAGCGGGGAGTAGAACGACGGCCAGCCGCAGTGCGAGTCGAACTTGGTGTCGCTGCGGAAGAGCTCGGCCTGGCAGGCGCGGCACTTGTAGACGCCGGTGGTCTTGGTGTCGGTGTACTCGCCGGTGAACGGACGCTCGGTGCCCGCCTTGCGGAGGACCTCGTACTCGGCGGGGGACAGCTGCTCACGCCACTCGGCGTCGGACTTCTCGACCTGGTAACCCATGCCACCACCGTAGTCGGCGGGCCGGGCCGACCCCAGGGAGCGGCCTTACGAATCCGTGACAGCGCCCTGGCGGGGGTGCCGGTCGCTAGGGTCGGACCATGGCGAAGGCGACTCCCGCGATCGAGGTCGAAGCCGGCGGACGGGCGGTCCGGGTGAGCAGTCCCGACCGGGTGATCTACCCGGCCACCGACTCCACGCCCGAGGTGACCAAGGCGATGGTGGCGCAGTACTTCGCGAGCGTCGGCGACGGGCTGATGCGGGCCCTCGGAGACCGACCGACGGCGCTGGAGCGCTGGCCCAAGGGGGTGCAGCCGGGCATCACCCTCGGCACCGGGCGGCCGGGGGAGAAGGCGGACGCGTTCTACCAGAAGCGGGTGCCGATGGGAGCGCCCGACTACCTGGAGTCCTGCGAGGTGACCTTCCCCTCGGGCCGGACCGCGAAGGAGGTCTGCCCGAGCGAGATCGCGGTGCCGGTCTGGTGTGCGCAGATGGGCACCCTGACGTTCCACCCGTGGCCGGTACGGCGCAGCGACGTCGACCACCCCGACGAGCTCCGCATCGACCTCGATCCCCAACCCGGGACGACGTTCGCCGACGCCGTCCGGGTCGCCGGGGTCGCCCGGGGGCTGCTCGCCGACCTCGGGATGGTCGGTTTCCCGAAGACCTCGGGCAACCGCGGGGTGCACATCTACGTCCGGATCGAGCCGCGGTGGGACTTCACCGACGTCCGGCACGCCGCGATCGCGTTCGGCCGCGCGTTGGAGGCCCGGGACGGCGGCGTCACCACCGCGTGGTGGAAGGAGGAGCGGGGGGAGAGGATCTTCGTCGACTTCAACCAGAACTCCCGCGACCGCACCATCGCCTCGGCGTACTCGCTGCGGCCGATCCCGGGTGCACCGGTCTCCACCCCGTTGACCTGGGACGAGCTCGCCGAGGTCACCGACCCCAAGGTGTACAACCTGTTCACCGTCCCCGACCTGCTCGCCGACCGCGGTGACGCGATGGCCGCGATCGACGCCGTCGCGAACTCGTTGGAGCCGCTGCTCGCCCTCTGGGAGGAGCAGGGCGCGGTCGAGCTCAACTATCCGCCGGACTACCCGAAGATGCCGGGCGAGCCGCCGCGGGTGCAACCGAGCAAGAAGGTCGCCGAGCACTGGGACGCCGACGGAAACCGGATCGAGTAACCACCGGTGCCGCTATCTTTCCGGCATGACTGATCTCCAGGAGCAGACCGCGCACGTGCACGCCCTCGTCCCGATCCTCGGGAAGATGGGGCTCGAGGTCGTGGAAGCCGGGCCCTACGCCGCCGCCGCGCGGATCCCGACCGAGCCGAACGTGAACCACTTCGGGGTCACCTACGCCGGCTGCCTGTTCTCGGTCGCCGAGATGCTCGGCGGGATCATCGGTGGCTTCTTCGACGTCCCCGGCGGGGTGCCGCTGGTGAAGCGGCTGGAGATCGACTTCACCCGCCCGGCGATGACGGCGGCGACCGCGCGGACGACGCTGTCCGAGGAGGAGTTCACCCGGGTCAAGGAGGAGGCGACCGCCAACGGCAAGGCGAACTTCGAGCTCCTGACCGAGGTCACCGGCGAGGACGGCGTCGTGGTCGCCCGGACGCACGGCTTCTACCAGCTGCGGGTGATGGGCTAGCCGCTCGAGGAGCTCGTCGGGTCGAACGGGTCCTCGCCGCGCTGGTAGGCCTGGGCGATGTCCTGGATCTGCGCCTCCGAGTCGCGCCACCCGCAGACCGGGACCGTGCCGAGCACCGTGTCGCCGTAGGTGGCCTCGACGACCCACGGCAGGATCCAGAGCATCCGGGCGAGGGCCAGCAACGGGATCAGCAGGGCGACCAGCAGGAGGGCCTCGGAAGCGAGGACGGCGATAGTCAGGATGATGCCGCCGAAGAGGGTCAGGACGACCGCGAGCGCCAGCAACCCCAGGAAGCTCACCGGGTCGTCGGCGCCGTCGACGATGTCGAAGGCGTTGAACCCCTCGAACTGACGCTTCCGCAACCGCCAGGGGACCCAGCGTCGGCGCACCGTGATGGCGCGACCGTCGAGCGCGGCGATGAGCACGCTAGAACCCGCTGATTCCTTCGCCCTCGCCGGCCTGCTCGTCGAACGTCTCGTGCTCCAGCAGGTGGAGCACCGGGACGCCGAGCTTGCGGCGCGCGCGCGAGGTCCAGTCGAGGTGGAAGAACTCGGTCACCACGTGCGGACGGGTGAGGATGATCGCCTCCCGGGCGTCGACCTCGCTCACCTTCGCCGCCAGACCCTGGATCGGGTCGACGGTGACGACGTCGCCGACGGCCTGCCCGCCGGCTTCGGTGATCGCCGCCACCGAGGTCGTCACGGCGGCACGGGCCACGTCGAGCAGGTCGTTGCGCATCTGCTCCAGCGCCTCGGGGTCGGAGAGCAGCGTCGGCGCGACGAGCACCTCGCCGGTGGCGAGCGTTCCCATCCCGGCCTCGATGCGCGACGCGCTGTCCTCGACGGGGACGAGAACGTGGTAGAGCACGCCCTCCTCGATCTCGTCGTGCAGGCTGCGGACCTGGACCGCGTCCTGGGCCGTCAGCGCCTGCTCGACCAGCAGCACCACGTCGTAGTCACTCATTGCGCCTCCCGGATTGTCTCCACACCCAACACTCTAGTGAGGTCGTAGCTCACCGGTTCGTCCAACTGCGCGTAGCCGCACGATTCCGGGTCCCGGTCCGGACGCCAGCCCTTGAACTGGGCGGTGTGGCGGAACCGCCGCCCCTCCATGTGCTCGTAGCCGACCTCGAGCACGCGCTCGGGGCGCAGCGGCGTGAACGAGAGGTCCTTGCCGTTGCTCCACCGGCTCTGCGTGCCCGGGGCACGGTCAGGGTTGGCGATGATGCCGCTGCCGGAGGTTGAGGAGGGCCGTCCCGGCCCGTCTCGAAACCACGCCCCCCACGGGTGCTCGGCGAGGTCGCAGACCAGTGGTTGGAGCTCGGCGACCAGCTCGGCGCGACGGGCCTCGGTGAACGACGCCGCGACGCCGACGTGCTGGAGGGTGCCGTCGTCGTACAGGCCGAGGAGCAGGGAGCCGAGCAGCGGCCGCTCGGGCGTCGAGTTCTTGTGCAGCCGGTACCCGGCCACGACCACGTCCGCGGTCCGGGCGTGCTTGATCTTCAGCATGGTCCGCGCGTTCTGCTGGTACGGCGCGGCCATCGGCTTGGCGATCACGCCGTCGAGCCCAGCCCCCTCGAACTGGTCGAACCAGGACTCCGCCTCCGCCGGGTCCAGCGTGGTCCGGGTCAGGTACGTCGGGCCGTCCAGGCCGGTGAGAACCGCCTCCATCCGGCTCCGACGTTCGGCGAAGGGCAGGGCGGTCAGGTCCTCGTCGCCCAGCGCCAGCAGGTCGAAGGCCACGAAGCTCGCCGGGGTCTGCTCGGCGAGGAGCTTCACCCGGGAGGCGGCCGGGTGGATCCGTTCCTGGAGCACCTCGAACTCCAGGCGCGGCTGCCCCGACCGGCTCAGCGCGACGAAGAGCTCGCCGTCGAGGACGCACCGCTCGGGAAGCTGACCCTGCAGCGCTTCGACGAGCTCGGGGAAGTAGCGGGTCAACGGCTTGGTGTTCCGTGAGGTGAGCTCGACCTCGTCGCCGTCCTTGAACACGATGCAGCGGAACCCGTCCCACTTCGGCTCGTAGGAGAGCCCGCCGTCGAACTTCGCGGGGTCCGGGATGCCCTTGACCGACTTGGCGAGCATCGGCTGGACGGGAGGCATCACCGGGAGGTCCATGGCAGCACCGTAGCCAATAGGCTCCGGGCATGACGTCGACCCCGATCTCGGACGCGCTGCGGTTCACCCCGGGGACCGCGCTCGCGGACCTCGACCCCCAGGCGACCCCCGGCTTCGCCGGCGACAAGGCGGACGCCGAGCGGGCGCTGCCCGACCTCGGCCCGGAGATGGCCGAGCTCCAGGAGAAGCTGTACGCCGGCGGTTACACCGGAGAACCGAAGAACCTGCTGCTCGTCCTCCAGGGCATGGACACCTCCGGCAAGGGTGGGATCCTGCGGCACGCGGTCGGCCTTCTCGACCCGGGCGGCATGCGGCTGAAGTCGTTCAAGAAGCCCACCGCCGAGGAGCTCGCCCACGACTTCCTCTGGCGGGTCGAGCGGGAGGTGCCCGGCGCCGGGGAGATCGGGATCTTCGACCGGTCGCACTACGAGGACGTGCTCGTCGTCCGGGTGCACCAGCTCGCCGACGCCGCCGAGGTCGAACGTCGCTACGAGGCCATCAACGCGTTCGAGCGCAACCTGGTGGCCTCCGGGACCGTGCTGGTCAAGTGCATGCTGAACCTCTCCAAGCAGGAGCAGCGGGAACGGTTGCTGGCCCGGCTGGAGGACCCCACCAAGCAGTGGAAGTTCAAACCCGGCGACATCGACGAGCGCGGCCACTGGGACGACTACCAGGAGGCCTACCAGATCGCGCTCGACCGGTGCAGCGAGGCGGCACCCTGGTACGTCGTACCGAGCGACCGGAAGTGGTACCGCAACTGGGCGATCGGCCAGCTGCTGCACGAGCACCTGGCCGCGATGGGGTTGGAGTGGCCGGCGCCGGACTACGACGTCGCGGCGCAGCGCGCGCGGCTGGAGAGCGAGGGGGACGCGTGACCGGTCTGCCGCTGGTCACCGCGACCAGGTTCGTCGCCCCGCTCCGCGAAGGCGGTTCGCTGCCCGGCCTCGTCGAGGCGGACGACCTGGGCACCTACGTCTGCAAGTTCCGCGGCGCCGGCCAGGGACTCGGGGTGCTGGTCGCAGAGGTGATCGTGAGCGGGCTCGCCGAGGCCCTGGGTCTCCGTACCCCGCGCCTGGTCGAGGTCGAGCTGACCGAGCCGATCGCTCGCTACGAGGCCGACGAAGAGGTCCAGGACCTGCTCAACGCCAGCCTCGGGCGGAACCTGGGCGTCGACTTCTTGCCGGGCTCCTTCGGCTTCGACCCGACGGTGCCGATCGATCTGGACCTCGCGGTCCGGGTGCTCTGGTTGGACGCGTTCACCGCGAACGTCGACCGCAGCTGGCGCAACCCGAACCTGCTCGTCTGGCACGGGGACATCTGGGTCATCGACCACGGCGCGGCGCTGTACTTCCACCACGCGTGGTCGAACGGTCCGACCGATCCCGCGCGGTTCGCCGAGCAGCCGTGGTCGGTCGAGGGCCACGTGATGTCCCGGTACGTCGACCAGCTCGGACCGGTCGCCGACGGCCTCGCGGACCTGATCACCGACGAGGTCCTCGACCGGGTCCTCGCGCGCGTCCCGGACGAGTGGTTGGTGGGCCCGGTGAGCCCGGCCGAGCTGCGCGCGGCGTACCGGGACTTCCTGCGGGCACGCCGTGACGGTTCCCGGAGCTGGCTGCCCCGGCGAGGTGCCGCATGACGGCGGGGGAGAGCCGGATGGCCTACCAGTACGTGATCCTGCGCTGCGTCCCGCGGGTCGACCGCGAGGAGTTCCTCAACGTCGGCGTGGTCGCCTACTGCCAGGACGCCGGCTACCTGGCAGCGGCCTGCCACGTGGACGAGGCCCGGTTGCGGACGCTCTGGCCCGATCTCGACCTGGCTGCGGTGACCTCGGCGCTGGCGTTCGTCGAGGCCGTCTGCCGCGGCGACGAGGCGGTCGGAGCGGTGGCGGCCGGCGACCTGGGCACCCGGTTCGGCTTCCTCAAGGCGCCCCGCTCCACGGTCGTCCAGCCCGGCCCGGTCCACGGCGGCACGACGACCGACCCGGCCGCGGAGCTCGCGCGGCTCCTCGACGTGCTGGTCCGCTGACCCGGGTTCAGACGAGCGCCGCGACCGCCGCGACGGCTGCGTCGACGTCCTCGGGGCTCACGAAGTAGTGCGGCGAGGCGCGGACCACGCTCTCCAGGCCGCGGTCGGCCATGTCGAGCATCGTCGAGGAGGCGTGGCTGACCGTCACGGTCACCCCGGCCGCCGCGAGGTCGTCGCGGACCTGGTCGGGTGTCCGCCCGGTGACGGTGAACGAGACGATCCCGCACAGGTCCGGACCGGCGTCCTGGACGGTGACCTGCGGCAGCGACCGCAGTCCGTCACGGAGCCGGGCCGCGACCGCCCGGACCGAGTGCTCGACCTCCGCTGGTCCCAGGGCGAGCAGGTGGTCGACGGCTGCCTTGAGGCCGAGGCGCCCGGCGACGTCGGCCTCCCACAGCTCGAAGCGGGCGGCGTCCTCACGCAGGGCGTAGGCAGTCGCCGCCGTCCAGGTGGCACCGCGGAGGTCAGCGCTGGCGGGTTCGAGCCCGGCCAGCACCTCGCGTCGTACGTAGAGGAAGCCGGTGCCGCGCGGCGCGCGCAGCCATTTCCGGCCGGTGGCCGACAGTGCGTCCACGCCGAGGTCCTCGACGTCCAGCGCGATCTGCCCGACAGACTGGCAGGCGTCGAGCAGCACCAGCGCTCCGGCTCGGTGGGCGATCGCGGTGGCCTCGCGCACCGGGTTCACCCGTCCGGAGTTGGTCGCGACGTGAACCAGGGAGACCAGCCGGACGCGTTCGTCCAGCATCGCGGTCAGGGCGGCGAGGTCGAGCCTGCCGTCGGCGTCGCTGGGCACGACCTCGACGATGCACCCGTGGAACCGGGCCTGCTGCAGCAGCGCGATGGCGTTGCTGGCGTACTCGTTGCTCCCGACCAGGATCCTGTCGCCAGGGGCCCAGGGGAGTGCGGTGACGAACTGGTTCCAGGCGCGGGTGGCGCTGTCGGTGAGCGCCACCAGGTCGGCGTCGCAACCGAGCAGCCGTCCGAGCGAGACCCGGAGACCCTCGAGGTCCTCGGCACGTTCTGCCGCAGCCTGGTACCCGCCGATCTCGGCCTCGCGACGCAGGTGACCGACGACAGCCTCGGTGACGGGGCGGGCCGGGAGTGACGATCCGGCGCTGTCGAGGAAGATCTTGTCGAGGCAACCGGGGGTCAGGGCGCGTTCAGTGGCGAGGTCGATCACCCGCCCATCGTGCACCAGACCGGTGCGCACCTGCTGCCCGGGTTTCCCCGCGGAAAGTAGTGACCATCCGATGACGGATCGGTGACGAACATCGAATTGTGTCGGTGTACCTGTCTAAGGTCGACGGTAGCCATCACGACGGGGACGACCTGTGCCGCTGAGATCTTGAGGAGTCTCGATGACGACCACCGAGTGGGACGCCGGATCGCTGCTGCAGCGCTTCGACGAGGTGCGCTCCCACACCGAAACGCTGGCCGCACCGCTCTCGCCGGAGGACCAGACCGTGCAGTCGATGCCGGACACGTCCCCGACCAAGTGGCACCGCGCCCACGTGACCTGGTTCTTCGAGACCTTCGTGCTGGCTGATCACGAGGCCGGCTTCGCGCCGTACCAGGACCGGTACTGGTTCCTCTTCAACAGCTACTACGAGGCGGTCGGGCCGCGGTTCGCCCGCCCGGAGCGCGGGGTGATCAGCCGCCCCGGTGCCCACGACGTCGGGCTCTACCGCGACAACGTGGACGGGCGCGTCCGTGCCCTCGTCGACTCCCTCGACGGCGGCACCCTGGAGAAGCTGACCCCGACGATCGAGCTGGGCTTCCACCACGAGCAGCAGCACCAGGAGCTGCTGCTGATGGACATCAAGCACGTGCTCTCCCGCAACCCGCTGCGGCCGGCGTACGGCGGCTCCGCCAGCGCGAGCACCGAGCCGGACGCGCTCGGCTGGGTGGACGTCGAGGGTGGCCTGGTCGAGATCGGGCATCCCGGTGGCGGGTTCTCCTTCGACAACGAGCTCCCGCAGCACCAGACCTGGCTCACCCCGTACCGTATCGCCGACCGGCTGGTCACCAACGGGGAGTGGCTCGCGTTCATGGCCGACGGCGGCTACCACCGGCCCGAGCTCTGGCTCTCCGACGGGTGGGCCCAGGTCAAGGCCGAGGGCTGGGAGGCCCCGTTCTACTGGGAGCAGGTGGACGGTGCCTGGTTCGAGCACACCCTGCACGGCACCTGGCCGGTCAACCCGGGGTTGTCGGCCAGCCACGTGAGCCACTACGAGGCCGACGCCTACGCCACCTGGGCCGGCAAGCGGCTGCCCACCGAGGCCGAGTGGGAGCACGCGGTCGTCCTCGACGGGGGCGACATCCACGGCAACCTGGCCGACAGCGAGACCTTCCACCCGCGCGCGGCCGGTCCCGCCTCCGGCAGGCTCCGCCAGGCGTACGGCGACTGCTGGGAGTGGACCTCCTCGGCATACCTCCCGTACCCGGGCTTCCACCCGGCCGCGGGCGCGATCGGCGAGTACAACGGCAAGTTCATGTCCAACCAGATGGTGCTGCGCGGTGGGTGCGCGCTCACGCCCCCGGGTCACGCCCGCGCCACCTACCGAAACTTCTTCCCGCCCGGGGCGCGCTGGGCGCTCTCGGGGGTCCGGCTCGCCGACGGCGGCGCGCCCCTGAGGTCAGGAGCAGTCTCATGAGCACCGCCAAGGAACCCGTCGTCTCGGTCCTGCTGGACCCGGACTGGGCCAGCGGGTCACTGGTCGACGACGTACGCCGCGGTTTCGCCTCGCACCCGCGGGCACTCCCGCCCAAGTGGCTGTACGACGACGCCGGCTCGGAGCTCTTCGACCAGATCACGCGGCTGCCGGAGTACTACCCGTTCGCCCGGGAGCACGCGATCCTCTCCGACCACGCCAGCGAGATCGTCGAGGCCAGCGGGGCGACCACGCTGGTCGAGCTCGGCAGCGGCACCAGCGAGAAGACCCGGATCCTCCTCGACGCGTTCGCGGCCAGTGGCACGCTGGAGTGCTTCGCGCCGGTGGACGTCTCCGAGTCGACCCTGCGGCACGCCGCGGACCAGATCTCGGAGCGGTACCCGGGTGTCCAGGTGGAGGCCGTCGTCGGTGACTTCACCCTGCACCTGGCGCACCTGCCGCGCCACGGTCGACGGATGGTCGCCTTCCTCGGCGGCACCATCGGCAACCTGTACCGGGAGGAGCGGGCGGCGTTCCTCGGGGTGCTCAGCGACGTCCTGGAGCCGGGCGACTCGCTGCTGCTCGGCACCGACCTGGTCAAGAGCGCGGACCGGTTGATCTCGGCGTACCACGACGAAGCCGGGGTGACCGAGCAGTTCGTGCTGAACTCGTTGCGGGTGCTCAACCGCGAGCTCGGTGCCGACTTCGACCTGGAGGGGTTCTCCTACGTCCCCTTCTGGGACGCGCACATGGAGCGGATGGACCTCCGGCTGCGCTCGGACATGCCGCAGCGGGTGACCATCCCGGGGGCCGACCTGGTCCTCGACCTCGCCAGCGGCGAGGAGATCCGGGTCGAGATCTCGACCAAGTTCCGGGTCAGCGGCATCGCCGCCGAGCTCGAAACGGCCGGTCTCGACATCACCCGTGTCTGGACCGACGAGGACGCCGACTTCGCGTTGACGCTGGCCACCAAGCCGTAGTCACCGGACCCGTCTCGGCAAGGTCGACGACCGGCCGGTGGCTGGTTGAGGAAGGCGTTCTGCGCCTGTCTCGGAACCCTCAGACGGGGACGAGTTCGACCGCGCCCACCGCGTACCGAGCCAGGATCGTCCGCGCGACCTCCGGGTCGGCTCCGAGCGGCTCGGAGACCGCGACGGCTCCGGCCTCGAGCGCGAGCTCGGCAGCCCGGTCCGGGAGGAAGCCCGGCGCCAGGAACATCGAGGCCACCGCGACGTGGCGCCGGCCCTCGGCCCGGAAGGCACGCACGGCCTCTCCGGTCGCCGGGGGAGTCGAGGAGGCGAACGCTGCCGTTACGGGGAGCTTGTGGTGCGCGCCCCAGACCCGGGCGAGCCGGGCGACGGCCTGGTTCGCGAGCGGGTCGGAGGAACCGGCCGCGGCGAGGACCAGCGCGTCGAGCTCACGGACCCGGGCGGCGCTGAGGGCTTCGCGCAGGCGCTTGTCCAGCACCTCGAGGAAGGCGTGCTCGAGCCCGAGGACGCGGGTGGCGCGGATCTGCAGTCCCTCGTGCTGGGCGCTCGCCTGGGCGATCACCTCGGGAACGTCGACCTTGGCGTGGAACGCCTCGCTGAGCAGCAGCGGGACCACCACGATCTCCTCGAAGCGCGCCCGGACCAGCTTGTTGACCGTCGTCTCGAAGGACGGGCGTACGTGGTCGAGGAACGCGACCTCGATCCGGAGGTCGGGGCGCATCTGGCGGGTCTCGGCGACGAGCGCCTCGATGGTCGCCTTGGAGCGCGGGTCCCGGCTGCCGTGGGCAAGGGCGATGAGGGCTGGGGCGGTCATGGACCGGCCTCCCTTCTCTTCGTTCTCGCATCGACGACGCTGTCTCTGCAGTGGTGGGTTTCGCGTACTGGATCCCCCGTACGGGGTTGCTACTGGTGGATACCGCATTCCGTCTTGTTGGTGCCTGCCCAGCGGCCGCTGCGCGGGTCCTCGCCCGGCGCGACGCGCTGGGTGCATGGCCAGCAGCCGATCGACGGGTAGCCGTCGTACTGCAGCGGGTTGACCAGGACGCCGTTCTCGACGATGTACTGCTCGATCTCCTCGTCGGTCCAACGGGCCAGCGGGGAGACCTTGACCTTCTGCTTCTTCTCGTCCCAGCCGACGACCGGGGCGATCACCCGGTTGTGGGTCTCGGCGCGCCGCAGCCCGGTGGCCCAGGCGTCGTACCCGGCCAGGGAGTCGGCGAGAGGCTGGACCTTGCGCAGCTTGCAGCACAGGTCGGGGTCGGTCTTGTAGAGGTCCTTGCCGTACTGCGCGTCCTGCTCGGCCACCGACTGCACCGGGGTGATGGTGAGTAGGTTGACCGGCATCGTCGCCGCGACCGCATCGCGGGTTCCGATGGTCTCGGCGAAGTGGTAGCCGGTGTCGAGGAAGACGACGTCGATCCCGGGGGCGACCTTGGCGGCCACGTGGGCCAGGACCGCGTCACCCATCGAGGAGGTCACGCAGAAGCGTGCACCGAAGGTGGCGTGCGCCCACTCGATGATGTCCTCGGCGGGCGCGAGCTCGAGCTCGGCACCGACCTGGAAGACGATGTCCTTGAGCTCGGCGGTGCTGCGGCCCTCGGTCGCCGAACCGCGGCGGTTGCGCGCTGCGGTGGTGGTTGCTGCGGTCATCGGGTGCCTCCCGATCCAGCAGTCCCCAGCGCGGGTCGCGGGAGCTGCGTGATCATCGAGACGTTGAACGCGCGCAGGCACGACCGGCATTCCCAGGCGCTGCGACCGGCACCCTCGGCCTCGTGGGGCCACAGGTTGTCGTCACCGCAGTAGGGGCAGTGGTTCGGCGTGGCGCGCGCGGTCATCAGATCGTCTCCAACGCCTTCTCGCCGCGCAGAAGCTCCTCGTCGGCGCGGACGACCCAGGCCGCGAAGGTCTCACCCTCGGTGCGGTCGGCCAGGTACGCCGTGACCACGTTGGTGATGTAGTCGTCCAAGCCGGCGCTGGTGACCTTGTGGGCGCGGAGCTTCTTGCCGAAGGTGTCGTGCAGACCGACGCCACCACCGAGGTGGACCTGGAACCCCTCGACCTGGTTGCCGCCCTCGTCCATCGCGATCATGCCCTTGAGGCCGATGTCGGCGAGCTGGGTCCGCGCGCAGGCGTTCGGGCAGCCGTTGACGTTCACCGTGATCGGGGTGTCGAGGTCGGGGAACCGCTTCTCGAGCTCCCCGATGAGGGCGCGGGCGCGCTCCTTGGTGTCGACGATCGCGAGCTTGCAGTACTCGATGCCGGTGCAGGCCATCGTGTTGCGGCGCCAGTTCGAGGGCTTCGCGTCCAGGCCCAGCTCCAGCAGCCCGGCCACCACCGCGTCGACGTCGTCCGGCTTCACGCCGAGGACGACGAGCTTCTGCTGGGCGGTCAGCCGGGCGCCGTCCAGGCCGTACTGCTCGACCAGGTCGCCGAGACCGGTCAGGGTCTCGCCGTTGATCCGGCCGACGACGGGGGCGGCGCCGATGTAGAAGTTCCCGTCCTTCTGCGCGTGCACGCCGACGTGGTCACCGCTGTCGGTGGAGACCGCGGGGGAGTCGACCGAGATCAACTTCTTCTCGAGGTACTCGTTCTCCAGGACCTCTCGGAACTTCTCCACGCCCCAGTCGGCCACCAGGAACTTCAGGCGAGCGCGAGCGCGCAACCTGCGGTAGCCGTAGTCGCGGAAGATCCCGGCCACCCCGGCCCATGCGTCGGGGACCTCGTCGAGCGGGATCCAGACGCCGAGCTTCTGGGCGAACATCGGGTTGGTGGACAGTCCGCCGCCGACCCAGAGGTCGAAGCCGGGGCCGTGCTCGGGATGGACGACCCCGACGAAGGAGACGTCGTTGACGGCCGGGACGGTGTCCAGGCTGGGGTGTCCGGTCAGCGAGGTCTTGAACTTCCGCGGGAAGTTCGAGAAGTCCTTGTTGTTCAGGTAGCGACGCTTGATCTCCTCCAGCGCGGAGGTGCCGTCGATGATCTCGTCCGCGGCGATCCCGGCGACGGGGGAGCCGAGGAACGGGCGCGGGCTGTCACCGCACGCCTCCATACTGCTCATCCCGACCTCGTCGAGGAGCTCCCAGATCGCCGGGACGTCCTCGATCTCGATCCAGTGGTACTGGATGTTCTGGCGGTCGCTGATGTCCGCGGTGCCGCGGGCGTACCGGGTGCCGATGGTGCCCAGGGCGCGCAGCTGGGGGGCGCCGAGCAGTGCGCCGTCGCTGCGGACGCGCATCATGAAGAAGCGGTCGTCCAGCTCCTCCTCCTCCATCGACCCGGTCCGGCCGCCGTCGATGCCCGGCTTGCGCTGGGTGTAGAGCCCCATCCAGCGGAACCGTCCGCGGAGGTCGGCGGGGTCGATCGAGTCGAATCCGCGTTTGGAGTACGTGTAGAGGATCCGGTCCCGCACGTTCAGCGGGTCGTCGTCCTTCTTGGACTGCTCGTTCTTGTTGAGCGGCTCGCGCTGGCCCAGCGCCCACTGGCCCTCGGCCCTCTTCGGGCGGGGGATCTCGGTGTGGCGAGGCGGCTTGGAGTCGAAGCGCAGGTCAGGCATGTGTGGGGTGGGGTCCTTCGCTGAAAAGGGGCGCTCGCGTCGTTGCGAACGAGGACAGAGCGGAAGCTCAGCGGGGCCAACACATCATGCTGCCGGTACGACCGAGGTCCACGTGACGACGTGTCACGAGCCAGGTCGAGGTGGCAGCACTGATCATGGGTCAAGTCTCAGGTTCCGGACACCGGTTCCACAAACCGGAATCTCATGTCATGAGACGGATGTCCAGGATCTGGTACGGCCAGAGGTCCGCCACAGCCGGTCGGCGGGCCCCTCTAGGCTGTCCGCATGAGCGCTGAATCCCTTGCCAAGACGACGTCCGCAGCGTACGACGCCATGTTGGAGGTGATCGCGTCCGTGGAGCCCCGTGTGGCGGAGGCCACACGCCAGGAGCTCGCCGACCAGCGGTCCTCGCTCAAGCTGATCGCCTCGGAGAACTACGCCTCGCCGGCGACCCTGATGACGATGGGCACCTGGTTCTCCGACAAGTACGCCGAGGGAACCGTCGGCCACCGGTTCTACGCGGCCTGCCAGAACGTCGACACCATCGAGTCGCTCGCCGCCGAGCACGCCCGGGAGCTCTTCGGGGCGCCGTACGCCTACGCCCAGCCGCACTCCGGTATCGACGCCAACCTGGTTGCCTTCTGGTCGATCCTGGCGCACCGGGTCGAGACGCCCGCGCTGGCGAAACACGGCGTGAAGAACGTCAACGAGCTCTCCGAGACCGACTGGGAGAAGCTGCGCCACGAGTTCGGCAACCAGCGCCTGCTCGGGATGGCGCTCGACGCCGGCGGTCACCTCACCCACGGCTTCCGCCCCAACATCAGCGGCAAGATGTTCCACCAGCAGCAGTACGGCACCGACCCGGAGACGGGCCTCCTGGACTACGACGTCGTCGCGGCCAAGGCGCGCGAGTTCAAGCCCGCCGTCCTGGTCGCGGGCTACTCCGCGTACCCGCGCCGGGTGAACTTCGCCAAGATGCGCGAGATCGCGGACGAGGTCGGCGCGACCCTGATGGTCGACATGGCGCACTTCGCGGGCCTGGTCGCGGGCAAGGTGTTCACCGGCGAGGAGAACCCGGTCCCGTACGCGCACATCACCACCACGACCACCCACAAGTCGTTGCGCGGCCCCCGCGGTGGCCTGGTGCTGGCCCAGGAGGAGTTCGCCGCCGACGTCGACCGTGGCTGCCCGATGGTGCTCGGTGGCCCGCTCTCGCACGTGATGGCCGCCAAGGCAGTGGCCCTGGCCGAGGCCCGGCAGCCGGCGTTCCAGACCTACGCCCAGAACATCGCCGACAACGCCAAGTCGTTGGCCGAGGGGTTCCTGACCCGCGGCGCGAACCTGGTCACCGGCGGCACCGACAACCACATCGTGCTGCTCGACGTCGCCTCCTTCGGCCTCACCGGCCGCCAGGCCGAGTCGGCGCTGCTCGACGCCGGCGTGGTCACCAACCGCAATTCGGTCCCGAACGACCCGAACGGGGCCTGGTACACCACCGGCGTCCGCCTCGGTACGCCGGCGCTGACCACCCGCGGCTTCGGCCACGACGAGTTCGACAAGGTCGCCGAGATGATCGTCGACGTGCTGACCAACACCGAGGCCGGCACCAACAAGGCCGGGGCGCCCTCGAAGGCGACGTACAAGTTGGCCGACGGGGTGGCCGACCGGGTCCGGTCGCAGTCCGCGGAGATGCTCGACAAGTTCCCGCTCTACCCGGGCCTCGAGCTGAGCTGACCCTGCCCGACGCGGCCGCTCAGCCGGTTGCGTCCAGCAGGTCGAGGCTGAACCGGGCCAGCGCGGCGCGTTCTGCCGCCAGCGTCTGCTTCTCCGTGGTCAGCGGGCCGCCGAGGTGCTCGAGCGGCACCGTGGAGAGTCCGGTGAAGAGCATCAGGTGGAGCGCGTGCGCCCGGCGGAGCTGCGTCAACGGGATCTCGACGCCTTCGGCTGCCAATCCGGCGTGGTAGGCGTTCAGGCAGGCCTCGGCCCGGTCGACGAGGTCCTCGCTGCCGCGGCGGCCGATCTGGACGTCGCCGACGAGCAGCTGACCGAGGTCGAACCCGAGCGGCTGCACGTGCAGGAAGCCGAAGTCGATCATCGTGAACCCGGGACGGTCGGCCCGGACGAGCAAGTTGTTCGGGCAGGCGTCCCCGTGGCTGGCCCCGGTGGGCATCGTCTCGAGCTCGTCGGTGTACGCCCGGAGCCGGGCACCCGAGGCGCGCAACCGGTCCCGTAGCTCGTCGCCGAAGGCCTCCGCGACCAGCGGGTGCCGCCAGACGTTGTCGTCGAAGAGGGCCGGGACGACCTGATGGGTCAGCCGACCGTCGGTGTACGCGCTGACGGTCCAGTCGAACGCGCCGACCCTGCCGAAGGGTGCCATCGCCGGGCTGCCGGCGAACCGCCCGAGCAGGTGTGCTGCGTGCTCGTACCGAGCCAGGTCCCAGGTCACGTCGACCGCGGGGATCTCCTCCATCCAGACCGCCGAGGAGAGCTCGTCGAGATCGAAGACGCCGAGCGCGCGCGGCATCAGCAGGCCGTCGGGCAGGTTCTCGTGCATCCGGGAGCGGTACGCGAGCGGTTCGGTGCGCCAGGGGACGTTCTTCGCCGCCGTCGCCTGCAGCGGTGGGGGCAGCTGCGCGAAGATCTCCGACCGGGTCCAGCACTGGACGTGCTTGACGAAGAACGTGAAGTCCTCGGTGGCGCCGCTCACCGTCGCGGTGCCGCGGACCCAGGTGCGGCCGAGGGTGGTGAGCGCCGGAAGATCGTAGGAGACAGGGTCGGCGCTCGAGGTGAGGAGCCGGACGTCCTCGGGTGAGGCTCCGAGCAGATCAGCCACCATCGCGGTCAGGGTCGCGTCGTCGACGTCTGCGGGTCCGAGGGCGGATCTGTCGTGCACGGGGACTCCTGAGGTATAGGAAAGTGACTTTCCTGATGGCGAGAAGGTAAACTTCCTTTATGACTTCTGTCAAGGGAATCGTTGACCAGGAGCTGCACGCCCCGCTGCTGATGGGGCTCGTGCTCCGCGGGATGGCCGCGGTCTACGCGGCCGAGGCGTGGGGCGGCCTGCGGCAGTCCCACGCCCGGGTGGTGACGTGCGTGCCGCCCGAGGGCATCAACGTGACTGCCTTGGCCGAACGGGTCGGGATGACCAAGCAGGGCTGCGGGCAGTTCGTCGCCTCCCTGGCAGAGAGCGGCCACCTGGAGGTCTCGCCGGACCCGGCCGACCGTCGAGTCCGCCTGGTACGGCGGACGCCGGCGGGCGAGGCGTTCGTCGCCGCGGTGACCGCTCGGATGCTCGAGATCGAGCAGACGTGGGCCGAGCAGGTAGGCGCGGAGCGGTACGCCGCGTTCCGCGCGGTCCTGGCCGAGATCGCCCCGGACGTGGCGTAGATCCCGTGGCGAGGTCCCCGGGGTTGGTGTCCCCGGGCCGTACGGTTGTCCCATGACAGCGGCGGGCAGTGCGACAACGCCTGCCGCCGCAGCCCGCAGGGCCTTGGTGCGTTTCCGGCACGCGGTCTGGCGAGTGATCGTCTCCACGGTCTCCACCTGCATGAAGAACCGCGTCACGGGCCTGGCCGCCGAGGCGGCGTTCTTCGCGATCCTCTCGCTGCCGCCGCTGATCTTCGCCCTGGCCGGCTCGATCGGTTACGTCTTCGCCCAGTTCAGCGCCAGCCAGATCGAGGACGTCCGCTCGACGGTGATCGAGATGGCGTCCCGGGCCCTTACCCCGGAGACGGTGGACGACATCATCCGTCCGACGCTCGACGACGTCCTCGAAGGCGGTCGGTACGACGTCATCTCGATCGGTTTCATCCTGGCGCTCTGGTCCGGGTCGCGGGCGCTGAACGTCTTCGTCGACACGATCACGATCATGTACGGGCTCGGTGGGCACCGCGGCATCGTGCGGACGCGGGCGCTGTCCTTCCTGCTCTACGTCCTGGGCATGGTCACCGGCGTCGTGACGATCCCGCTGGTGGTCGCCGGCCCGGGGCTGGTCGACGAAGCCCTGCCGGAGCGGCTGGACGTCCTCAACGAGCTCTACTGGCCGACCGTGGTGCTGCTCTGCGTCTGCTTCCTGACCACGCTGTACCACGTGTCCGTCCCGGTGCGGACCTCCTGGCGGTTCAACGTCCCGGGTGCGGTCTTCACGATGTTCTGCTGGATCGTCGGATCGGCCGTGCTGCGGCTCGTGCTCGTCGAGACCGCCCAGGGCTCGACGTCGATCTACGGACCGTTGGCGACGCCGATCGCCATCCTGCTGTGGCTCTACATCCTCTCGATCGCGGTGCTGATCGGTGCCGCGCTGAACGCCGCCTTCGACCAGCTCTGGCCGCAGAAGACCACCGAGAGCGCCCGCTCCGACCTCCGCCACCGGCTCTCCCTGGGCGGGCTGCTGCCCTGGCGTGGATCGTCGGAGGACCAGGGCGATTAATGCTGTGCACCCCTGCGCACGCCGCCGTACATTGGGACGTGATGTCCGCGGACGGGGGGTTCGATGAGCGTTGAACGGGTCACTCGTATTGACCCCTGGGTCGGCTGCGTCGTCGGCTGCGAGACCGGGGTAGCCCGGGTGCTGACCGACCGCGGCGAGGTCCGGGCCAGCTACGCCGGTGCCATGCTCGCCCGGATCGCGCGTGACCGCAGCGCCTTGGCCGGCCCGGGGGACTGGGTGGTGCTGCGACGCTGGGCCGACGACCGGGTGACGATCGAGGACGTCTGGCCGCGATCCCCCGGGCTGGCCCAGGTCATTGCCCTGCACGGTTGACCTGACCCTCCGACGGATGGCGACGGTCACGTGCCATGCTCTGCGTGTGCGCAAAGTGACCCTGTCGACACGGATCGGTGCCGCCGGTGCCTGATATCGAGTCGAAGGTCGTCCCCGGTGTGCTCAAGCTCCCGGTCTCGACCCGATCTCCGTGGTGGGAGCTCAGCCGACGGCTGCTCCTCGCTATCGGCATCCTCGTGTTCACCGTCGTCCTGGTGTACGTCGACCGGCACAACTACCGCGACAGCGCGCACCCCGATGCCGACGGCATCACCCTGATCGACTCGATCTACTACACGACCGTCACGCTGAGCACCACCGGGTACGGCGACATCGCACCGGTCAGTCCGAGCGCCCGGCTGATCAACGCCTTCGTGATCACCCCGCTGCGCATCGGGTTCCTGGTGCTCCTGATCGGCACCACCCTGGAGGTCCTCGCCAACCAGGGACGCGAGATGTTCCGCACCGCCCGCTGGAGGAAGCACATGGAACAGCACATCGTCCTGATCGGCTACGGCACCAAGGGTCGTAGTGCGGTCGACACCCTGGTGAACAACGGGACCGCCAAGGAGGAGATCGTCGTCGTCGACCCGAGCAGCGTGGCTCTCGGGGAAGCCCACGCCAACGGGCTGGCCGTGGTCACCGGCGATGCCAGCCGACGCGAGGTGCTCCGCCGTGCCGGAGTCGAGCGCGCTCGCCAGGTGATCATCACGACGCCCCGTGACGACACGACGGTGCTGGCGACCCTGACCGTGCGTCAGCTGAACCCGTCGGCGTACATCGTCGCGGCGGTCCGGGAGCAGGACAACGTGCCCCTGGTCCGGCAGAGCGGCGCCGACGCCGTCGTCACCTCCTCCGACGCCGTCGGCCGACTGGTCGGGCTCTCCTCCATCTCGCCTCCGCTCGCGGCGGTGCTCGAGGACCTGCTCACCTACGGCGAGGGCCTCGAGGTGGCCGAGCGCGAGCTCCTGGTCACTGAGGTCGGCAAGGCACCGCAGGCCCTGCCCGACCAGGTGATCGCGGTGCTGCGCGACGAGAAGGTCTACCGCTACTTCGACCCGACGGTGACGCAGCTGGCCCGCGGGGACAAGCTGGTCGTCGTACGGCCGTCGCGGGAGCTGCCCTGGGCGCCGCGACCCGGCACCCACGGCGAGACGCTCGCCGACGACGCCGGCTAGGCCCCCGCGGCCACCCCTGGTGGGCTGGACCAGGGAGTCACAGGAGTCCCACCAGTTGCCTCCGGCCTCAGGGGTTGCAACGGTTCTCGTCGGTTCCAGATATCTGTTCATCAGCACGGTCGTCGCGGTTACGGTGACGCCATGGGTGAGGGGACGACGGTCGACTCGCGGCGCCTGCAGGAATTGGCGCTGCCCCCGCACGTCCCGGTCCCGCGGCTCTCGCCGGAGAACGCCCCGCGGCGGCATCGCGCGCCGGCGCTCGCGGAGCTGATCTCGACGGCCCTGATGATCATCAGACGCGACTCGTTGGAACCCAGCGGCTACCTGGTGGTGCAGCGCAAACGCACCGCCAAGCACCAGCACTCGGTGTGGGAGCTCGGACCGTTCGCGCTCCTGGACGACGGCTGGTTCGGCCAGGTGCACGGCAACCTCAGCGACGACCGCTCGCGGTGGTTGCGCAAGCACGAACGCCGCTGTGCCAGCCAGCACTGGACCCAGTTCCAGTGGATCGACCCGTCGGTGCTGGACGCAGGCTGCGGGGCCGCCAACATCGGGCTGGGCCTGAGCTCGGACGGACCGACCTACTGCGCCGGCCACACGAGCGGTGAGGCCCATCCGGAGCACGTGCCGCTGGTCGACATCTTCACCGACGGCCTGCGCCGTCTCGGGGGGAGCACGACCTAGTCGTCGAGGGGCGTCAGGATCACCCGGACCAGGTCGCCGTCCTCGATCTGCTCAGCGATCCGCACCGGCTTCTTGACCGGCAGCACGAACGCGCCGCTCGCCTTGTCGGGGAAGACCGAGGTCGCCCACACCGAGCCTCCGAGCCGCACCGAGACCCGGATCGAGCCGAAGCCGCGGGGTGGGCCGGTGACCAGGTCTCGGAGGTCCTCGGCGGCCTCGAGCGGAAGCCGTACGAAATGCCAGCTTCCCTCGCCCTTCCAGACGAACAGCTCGGCCTCGAACGACACGGACTCCAGTTCCTCGGTCACCGGGCCATCATCGTCGACGGCACCGACACCCGATGGGCTAGCGCTCGTGCCTGCTCTTGCCCAGGAGGGTCGGGGCCGCCCACCAGAGGACACCGAAGAAGAGCAGCGTCGCGGCGAACGCGATCGCGGCCGGGACGGTCCCGACGACGATGTCGAAGACCAGGAAGAGCACCCCGCTGACCGTCACCGACACCATCACCAGGCCGACGCGTGCGCACAGGTCGGCAGCCGAGACCAGCCACTCCTTGGCCCGCAGACGGAAGAGGATGCGGTGGAAAGCGGCCGGTGCGACCACGAGCCCGGTCGTGACCACCGCACCCGTGAGCACCGACAGGTAGAGGGTGCGCTGGAAATCGTCGAGCGTCTCGAAGCGCTGGCTGAACGGGACGGTGAGCAGGAACCCGGTGAGGATCTGCACGCCGGTCTGGGTGACCCGGATCTCTTGCAGCAGATCATCCCAGTTCCGGGCGAGCCGCTCGGCCTCGTCCTCGCCGGTGCTCATTCTGCTGCGGACCTGATGGCCAGCCCCTCGGCGAGGCGGTGCAGCGCGGTGGCCGAGCGGGCGCGGGCGAGGTCCCACCAGAACCAGAACTCGCCCGGGGTGTCCCCGTACTCTCCTGCGGCGCTCACGCGGCCAGCCCGCCGATCTCCTCGCGCAGCGTGCTCAGGATCCGGGCCAGGATCCGCGACACCTGCATCTGCGAGACACCGAGCCGCTCGCCGATCTCCTGCTGGGTCAGGCCTTCGAAGAAGCGCAGGTCCAGCACCAGGCGGTCACGCTCGCCCAGGCGGCGTACGGCGGGACCGAGCAGCAACCGGGCCTCCGCGTTGGCCAGGTCCGCCTCGCCCGCGACGAGGGTCGAGCCCAGGTCCGGACCGTCCTCCGAGGTCGGAGCGTCGAGGGAGAGCGGACTGAAGCAGCTGGTCGCCGCCGCGGACTCGGTGACGTCCTCGACGGCGGCACCGACCGCTTCGGCGAGCTCCTGCACCGTCGGGGTGCGGTGCAGCTCGTGGACCAGGTCGGCCTCGACCGACCGCACCCGGGCCTGCAGCTCCTGGATCCGGCGCGGCGGGCGGACCGTCCAGCCGCTGTCGCGGAAGTGGCGGCGCAGCTCGCCGCGAATCGTGGGGATCGCGTAGCCGGTGAAGCTGTCGGAGCGCTCCGGCCGGAAGCCGCGAACGGCCTTGAGCAGGCCCAGGAACGCGACCTGACGGAGGTCCTCCTCGGAAATCCCCCGGCGGTGGTAGCGCCGGGCGAGGTTGCTGGCCAGCTCCATGTTGAGGGTGACCACCTGCTCGCGGAGCGAGGCCTGGAGCGCCGGAGGTGCTGCCGCGGCCCGAGCGAGCAACGAGACGCTCTGCTGGTCCCTGCTCTGCGGGTGCGCGTTCTCGTCGGGGGAGAAGAGGGGGGTGGGGGCGGGGACGATCGTCGTGGTGCTGACGGAGGTCATGGAATTCTCACCCTTTCAGGGGGGTGAAGCCTGGCTCGTGGCGCGTTTCTGGACCACGAAGTCGACGTCGTTCTACCCAACCTGACGACGGACTATGCCTGTTCGGACAAGAATTTCTCGCCGCCGTGGTGCATGAGGTCGCCCAAACCGGGCATCTGGACGTCACGAGTCGGCGTCACGCGCGTGACTTCGGGTCCAGGTCCCGACGTTGAATTGCACAGCGTCGGGGCCGACCCGCGCGGGATCGGTGGCCCTCAGTCGTGGGGAGGGAGTTCTCCGTGCGCGATCACCAGGTCGGCGACAGCGCGCAGCTTCAGGTTGGCTGTCTGCGAGTAGCGCCGCAGCACCGCGAACGAGGTGGGAGCGTCGATGTCGAACTTCTCCATCAAGATGCCCTGGGCCTGACCGATCAGCGTGCGCCCGTCGACCGCGATCCGCAGGTTCTCGCGTTCCCGAACCGAGATCAGGGTCGCTGCGGCGTGGGTCGCGAAGATGACGGCGGTGTCCCGGTCGTCGGCGGAGAACTCGCGCACCTGGGTCGAGTAGACGTTCAACGCTCCGATGCTCTCGCCGCCGACGCTCAGCCGCGCCGCGAGGAGGCTGCCGAAACCGAGAGCCGCCGCCTTGGGCCCCCACACGGGCCACCGCGGGTCGATGTCGAGACTGTTGGAGACGAAGGTGTCCTGCTCCCACGCCGCCTCGACGCACGGACCCTCGGCGAGCTCGTACTGGAGCTGATCGGCTTCGACGACAGTCGGCGAGGTCGGTGCCAAGGTCTCGAAACTCCCGCCCGAGCGGAACACGGTCAGCCCGGCGTGGTCGCAGTCCAGGGTGTCGCAGGCGAGGGCGACGACGCTCTCAGCGGTCTCCTCCAGGCTGTCCTCGCCGACGCAGAGCGCGGCGAGCTCGCGGAGAACGTTCAGGAGCTGGTCGTTGTCGGGCACGTGCAGAGCGTAGAGCCAAGCAGGTCGCCAGATCCCCGCAATCGCTGGAACCGGACACCCCGAGAACGCATGAAACGCCGCGCGGCCGGGTAAGCCACCCTCATGACCTCGGTCCCGCCCATGGGCTCCCGCGAGATCCGGCAGACGGTCGCCGCGCTGGCGAGCTGTCTGCCGCCCGAGCATGCGGCGTACATCCGCGCGTTGCCGCAGGACGAGTTCGCGACCGTGGCCGAGGCCTACGTCGCCGCCCGGAGCAGCGGGTGCGCGGTCCCGCGTGAGCTCCTCGTGCGTATCCAGGCCGAGATCACCGAGCAGCCGGCCGGGTTCTGACGACCCCACTCAGCGAGCCGCGGGTTGCTGGTAGGACGTCGTCCCGGGGTCGAGGGGCGTGACGGTGCTTCCGGCCTGGTAGCTGGACAGGAACAGCCCGGTGATGAATGCCATCCCGAGCAAGGTCCACGGGAACTGCGCCCAGGGACGCGGTCGGTCGGCGTGCCGACGGTGCCGTCGCGAGGTGGTGCTGCTCGACGAAGCCATGCGGGGGTAGTACCCAGCCGGGGAGTGCGCTAATCGGTCCGTGCCGTCGCTGCCTTTCCACGGCGCGGGCGCGCATGGCGTGAGCCCGATGCGTCCGGTGCGTCCGGTGCGTTCCTCTCGCCGACCCCGGCAGCGGACGCGTTCGGGCAATCCCCGATATCTCCCGGGCAGTGCCGGTACGTTCCCCAGAACTGACCGAGTGGGGACGTCATGGGGAACAGGCTGCCGAGCTGGGCGACGTCCTGGCCGGCGATCATCGTGGGTTTCACCGCGTGCTTGGTTCCCGGTCTCTACCTGCTCTGGAGGCGGCCTGGATCTTCGCGCGCGACCAAGGTGCTGGTCACGGTCGGTGTCGTGGTCGTCCTGGCTGCCGGCGGCTTGGCCACCCCGGGCGAGGTCGACCAGGTCGCGGCGTCGCCCCAGACGTCCCAGGCGTCGACGCCCGAGCCGACACCGACACCGACGCCGACACCGCCGTCCACGCCCAGACCCACCCCGACGCCCACCCCAACTGCGGCCGCGACACCGGGCACGGGGACTGCCGCTGCACTCGTCCTCGCGCTGACGGTCAAAGGACGAGCCGCCAAGACCGGCTACGACCGGGACCAGTTCGGTCCGGCCTGGGTCGACGTCAACCGCAACGGCTGCGACACCCGTAACGACATGCTCATCACCCACCTGACGGACCGCCAGATGTCCGGGTCCTGCAAGGTTCTGGCCGGCACCCTCGCGGACCCCTACACGGCCACCTCGATCCGGTTCGTCCGTGGGGGCGACAGCGAGGTCGACGTTGACCACGTCGTCGCGCTCTCCGATGCGTGGCAGAAGGGGGCAGCGCCGTGGCCGTACGCCAAGCGTGTCGCCTTCGCCAACGACCCGCTGAACCTCCAGCCGACCGATGCAGGTGCGAACCGGCAGAAGGGTGACTCGGACGCCGCGAGCTGGCTTCCACCGAACAAGGCCTATCGCTGCGCGTACGTCGCACGTCAGGCCGCGGTGAAGAAGAAGTACGGCGTCTGGGTCACCAGGGCCGAGCGCGACATCATGCTCGCGGTCCTGAGGAAGTGTCCGGGCGAACCGGCGCCGCAGCCCGGGGCCCAGCCGACGATCGCCTCCAACACCGGTGGGCCCCCGCCCGGATCGAGCCCGACACCGAGCCCCAAGCCGCCCGCGCCGAGCGGCGGCGGAACCGACCCCCAGTTCGGGACCTGCGCCGACGCGAAGGACGCGGGCTACGGCCCGTACGTCTCGGGGACGGATCCGGAGTACAGCTGGTACCGAGACCGGGACAACGACGGGATCGTCTGCGAGTAGCCGGGTGCCCGGCGGGCCCGCCGGTACGACGAAGGCCCCCGATCCTTGCGTTTCCGCAGGTCAGGGGCCCTCTTTCGCTGGTGGGCGATACTGGGTTTGAACCAGTGACCTCTTCCGTGTCAAGGAAGCGCGCTACCGCTGCGCCAATCGCCCTAGGTGAAGCAGGGATTCTGTTGTGCTGTTCGAGGTGGGTACGGGATTTGAACCCGTGTAGACGGATTTGCAGTCCGTTGCCTCGCCTCTCGGCCAACCCACCGCGGAGGTTCGGCTGTTCTTACTCCGAGCGGACAACGAGACTCGAACTCGCGACCTCAACCTTGGCAAGGTTGCGCTCTACCAACTGAGCTATGTCCGCCTGCATCATCCGGCGGACCGGAGGTGCGAAGAGAACATTAGCGGATGCCTAGGCACGGGCCAATTCGGGCCCGTCCCTGGGCGGGTCGGGTGTGTCGAGGACCTAGGCTCGACCCATGCGCGTGTGGTTCAACGGCTCCGTCCTCGAGGACCCGACTTCGGCGGCGATCCGCGTCGACGACCACGGGATCACCGTCGGCGACGGGGTCTTCGAGGCGGTCAAGATCGTCGACGGGCGGCCGTTCGCGCTGACCCGACACCTCGATCGGCTGGTCTTCTCGGCTGCGGGCCTGGGGCTGCCCCGCCCGGACCTGGACGAGGTGCGTCGCGCCGTGGCCGCGGTGATCGCCGACCAGGACCTGCCGCTCGGTCGGCTGCGGATCACCTGGACCGCCGGCCCGGCGCCGCTCGGCTCCGGACGTGGGGGAGGGCCGCCGACCCTGGTGGTCGTGGCTGCTCCGATGACCCCGGCACCGGCGGCCACCGACGTGGTCCGGGTTCCGTGGGTGCGCAACGAGCGCAGCGCCGTCGCGGGCCTCAAGACCACGTCGTACGCCGAGAACGTGGTGGCGCTCGCCTATGCGGCCGAGCGGGGTGCGACGGAGGCGCTCTTCGCCAACAGCGTCGGCAATCTCTGCGAAGGCACCGGTTCGAACGTCTGCTACGTCGTCGGCGGCGAGATCCGGACCCCGACGCTGGCCTCCGGCTGCCTGGCCGGGGTGACGCGGGCCCTGGTGGTCGACTGGTGCGACGTGCGCGAGGTCGACGAACCGTTCTCGATCCTGGAGGAGGCCGACGAGATCTTCCTGGTCTCGACGACCCGTGACGTGCAGCCTGTCCGGCGGCTCGACGACCGCGAGTTCCGGGTGCCCGGCCCGCTCACCCTGCAGGCCATGGAGACCTGGGCGGCGCGGGAGGCGGCGGACGTCGATCCCTGACCCCGGCTCAGGCGGGCCTGGCCGGCCCGAGCGGTAGGGGGATCAGGCGCTGAGGAGCTGGGTCAGCTCGGTGTCGAAGTCGAGCAGGTCCGCCTCGGCGCCCTGCGGGACGACGGCAAGCATGTGGCGGACGAAGTTCGACACCGCCCGAGAGCTGACCTGCACGAGCACCTCGCCACTGGGCGAGTTCAGCTCCAGGATCACCACGGCGCTTCCCTCGGCGGACAGGCACGGCCAGACGTGGACGTCACCGTCTCCGGTCGGCTCGTAGAAGCCTTCGACGAGCAGGTCGCGAGCGAAGGTCCAGCGCACCGGGACCGGCTCCGCCTTGAACAAGACACTGACTGCGAACGGGTCGGCCGGGTCGAACTCGAACGAAGCCGCCAGCGGGGTCGACGTGCCCTCGTCGTCGACGAACTCCATCTGGATGTCTTCGGTGATGGCCTGGGCCGCTTCCGTGATCAGCTTCGCGTTCTTGTTCATCGGTCTTGCCTTTCAGGTGGCCGCGTCATCTGGTTCAAGCCCTCCCGCATGAACCCTGCGCGACAATCTGAGAGTGTGTGACGGCTGCCTCATTGGCAAGTCCTTCTGTCCGAAATGGGTAGTTTGTGAGGGTGGTGGTCTACGAAAAATGCGCTACTGGTCTAACAGAGGGGGCAATTGGACTAGACCAGTTTGCCTGGTCTCCAGACACCTGTTTGGCAGGCTGGTGACGTGAGCACCCCACCCGCCGCTGAGCAGGACGGGCCGTCACGCTGGCAGCGTGTCCACGGCCACCTGCACCGCAACCGCGCCATGTCGGCGACCACCAAGCTCGTCGTCACGCTGGTCGGTTCGGGCGTCCTGATTGCCGGCCTGATCATGATGGTCACTCCCGGCCCCGGGCTGGTCGGAATCGCGGCGGGCCTGGCGATCCTGGCCACCGAGTGGGACTGGGCGGACCGGTGGCTCCAAGTCGCGCGGCGCAAGCTCGACGAAGCGATGGAGGGTCAGACCGAGGAGGAGACGCGTCGGCGTCGTCGTCGTGCGCTGGTCGTCACCTCGGTCACGGTCAGTACGGCGGTCCTCGTCTCCCTCTACGTCGCGGTCCAGGACTGGCCCGTGTGGTCCCTCGACGCCTGGGACAAGGCCCAGTCCTACATCGGTTTCCTGCCGGACCTTCCGGGCATGTGAGCCTGCGGCGCAGGCCGAGGTGAAACGCGCCGACCTGATGGGTTAGTGTTTCCCGCGCACCTGAGGTGCGAGATCGGGCGATTGGCGCAGTGGTAGCGCGCTTCGTTCACACCGAAGAGGTCACTGGTTCGAACCCAGTATCGCCCACCGACAGAAGGCCCCCTGACCTGGGGAAACAGGTCAGGGGGCCTTCTCATTTCCGGGTCCGTGCCCAAGGCGTGTCCGTAGATCCGGGGCCTGGTCCACGTCTAGACCTGCTCGGTCCTGGGCAGCCCGGTTACGGACACGGGCTGGGACACGGCTCATCTACAAACCGTGTCAGGGGTGGAGCCTGGACGGGCTGGGGTACGTGACCACAGCCCAATCCGTCCAGGTGTTGAACCCCGGTCGGCAGCGGTACGCGATCAGACGTTCTGCCGACCGGGAGACCTACCTGGCGCGGACCCCGTACGTGGGGAACACCATCGAGTCGTACAGGTCCCCGGCGTCCAGCGCGGCCTCGACCTGATCCAGCCACGCGACGTAACGCGGCTCCGGGTGGCCGCGTCGGCGGGAGCATTCCCGGAGTAGGACCACCGCCGCCATCGCGTGATGGTGCCAGGCGTCCGGGTCGGGTTCCGCGATGTCCCCGATGGGGTCGGCAGCGGCGTCCATGCCCTCGCGGGACTCCCGGAGCAGGATGGCGATGTGGACCGACGACAGGCCCTCCAGGGCCTTCTGAGCGCGGTCCAGCCGCCGCTGGGCAGCAGCCCTCCGAACCCGGCGTGCGGCCTTCGCACACTCGGCGGCCAGGGCCTCCCGGCGTGCGGTGTCGGCGTCCTGCCAATGGGGTCGGTCGGGTCGGCGGTCGGTGTCAACCGACGGGATCTCGCCCGTCAGGGTGTTGCCGGTGATCATCGGGTTCTCCTAGCCGTTCGCGTAGTTGCGGACCTCGGCAGCGACGAACATGGCCGCCCGTTGCTCGTACGACTCCTGCTCGGTCTCCGTCATCGCGTTGAACTCGGCGGACCGACGGGCCTGCTCCTGCGCCTCCCACTCGGCGTGCGCGGCAGCCTGCTTCGCGTCCTTGCGCCGCTTCTCGGCCCACGCCTCCTGTTCGCGCTGGTAGCCCTGAGACGCGGCGACACCGACCAGGACGAACTGCGTTTCGCCCGGCTTCGGCATCTCGTCCACCGTCCAGGCACGGGCCTCCAGGCCGGGGATCGACGCCTGTTCGACCTGACCCTGCGTGACGGCGTACAGACCACCGACGCGGGGCAGCAGGTCAGCGGCCAGGGAACGGGCGGCAGCGACGTTGACGTGGCCCCACGGCTTCCCGGCCCTGCGGTGCTGGTCCTGGACCTCCGGGGCCAACTCCGACCACCACGGCACCCACGGATCCAGGACCCACTGGTAGGACCACGACGGCGACCGCAACGACGCAGCAGCCCGGAACACGATCCCCCGGAGACCCTGTTCCCCGTACTGGGCCAGCCCGTGACGGCACCACTGGCACACCGTCTGGCCCTGCCACACCGCCCACGGGTGCGTCTCGTCGGCCTCGACGCCGGGGACGTACCGAACGACTTCCTGTCCCCGTCGGGACGTCGCGGTCCCGCAGAACGCGCACGGGCCGTTCTTCCGGGCCGTCTCCCACGCCGCCAGGGCTTCCTCGACGTACGCGCCACGGCGGAACTTCGGGACGTCGGTCAGGTCGATCTCCAGCCCGGCGTCCAGGGCAGCGTCCAGACGTTCGGTCAGCACCGGGTCGCCCTCCAGGGCACGCCGGGCGGCGTGACCGGGGCCGTGGAACTTCTCCCCGAGACGGATCCTCTCGGCCTCCATCGCGGCAGCCGACATCGGCACGGTCTTGGTCTCGGCGACGGTCTTGCGGGGGCAGTTGAACATGGGCACGTCCTTCGGGGTCGGTGATCCGGGTTGCTTCCTCGCGGCCTTGATTTGCGCGTTCCGTTCGTCCCGCCCGGCCTTGAGTTGGGCGTTCCGTTCGTCCCTCTCGGCCTCTGCGTCCTTGCGCCGTTTCCGTGCCCGGTACGTCATGGACAACTTCGGGTTCTTGGTCACCACCACCGCCACCGGGTCGGGACGTTCCATCACGACCCGCCAGCCGCAATGTTCGACCTCGACCAGCCCCAGGCCCCTCAACGCCGACAGGACGTCCAGGACACCCACGGGGTCCAGGTCGATCCGGTAGGCGTCGGCCTCGATCAGCAGGGCCAGCAGGTCAGCGGTCGTCGTGTAGCCGTCGTTCAGGATCTGATCCCCGAGAACGTGCAGGACGCGGGCCTGGGCCGGGGTCAAGGGACGGTCGTGTTCGGGGACCTCGTACGTCATCGGGACACCCCGGCAGCCGCCACCAGGGCATCGGTGAACTCGGACCCGGCGTCAACCGTCCGCATCGTGTTCACGACGTACAGGGCCGGGCCTCCAGCCGACGCGACGATGGCTTGGTGTTCCGGGGACAGCGCGGCCATCGCGGCGTCCTCGTACGCCTCCAGCGATCCCCAGGACTCCATCCACCGCTGGGTGATCGTGATGGTGGCCGGGCCGTCCGTCGTGATCAGGACCGGCTCGCCAGCCTCTGGTGGGGCCGGGATCGCGGCGAACCGGGCACGGAACCCCTCTCGCATCTTCCGCTGTCGGGCCAGGCTCACGCGCCTGGGTCGGTTACTGGTCGGCATCTGCGGGGCCGTCCTCTCTCTGGTTGGGGTGCTGCTGGGTCTCGGTGTCGTCTGGCTGGTCCAGGTAGGCCTCCACCGACGTGGGTTCGCCCTCGGCCTTGCGGCGTGCCATCTCCTGGAGACGAACCACCAGGGCCTCACGGGCCTCCGCGACAGTGACCGGGTCGTTCGGGCTACGGAGCGTGAACCGGCCCAGGTGCTGGAGGATCGAGTCAGCGGCCCGGACCCGCACGGCGTCCGTGGCGGCGTTGTCCATGACGACCCGCTGGAGGACCAGGACCGCCGACGAAGACGCCCCGTTCAGGTCGTTCACGATGTCGTTGACCCGCATGTCCGCCAAGACACGCACCCGCCGCTTGACCTCCGGAGCAGCCAGCCGACGGGCCACCGTGGACCGGCTGATCCGAAGGGTCTCCGCGATCTGGGAGTACGTCTGACCGGACGCGAACAGCCGGGCGATCGACCCGTCCAGGTTCCGGGGGTCCTCCGTGCCGTTCTCGGACACGGCGGGGACACGAACAGCCTCCGGGACCGGAACCGCCTCAGCGGCCTCCGGTGGCGTCACTGATGGCGTCTCACTCGCAGTCGAGCCGTTGGTCATCGGTCACCGCCGATGATCAGGAGACCTTCGTGGTGCCCGACCCAGAACTGGGCTCGGAATAGCGCAGCGAACGCGTCCCCGACGACGGCACGGGTGGATCCGACGTCCTGGGTGATGCTGGAGGCCAGTCCGTAGCGGACCAGCCCGGTGTCGTCGGCGTGCCGGGCCATCGCTCGGCCCACCTGGACGGTGAACGGGTCGAGGGCCTCAGACGCGGCCAGGGCGTCTAGGTCAGCCCACCAGGTGGCGACTCGCTCGGCGTGGGCGGTCTGCTCGTTGTGGGTAGCCGTCGTCATCGGGCACCGGCGCCGCAAGCGAGCCGGGCCACCGTCAGCGTCCCAGCAGGGACATCCTCGACGGTGGCCGTGGTCGACCCGTCAGGGAACACCACCAGATCCACGCGGGACTCTCGCGGCGGCGGTGCCGGGTTGAACCGGGACTTCACGGACGAACGTCGCCGGGTCGAGCGGCTGCGGTGCGGCACGTGGGCGACGATGACGCCGTGGCTGTCAGCGGTCAGGTCTGCGGCATCCAACGGAGACTCCTGGGATCAAGACGGTCAGGGTCGTGCAGTCTCCGTTTGGCTTCCCCGTCTGGGTGACCAGGCGGTTCCGTTGACACCAAGTCGACGGCACCTGGACGGGAAGGTCAAGAACGTCGACGTCGACACGCCGACGGTGTGACCAACTGGCCTGGGCCGGTTCGCTGACTTTCATAGAGCGATTCGTCAACTGACGTTTGACCAACTCGCCGCATGAGTCGGGCGACGGGACTAGCCTCGCGGGGAACTGATCACCACAACCCGCTCGGAGACGTTCAATGCCCGAAGAGACCTGGCACCAAGCAAGGTTGATCCCGACCAGCGGGATCAGCGGTGCGGACGAGCAGGAAGGGCGAGCCACCTCGGCTCTGCTCTCGGTAATGAGTGCGGTCAAAGAGTTCAGCCGCACTCTGCTCAGTCCCTTGGGCGCACCCGCCGGCCTTCCCGAGACGTACATCGAGGTGCCGTTCCTTCTCGGCGAGAAGACCTACCGCCCCGACGGCCTGATCCGCGTGACGCGCAGCGGCAAACCCTGGACCGCCCTGGTCGAAGTCAAGACCGGTCGGAACCAACTCACCACCGAACAGGTCGAGGCCTACCTGGACATCGCTCGTGAGCAGGACTACCAAGCCGTCATCACCATCTCCAATGAAATACCGGCCATTGCCGGGCAGCACCCGACCAAGCTCGACAAGCGCAAGTTGAAGAAGGTCGGGGTGCATCACTGGTCCTGGTCCTACCTACTCGCGACGGCGGTCATGCAGAAGGAGGTCCGGGGCGTCTCGGACCCGGAGCAGGCCTGGATCCTTGGTGAACTGATCCGCTACCTGGAGCATCCGCGCTCGGGCGCGTTGGAGTTCGAAGACATGGGGCCGAACTGGGTGTCAGTCCGCAACTCGGTGGAGGCCGCGACACTCCGCGCCACAGACAAGACCATCGGCGACGTGACCACGAGGTTCGACGCCCTGCTGCGGTTCGCCAGTCTCCAACTGGGGCGACGGCTTGGCACCGAGGTGCTCCCCGTCCTGAGTCGTAAGGAGGTCGCGGAGCCGATCCTGCGCTCCCAGGCGCTGCTGGAGTCCCTGGTGCAGAGCGGCGAACTTAGCGGCGTGATCCGGATTCCGAACACGATCGGACCGATCACGCTGACTGCGAACCTGCGCTCGGGCAAGGTCACCGCCCAAGTCGACCTGGACGCGCCACGGGATAGCCGGGCAACGACGCGGGTGAACTGGCTGGTGCGTCAGTTAAAGAACGCGCCGGGCGACACCCGGATCGAGGCGTTCGTCGCCAACGCTCGCGGAGCAGGTGCAGCCGAACTTCTGAGTACGATCCGGGAGAACCCGGCAGCAATCATCCTGGACCCGAAGAAGGACATCCGTTCGTTCCGTGTGGCTCGTTCCATCCCTATGGGCGCGAAGGCGGGGCGGGGTCGGGGCACGTTCATCGACTCGGTCTTGGACCTGCTGGATTCGTTCTACGGCGACGTAGTGCAGCACTTGAAGGCCTGGTCGGCGGCACCGCCGAAGTTGCGGGAGGTCGAGATCGTGACCGACGTGGAGCCTGATCTGGTGTCCACTGCTCCGTCCTCCCAGGACGGCCCGGAGGAAGTCGGCGAGGAATCACTCGCTGTCGAGACCGCTCCCGCTGACAACGGCGACGAGTCGTCGGGTTGGTCTGGGGCAACCGACAGGCCACCTGTGGAGGGCTGGGGTCAGGCACCCGAGCCGATCCGCAGCGCGTACTCTGACTGATACCTCTGAGCCGTCCGGCTCGACCAGCGCTGGGACGACCCCAGCACCAACGAGAGGCATTTCCGTGTACCGCATCGTCTTTATTGCCCACGACCCCTTCGCGGGGGAGATCGTCAACCCCGACTCCCGCGACACCGACGTCGATATCGAGGCTGCACAGATCGCCCACAACACGGTCGTCGCTAACCGGGAGCGCCTCGCTGACCAGGATTACGTCGCGTACTGGTGGGATAACCGGATCTACGCCGTCCGTCGAGTCCTCGACGCCGAGCACGCCGGATACCACGACAGCGACGCCTACTTCCGGTTAGTCACCACCAAGAACGGCGTCGGCGTCGCAATCCGGGACGCGCTCCTCGACTACGAAGGACCATGGCTTGGGAAGCGCAACCCGGTCCGCTACGGGCACGTGAACCCGGCCGGGGAGATCACCTTCGACTGACCAGTGCCACCTGGTCCGGGACCCAGCAACCCTCCGGCACGTCACTGATCTCTGACCAGTGTCGTCAAGTGGAGTTTGGCCACCTCTGGTTAAGGATTCTCGGTCCCAACTACCAGCGGCGGGGTCGGCGTGTCCTAGCCGTGGCCGATCACGACCTCGGTCGTGCGTTCGACGCGATCAAGGCAAGCAACCCGGCCTGCCCATCGGAGACCGTCCTGTCAGGTGCCGAGTCGATGAATCCGGTCTCGTCGGCGGCGAAGACGGCCTTTACGAGTTCAGCGGTGATCAGATCTCGGGTCCCTGGCTCTGCGGCGGACTCCTGGAACAGTCGGAACGTCTTGAGTGCGTTGGCCTTGTGCTCGTTCACCACACGGAGGTGTGCGTTCGCCCGGTACGCGCGCACGACGACGCCAAGGGCGTAAAGCCCAAGGCCGAGAACAAACACGCGCGGCGACAGGTGCCTCAGGTAGTCGGTCAGGTCGTCCTTGTCCGAGTTGGGGATCGAGGACAGGACCACGCCCGCGACCACCGCGAGAGCGACAACACCCGCTGCTGCACCCGCCAAGAACCGGTTCGCCGCCTTTCGGTGGTTCTCCGCCTGGGTGCTGTAGTACGTCGACAGGTTTCCGGCAGCCATGTCAGCCGCGAGGGTCGCGGCAGTTGTCACCAGGCCCTGGCTCTGCTCGGTCAGACGACGGACCGCCGATTGGAGGTCGGCGGCCTCGTTGATCCTCGCGTCGAGGTCAGCAGCGAGTTCGGCAACCTCAACGGTGCCGCGAATGTGAGGTCTGACCGTGCTTATCCAGAGGTTCAGTTCGTTCTGCATGGCAGTTTGGATGTTGTGGTGCGCGTCCACCGCTGACGGCTGTTGAAGGTTGAACTCGGTCATTTGGTCGAGCAGCATCAGCGCGGAGTTCAACGATCCCCGCGCCTGCTGCGCAATGTTCGACGGCATCTCGTCCTCGAACTCCTGGGACAGTGCGCGAGCGAGCCGGAGGATCACCTTTAACTGGATGATGGCTTGGGTGAAGTGGAGTTCTGTGTTCTCACGGTGTGCAGCGACGTCAAGTGCCTCGTCCGTGACCGGCTGAAGCAACTCGAAGATGTCACGCATTCGTCCATCGTTGGTAGCCACCACGCTAGTCAAGCACGACGGTCCGGCACCAACTCTCAACCAGGATCGTGCGCGCCTGCCGACTTCTGTCGCCATCGCTGCGTGTCCCAGCCGTGGCCCTGGTGAGTCACCAGGCCGACCCACCACGTGGCTGACCCTAGTGGCGGTCGAAGACCGTAGACGTGGTGTTCAACGGCGGCACGTCTTTCGCCGCCGTTGAACTAGGCCTGCCCGGCTATGAGGGCCGTCGGGGTCTGCCGGTCCAGGACGGGTGCCGATGGTCACGGACTCGATGCGGCTTCGCCGACTACGCAGCGACGAGGACGACGACCAGAGGCCAGGCCCGATCGTCGTCTCGTCGTTGCTGGTGGTTCAGGCCACGCAGGAGTGCCCCAGCCGGTCGGTCCACCGGTAGGCCCGGCTCGGCAGGTCCGGGTGGATCAGGACGATCCGTGGGGGGTAGTGGTTACCCAAGATCGGTGGTGCCTTATCCAAGATTTCCCGCTCAGAACTTGGGTAAGGCCGGGTGTCCGGCACACCCTCATTTCTTGGGTAAGGCGCCTTATCCAAGATTTCCCGCGTGGATCTTGGGCAAGGGCTGCCACCGTCTCTGGTGGCGCAGCGACCCAGCGAACAGGGGTGACCGGGCAACGCCACGTGCCACCACAGGGTCTTCCTGGTGGTCCCGGCCTTGTAGATCGACGGGCTGTCTTCGTGGAGATAACCCTGGTCCCGCAACCACTTGCGGACCAGCCGGGCCGACTCCGCGTTGACACCGCACGCCTTGCCGATGGACTCGGTGCCGCACTGGATGTTGGACCCGTCGGGATCGCCGCACAGCAGGTACTCCAGGAAGATCGACCGGGCGGTCTTCTTCGCGACGTTCGGGACGCCGTTGGTGCTGATGTCGTCCAGGATCACCTGCCGGGCTTTCTGGACGAACGCGTTCCGGCCCATCAGCCGGTCCTCAGGCCGGAAACCGGCTCCGGGTGGTCTCCCTGGGTGTCACCCGGTCTCACAACACACCGCGCTCGGTAGCCTGGACCTCGTCGTCGCCCTGGTGATCTGCGGTCCCTGGGGCGACGTCGTCGTTCCGGGGCTTGGCAGGCCACCGGCCTGGGATCTGGACGCCGGGTGGGTAGGCCTCGTCAGCCGGGACCGGGGTCAAGATCAGCGGGACCGGCTCGGGGTTGGTGGCGACCGGCTCGACCACGACGACCTCATCGGCCACAACTGGGGCAACGATGGGGACGGCGGTGGCCAGGGCGACCTGGTGGGTGTAGGCGTTCGGCACGGGGGTCAGGAGGGCCAGGACGTCGGCCTCCCGGAACCGCAGTTCGCCGTTGGGCAGCCGGAAGGCTTGGAGTTGGCCGTGGGACACCATCTTGCGGACGGTGACCTTGGTCAGGTTCAGGGTCTCGGCGGCGTAGGCCAACTTCACCCAGGTGTCGTCGGGTCGGGGGATCGGGTCAAGGATGGTGCGTACGGCGGTCACGGAGAACCTCTCAATGTTCCGTGAGGTTTCTCCGTTGCGTCAGAGTCGTCCTGCCGCTCCGACGGTGGTTGTCCCACCGCCGCCTCTCACTGATTTGTTGGGTCAACGGTAGGTCGAACCTGTCGGATCATCACGTCAAGTCACATTTGATTAGGTCAGACGGCGTGTCAGGTGTCCCAAGGAACCGGGTCAAGGGTCCAGGGCGTTGCGGTGTGGCTTGGGCACGGCCAGGACACGACGTGATCCGTTGGTGACGGGAAGACCCCGGATCCCCTTGCTGGGCGGGGGATCGTGGCCCTGGCGTGACAGGTAGGAAACCGTTGTTGGGTTCAGTGCGTGACAATCAGCCTGTTCAGTTCGCGCAAGTAGTCGGAAGCCATCACCGTGCCCCCGGACCCCTTCGGCCTCGCCCCATAGTCGGTGCGGAGTTGCATGTTCGGGAAGTTCGGTCCGGGATCACCCGTCGGTGCGCCGCGCAGCACTTCGATGGCCGCGTGAAGCTTCTTCATGTGATCGACCAGTTCGGTGTAGCGGATCGACTCGCCGCCGATCACGGCGTGGCGGTTGGCCAGTCGAAGAGCGACGGGTTCGTCGGGCGTGAACTGCTTGATCTTCCTCGACTTCATCGTGCCGAGGATGCGCTCATCCGAGTGCTCGATAGCGTTGCGCAGAAACGCGAGCCGCTCCTGCTGTGCCGTCGTCAATCGCGGTGCCGAACGTCCGTAGCCCCGTTGGCGCAGCGTCTCGGTGTTCACCACGGCCCGGTGCGTTGCGCTGATGCAGTTCTCCATGTGGTCCAAGGCGACGATGTACCCAGAGGTTCGGAGTTGATCGTCGGGCGGGTTCACGTAGCGCGTGAGCGAGTCCCTTGAAGCGTCGTACTCCCGCAGAGCCTTATCGACCAGCCGTGTGAGGTTCATGAACAAAGCCACGTCCTCACGGGTGAGCCGAGACAGCGCGGCTTTCGACACCGGACGCATGGCAACGCCACTGAAGGCGCGGTCGAGCAGCACGTTCAAGATGCCCTTGTTGGAAAGGGTGTCGACCGACGGCATCGTCAGTCCCGTCGCGTCAAGGCTGATCCGGTCTGCGCGTGGCATGCACTACATCGTGCACAACGCCTAGGTTCTCGACCTAACCGGCCGGCTCGTCGTCGCCCTGACGACTACCGACCTGGGCGACCATCCAGGCCGCGACCGATGCCGTGACCGCACCGACCAGCCCGATCCCGACGACCATCAGGGCCACGGCGACGAACCGGCCTTCGGTGGTCACCGGGAACCGGTCGCCGTACCCGACGGTCGTCACGGTGGTGGCGGCCCACCAGAGGGCATCCCCGTACGTCGTGATGTTCGCGCCGTCGGCGTCCTGCTCGACGTCCAGGACCGCCAGGGACCCCAGACCGACGGCCATCACAGTGACCCCTGCGGCGTACGTCGTGACCTTGCCGACGAGGGAACTGGTGACGGACCGGTTCAGGACCCGTGCCAGGGCAAGTAGCCGGAGCAGGCGGAGGGGGCGGAGCATCGGGACGAGGACCAAGGCGACGTCGTACCAGTGGGAACGGGCGTAGGCCAGGCGGTGGTCGGCCAGCGTCAGCCGGATGGTGAAGTCCAGGGCGAAGGCTGCCCAGACCGTCCAGGACACGGCGACCAGGAACGACTCCAGGCCTCCGTCCAGGCCCTGGTGGACCACCGGCAGAGCGTAGGCCGCCAGGAACGCCAAGGCGAGCAGCAGCAGCGGGACCTCGGTGCGGCGTTCCCACCGCTCGACTCGGGTCACCGGGTCGCCGGGGTAATGAGGGCTGCGTCCATCCCGGCAGCCTAGGTCCACAGCGCAGGAACGGCACCGGGAACCGACGCTCGCGGTGCCGCTGCCTGGGTGGGGGTCAGCCGACCTGACCGGTGGCCATCGCCGCCAACCGGTCAGCCAGGAGCCGGTCCCGGTCACTGGTGGAGTGCTGGTACACCAGGGCGGCCTGGGACGTGGAGTGCCCGGCCCGGCCCATCAACTCCGCCAGGGTCGCCCCGGCCTGGGCCGCCATCGTCATCCCGGTGTGCCGCAGGTCGTGCCACCGCAGGTCCTCCCGACCGGCCACCCTCCGGGCTTCGTACCAACCGTTCCCCGGCCTGATCACGTTGCCGTCCTCGTCGTACGTCGTTGCACGTCCGTACAGGGTGCTGGGGGCCATGTGGTCCCCGTCGGCCCCTGGGAACAGCAGCGGGTCCCCGAACCGGGTCACGTGGTCGTCCAGGTGGGCCTGGATCGCCGGGACGATGTGACTGGGGATCGCCACGGTCCTGGTTCCGGCGTCCGACTTCGGTGTGCCGACGATGAACTTCCCGTTGACCCTGGTCACGGCCCTGGTCACGGAGATGACCCCGGCGTCCAGGTCGACGTCCCCGCGCCGTAGTTCGGTCAGTTCCCCGAACCGCAGGGCACACCAGGCGGCGATATGCACCATCGCCTGACGCTCCGGGGGCATCGCCCCGACGATGGCGGCCAGTTCCTCCAGGGTGGCCGGGTTCGGTCGCCTGGACTTCTTGGCATTCCCAGCACCCCGGATCACGCACGGATTCACCAGGATCAGGTCCTCCCGGACCGCCTCGCCCAGGATCGTCCGCAACAGCCCGTAGGCGTGTGCCCTCATCGTCGGGGTGTCCGTGGCTGTCACCGTGTGCCAGGCCCGGACGTCCGCCTTGGTGATGGACTCCAGAGGCCGGTCCCCGAACGTCGGTAGCAAGAACCGGTCCAGGACCCGCCTGTACGTCTGCCGGGTCGTGGGCTTCAACTCCCGGTGCTCCCACCACGACTCGGCAAACACCCCGAACGTGGCGTTCGCGGCCTTGACCGCCTCAACCTCGGCCTGGGCCTTGGCGACCTCCAGCCGGATCCGGGGCGGGATCCAGGGCTGGGACGGGTCCGTGGCTGCCTGCTCGATGATCTTCTGCTCGGCGATCAGCCAGGCCTCAGCGTCGATCCGGGCCAACCACGTGGTCGGGCCGGAGTGACGGGCCAGATCCGGGCCGGTGTACCGGGCCTGCCACCGCCCGGACGGCAACTTGCGGACCTGCCCGAACGCTCTTCGGGGCTGGACCTTGCGGGGCTTGCTGGTGGTACTAGACATCTGCGGTGTCTCCGTTCCTTGGGCATTCACTAGATGGGATCACCCGGCAGGGACATACCTGAACGTGGCCCCGTCGTGTCCGAAGTGGGGCCACCAGGACCACACGAAAGGACACGATTTGTAGGGCAGGGAGTCGTACCGGGCACATCTCAATGGTGCGTGAAAGCCCAGGTCAGAGGCCGATTTGACCGGCAGCCAGCGTGTTCTGAGGACACGGGCGTCAGTGATTGAACGGGACCCCGGAACCATTCGAACCCAGTATCGCCCACCGATCGAGAACAGCCCTTTCCTGCGGAAGCGCGGGGAGGGCTGACTTCTTCCGTGGACGCGGTGTGATCCGAACACGCCGACGACACGAGAACGTTCGTTGGCACGCCTAGCAGGAGCGTTGCAGGGCGTCTACCGGTCGATGGTCCGGTGCAACCCGCGGGAGCGACGTGCTCAGCGGTAGTCAAGGTCCGCCGACAAGTCCGTAGCCGAGCCACTCCCCACCGACGTCGACGTGAATCAGTGTGGGGATCGAGGTGCAGGTATCGAACGTGGTGACGTAGATGGTGACGTGCACGTCAGCGATGGTCTGCGACTCGCACTTGACCGCACCGTCGGGCCGAACGATCGGTTGAAACTCGACGTAGGTGCGGTCGTTGAAGGTGATCGTGTCGTGCGCAGAAGCGTTGGGGTCCAGTGACCAGACGCCCGTCTGCTGGTGAAGCCAAACGACATACCCGCCGAACAGTGCGGCCATGACTGTCGCAAGAGCAACTGCGACTCGAACACGTCGGGCGTCGAAGTGAGTCGGGGCCTCGCTCGGGGTGGTCGTCACGGTCCCAGTCTGCGCCTCCGAGCGGTGGCAGGTGCCTCAGGGGCGGACGACGAGGACGCCCTGCCGTTTCAGGGTCTGGCAGCCCCAGGCCAGGACGAGCCACGGGGCGATCAGCCACGGCGAGTTCAGGAGCAGGAACTTGATCCCGAAGTCCAGGAAGCTCGAGGTGTCGGTCGAGGGGAATCCGCCGATGATCTCGGAGCCGTAGTAGTACCAGGTCAGCACCGTGTGGGTGACGGCCGTGGACATGACCAGCAACGTGCCGCGGTGATCGGTGAACTTCGACCTCCAGAGGAGGAAGAGGCCGGTCAGGCCGATGCAGCCGTTGATCACCGACAGCACCTCGATCATCAAGAAGTGCGAGTCCGGGTTCAGGTAGCGCACGTCGCCACCGTCGATGTAGTTCCACCAGGCGTAGGCCCATGCGCTGTTCTCGGCGCCGGCGATTGGCTCGTGCAGGATCAGCCAGCCGAGCTCCCAGGTGAGGTGGGTCAGGTAGGAGCAGATCATGAAGGGCAGGACCGTCGCCTGGAGGCGTTCGTAGCGGGTCCATCCGCGGAGCGAGGGGAGCGGGAGGAGGGCTGCGAAGATCCCGAGGAAGTAGCCGGAGGTGGCTTGGACGACCATCGCGTTGGCCATGAACTCCCGGTCGGCCTCGGCTCCGAACACGAGGTAGACGTAGAGCGGGAACGCGAGGACGAGCGAGCCGAACCCGAGGATCCAGCAGACCCGGAGCCCCCGCGAGGGGAGCACCCCGGGGTAGACCGACGGCGACTCGGCGGGCCGTTCGAGGGCGGTAGTCATGGTCGTACGCTAGAACAGGTTCCATTTTCCTCCTAGAGTCGCGGCATGATCTCCACCATCGTCTGGGGCACCGGCAACGTCGGTGTCGCTGCCATCCGTGCGGTCGACGCACACCCCGCTCTGGCCCTGACCGGCGTGATCGTGCACAACCCCGACAAGGTCGGCCGGGATGCCGGCGACCTCGGTGGGGTGGGTCGCAGCCTCGGTGTCGCCGCCACCGACGACATCGACGCGGTGCTCGCGACCAAGCCCCACGCGGTCGTGTACGCCGCGTCCGGCGACATCCGTCCCGACGAGGCGCTGGCCGACGTCGTCCGGGCCATCGAGGCGGGAGCCGTCGTGGTCACCCCGGCGCTGTACGCGCTCTACGACCACAGCAACGCACCGAGCGAGGTGCGGGACCCGGTCGTCGAGGCGGTGGCCAAGGGCGGCGGTTCGTTGTTCGCCTCCGGCGTCGACCCGGGATGGGGCAACGACATCCTGCCGGTGCTGATCAGCGGGCTCGGCACCCAGGTCGAGGTGATCCGGTGCCAGGAGATCTTCGACTACACCACCTACGACCAGGAGGACTCGGTCCGGTACCTGGTCGGCATGGGCCAGCCGATGGAGTACGACGCACCGATGATCGCCGCCACGGTCCCGACGATGGTCTGGGGCGGACAGGTCCGGATGATCGCGCGTGCCCTCGAGGTCGAGCTGGACGAGATCCGCGAGGTGGTCGAGCGCCGACCCCTGGAGGCGACCGTGAGCACCGCCACGATGGGTGAGTTCGAGGCCGGGACCCAGGGGGCGATCCGCTTCGAGGTCCAGGGGATCGTCGGCGGCGAGCCGCGGATCGTCGTCGAGCACGTCACCCGGATCCACGCCTCCTGCGCGCCGGACTGGCCGATGCCGCCCTCCGGTGACGGAGCCCACCGGGTGATCATCGAGGGCAACCCGCGGATCGAGGTCAGCGTCGAGGCCACCGACGAGAAGGGGAACCGGGCAGACGGAGGCAATGCCACTGCCGTCGGGCGGCTGGTCGGGGCGATCGACTGGCTCGTCGCCGCCGAGCCCGGCCTGTACGACGCCCTCGAGGTGCCGCTGCGTCCGGCGGTCGGCAAGCTCGGCGCGTCGCGGACCTGACCACGACCGCTCGGCGGCGAAACCCGTGCAGGGGTGCGGGTGCTGCGCCGATACGATCGCAGCGGAAGTCCACCAATCCCAGGGAGCCCTTGTGTCCGACGTACTCGTCACCGTGATCAGCCCGGCCGGAACGGCGGAGCAGACGGTGACCGCCGGCACGAAGGCGTGGGAGCTGTTCCGGGACGACGCCGACGTGATCGCGGCCCGGGTCGCACGCAACGGCGACAGCGCCCTGAAGGACCTGGCCTACGAGCTCGCCCCGGGTGACGAGATCGAGGGCGTCCGGATCGACAGCAAGGACGGGCGCGACATCCTGCGGCACTCGACCGCGCACGTGCTGGCCCAAGCGGTCCAGGACCTTTACCCGGACGCCAAGCTAGGCATCGGTCCGCCGGTGGAGAACGGTTTCTACTACGACTTCGACGTCGAGGTCCCGTTCGTCCCCGACGACCTGGTGAAGATCGAGACCCGGATGCGCAAGATCATCAAGGAGAACCAGAAGTTCTCCCGCCGGGTCACCACCGACGACGACGCCCGGGTCGAGCTGGCCGAGGAGCCGTACAAGCTCGAGCTGATCGGACTCAAGGGCTCCGCCGCAGAGGCCGCGGAGGGTGCTTCCGCCGAGGTCGGTGCCGGCGAGCTGACGATCTACGACAACCTGGACCGCAACGGCGAGATCGTCTGGAAGGACCTCTGCCGCGGGCCGCACCTGCCGACCACGAAACGGATCCCGGCCTTCAAGCTGATGCGCTCGGCCTCGGCGTACTGGCGCGGCGACGAGAAGAACAAGCAGCTCCAGCGGATCTACGGAACCGCCTGGGAGACCAAGGAAGCCCTCGACGAACACCTGCACCGGATCGAGGAGGCCGAGCGCCGCGACCACCGCAAGCTCGGCCGCGAGCTCGATCTGTTCAGCTTCCCCGACGAGATCGGCTCCGGCCTCGCGGTCTTCCACCCCAAGGGCGGGGTGCTCAAGCGCGTCATGGAGGACTACGTCCGGCAGCGGCACATCGAGGAGGGCTTCGAGTACGTCGGCACCCCGCACATCACCAAGGACCAGCTCTTCTACACCTCCGGCCACCTGCCGTACTACGCGGACACGATGTTCCCGCCGATGGAGTTCGAGGGCTCGAACTACATGGTCAAGCCGATGAACTGCCCGATGCACAACCTGATCTACCGCTCCCGGGGGCGCTCCTACCGCGAGCTTCCGCTGCGGCTCTTCGAGTTCGGCTCGGTCTACCGCTACGAGAAGTCCGGGGTCGTGCACGGGCTGACCCGCGTCCGCGGCCTGACCCAGGACGACTCGCACTCCTACGTCACCGCCGAGCAGGCGCCGGGTGAGATCAAGCACCTGCTGACCTTCGTCCTCGGTCTGCTCCAGGACTTCGGTCTCGACGACTTCTACCTCGAGCTCTCCACCCGTGACGACTCCAAGCCCGACAAGTTCGTCGGCTCCGACGAGGACTGGGCGATCGCGACCAAGGTGCTCGAGGATGTCTGC
>JBFJNH010000003.1:0-118235 GCA_041618295.1 Marmoricola sp.
CCCCCGCCCCCTCCGGCCCCGTCCTCCGGCTCATGACGATCACGAGTGCACCGGTCCACGTCCGGGAGTTCCGCGCCCTCGGCACCTACGTACACCTGCAGACCGAGGGCGACCCGGACCGTGCCCACCGCCGGGCAGCTGAACTCCTCGACGCGATCGAACTCGCGTGCAGCCGGTTCCGTGCGGACTCCGACCTGACCCGGGTCAACCGGGCGGCGGGTTCCTGGACCCCGGTCTCCGACCTGCTGCTCGGCGCCCTCGAGGTCGCGGTCGCGGTGGCCGAGGAGACCGACGGCTTGGTCGACCCCTGCCTGGGCCGGACCTTGGTCGAACTCGGGTACGACGCCACGTTCGAGCGGCTGCGGGCCCTGGACCGCACCCGGACCAGCGGTCCGGTCGACCCCGGGGCCTGGCGAAGGATCGAGCTCGATCCGGCTGGTGCACTCCGGATTCCTGCCGGGGTGGCGCTCGACCTGGGTGCGACCGCGAAGGCCTGGTCCAGCGACCTGATCGCGCTGACCCTCGCCGACGAGCTCGACACCCCAGTGCTGGTCAGCCTCGGCGGCGACCTCCGGGTAGCGGCACCGCCCGGCGTACGCCGCGCCTGGACCGTCCGGATCACCGAGAACCCCGGCGGCGTCGGCGACACCGTCGCACCCCAGACGATCACCCTCGAGGACGGCGGCCTGGCGACCTCCTCGACCCGGGTCCGGCGCTGGCGTGCCGGCACCGCCGAGGTCCACCACCTTCTCGACCCGCGAACCGGAACCCCCACCACCGGCCCGTGGCGGACCGCCACCGCCACCGGTCCGTCCTGTACAGCGGCCAACGCTGCCTCCACCGCCGCTCTGGTCCTCGGTACTGCCGCGCCTGGCTGGCTCGCGGCCCGTCAGATCGACGCCCGTCTGGTCGGCACCGACGGCGAGATCCGTACCTGCGGCGCCTGGCCCGGGACGAGCACCGAACAAGGCACCGAACCGAACGAACCGGAGGACCCATGTTCTCGTCACTGACCGAAGGACCGCTGCTCTGGTTCCTCACCCGCGGGACCGGCGTCGCGCTGCTGCTCGTCCTCACGGCGAGCCTCGCTCTCGGCATGCTCACCGCCGGCCGTCGGGCCGGCGGCGTGGTTCCGGTCTTCGTGCCGCAGAGCCTGCACCGCAACCTCAGCGTCCTCGGGCTGGGCCTGGTCGTGCTGCACATCGCGACAGCCGTCGCGGACACCTTCGTCGACATCCGCTGGTGGCAGGCGCTCTCCCCCTGGGGCGCCACCTACGAACCGTTCTGGCTCGGCCTCGGGACGCTCGCCTTCGACCTGATGGTGCTGGTCGCGTTCACCTCCGCGATCCGGTCCCGGGTCAGCGCCACGGGGTGGCACCGGGTGCACCTGCTCGGTTATGCGGTCTGGCCGATCGCGTTCGCCCACGGCGCCGGGATGGGCACCGATGCCCCGGAGCCGTGGGCCCGGACCGTCGGCCTCGGCTGCCTGTCCGTCGTGCTCCTCGCCCTCGCGGTCCGGGTGGCCCGCCGGCAGGCACGCCCGGCTCGCACGCTGGTGGCGATGCCCCGATGATGCGGCCCACGGTTCACCCTGGTTCCTGGTTGCTCGGGTCCGCCGACTCCAGCCTGGCCGAGCACCGCCGCCGGTTCGGAGACGTACGGCGACTCGCCGCCGCCGAGCTGGAGGAGGCCGCCCGGGGCGCCGGGGTCCTGGGTCGCGGCGGGGCCGGTTTCCCGCTGGCGGTCAAGCTCGCGGCGGCCACCGGGCGGCGCGCGCTGCGACGGCACGTCGTGGTCAATCTCAGCGAGGGCGAACCGGCGAGCGCGAAGGACGCCGCGCTGGTGCTGACCTCCCCGCACCTGGTGCTCGACGGAGCCGTCCTGGTCGCCGCTGCGCTTGGGGTACGGGAGATCGACCTGGTGGTCCCCGGTGAGTTGACCTGGGTCGAGCAGGCCCTGGTCGCGGCGATCGACCAGCGGCGCGGGGCCGGCGAGGACCGGCGTCTCCGCTGGCGGATCCACCGGGCTGCCCCGCGGTTCGTCTCCGGCGAGGCGAGCGCGGTGACGAGCCTCGTCGCGGGCGGCGACAACCTGCCCTCCACCTCCTGGGTGCCGGCTGCGGTCCGCGGGGTGCACGGCCGACCGACGCTGCTCTCCAACGCCGAGACCTTCGCCCAATTGGCTGCCCTGGTGCAGCGTCCGCACCGGGTTCCGGGGACTGCCGAGGAACCCGGGACCCGGTTGCTCAGCATCACCCGGGGCAGTGCGATCGAGGTTGTCGAGGTGGCGCACGGGACTGAGTGGCGAGAGGTGCTGAGCCCCGACGAGCTCGACCGACCGATCCTCCTCGGCGGCTACCACGGGCAGTGGGCCGCGGCCGGGGCACTGCTGGACGAGACCGTCTCGGCACCGGCGATGCGCGCGCTCGGTCTCTCCCTCGGCGCCGGGATCGTGCTGCCGCTCAGCCCGGGCGCCTGCCCGCTGACCTACACCGTCGGGGTGCTGCGCTACCTCGCCCAGCAGTCGGCCGGCCGGTGCGGACCGTGCGTCAACGGGCTCCCGGCGCTCGCCGAGGCGTTCGAGGACCTGGTCGGCGGTCGCACCGGACCCGAGGTCGAGGCGGTTGCCGCCCTGGTCCGCGGCCGAGGCGCGTGCGCCCACCCGGACGGCACGGCACGGCTGGTGGCCTCGACCTGCGCGACCTTCCCCGACGAGGTCGAGGCCCACCGCGGCGGTCGTTGCGTCAACCGTCCCCGTCCGGTGCTGAGGTCGGCATGAGCGGGCACCGACTCCGGGTGGACTGGCCCGAGTGCCAGGGGCGCGGCCTGTGCCACGAGCTCGCCCCCGAGGTGATCCAGCTCGACCCGTGGGGCTACCCGATCATCACCAAACCCGTCGAGGAGGACACCATCGCGGCTGCTCGCCACGCCGTCGCCGGGTGCCCGCGGCGCGCGATCCGGTTGGAAGAATCCTGAGCGTTCACCAGCAGGGCGGCGTGCGGTCGCGCCAGGGCGCGGCCTCCTCGACCTGGGCTGCCAGCGACAGCAGCAGGTCCTCCCGACCAGGGGCGGCCGCGAGCATCACACCGACGGGGAGGCCGGTCGACCCACCGGCAGCTGCGCTGTGGTGCAGCGGCAGCGAGATCGCCGGACTTCCGGTGACGTTCCACAACGAGGTCCACGGGGTGAACCGCTTCTGCGCCTCGAAGTCCGCGGCCGGGTCGGCGTCGTCGCGGAGCGCCCCGACCGGCAACGGCGGTTGCGCGAGCGTCGGGGTCAGCACCGCGTCGTACGGCGCCAGGGCGGCCAGCGCCCGTGCGGCGACCCGGCGCAGCTCACCCAGCGCGAGCCCGAACCCAGGACCGCCAACGCGCTCGCCGCGCTCCCCCAACCAGCGCACCAGCGGCGTCAACCGGGCCCGCGCGTCGGGGTCGAGACCGACGGTGGAGAGCCCGGTCAGGACGGCCCAGCAGGTCTCGAAGGCCGCCACCGCGTCGCGCGGCACCGGCGGGGAGATGTCGACGAGGTCGTGACCGAGCGACTCCAGCAGCCGGCTCGCGTCCTCCCAGGCGGCCAAGCACGCGGGGTGCACCTCGGCTTCGGTGATCGCCGGGGTCGCGAAGCGGGCGATCCGTAGCCGGCCGGGACTCCGGTCGCAGGCGGCCAGGAACGGCTGCCCGGACTCCGGCGCCCAGAACGGATCGCCGACCGCGCGCCCCGCCATCACGTCCAGCAAGGCGGCGGTGTCCCGGACGGTGCGGGCCAGCGGTCCGTTGGTCGCCAGACCGGTGACGTCGCCGTACATCGGGGCGGCGGAGATCCGCCCGCGGGTCGGTTTGAGCCCGACGATCCCGCAGCAGCTCGCCGGGATCCGGATCGAGCCACCCCCGTCGGAGCCCTGCGCGACCGGGACCAGTCCTCCGGAGACGGCAGACGCAGCGCCGCCGCTGGAACCACCGGCCATCCGGGTCGTGTCCCACGGCGTCACCGCGGGCGGTCCGAGGTCGGACTCGGTGTAGCAGGGCGATCCGAACTCGGGGGTGTTCGTCTTGCCGAGGCTCACCAGGCCGGCCGCCTCGATCCGCTGCACCACCTCGTCGCTGAACTCCGGGACGTTCTCGGCCAGCAGCACCGACCCGTAGGTCGTCCGCACCCCCGCGGTCGCGTTGAGGTCCTTGATCGCCGTCGGGACGCCGGCCAGCGGTCCCGTTCCGGACACCGTCCGGGCGCGCTCGCGCGCCTGCTCGCCGGTGACGGTGAGGAACGCGCCGAGCGACGGGTTCAGCCGCTCGGCGCGTTCGAGGTAGTGCTCGACCAGCTCGCCCGGGGAGATCGTCCCGGCCGCGATCGCGGCCCCTTGCTCGAGAGCGGTCAGGTCGTGGAGGTCACTCACACCTCGAGGCTAGCGAGCGACCGGGGGTTTCGAGACGGTTGCTGCGCAACCTCCTCAACCAAACGGGCCACGGATCAGGCTGCGGAGGACGCCCCGTCGTAGGCCACCAGAGTCTCCAGAGCGCGCCGCAACCGGCCCTGGACCTCGGGGTCGTGGAGCACGTCGACGTCGATCGAGGTCTGCGAGACGGTGACGTCCTCGACGACCACGGCGCCGGCGATCCGCGCCGACAGCGCCGCGTGCTCGTGCGCCCACTTGCCGCCGTACGGGGTGGGGGTGACACCGACGACACCGAACGGCTTGCCCGCGATCGCGCCGGCGCCGTACGGGCGGGAGAGCCAGTCGATGGCGTTGTTCAGCACCGCCGGCATGGTCGCGTTGTACTCCGGGGTGACGACCAGGACCCGGTCTGCCGCCGCGATCCGGTCCCGCAGCGCGGTCGCGGCGGCCGGGGCAGCGCCGCTGTCGAGGTCCTCGTTGTAGAACGGCACCTCGGCGAGACCGTCGACGATGTCGACCGTCACCCCGGCAGGCGCCTGCGCGCGCAGGGACTCGGCGACCTGACGGTTGAGGCTGTCGGCGCGAAGGCTGCCGACCAGAACGGCTACGTGGGTCATGGGAGTGCTCCTTGATAGGTAGGGGAAACCGCTTCAGAAGGTCTAAACGGACCACAGTCCGCTTCTATTCCGGGTATCGCAGCGGAATCGCGAATGACCCGGAGACCGTCCCCCCGACCCCTACCCTGGTTCCATGAGCGAGCACGAGCTGTTGCCGATCGTCGGCCAACCCGCGCCCGAGCGCCGCGACGCTGCCCGGAACCGGGACGCCGTGATGTGCGCCGCCCAACGGCTCGTCGACCGCGACGGCGTCGAGGCGGTGACGATGGACGCGGTCGCCGAGGCGGCCGGGGTCGGCAAGGGCACCGTCTTCCGGCGCTTCGGCAGCCGGGCGGGCCTGATGGCGCGGCTCCTCGACGACTCCGAGGCAGCGTGGCAGGCAGCCGTGATCAGCGGCCCGCCGCCGCTGGGACCCGGTGCGGATCCCCGCGAGCGCCTGCTCGCCTTCGGGCGCTCGCGCCTGGAGGCCAACCTGCGACACGCCGATCTGCTGCTCGCCGCGGTCGGCGACGACACCAGCCGCAGCTACGCGGCGTACTCGTTCACTGCCACCCACGTTCGCTACCTGCTCGGTGAGATCGGGGTGAGCGGCGACATCGCCCTGCTCGCCACGGCCCTGCTCGCACCGCTCGAGGTGCCGATCCTGCGCCAGCAGGTCGAGGTGGAGAACCTCGGCGTCGAACGGATCGTCGCCGGCTGGGAGGACCTGGTCGGTCGGGTGATCGCCCCCACGACGGGCCCGCCACCCCGATGAGGCTGGTGATCGCGCTCGGCGGCAACGCGTTGCTCCGCCGGGGTCAGCCGCTGACGGCCGAGAACCAGCGCACCAACATCCGCGCCGCGGCGAACCGGATCGCCCGGGTGGCCGAGGGCAACCAGATCGTGATCGCGCACGGCAACGGCCCCCAGGTCGGGCTGCTCGCCCTCCAGGCCGCGTCGTACATCGACGTCCCGGCGTACCCGCTCGACGTCCTCGGGGCGCAGACCGAGGCGATGATCGGGTACGTGATCGAGCAGGAGCTCGGCAACCTGCTCCCGGCCGACCAACCGATGGCGACCCTGCTCACCATGGTCGAGGTCGATCCCGCCGACCCAGCGTTCGCCCACCCCACGAAGCCGATCGGGCCGGTCTACGAGCGCGAGCAGGCCGAGGAGCTCGCGGCGGCCGCCGGCTGGACGATCGCCCCCGACGGCGACGGCTACCGGCGCGTGGTCGCCAGCCCCGAACCGCAACAGATCTTCGAGATCGGTCCGATCCGCCAGCTCCTCGAGCACGGGACGATCGTGGTCTGCGCGGGCGGCGGCGGCATCCCCACCGCCTTCCAGCCCGACGGCAGCTTGGCGGGTGTCGAGGCGGTCGTCGACAAGGACGCGACCGCGGCGATGCTCGCCGCCGACCTCGACGCCGACCTGCTGGTGATCGCGACCGACGTCGACGGGGTCTACACCTACTGGGGCAGCCCGGAGCAGCAGCTGCTCCGCGAGGTCACCGCGGACCGGCTCGAGCGGCTCGACATGGCCGCCGGTTCGATGGGCCCGAAGGTTCGCGCCGCGGCCAGGTTCGCCCGCGCCACCGGCCGCCCGGCCGTCGTCGGCTCGCTCGACGTCCTCGACGAGCTCGTCCTCGGCACGTCCGGGACGCGGGTGCTGCCCTGAACGGTCGGGACCTCAGGCCCCGTGCCGGCGCAGACCGAAGGTCAGCCCGTCGATCAGCGCCTCCCAGGAGGCCTCGATGACGTTGTGGCCGACCCCGACGGTGACCCAGGAGGACTCTCCGTCGGAGGTCTCGATCAGCACCCTGGTGATCGCGTCGGTGCCGTGGCCCTGGTCGACGATCCGCACCTTGTAGTCGATCAGCTCGAACCGGACGATCTCGGGGTACAGCTGCTGGATCGCCTGCCGCAGCGCGTGGTCCAGGGCGTTGACCGGGCCGTTGCCCTCCCCGGTCACCACCAACCGCTCCCCACCGGCGAGCAGCTTGACCGTCGCTTCCGAGCCCGCCTCGGCGCCGGGCGCGGAGTCGGTGATCACCCGCCACGACTCGACCTCGAAGTACGACGGCCGGACGCCCTCGACCCGTTCGGCGAGGAGCAGCTCGAAGGACGCGTCGGCAGCGTCGAAGGTGTAGCCGCGCTGCTCCATCTCCTTGACCTTCGCGGTCACGTCGACGATCACCTCGGCACCGAGCTCGAAGCCCAGCTCCCGCCCCTTGAGCTCGATCGAGGCGCGGCCGGCCATGTCGGAGACCAGCAGGCGCATGTCGTTGCCGACCCCCTCGGGATCCATGTGCTGGTAGAGGTTCGGGTCGACCTTGATCGCGCTCGCGTGCAGCCCGGCCTTGTGCGCGAATGCCGAGACCCCGACGTACGGCTGCCGCGAGGACGGCGGCACGTTGGTCACCTCGGCGACCGCGTGCGCGATCCGGGTGGCGTCGCGGAGCAGACCCGCGGGCAGCACCCGCCGGTCCATCTTCAGCTCGAGGTTGGCGACCACGTTGATCAGGTCCGCGTTGCCAGTGCGCTCGCCGTACCCGTTGATGCAGCCCTGGACATGGGTCGCCCCGGCATCGACGGCAGCGAGGCTGTTCGCGACCGCGCAGCCGGTGTCGTTGTGGGCGTGGATCCCGATCCGGCCGCCGGTGCTGGAGACGACGTCGTGGACCACGTCGCTGACCCAGGTCGGAAGCATCCCGCCGTTGGTGTCGCAGAGCGCCGCCACCTCGGCGCCGGCCTCGAACGCGGTCCGCAGTACCTCGAGCGCGTAGTCCCGGTTGTCGCGGTAGCCGTTGAAGAAGTGCTCGGCGTCGAGGAAGACCCGCTGCCCCTCCGCGGTCAGGTGGGCGACGGTGTCCCGGACCATCGCGAGGTTCTCCGTCAGCGTGGTCCGCAGCGCGAGCTCGACGTGCCGGTCGTGGGACTTCGCCACCAGGGTGACCACCCCGGCGCCGCTGTCCCGGAGCGCCGCCACCAGCGGGTCGTCGGCAGCCTTGACCCCGGCGCGCCGGGTCGCCCCGAACGCCGCGAGCTGGGCGTTCTTCAAGGTGAGCTCCGCACGGGCCTTGGCGAAGAACTCGGTGTCCTTCGGGTTCGCCCCCGGCCAGCCGCCCTCGATGAAGCCGACCCCGAGCCCGTCGATGTGCCGCGCGATCGCCAGCTTGTCGGCGACCGAGAGGTTCAACCCCTCCTGCTGGGCGCCGTCGCGCAACGTCGTGTCGTAGACGTGGAACGTGTCCGGGCCGTTCTCCGGGGTGGTCATGCGGATCTCTTCTCGTGATTCAACGTGGGTCGAGCGGGTGGAACCAGGCACAAAAAAACCTCTCGACGGACGAGAGGTTGGCGCGGCGGGAGCCGGTGGGTGAGGCTGACCCGACGCGCTAGACGATAATGGTCACTGCTGCGTGCACGTGCCGAGTCTGCCACATGGCCGACGAGGCCGCACCGGACAGCCCGATCCCTGAGAAAGAGGTTCCGTGACCACACGCGCACTCGTCCTCGGAGGTGGCGGCGTCACCGGCGTCGCTTGGGAGCTCGGGATCCTCGAAGGTCTGCGGCGGGCGGGTGTCGACCTGACCGGTGCGGACACCGTGATCGGTACGTCGGCCGGCTCGGTCGTCGGCACCCGGCTCACCCGCGGCGAGCTGACGCTCGGGTACGAGTACCAGCTCCGCCCGCCCGACGGCGAGATCCCCGCCAAGCTGGGTGCCACGACCCTGATCAAGCTCGGTGTGATGCTCGCGCGCCCGGGCGAGACCTCAGCTAAGTGGAAGAAGGTCGGCGCCGCCGCTCTCGCCGCCCACCCGGAGGGTCCCGAGGCGCGTCGGGCGGTGATCCGGGACCGGATCGGTGACGGGCCTTGGCCCGAGGCGGACCTGCGGATCACGGCCGTCGACACCGACCGGGGGGAGTTCGTCGTCTTCACCCGCGACTCGGGCGTGAACCTGCTGGATGCGGTCACCGCGAGCTGCGCCGTACCGCTGGTCTGGCCACCGGTCGACATCGCGGGCACCACCCACGTCGACGGCGGGATCCGGTCGCCGGCCAACGCCGACCTGGCCGAGGGCGCGGACGTCGTGGTCGTCCTGGCCCCGACCACCCAGGCGCTCTCCCGGGAGCACGGCATCACCCGCCAGCTCGAGCGCACCGGGGCCACGACGACGCTAGTCGTCTCCCCCGACGCAACCGCCGTCCGGAAGATGGGAACCAACGCCCTCGACCCGGGCCACCGGCGCGCGTCCGCCGAGACCGGGCTGCGCCAGGCCGCCCTGGTGGCCGAACAGGTCGCCGCAGCCTGGGGTTAGCTCAGCAGACGCGGTGCATCCAGCCGAACGTATCCTCGGAGCGGCCGTACTGGATGTCGATGAGCGACTGGCGGATCTGCATGGTCAGCGGTCCGGGCTCGGTGGAGCCCTGGACCTCGCCGCCGTCCCACTTCAGGGTGCCGACGGGGGTGACGACCGCGGCGGTTCCGCAGGCGAACACCTCGGTGATCTCGCCGGAGGCGAGCCCCTCGCGCCACTCGTCGATCGAAATCCTCCGCTCCTCGACCGGGTGACCCGCCTTGCCGGCCAGTTCGATGATCGCTGAGCGGGTGATGCCCTCGAGGATCGTCCCGGTCGCCGGGGTCACCACGCGGCCGTCGGCGTAGACGAAGTACATGTTCATGCCGCCGAGCTCCTCGACGTACCTGCCCTCGGCGCCGTCGAGGAAGACCACCTGGTCGCAGCCCTGGCTGATCGCCTCCTGCTGGGCGACCAGCGAGCTCGCGTAGTTGCCACCGGTCTTGGCCGCACCCATGCCGCCCCGTCCGGCCCGGGTGTACTCCTCGGTCAGCCAGAGGGTCAACGGCTTGATGCCGCCCTTGAAGTAGGCACCGGCCGGTGAGGCGATCACCATGAAGGTGACGTGCTGCGAGGGGCGCACCCCCAGGAACGCCTCGGTCGCGATCATGAACGGACGGATGTAGAGGCTCTTCTCCGAACCGGCCTCGGGAACCCAGCGCTGGTCGACCTCGACCAGGGCGTCGACCGCCTGGACGAAGTCCGCGGGCTCGAGGACCGGCAGCGCGAGTCGGTGCGAGGACCGCTTCATCCGCTCGGCGTTCTCCTCCGGACGGAACGTCCAGACCGAGCCGTCGTCGTGGCGGTAGGCCTTCATCCCTTCGAAGGTCTCCTGCGCGTAGTGCAGCACCGCCGTCGCCGGGTCCAGGGTCAGCGGTCCGTACGCCGTGATCCGGGCGTCGTGCCAGCCCTTCTCGGGCGTCCACTCGACGGTGAGCATGTGATCGGTGAAGTGCGTCCCGAAGCCGGGGTCGGCCAGGATCTCGGCGACCTCGGCCGCCGAGCGCGGGGCCGCCGATCCGATGACGGAGATGTCCAGAGTCATGAGGTCACGTTATCTCTCACTAGGGGGATGTCGCAGGAGTCGAAGGCCTGACGCCACCCCGCCCGGACGGGCGACCCGGGAGGCGTCAGCCGGTTACCCGGGCGGCGATCCGGTCGCCGACCTGGGCGGTCGTGAGGGAAACCCCGGGCTCCCGGGAGGCGAGGTCGGCGACGACCGCGTCCTCGACCACCGTCGCGGCCGCGTCCAGCCCGAGGTGGTCGAGCATCAGCGAGACCGAGAGGATCGCCGCGGTCGGGTCGGCCTTCTGCTGACCGGCGATGTCCGGGGCGGAACCGTGCACGGGCTCGAACATCGAGGGCGCGGTCCGGTCCGGGTTGATGTTGCCGCTGGCCGCGACGCCGATGCCGCCCGTGACCGCTGCTGCCAGGTCGGTGATGATGTCGCCGAACAGGTTGTCGGTGACGATCACGTCGAAACGGGCCGGGTCGGTGCTCATGAAGATCATCGCCGCGTCGATGTGCATGTAGTCGGTGGTGACCTCCGGGTACTCCGCGGCGACCGTCTGGAACAGGCGCCACCAGACCGAGCCGGCGTTGACCAGGACGTTGGTCTTGTGGACCAGGGTCAGCTTCTTGCGCGGACGCCGCTGGGCGCGCGCGAACGCGTCCCGGATCACCCGCTCGACACCGAACGCGGTGTTCACCGAGACCTCGGTGGCGACCTCGTGCGGCGTACCGACGCGGAGCGCGCCGCCGTTGCCGGTGTAGGGACCCTCGGTGCCCTCGCGGACGACGACGAAGTCGACCTCACCCTTCTCCAGGATGTGCGGGGCCAACGGCGAGACGCTCCCCGGGAAGATCCGCGACGGACGCAGGTTCACGTAGTGGTCCAGCTCGAACCGGAGCCGTAGCAGCAGCCCACGCTCGAGGATGCCCGGGGGCAGGTTCGGGTCGTTCGGCTTGCCTCCGACGGCACCGAGCAGGATCACGTCGTGCTGACGGATCTCCTCGAGCACGGAGTCGGGCAGCACCTCGCCGGTCGCGAGGTAGCGCTCAGCACCGAGGTCGTACCGGGTCGGCTCGAACTTCACGTCCGACGGGGTCACTGCTTCGAGCACCTTGAGCGCTTCGGCGGTGACCTCGGTTCCGATCCCGTCCCCGGGGATGACGGCAAGCTTCAGAGACTTAGACATGCGCGCAAGGCTAGTTGTCGTCGGGGCGCGGACAGCCGTTGTCTCGCAGGTCAAGCGCGGCCTGGACGGCCAGGGGTGCGAGCGGGTGCTCGGGGTCGTGCTTCGCGGGGCCCCACTCGGGATACATCTCGTACATCGTTCTTCTCGATTCGACTCACGGAAGGTGGCCCTCCGCGGGATCGAGAACGGCGTGATCGCCGGGGTCGCACGCGGAGGGTTCGTAGGCCGCGGTCAGAACCGCTGGGCGGGTACGCCGAACTCCGCGGCGAGGTGGCCTACGAGTCAGGCCCCGCCACGGCGGCGAATGGATACGAAGAACGCCCGCATGGTGGGAGAAGGCTAACGGCCCGGCACCCGGGACGCGACCGGTTTGCCGAGGACATCCCACGATCCGAGACTTCTCGTCGAAACGCAGACCCGGTCGCGGACTTTGCCAGACTCCAACCCATGAGTGCTCCGCCGGACGTCCCCGCGATCGTGGCGCGCGCCTTCGACGTCTCCCGTCGGGCGGGGTACGTCTCCTTCTGCCGCAACGAGACCGGTCGGCTGCTCGCCGCTCTGGCCGCGACCCGCAACGGCACCATGGCCGAGTTCGGCACCGGCTGCGGCGTCGGCACCGCCTGGCTGCGCTCAGGAGCCCGTGCCGGCGCGATGATCCTCTCCGCCGAGCTCGACCAGCGACTGGCGGTCGCGGCCCAGGAGATCTTCACCGACGACCCGCAGGTCGAGGTGCTCTCCGCCGACTGGTCGACGCTGCGGAACAAGGGCCCGTACTCGCTGCTCTTCCTGGACCCCTCCTCCCCCGAGGACGCCGGTGTCGACTCGGTGGCCGACCTCGTGGAGCCCGGAGGGATCGTGGTGATGGACGACTTCACCCCGTGCGAGATGTGGCCGCCGATCACCCGCGGCCGCGTCGACGTGCTCCGCGAGACCTGGCTGACCGACGACCGGTTCACGGCCGTCGAGGTGATGGTCGCGCCGGACGCCTCCGCGCTGATCGCCACGAAGAACTAGGCGGCGGCCTTCACGGGCCGACCTCCGGGCCGACCTCCGGGTCGATGCCCGGACGACGGGTTCGGCAGCTCGACGACGGCGAACGGGAGCATCAGCTGGACCAGTGGACCGATGGCCAGCGTGTAGACGACCGTCCCGACACCGACGACCCCACCGAGCAGGAACCCGAACGCGACCACGCTCACCTCCAGCCCGGTCCGGACGACCCGGATCGAGACGCCGGTACGGCGGTGCAGCCCGGTCATCAGCCCGTCGCGGGGCCCCGGCCCGAGCTGGGAGCCGATGTAGAGCGCCGTGGCCGCGCCGTTGAGGACGACTCCGGCGAGCATCATCAGCACCTGCAGCTCCAACGCCTCGGGACGGTCGACGACGCCGAGGAAGAAGTCGGTCGACAGACCGACCAGGAACGCGTTGGCGATGGTGCCGAGACCGGGCAGCTCCCGGAGCGGGATCCAGAGCAGCAGTACGACCAGGCTCATCACGATGACGGCTCCTCCGATGGTGATCGGGGTGTGCTTCGCGATGCCCTGGTGCAGGACGTCCCAGGGCGCATTGCCGACAGCGGCGCGGATGACCAGGGCCAGGGTGAACCCGTACAGGACCAGCCCGAGCACGAGCTGGCTCAACCGGCGGCCCAGGCGACCGGCACGGAGCTGCTCGACCGGGCCGAGCCGGGCGAGCTCGCGCCGGGGACGGTCAGCGCGGGCCGGCACGGTTGATCAACCGGTCGAGGAAGGTCTGTCGGCGGCCGACCCGACGGGGCCGACCCAGCGGAGGGGTTCCCATGCGTGCAGTGGTGAAGGCGCTCATGGGTGCCACGATGTCGAAGATTGGTCTGGTCTTGAATAGCCAATCGGGGTAAAGTGGCCTGCATGGAGAAGTCCAGTTGAGCCGCGTCCTCGCTGCGGGTCGGGTCGCCGATCTGATCGGTGACTTCGACCGCGACCCGGCGTACCGGGGCCTGGCCGAGGGACTCCGCGTGCTGATCACCGACGGCCGGGTCCCGACCGGGGTCCGGCTGCCCAGCGAACGCGAGCTGACCGAGGCTCTCGGGGTCAGCCGCACCACCGTCACCCGCGCGTACGCCGAGCTCCGCGACCACGGCTTCCTGGTCTCGCGCCAGGGATCCGGTAGCGTCGCGAGCCTGCCGGCACGCAGCGGTCTGCGCAACGACCACCTGCTGCCGCCCGGGGACACCCCCGAGGGGAAGGTCGACCTGACCTGCGCAGCGCCGGTCCCCGGACCCGGCATCCTCGCCGCGTACGAGAAGGCCGTCGCCGAGCTGCCCGGCTACCTGGCCAGCACCGGTTACTACCCCTCCGGACTCCAGGTACTCCGGGAGGCCGTCGCCGAGCGGTACACCCGACGCGGGCTGGCCACCTCACCGGACCAGGTGATGATCGTCCCCGGCGCCCAGGCCGGCGTCTCGATCGCGGCCCGTGCGCTGATCGGGCGCGGCACCCGCACCCTCGTGGAGAGCCCGACCTACCCGAACGCGATCGCGACCCTGAAGCACTGCGGCGGCCGGCTGCTGAGCAGCCCGGTGGGCCGCGAGGACCCCGACGCCGAGGACCTGCTCAGCACGATCGCGCAGGTGCGCCCCCAGGTCGCGTACCTGATTCCCGACTTCCACAACCCGACCGGCCACCTGCTCTCCGACGAGAGCCGGCGCCGCGTCGCGAAGGCCCTCACCGCCGCCGGGAGCGTTCCGATCATCGACGAGTCCATGGTCGAGCTGGCACTGGACGGGCAGCAGATGCCGGCGCCGTTCGCGGCGTACGCGCCCGACGCGATCACGGTCGGCTCGTTGAGCAAGCCCTTCTGGGGAGGCATCCGGATCGGCTGGTTGCGCGCACCCCGGGCGCGGATGGAGGACATGTTCCGGTCCCGGCTCAGCCTCGACCTCGGCGCCCCGCTGCTCGAGCAGCTGGTCGCGGTCGAGCTGCTGCGCCACCACGAGGACCTCATCGAGCACCGCCGCGACCAACTCCGCGCCTCCCGGGACGCCGCCCTGGAAGCGCTGGCGCTGCACCTGCCCGACTGGCAGGTGCGCCGCCCCGCCGGCGGCCTGAACCTCTGGTGCGAGCTGCCGGCGGCGCACTCCTCCGACCTGGTCCCGCACGCCGCGGCCCGCGACGTGCTGCTCGCCCCCGGTCCGAGCTTCGCCCCCGAAGGCGGCCTCGACCGGTTCCTGCGGGTGCCCTACACCCAGCCGGCCCAGGTGCTGGTCGAGGCCATCGGCCGGTTGGCCGAGGCCTGGCACGCCACCCTCGCCGAACCGGCCCGGGTACGCCGCAGCGCGCCGAACCTGGTCGCTTGAACGATCCTCAGGACCAGACCCGGACGTAGTCGACCGTGGTCGTCGCCGGGAAGCTCGGCGGGAACCAGGCGTTCGGCTGGTTCCAGCCGACGCCCATCATCTGGGTGATCGCCAGCATGAACGGCTTGTCGAACGGTGTGTAGCCCAGCGCCCGGTAGTTCGCCCACGACGTGGTCCGGATGCACGTGACCCCGTCGTACTTGATCTCGATCGCGGACCGGGTCCACTCCACGGTGTAGGTGTGCCAGTCGGCGACGTTCTTGACCAGGCAGTTGTTGTTGGTCGAGCCGCCGTCCAGCCAGTCGTACCAGTGGTGGACGTACGGGATCACCCGGTCCGGGTAGTTGCTGTACCACTCGGCGATGTCGATCTCGCCCGAGTATGGCCAGGGCATCGAGTCGATCTTCTCCGGCCACATCCACAACGAGCTCTGCAGACCGGGCCGGTCGCCGCCGGGGAACTTCACCCGGAACTCGAAGCGCCCGTAGGCCTGGGTGAACTTCGTGTACGTGCTGACCATGCCGGAGGTGTACTGCGTGCGGTAGTTGCCCGTGGTGCTGGCGCAGGTGAACGGGCGCTTCTCCTTGCGCAGCGTCAACCTGAGCTCACCGTCGGCGACCGCGATGTTCTCCGGGGTGTCCACGAAGCACTCCTGGCCGGAGTGGTAGCCACTGGTCGCGGTCACCTGCGGGGTCCATTTCGACGGGTCGAGGACCGGGGTCTCGAAGTCGTCGGCGAAGGTGCACACCCAGGGGGTGCCGTCGGCCTTCAGGACCTCCGGACCACACCCGGGCACTGCCTGTTCGGCCCGTGCGGCCTCGTTACCGGAGACGCTGAGCAGCGTCGCCGAGAGTGCCGCGATGACGAGCATCGCGGTCGTTCGAGCAGCAGAGCGCACGCGCTCGGACATCGGCTGTCCCTTCCCCACGCAGCCAAGCGGGACGGAAACCGGGTGCAACCGGACCCATCCCACGATGAGCTGAAAAACTAGCCCATAACCGACAGGTTTGTACAGGTCACCGCGAAAAGGCCCCGGGCGCTCAGTCGGTGAGGTCGACCCCGCGCACCGAGTTGGCGTTGATCGAGGTCCGGATCTGCTCCAGGACCTCGGCCGGAACCGCCGAGTCCACCGAGAGCGCGACCAGCGCCTGGCCGCCCTTCTCGTCGCGGGAGACCTGCATGCCCGCGATGTTGACGCCCGCGTCCCCGAGGATCTGGCCGACGGTGCCGACCATCCCGGGCCGGTCCTCGTAGCGGAAGAAGGCCAGGTGGTCGGTGGGCTCGAGATCGAGCAGGAAGCCGTTGACCTCGACCAGCCGCTCGCGCTGGTTGATCCCGATCAGCGTGCCCGAGACCGAGAACTGGGTGCCGTCGGCCAGGGTGCCGCGGATCGTGATCAGGTTGCGGTGGTCCGGGCTGACCGGGTCGGTGACCAACCGGACGGCGGTACCCCGCTCGGCGGCCAGCAGCGGAGCGTTCACGTAGGAGACCTGCTCCTCGACGATGTCGGCGAAGACCCCCTTGAGGGCGGCCAGCTCGAGCACCTTCACGTCGAACTCGGTGATCTCACCGCGGACCTCGACGTCGATCGACTGCGCGACCTCACCGGCGATCGAGGTGAAGATCCGACCGAGCTTCTCGGTCAGCGGGATGCCCGGCCGGACGTCCTCGGCGATGACCCCGCCCTGGACGTTGACGGCGTCCGGGACGAGCTCGCCACCGAGCGCCAGGCGCACCGACTTGGCGACCGCGATCCCGGCCTTCTCCTGGGCCTCGTCGGTCGAGGCACCCAGGTGCGGGGTGGCGACGACGTTCTCGAGCTCGAACAGCGGCGAGTCGGTGCACGGCTCCTTGGCGAAGACGTCCAGCCCGGCGGCGGCGATCTGGCCGGTCTTCAGCGCGTCGTACAGGGCTGCCTCGTCGACGATGCCGCCGCGGGCGGCGTTGACCAGGACCAGGCTGTTCTTGGCCTTGGCAAGCTGCTCGGCGCCGATCAGTCCGACCGTCTCCGGGGTCTTGGGCAGGTGCACGCTCATGAAGTCGGCCTCGGCCAGCAAGTCGTCGAGCGAGACCATCCGGACGCCCATCTGGGCAGCGCGGCCGGCCTGGACGTAGGGGTCGTAGGCGATCACGTTCATGCCGAAGGCCGAGAGGCGCTGCGCGACGAGCACCCCGATCCGGCCCAGGCCGACGATGCCGACGGTCTTCTCGTACAGCTCGATGCCGGTGTACTTCGACCGCTTCCACTCCCCGTTGCGGAGCGCGGCGTGAGCGGGGCTGATGTGCCGGGCGGCGGCCAGCATCAGCGAGACGGCCAGCTCAGCGGCGGAGACGATGTTGGAGGTCGGTGCGTTCACGACCATGACACCGTTCTGGGTGGCGGCCTTCACGTCGACGTTGTCGAGGCCGACACCGGCACGAGCGACGATCTTCAGCTTCTTGGCCGCGGCCAGGGCCTCGGCGTCGATCTGGGTCGCGGACCGGACCAGCACCGCGTCGACGTCGGCGATCGCGGGCAGCAGGTCGGCGCGGTCGGCGCCGTTGCAGTGCCGGATCTCGAAGTCCGGACCGAGCGCGTCGACGGTGGCCGGGCTGAGCTCTTCTGCGATGAGTACGACGGGCTTGGACACGATGACTTCCTTGCGTCTGGAGATGTCGGCGGTGAGGGGCGACCCGTGAACCTCACGGTCGCCGTGCACGACGTTGTGCCCGGGCAAACTCTACCCGACCAGACCACAGCAGCCAGACCGGTCTCAGTCGGTACCGAGCTCCATCGCAGCCTCGTCCAGGACGGCTTCGGCGTCCGCGTCGACCTCGGCGCCCACGGCGATCTGGTCGAAGCCACCGGCGGGCAATTCGCCGAACAAGGTGCCGTGCTCGACGAGCACCGTGCCCTGGTCGAGGGGCTGGGCGGCGTACAGCTCGAGCTTGGACCGGCTGTCGGCGATGTCCAGGTTCCGCATGGTGAGCTGACCGATCCGGTCGGTGGGCCCGAAGGCGGCGTTCTCGACCCGCTCCATCGAGAGCTTGTCGGGGTGGTAGGAGAAGTGCGGACCCTCCGTGGCCAGGATCGTGTAGTCGTCGCCGCGCCGCAGACGCAAGGTGACGGTGCCGGTGACCAGCGACGCGATCCAGCGCTGGATCGACTCGCGCAGCATCAGCGCCTGCGGGTCGAGCCAGCGGCCCTCGTAGAGCAGCCGACCGAGCTTGCGCCCCTCGAGGTGGTAGTTGGCGAGGGTGTCCTCGTTGTGGATCGCGTTGAGCAGCCGCTCGTACGCCACGAAGAGCAGCGCCATCCCCGGCGCTTCGTAGATGCCGCGGGACTTGGCCTCGATGATCCGGTTCTCGATCTGGTCGGACATGCCGAGCCCGTGACGCCCGCCGATCGCGTTCGCCTCCAGGACCAGGCCGACCGGGTCGGCGAACCGGGTGCCGTTGATGGCGACCGGCCGACCCGCCTCGAAGGTGACCGCGACGTCCTCGGTCGCGATCGCGACCGAGGGGTCCCAGAACTTCACACCCATGATCGGCTCGACGGTCTCCAGGGAGACGTCGAGGTGCTCCAGCGTCTTCGCCTCGTGGGTGGCGCCCCAGATGTTGGCGTCGGTGGAGTAGGCCTTCTCGACCGAGTCGCGGTAGGGCAGACCGTGCCGGACCAGCCACTCGCTCATCTCGTGCCGACCACCGAGCTCGTGCACGAAGTCGGCGTCCAGCCAGGGCTTGTAGATCCGGAGCTCGGGGTTGGCCATCAGTCCGTAGCGGTAGAACCGCTCGATGTCGTTGCCCTTGTACGTCGAGCCGTCGCCCCAGATGTTGACGCCGTCGGCCTGCATCGCGCGCACCAGCATGGTGCCGGTGACGGCGCGGCCGAGCGGCGTGGTGTTGAAGTAGGCCTTGGCGCCCGATCGGATGTGGAAGGCCCCGCAGGCCAGCGCCGCCAGGCCCTCCTCGACGAGCTGCGGCTTGATGTCGACCGCGCGGGCGATCTCGGCGCCGTACTGCTTCGCGCGGTCCGGGACGGAGTCGATGTCCGGCTCGTCGTACTGGCCGATGTCGGCGGTGTACGTGCACGGGATCGCACCCTTGTCGCGCATCCAGGCGACGGCCACGGAGGTGTCGAGCCCCCCGGAGAAGGCGATGCCGACGCGCTCGCCGACGGGCAGGGAGGTGAGGACCTTGGACACACGAGAAGTATGCATGATCGTGCATGACCATGCAAAATCAGACGGCGCACCCCTCCGGGCCGCAGCCATCCGCTCCCCCGCCGACCAGGTCGAGCACCGGGTGCGCGTCCGCCCACGCCCGCTCGAGCACGCCGCTGAAGACCTCGGCTGACTGCGCGCCCGAGACGCCGTACTTCCGGTCCACGACGTAGAACGGGACCCCGCCAGCGCCCAGCTCCGTCGCTTCGCGGACGTCCTGCTCGACCGCGTCGGCGTACTCGTCGGAGCCGAGGACCGACACCACTCGCGCGGGATCCAGGCCGCAGGCGGCGGCGATCCGGGTCAGGGTGGCGTGGTCGGCGACGTTCTCGGTCTCGACGAAGTACGCCGCGAGCAGCGCCTCCTTCAGTCGCCCCTGGAGCTCGGGGCCACCGCTCTCCAGGGCGAGGTGGAGCAGTCGGTGGGCGTCGACGGTGCTGACCCGCAGCGAGGCGTGGTGCCGGAACAGCAGGCCCTCCTCGGCGGCGACGGCCTCGACCCGGTCGATCATCCGACGCCCCGCGTCCGGCCCGCCGCCGTACTTGCGGCCGAGCGCCTCCGCCACGGTCTCGACCGGGACCTCGGGCGCGGAGGGGTCCAGCTGGTAGGAGCGCCAGACGACCTCGATGGCGTGCTCGGGGTGCTCGGCCCGGAAGGACACCAGGGCCGCCTCCAACCGTCGCTTCCCGATGTAGCACCACGGGCAGACGACGTCGCTCCAGATCTCGATCCGCATGCCCCGCACAACAGCCGAGGAGGTCACCTTGTTCCTGCTGGATAGGTTCGCGAGATGAAGCTCGACGTACGCCGCACCTTCACCACGACCGCATCGACGGACGCAGTCTTCGGATTCCTCGCCGACTTCCGCACCACCGAGACCTGGGACCCCGGGACGGTGGCCTGTTCCCTGGTCGCGGGCGAGGTCGGCCCGGGCGCGACCTACCGCAACGTCTCGCAGTTCCTCGGGCGCACCACGGAGCTGACCTACGTCACGGTGACCCACGAGCCGAACACCCGGCTGCACTTCCGTGGCACCACCGACTCGTTCGTCGGTGACGACCGGCTCTCCTTCTCCCCCGAAGGCGCCGGTACCCGGGTGGAGTACCACGCGACCTTCGACTTCACCGGCGCCGCGGCGCTCGCCGTCCCGGTGGTCGCGGCGTACCTGCCGTTCCTGGCGCGCACGACGATCCGGCAGCTGAAGGCCTCGCTCGACGCACTCTGATCCCGGGCACACGCGCCCGGGGGTGGCCCCGAGGACCCTCAGGGGCGGATCAGGGGCGAGCCCAGCGGTCTCCCTGATGCGCCCGCGGCCGGCAGGCACGAGGGTTCTTCACATGATCACTGTCGAAGCTCTCACGAAGAGGTACCGCGGTTTCACCGCTGTCGAGGACGTCTCGTTCACCGCCCGAGCGGGCCGGGTCACCGGCTTCCTCGGACCGAACGGGGCCGGCAAGTCCACCACCATGCGGATGATGGTCGGGCTGACCTCCCCCTCCAGCGGTACCGCCACCGTCCTGGGCCGTCCGTTCGTCGACCTCCCGAACCCGGGACGGGAGGTGGGAGTGCTGTTGGATGCGTCGGCCCAGCACGCCGGCCGCACCGGGCGGGAGATCCTCGGGATCGCGCAACGCACGATGGGACTGCCGAAGAGCCGGGTCGAGGCAATGCTGCACCGGGTCAGCCTGACCGAGGACGAGGCCGAGCGCCGGGTGAAGAACTACTCCCTCGGCATGCGGCAGCGGCTCGGGATTGCGACCGCCCTGGTCGGCGACCCCGAGGTACTCATCCTCGACGAGCCCGCCAACGGCCTCGATCCTGCCGGCATCCGGTGGATGCGCGACCTGCTGCGAGGTTTCGCCGACCAGGGCGGGACGGTGCTGCTCTCCTCCCACCTGCTGCACGAGATCGAGGTGGTCGCCGACGACCTGGTCGTGATCGGCAACGGTCGGATCGTGGCCCAGGGCACCAAGGAAGAACTTCTTGCCGCGGCCGGCACCGTCGTCCGATCCGCAGAGCCCGAGCACCTCGCCAGCGCCCTTCGCGCTGCAGGCCTCAACGCCACCCTGGGCGCGGACGGCACGGTGCGAACCGAGACCGACGCCGCTCGGGTCGGGCAGGTCGCCCTGGCCGCCGGGATCGCCCTGCTCGAGCTCCGTTCGGCCGACGGCGCCGGGCTGGAGGAGATGTTCCTCGAGCTCACTGCCGACTCCCAGCGCGAGCACCCGACCACCACCCACGAAGCACCGCTGACGGAAGGAACGGCAGCATGACCACCGCAATCCTGGAGCGGACCGCAACCGCACCGACCGCCACCGGGCAGGTCTCCCCGATCCCGTTCAGTCGGGTGGTCGGCGTGGAGATCTCCAAGATGTTCAACACCCGCTCGGGCTTCTGGCTGCTCGCCAGCGTCGGCATCGTCTCCGGCCTGGCCACCGTGGCCACCATCCTGTTCGCCCCCGACGCGGAGATCCGCTACAACTCGTTCGCCTCGGCGGTCGGGTTCCCGATGACGGTGATCCTGCCGATGATCGGCATCCTGGCGGTCACCAGCGAGTGGAGCCAGCGCACCGGCCTGACGACCTTCACCCTGCTGCCGCGTCGGGGCCGGGTGATCCGGGCAAAGCTGTCCGCAACGCTGATCGTGGGGTTCGCCTCGATCGCCCTCGCCTTCGCCGTCGGGGCGCTCGGCAACGTGGTGGGATCGGCGCTCGTCGGCGTCGACACCGTCTGGGACATCTCCCTCGGCGACGCCGCGCTGATCTTCCTTGCCGACGCGCTCGGCATGATGATGGGCTTCACCCTGGGCATCGTGATCCGCAACTCACCGGGAGCGATCGTGGGGTACTTCGTCTACGCGTTGGTCCTACCCGCGGCCCTCGGGACCCTGGCGGCGTTCCAGGACTGGTTCGCTGACCTCCAGGGGTGGATCGACTTCAACTACTCCTCCACCTGGCTCTACGAGGGCGAGATGGCCGGCGTCGACTGGGCCCACCTGGCCACCTCCGGCCTGATCTGGCTGGTGATCCCGCTCTCTATCGGGCTGGCCACCGTCCTGCGGTCCGAGGTGAAGTAGTCCCGCGGCCCGGATCCGGCGCTCAGTGCGCCAGGTCCGGGTCCCACCGGTTGGCGATCAGCTTGAAGCTGGGGGTGTCCTCCAAGGAGGTCATCGCCTCGTAGATCCGGTCGTACTTGGTGCCCGCGATCCGCCACCTGCCGTCGGCATCCTTGCGGTAGTCGTCGACGTAGTAGCCGCCGCCCCGGATCATCACCTTGAAGTCCGGCACGATCACGGTGTCCTCGAAACCCCAGGACCCGGTGGCGGTGTCGCCGTCCACGGTGATCTCCGGGTGGCTGGCGATGTGGATCGTGATGATCCCCGGACCCAGGTTCTCCGACATGAACTTCACGACGTCCGCGCGGGTGTCGTAGTGCAGCGGCTCGTTCATCGCCTGGGTTCCGTAGCGCGCCTTCACGTTCTCGGCGAGGCAATCCCCGAACTCGTCCCACAGTTTCAGGTCGAGCGTGCGGAAGTAGCGGTACTTGAGCTGGCGGATTTCTTCGATCGCGGTGAGGTCCATGGACCGAGCCTAGAACCTGTTCTAGTTCTCGGGAAGGGTTTGACGGCTATTGCAGGCGCCTTCAGATCTGGTCCGAGCCGCGGGTGACACCACGAAACCCGCGTCGAACACCCGAAACTTCGTGTGCTCGACGCGGGTTTCACTGGGTAACCAGTGATCCCGTCAGCGGGCGGCAGAGCCCTCGGTGTAGTCCGCGTCCTGCTGCTTCCAGGAGAACAGACCTCGCAGCTCGCGGCCGGTGGCCTCGATCGGGTGCGCGGCGCCCTTGTCGCGCAGCGCCAGGAACTCGGGTGCGCCGGCGTCCTGGTCGTCGATGAAGCGCTTCGCGAAGGCACCCGACTGGATGTCGGCCAGGACCGCCTTCATGTTCTCCTTCACGTGCGGGTCGATGACCCGCGGACCGGAGACGTAGTCGCCGTACTCGGCGGTGTCGGAGACCGACCAGCGCTGCTTGGCGATACCGCCCTCCCACATCAGGTCGACGATCAGCTTGAGCTCGTGCAGGCACTCGAAGTACGCGACCTCCGGCTGGTAGCCGGCCTCGGTCAGGGTCTCGAAGCCGTACTGGACCAGCTGCGAGACGCCACCGCAGAGGACGGCCTGCTCACCGAACAGGTCGGTCTCGGTCTCCTCGGTGAAGGTGGTCATGATGACGCCCGCCCGGGTGCCGCCGATCGCCTTCGCGTACGACTTCGCGAGCTCCAGGGCAGAGCCCGAGGCGTCCTGCTCCACCGCGATGATGTCCGGGATACCGCGACCCGCGACGTACTCGCGGCGCACCGTGTGACCCGGGGCCTTCGGGGCGACCATGATCACGTCGACGCCCTCGGGCGCCTGGATGTAGCCGAACCGGATGTTGAAGCCGTGGCCGAAGACCAGGGTGTCCCCAGCGGTGAGGTGCGGCGCGATGTCCTCGGCGTAGATCTTCCGCTGGTGCTGGTCGGGGGCGAGGATGACGATGACGTCGGCCTCCTCCACCGCTTCGGCGACGGTGAGAACCCGCAGACCCTCCTCCTCCGCCTTCGCGATCGACTTCGAGCCCGCCTTCAGCCCGACGCGGACGTCGACCCCGGAGTCGCGCAGGTTGAGCGCGTGCGCGTGGCCCTGGCTGCCGTAGCCGATCACCGCGACCTGCTTGCCCTGGATCAGGGTCAGGTCGGCGTCGTCGTCGTAGAACATTTCAGCCACCGGGGGCTCTCCTTCTGGTTTCGGCTCGGGATCGAGCCTCTCGATTCTGTCGTACGCCGGGTGGCGGGGCCGCCACCGGGGGTCAGCCCGTGCGCTCGCCCAGCTGGGCGACCGGGACCGGGACCGGCTTGAGGGTGCGCTCGCTGATCGAGCGACCGCCACGGCCGATCGCGACCAGGCCCGACTGGACCAGCTCGCGGATCCCGAAGGGCTCCAGCACCCGGAGGAAGTCAGCCAGCTTGTCGGAGTTGCCGGTGACCTCGAGCGTGATCGCGTCGGTGGCCACGTCGACCACCCGCGCCTTGAACAGTTGGACCACGTCGAGGACCTGCGAACGGGTCTCCACGTCGGCCTTGACCTTGACCAGCACCAGCTCGCGCTCGATGGCCTCCCGGTCGTCGAGCTCGACGATCTTGATGACCTCGATCAGCTTGTTGAGCTGCTTGGTGACCTGCTCCAGCGGCGACTCCTCGACGTTGACCACGATCGTCATCCGGGAGATCTCCGGGTGCTCGGTCGGGCCGACGGCCAGGGAGTCGATGTTGAAGCCGCGGCGGCTGAACAGGCCGGCGATGCGGGCCAGCACACCCGGCTTGTTCTCGACGAGGACGGAGAGCGTGTGGACCGACATCAGAGGTCATCCTCCTCGAACTGTGGGGCAAGGTCGCGGGCGAACTTGATGTCGTCGTTCGACGTGCCGGCGGCCACCATCGGCCAGACCATCGCGTCACGGTGCACCCGGAAGTCCACGACGACGGGCACGTCGTTGATCTCCATCGCCTTCTTGATGGTCGCGTCGACGTCGCCGGCGCTGTCGCAGGAGAGGCCCACGGCGCCGTACGCGTCGGCGAGCTTGACGAAGTCCGGCACCCGCCGGGCCGGACCGGTGTGCAGGTCGGTGTTGGAGTAGCGGCCCTCGTAGAAGAGCGTCTGCCACTGCCGCACCATCCCGAGCGACTCGTTGTTGATGATCGCGACCTTGATCGGGATCCCCTCCAAGGTGCAGGTCGCGAGCTCTTGGTTGGTCATCTGGAAGCAGCCGTCACCGTCGATCGCCCAGACGACGGCGTCCGGGGCGCCGACCTTGGCGCCCATCGCGGCCGGGACGGCGAAGCCCATCGTGCCCAGGCCGCCGGAGTTGATCCAGGTGTTCGGGTTCTCGAACCCGAGGTAGTGCGTGGCCCACATCTGGTGCTGGCCGACACCTGCGCAGTAGATCGACTCCGGACCGCTGATCTGTCCCAGCCGCTGCAGCACGTACTGCGGAGCCAGGGCGTCCGTCGGGGTGTCGTAGCCGAGCGGGTACTTCGCCTTCACGCCCGCCAGGAAGGCCACCCAGCCCTCGAAGTCACCGGTGTTCCCGGCGTCCTGCTCCGCCTGCAGCGCCACCACCAGATCGGCGATGACCTCGCGGCAGTCGCCCACGATCGGGACGTCCACCGCGCGGTTCTTGCCGATCTCGGCCGGGTCGATGTCGGCGTGGATGACCTTCGCGCCCGGTGCGAAGGAGTCCAGGTTGCCGGTGACACGGTCGTCGAAACGCGCGCCGAGGCTGATGATCAGGTCGCTCTTCTGCAGGCCGGCGACTGCGGCCACGGTGCCGTGCATGCCCGGCATCCCGAGGTGCTGCGGGTGGCTGTCGGGGAACGCGCCGCGTGCCATCAGCGTCGTGACCACGGGCATGCCGGTCAGCTCGGCCAGGGCGCGCAGCTCCTTGTTGGCGCCCGCACGGATCACGCCGCCGCCGACGTACAGGACCGGCTTGCGCGACTCCAGGATCAGCTTGGTCGCCTCGCGGATCTGCTTGGCGTGCGGCCGGGTCACCGGGCGGTAGCCGGGCAGGTTCAGCTCGGTCGGCCAGGAGAACTCGGTCATCGCCTGGAGCGCGGACTTCGCGACGTCGACCAGCACCGGACCCGGGCGGCCCGTCGAGGCCAGGTAGAACGCCTCGGCGACGGTGCGCGGGATCTCGGCGGCGTCGGTGACCAGGAAGCTGTGCTTGGTGATCGGCATGGTGATGCCGCGGATGTCGGCTTCCTGGAACGCGTCGGTGCCGATCGAGGCCGCCGGGACCTGACCGGTCACGGCCACCATCGGGACCGAGTCCATGTATGCGTCGGCGATCGGGGTGACCAGGTTGGTCGCGCCGGGGCCGCTGGTCGCCATGCAGACGCCCACCTTGCCGGAGGCCACCGCGTAGCCCTGGGCCGCGTGACCGGCACCCTGCTCGTGGCGTACCAGGATGTGCCGGATCGAGGAGTCGTAGAGCGGGTCGTACGCCGGGAGGATCGCACCTCCCGGAATGCCGAAGATGTTCTCGACGCCCGCGCTCTCCAGCGACTTGATCAGGCTCTGCGCACCGGTGACCTGCGTCCCGCTGCCGCCCTGCTCACTCATCGGATTCCCTTGCCTGTCTGTCCTACTCGTGTCCAACAAAAAACCCCTCGGCCGTCCAGGCAGCGAGGGGTCGACGCGTGTGCGAAGAGGCGGAGGCCTCAGCTCACGCGTCGCGTGCGTACAAGAATCTCAAAACGCATGGACACATAGTGCCCCTCGTGCCCCTCGGGGCTCAACTAGTTTGCCAGCCGTCCCACGGATTGGGACACCCGTCTCGGGATCCGACGGATCTCGAGGGGCTCCACCTGCCCTCCGGAGTCGTCGAAGTTCCCAGGCTCGAGCCACCGCTCGATCCCGTCGCGGCTCTCGGGCCACTCGGCGTCGGTGATCGAGAGCCAGTCGGTGTCCCGGTTGCGGCCCTTGTAGACGAGCGCGTTGCGGAAGGTGCCCTCGTAGCGGAAGCCGAGACGCTCGGCAGCCCGGCGCGAGGGGAGGTTGCAGGAGTCGCACTTCCACTCGTAGCGCCGGTACCCGAGGTCGTCGAAGACGTGCCGGGCCATCAGGTACATCGCCTCGGTCGCCGCGGTGGTCCGCTGGAGCTCTTCGGCCAGGACGATGGCACCGACCTCGACCGACCCGTTGGCCTCGTCCAGCCTCAGGTACGACGCCACCCCGACCGGACGGCCGTCGGAGCGGCTGATCGTGTGCGGGACGGCGCTCGGGTCTTCGGCCAGCGAGCCCAACCAGTCCCCCAACACCGCGCGCCCGGTCATCTCCGGGACCGGCAGGTAGGTCCAGATCCGCGGTGAGGAGCCGGTGATCAGGCTCGCGACGAGGCCGTCCAGGTGGCTCACGTCGTACGGCTCGACGGTGCAGTGGGACCCGGCCAGGCGCACCGGGACGACCCGCGGTCGCGGCGACCAGGCGACCGGGTCCCCGATCGGCTGGTCGAACTCGTTGCGTCGCACCCGGGCAACCTAGCCCGGCGCGTGCGGCCTGGGCGACTAGTTTGGGGGTCGTGGAGGCGACGGTGCGGGCCCGGGCGCGGTGGGCGCTCCCGCCGTTGGTGGCGTGGTTCGCGGCCAGCGCGATCACCTGGGCGGTCGCGGCCGCCTCCGAGGTCTCCTACTGGTCGACCGCCGGCAGGTGGCGGTGGGACTCCGAGCACTACCTGTCGATCGCCGAGTCGGGCTACGAGCTGTTCTGGTGCCGGGAGCGGTACGACCACTTCCCGGACGTGCTCTGCGGCAACGTCGCGTGGTTCCCCGCCTACCCGGTGCTGCTGCGCCCGCTGACCTGGCTCGGCCTCTCCTACGAGGCCGCGGGCGTGGTGGTCGGCGAACTGGCGCTGCTCGGGTTGTTCGTCGTGCTCTGGGCGCTCCTCGGAGCCCGGCTGACCTGGGGCTCCGGCCTCACCCTCGCGATCGGCACCGTCGTCGGCGGCGGCATCTACTTCCACGCGATCTTCCCGGTCTCGCTGGTCGGCCTTGCCCTGGCGCTGTGCGTCCTGGCTGTCACCCGCGGTTGGTGGTGGCTGGCGGCGGTGAGTGGTTTCGTCGCCACCTCCGCGCACCCGGTCGGGGCCGTCGTCCTCGGCATGCTCGCGCTGAGCTGGTTCTTCGGCTGGCAGGGCGACAGCTGGCGGTGGCGGGTCGCGAAAGCGGCCGGCGCGACGGCGGTGGCTGCCTCCGGCCTGCTCTGGGTCCGCTGGTTGATGTGGCGCGCCACCGGCCGCTGGGACGCCTACGCCGCGATCCAGGAGTCGTCCTACTCCCAGGGCGGCGTCCGCAACCCGGTCACCGCGGCACAGGACTTCGTCACGATGCCCTTCGCCGACCTGTACGCGCGCGGTCGCGAGCTCGCCTGGCTGCCCGACCACAGCCTGGACGCGCACCAGGCCCAGCTCGTGGTGAACACCGCGTTCGCGGCGGTCGTCCTGGGCTTCACGCTCGCCAGGCTGATCCGCGACCGACGGCTGGAGCCTGCGGAGTGGGCGGCCACGTTGCTGACCGGGGCCGTCTTCGTCGTCCCGTTCCTCGCCGGAGCCACCATGTCCTGGTACCGCGCGCACGCGCTGCTGGTGGTCGGGCTCGTCCTGGCGGCCCGGCTGCCGCGCTCGGTGCAGGTCGTGCTGCTGGTGGTCTGCACGGTCCAGTACGCCCGACTCTCGTCGATGTTCTTCGCCGGCGTCCTGGTCTGAACGGCTACTGGAAGCTGACGAACCGGACCTGCGGACGGATCCGCAGCACCTGGGCCGGGGTCATCCGCGGCACGTCCTCGTCGTAGAACAGCTTGAACCCCATCACGAACTGCCGCGGCTTCGCCACCGTCCGGTACGTCGCCAGCTTCGCGGTCGGCGGACCGAAGCCGTCGACGTGCTGGACCATCGCGAGGTTCGGGCGCCCCACGACCCGCTCGATGCCGCGGATCATGCTGGTCCGGAACTGGTGCAGCACGAACACCTTCTGCGGGAGTCCCTCCCGCTCGGTCAGGGTGTCGAGCCAGCGCGTGACCTGGTTGACCTCGTCGGCCGAGACCGAACCGATCACCCGACCCGGGACCTGGGTCCTCCCCATCCGCCACTCGGGGTCCAGCGCGAGGCCGACGTACGGGTCCTTCAGCGCCCACTCCCAGCGCTTCGCCACCGCCAGGAAGTTGGCCCGCCCCGGTTGCAGGTCGAGCAGCAGCAGGACGCCGTGCCGGTGCGCCGCGTCGATGTAGCGCTGCACCTCGGCCCGGGCGATGTCGGAGCTGTACATCCCGCTCCGGGTCGGGCCCGCGTGCGCCACGGTGACGATGAGCTCGAAGACCGGCTGGACGCTCCGGCCGTTACGGGCGAACGGCCGGGACGCCCGGACCAGCTGCGGGTAGATCGCGTCCGGGCTCTTCTCGCCCAGGACGCCGAGCGCCCCGGAACCGGCGGATCCGTAGTAGGCGACCAGGAACTTGTTCTGCGCGAAGACCCGGGTGCCGCCGTCGGGGAGCACCGCTGCACCGTCCGCGGACCGGCTCGGCTGCGGCGACGGCTCCGCGCTGGTGCTCGGGTCGGGGCCGGCGGTCGGCGCCGCCGTCGGCGCCGTAGTCGGGGCCGTAGTCGGGGCCGATGTCGGCGGGGCCGGGACTACCGGGGCGGCTGGCGTCGGCGAGGCACCCCGCGGTGCGCGTGCCCCGTCCGACTCCCGAGCCTGCCCGACCGCGCCGACAGCGAGCAGGAACGCGACCAGCAGCAGGCCGATCAGGTAGAGCCGCACCCAGTCGGTGCCGGGTGGTTCGTCGGGGTTGGCCACCACCCCATTCGACACCACCGGACCAAGCCCGGGGTCACCGGCTCCGCAGCTCCGCGAACTGGCGGAGGACGTCGAGCAGCAGCACCTTGGCGGGAGCCTCGGCGTCGGCCCGGTGGACGGCGTTGAGCTCGGAGTACATCGGCGGGTCGAACCCGCGCACGGCGTACCCGCTCGCCGGAGCGCTGAGCGCCTCCACGCTGTGCCAGATGCAGGACGCCAGGCCGCGGAGGACCGCCTCCATCCAGACGCTGCGCTCGTCGCTCTCGATCGCGACGGTCGGGGTGATCCCGCAGGCCTCGAAGAACCAGTCCAGGGCGGCTCGGCGATCGGTGCCCGCCGTGGGCAGCACCAGCGGCACCCCGGCCAGGTCGCGCACGGTGATCGTCGCCGGCAGGTCGAGACCGGGAGGGGAGATCAACCTGACCTCGGCCCGCCCCAGCGGCACCACCGCGAGCTCGCTCGCGATGGCCTGGTCGCAGAGCCCGAGGTCCGCACGGCCGGCCAGGACCAGCGCGTGCACCTCGCGGGAGCCGCCGCAGCCGATCAGCCGGGTGTGCACCGCGATCCCCTGCTGGCCGAGCGCGGTCAGGATCGGCAGCGCCAGCGAGGTCTGCAGGGTCGGCGAGGCCGCGATCACCAGACGTGCCTCTGCTTCGGCCGCGGAACCGACGTCCCGGAGCGCCTCGAGGCTGCGCAGCACCTTGCGTGCCCGCTCGGTGAACCGCTCCCCCTCGCCGGTCAGCACGACGCCCCGACCGGACCGGGCGAAGAGCGTCGTCTCCAGCTCCCGCTCCAGCTGGCGGACGGCACGGCTGAGGGCCGGCTGGGCGACGTACAGCGCGGCGGCCGCCGCGGTCATGCTGCCGTGCTCCGCGGTCGCCACGACGTAGCGCAGCTGCTGGATGTTCATCGCCCGCGCCTCCTCGTCATGCCGAACGGGTCTTGGACCGGTGCGGTGGTCCGCCCCGAATGTAGGGGCACGTGACCCCCACTTCGAGGAGAACCATGCGATCCATCTCGTTCCCACGCCGGACGTTCACCGCACTCGCGGCTGCGACCGCACTGACCGCGGGCACCGTCGTCCTGGTCGGCACGCCGGTCCAGGCGGCCGCACCGACCAGCCTGGCCGGACTGAAGGTGCTGCTCACCAACGACGACAGCGCCCGCGGCCTCGACGCCGGCTTCGGCACCGACGGCAAGGGCCTCTACGAGCTCCGCAAGGCCTTCTGTGACGCCGGTGCCGACGTCCTCGTGGTCGCGCCGTGGTCCCAGCAAAGCGGCTCCGGCGCCCGGATGACCACACCCGGGTTCTCCCCGGTCCCGCTCACGGTCCAGGCGGTCACCCCTCCGGCGTCGTACGCCGGGGACTGCGCCGACACCTCGACCGGCGGGGCCGTCTTCGGCGTTTGCACCGGCGCCGGTCCGTGCGCCTCCGGCGTACCGAGCGCGTCGCCCGCGGACGCGGTCAACATCGCGCTGAGCAGGTTCGCGGAGACCTACTGGTCCGGCGGCCCCGACCTGGTCCTCTCCGGAGTCAACTTCGGCCAGAACGTCGGCTCGACCCTGAACCACTCCGGCACCGTCGGCGCCGCCGTCACCGCCCGGGAGTACGGCGTGCCGGCCTTCGCGTTCTCCGCCGAGGTCCCCCGTGACCTGGCCCAGATCCCGAACGTCCCGTTCGCCGCCACCGCGGCGTTCGCGGTCGACCTGGTCGCCAAGACGATCAAGAGCAAGCAGCTCAAGCCCGGCCTGGTGCTCAACGCGAATTACCCCTTCGTCGGGGCCGGCGAGAAGCTCGGCAAGACCGTCACGACCGTTGCCGGCACGTCGAACGACATCGGGCTGACCTTCGGCGGCGAGGTCCCGCGGACCGGCGGCACCTACCTGCTCACCGCGGGCACCCCTGCGGCCGAGACCAGGAAGAACGCGGACACCGCGGCGCTGGCCCGCAACGACATCCCGGTCACGCCGCTCGACGGCGACTGGACGCTGCCGCAGAGCAGCGGGTTCCTGACGCTGCTGCTGGGTCTGTTCGGCTGATCGGTCTCGAGACAGGCCGGGCCGGCCTTCCTCGACCACCCGACCACCGGGTGGTTGAGGAAGGCGCACCGCGCCTGTCTCGAAACCCCGTCTCAGTCCGGGATGACCAGGCCCTCCATCGCCTCGTTGACCGCGATCTCCCAGCGGAAGCCGTCGGGGTCAGCGAAGTACCCGGTGTAGCCGCCCCAGGCGCGCCGGACGCCGCCTCCCACCGGGTCGGCGCCGACACTCCGGGCGAGCGCCAGGATCGCGTCGACCTCGGCCTCGGTGCGGACGTTGTGCGCCAGGGTGATCGGCACGACCCCGGGTCCTCTCCGGATCGGGCCGACCTCGGCCTCGAACCCGGACTCGGCCCACAGCGAGAGCACCAGGTGCTCCCCGGCCCGGATCATCAGGACCTCGCCAGGCACATAGAGCTCAGGGGTCCAGCCGAGCCCGTCGACGTAGAAGGTGTGCGACCGGCCCAGGTCGGCCACGGCGAGGGTGATGAAGCTGATGCGCTGGTTCATGGCGACCATGGTGCCCGTCGTCGCCGACATCACACCGCGCTTCCTCCCCCGGTCGGATGCGGGACGGCAGGGCGGGGGTCGACGATGGGGAGGTTCCCGAACCCGGAGGTACCCGTGCCCGTCCGTCTCCCCACCCGCATCTCCGAGCCGCTGCTGCGTGCGGTCAAGCGCCCGATGAACGCCGCCCGTCACGACGACGCCCTCCGCGTGCTGGAGATGCCGGTGACGTACGGCGACTTCACCACGCTCACCGGGACCCACGTGCTGCTGGTCACCTACAAGCGCGACGGTACGCCGGTCCCGTCACCGGTCTGGTTCGCCAAGGACGGCGACGAGCTCTTCGTCTGGACCGAGATCAACGCGTTCAAGGCCAAGCGTCTGCGCAACGACGAGCGGGCCCTGCTGGCGCCGTGCTCCGCGCGCGGCGTCCCGCACGGCGACCCGGTCGCCGCGGTGGGCCGGGTACTCACCGACGAGGCCGAGCGCGCCCGCGCCTCAGCGGTGATCAAGAGCGGCTGGGGACCGGGCCGCCGCCTGTTCGAGGCGCTCTCCCGGCCGATGACCGACGTCCACTACCTGGCGTTCCGGCCCGCGCGGTCGACCCCCTGACCCAGCCGGCGGTGTCAGCCGCGCAGGGCCACCCGCGCAGCGTCAGCCGCAGACCGCGCCGTGCGCCGCCGACTGCACCACCTTGGCGTACTTGCCGAGGACGCCGCGGGTGTACTTGGGCGGGTTCGGCTCCCAGCCGGCCTTGCGGGACTCCCAGGAGTCCGAGCCGTCCGCGATCGTGACCTCGAGGGTCTTGTTGGCCACGTCGAGGGTGATCGGATCGCCGTCGCGGACGAACGCGATCGGGCCGCCGTCGACGGCCTCGGGAGCGATGTGCCCGACGCAGAGACCGGTGGTGCCGCCGGAGAAACGTCCGTCGGTGATCAGCAGGACGTCCTTGCCGAGACCGGCCCCCTTGATCGCGCCGGTGATCGCGAGCATCTCGCGCATCCCAGGGCCGCCCTTCGGACCTTCGTAGCGGATCACCACCACGTCCCCGGCGACGATCTTGCCCTCGGTCAGCGCGTCCAGGGCGGCACGCTCGCCGTCGAAGACCCGGGCCGTTCCGGTGAAGGTGGTGTCGTCGAAACCGGCCGACTTCACCACGGCACCCTCCGGGGCCAAGGAGCCCTTGAGGATCGTGATCCCGCCGGTGGCGTGGATGGGCTCGGAGAGCTTGCGGAGCACGTCGCCGTCGAGCGGCTTCGGGTTGAGCACCTCCAGGTTCTCCCGCATCGTCTTCCCGGTGACGGTGAGGGTGTCGCCGTGCATCAGGCCGGCGTCCAGGAGGGCCTTCATCACCACCGGGATGCCGCCGATCTTGTCGACGTCGTTCATCACGTACCGACCGAACGGCTTCAGGTCGCCGAGGTGCGGCACCTTGTCGCCGATGGTGTTGAAGTCGTCGATGCTCAGGTCGACCTCGGCCTCACGGGCGATCGCGAGCAGGTGCAGCACGGCGTTGGTCGAGCCGCCGAGCGCCATCACCACCGCGATCGCGTTCTCGAAGGCCTCCCGGGTCATGATCTGGCGGGCGGTAATGCCGTGGCGCAGCATCGCCACGACGGCCTCACCCGAGCGGTGCGCGAACCCGTCGCGACGACGGTCCACCGCCGGCGGGGCGGCGCTGCCCGGCAGCGACATGCCCAGTGCCTCGGCGACGGAGGCCATCGTGTTCGCGGTGTACATGCCGCCGCAGGCGCCTTCACCGGGGCAGATGGCCCGCTCGATCTTGTCGACCTCGTCGCGGGTGATCTTGCCGGCCAGACACGCGCCGACCGCTTCGAAGGCGTCGATGATGGTCACGTCGTTGCCGTCCACGCTGCCCGGCATCGTGGAGCCGGCGTACAGGAACACCGAGGCGAGGTCGAGGCGGGCGGCCGCCATCAGCATGCCGGGAAGCGACTTGTCGCAACCCGCCAGCAGCACCGAGCCGTCGAGGCGCTCGGCCATCATCACCGTCTCGACCGAGTCGGCGATCACCTCACGACTGACCAGCGAGAAGTGCATGCCCTCGTGGCCCATCGAGATGCCGTCGGAAACCGAGATGGTGCCGAACTCCAGCGGGTACCCCCCGGCCGCGTGCACACCGTTCTTGACCGCCTTGGCCAGGCGGTCCAGCGACAGGTTGCACGGGGTGATCTCGTTCCAGCTGGACGCGACCCCGATCTGCGGCTTGACCCAGTCGTCGTCCCCCATCCCGACAGCCCGGAGCATGCCTCGTGCGGCGGCCTTCTCGAGTCCGTCGGTCACGTCACGGGAGCGGGGTTTCATGTCGGGCGAGGAGGGGGTCTGCGTCATGCCGTCATTCTCTACGACAGCCGTGGGCTGCCGCACAGGGGTTTCGCCCCTCGGCCGCCGGGACCCGCAGCCGGGTGAGCCTCAGAGCGCCGCCGCCCGTACCACCATCACGTCCGGCAGGTTGGCCACCAGCTGCCGCCAGGACTCCCCCGCGTCCGACGAGCCCCAGACAGCACCGTTGCGGGCGCCGAGGTAGAGACCCGGGGACTCGTGAGCATCGGCGCAGAACGCGTCGCGCATCACCCCGACGTAGAACTGGTCCGGGAGCCCCTCGGCGAGCCGCGTCCAGGACTCCCCGGCGTCCGAGGACCGCCAGACTGCCGCGTGGCCGTCGGTCGGGTAGCGCCCGTCGCCGCCGTTGAGCGGGAACACGTAGAGCGTGTCCGGGTCGTGGGGGTGGACCACGACCGGGAACCCGAAGTCGGCCGGGAGCCCGTCCGCGATCGACTGCCAGCTGGCGGCGTGGTCCTCGGAGCGGTAGACCCCGCCGTGGTTCTGGAGGAACAACCGGTCCGGGCGGGCCGGGTGCCGGGCGATCTTGTGCACGCACTGGCCGAACTCCGGGAACTGCTCGCCCTCGGGGAGGAACAGTGCCCTGATCCCGGTGTTGCGCGGCTCCCAGGTCGCCCCGCCGTCAGCGGTCTGGTAGCACCCTCCGGTAGAGATGGCGACGGTGATCGAGTCCGCGTCGGTCGGGTGCGGCAGGATCGTGTGGAACGCCTGCCCGCCGAAGCCCTCCCCCCACTCCGGGCGCTGCGGGTGCTCCCAGAGCCCGCGCTCCAACCCGAAGGTTTCCCCGCCGTCGACCGACCGGAAGACCGCCCCGGGCTCGGTACCCGCGAAGACGACACCGGGTTCGGTCCCGGCGACCAGCTGCCAGATCCGTTCCACCGAGGCGTCCACGTCCGCGGGGAAGTGCGCCCCGCCGGTCGGCACCCAGGTGGAACCGAGGTCGTCGGAGACCTGGATCTGCGGACCGGTCCACGGCGACGAGGCCCCGGCGAAGAGCCGGGTCCGTCCGTCCCGGGTGTCGATCAGGCAGGAGTAGACCTCCATCATGTCGAAGTGCGGCCCCGTCCAGGCCCACTCCTCACGGGCCCGGTCGGAGGTCCCGACCCACAGCCCCTTGCGCGTGCCCACCATCAGGATCGTCTCGCTCATCCGCCGAGCATGCACCCGACGGGCGCCAGGCTCAACCACCGCGCGGGGGCGGGCCGACTGACGGTGCTGCCCCGAGGTGTGAGACGAAGTTCACAGAGCCGTCACACACGCGTGACCGCCCCGTTGCGGACGACTGGCAGATTTCAGGCTTACCGACACGAGAGGGAGGACCCGATGAGCACGCTGTACGCCGCATCACCACTGGGCCTCGTAGCGCGTTGGTCGACCCGCAGTCAGGAGCAGGCACGCCGCAACGCGATGGCAGCGTGCACGGTCCTGACCGCCCGCCGCCTGGAGCGCATCGAGGTAGAAGAGTTCGTCGCCGGCTATCTGGCGCAGCGAGCTCGCAAGGCCAGCGAGGCACCTGCCGCGCCGGTCCGTCACGTCAGTTGATCGGCCACCCCGAGCCCACGACCCGCAGGCGTGATCTGAGCCACGAAGGGCCCCTTACGCAGAGGGCCTGAGGCACACTCAGGTCCATGTCCGCCTCCGCCGCGACCCAGACCGCGACCCTCCACGTCGTCCCGGACCCGGACGACGGTCTGGCGCTGCGTTTCTACCGCGTCACCGCGTACGACGGCACCGAGCTGCAGGCGTGGACCAACGACGTCGACGGCCAGATGTCAGGGCCGACGGTGCTGCTCTGCAACGGCCTCGGCACCAACCCCTACGCGTGGCCGGCCCTCCTCGACCCGAGTTGCGGCGTCCGGGTGATCTCCTGGAACCACCGCGGGACCGGCGGTTCCGGCCGACCGACCGATCCGAAGCACGTCGGCATCGAGGCGTTCGTCGAGGACGCCCTCGCCGTGCTGGACGACGCCGGCATCGACGCCTGTCCGGTGATGGGCTGGTCGATGGGCGTGAACACCGCCTTCGAGCTCGCCTACCTGCACCCCGACCGGGTCACCGGGCTGTTCGCCGTCGCGGGTGTCCCCGGGGGCACCTTCTCCTCGATGCTCGCCCCGTTGGGGATCCCGCGCTTCGCCCGCGCGGCGATCACCGTCAACGCCGCCCGGCTGATGCGGTCCTTCGGCAAGCCGGTAAGCGTGCTCGCCAGGAACCTCCCGATCGGCCCCCGAGCGGTGGCGCTGGTCGGCCACAGCGGCTTCATGCTCCCGGTCGCCGACACCGACCTCACCGCGGAGACCATCCGCGAGATGCTCCGGACGCCTGTCGACTGGTACATGCACCTGGCCGTCGAGACCTCCAAGCACGTCCGGGTCTCGCTGCGCGACATCGCCGTCCCGACCACCTTCGTGGCGGGTCGCTGGGACGTGCTCGCCTCGGCCACGGACATGCGCTCCGCTGCCGAACGGATCGACGGCGCCGAGTACGTCGAGTTCAGCGCCAGCCACTTCGTCGCGATGGAGAAGCCCGACGAGGTGCACTCCCTGCTGCTAGACCTGCTCGACCGGGTCTGAGTCGGGTCCGAGTCGGGTCTGAGTCGGTCTGGCCCGGGTCTGGCCGGGGTCCGCTGGGTACGTTGGCCAGGTGAAGCCAGGTCACGCATCCCGGTCCCGTCTCGCCGTACCCGTCCTCGCCGTCGCGCTCGCCACGGCCGTCGCCGCGTGCGGAGGTACCGAACCCGAGTCGGCCGTGACCCCGGATCCGGGGCCGGGGACCACGGTCGCGACCCCGAGCGCGGATCCGTCGGCGAGCGCCTCGCCCGGCCGGACCCGGGTGCTCGGCACGATCGCCGACGGCCTGGCCGTGCCGTGGGGGATCGACTTCCTGCCCGATCGGTCCGCACTGGTGACCGAGCGCGACAGCGGGCGGGTGCTGCGGGTCACCGGAACCGGGACGGTGACCGAGGTGGGCCGGATCGACCAGACCCGAGCGGAGGGTGAGTCCGGCCTGCTCGGCCTCGCGGTCTCCCCGGCGTACGAGGAGAACCAGCGGATCTTCGTCTACACCTCCACCGACACCGACAACCGCGTCCTGCGGATGACCTACGCCGACGGACGGCTCGGCGCCGCGACTCCGGTCGTCACCGGCATCCCCCGCGGCTTCATCCACGACGGCGGCCGGATCACCTTCGGGCCCGACGGTTTCCTCTACATCGCCACCGGGGAGACCGGGGTCCGCGAGCTCGCCCAGCGCCGCGACACCACCGCGGGCAAGATCCTGCGGGTGACCGAGGACGGCGACCCGGCTCCGGGCAACCCGGACCCGGACTCCCCGGTCTGGAGCCTGGGGCACCGCAACGTCCAGGGGTTGGCGTTCGACCGCTCCGGACGCCTCTGGGCGTCCGAGTTCGGCCAGAACGCCTGGGACGAGCTCAACCTGATCCAGAAGGGCCGCAACTACGGCTGGCCCGCCGTCGAGGGACGTGGGTCCGAAGCCGACCGGGACCGCGGTTTCCAGGACCCCCAGGTCGTGTGGCGGACCTCGGACGCCTCACCGTCGGGGCTCGCGTTCGCGAACGGCGCCCTCTGGCTCGCGTCGTTGCGCGGCGAGCGGCTCTGGCGGATCAACGTGGACGGCGCGCGGGCTACCGACCCGACCGACTTCTTCGTCGGCGAGTTCGGCCGGATGCGCACCGTCGTGGTCGCCCCGGGCGGAAACCTGTGGGTCACCACGTCCAACCGGGACGGACGGGGTGACCCACAGGGTGCGGACGACCGGATCCTCCTGGTCGCCCCGGGTTCCTAGCGGCTCAGGGGACGACCTTGATGATGTCGTACCCCTTGCGGATGTCGGCGTACTTGCCGTAGGCGCGGATCACGTGCTTGCCGAGGGTCCTCGGGGCCCGGAAGCTGCTCGCGAAGACGCCTCGCGTGTTGGCGTAGCCGGTGCGCACCTTGACGCCGTCGAGCGTGATCCGGACGCTCTCGCCGGGGTACAGGCCGCTGACCCTGACCGGAACCAGGGCCCCCCGCTTCACGCCGTACGGAGCCTCGACGGTGAGCGTCTTCCGGCCGAGCACCATCGTCCTGATACCCACGTTGGCCCCCGCCCGGTCGCGGACCACGATCGTCCGCGTCCAGGTCCCGTTCGGCATCGTGAACGCAACCCTGCCGGTGCCGTCCGCCCCACCGGCCACCGGCTTGAGGCGGCCCAGCCCGGAGACGCACACCGTGTCGCCGGGGACGACACCACTGATCCGGTAGATGACCAACGACCCGCCCTTGGCGATGCTCGGCCCGGTGATCTTCAGGGCGGGGGTCGCGGACGGCGCGTACGCGAGTGCGGCGAGGGCAGGCGCGGTGGTGCGGCGCCACTTGTCCTGCTGCGCGACGGTGATCCCGTTCGCACGTCCGGCGGCGAGCGTGGCGGCGTCGTACCCGACAGCACCGGTCTCCTCGCTCAGGTCGCTCGGGCAGCTGCTCAGCTCGTCGGCCTGGTGGCTGCGCAGCCACACGGCCGCCTTGGTGGCCGCCGCGGTCTCGCCCAGGGCTCCGAGCACGCTGCCGATGAGGCCGGTGCTGTTGCCGTTGGCCGCCCCGGCACCGCTGCCGCCGGCGAAGCCGCCGTCGGCACGCTGCTGGCCGAGGAGCCAGGCGACCGCCGCCGCAACCGCCGCGGTCACGTCCTCGCTCGGCGAGGCGATCGCGGACAGCTGCTGGACCGCGTAGGCAGTGGCGTCCGGGTCCGGGTCGCCGGCGTCCTGGTCGCAGGTCTGGTCGCTCAGCTCGATCCGGAAGAAGCCCGCGGCGCACTGCTGGTCGAGCAGGTACGCCGTGGCTGCGGCGGCGTCCTCCGAGCCCGCCTCGGCCAGGCCGCGCGCAGCGTAGGCCTGGCCGACGGTGTTGGTGAAGTCGCCGTAGGAGCTGTCGCTGACGATCCGGCCCGGGCTGGGGGCGTCGGAGACGCGGTCCTCGAGCGCGGTGACGAGATCGAAACCGGCCCAGGTCCCGGTGTCCTGGCCGGTCACCTGGGCGAACACCAGGGCCTTGGCGGTCTGCGCGGCGTAGTAGCCGCGCTGGACGAAGTCGAAGGGCTCGACGAACTCGTACTCGTCGCCCTGGGCGTAGCCGTCGTCGAGCAGCGGACCGACCGCCTCGGCGATCGTGGCGACGGTCGCGGCGTGACCGCCGACCGCGGCCAGCCCGAACCCGGCGTCCAGGGTCAGTCCGACGTCGTCGAAGTCGAACTGGTCGTTGTGCATCAGGCCGCCGGTCAGCTGACCCTCCAGCCAGGTCGCGCCGATCGCGACCGGCCGGGGATCGGTGCCGACCGCCTCGGCCGGGGACGCGAGCAGCGTCAACCCGGAGAGGGCGAGTGCCGAGGACGCGACGAGCGCACCCAGTCGGCGAGGAGTGTTCGACATGGGGGTTCCTTCCCGCTGCACAGCGGGAGTGGATCACCCCCGCTGCTTTCCACGACAGCGTGTGATGCGAAGACGTCGCGTGACGGGTGTTCCGACTCGTCGTACAGCGGGCTGCACGACCTACGGTTGCGGGTCAGTGCCGGATTTCGACCGGCTTTCCCCGTGCACGGACGTGGTGGTGTGGAGTGCCCCTCCTACGGAGGGACGCAGCGACCCTAACACCGCTCAGACCGCCAGCTTCTCCAAGATCAGCTCCCGGACGCGGCCCGCGTCGGCCTTGCCCTTCATCTCCTGCATCACGGCCCCGATGAGCGCCCCCGCCGCGGCGTGCTTCCCGTCCCGGATCTTCTCCGCGACGTCGGGGTTCGCGGCGATCGCCCGGTCGACCGCCTCCCCGAGGGCACCCTCGTCGGACACGATCGCGAGCCCACGGGCAGCCACCACGGCCTCCGGCTCCCCCTCGCCGGCGAGCACGCCGTCGATGACTTGCCGGGCGAGCTTGTCGTTCAGCGAGCTACCGTCCACCAGCGCCTGGATCGCGGCGACCTGCGCCGGAGTGATCGGCAGCGCTGCCAGTTCGACGCCGTCCTCGTTGGCCCGCCGGGTGAGTTCGGAGACCCACCACTTGCGAGCGGCCTGCGGCGCCGAGCCCGCGGCGACGGTCTGCTCGATCAGCACCACCGCCTCGGCGGCGACGACGTCGCGCATCTCCAGGTCGGTGAAGCCCCAGGCAGCCTGCAGCTGGGCCCGCTGCTCGCGCAACGGAACCGGCAGCGCGGCCTTGAGCTCCGCGACCCACTCCCGCGACGGGGCGACCGGCACCAGGTCCGGCTCCGGGAAGTAGCGGTAGTCGTCGGCGTCGGACTTCGCCCGGCCGGCCGTCGTGATCCCGGTGTCCTCGTGCCAGTGCCGGGTCTCCTGCTGGATCGACTCCCCCGCCTGCAGCAGCGTCGCCTGCCGAGAGACCTCGTAGCGGGCGGCTCGCTCGACCGAGCGCAACGAGTTGACGTTCTTGGTCTCGGTCCGGGTGCCCAGCTGGTCGCTGCCGGCCGGGGCCAGGCTCAGGTTCACGTCGCAGCGCATCGAGCCCTGCTCCATCCGGACGTCGGAGACGTCCAGACCGAGCAGCAGGTCGCGCAACGTGGCGACGTAGACGCGGGCCACCGCCGGCGCCTTCGCACCGGCGCCCAGGATCGGGCGGGTGACGATCTCGATGAGTGGGATCCCGGCGCGGTTGTAGTCGACCAGGGAGTAGTCAGCGCCCTGGATCCGGCCGGTCGAGCCGCCGACGTGGAGGGACTTGCCGGTGTCCTCCTCCATGTGCGCGCGCTCGATCTCGACGCGAAACACCTCGGTCTCCCCGGCCTCGGTTTGAATCTCGACGTCGAGGTAGCCGTCGAAGGCGATCGGCTCGTCGTACTGGGAGGTCTGGAAGTTCTTCGGCATGTCCGGGTAGAAGTAGTTCTTCCGGGCGAAACGGCACCACTGGGCGATCTCGCAGTTCAGCGCCAAGCCGATCCGGATCGCCGACTCGACCGCCTTGCCGTTCACCACCGGCATCGAGCCCGGCAGGCCCAGGCAGGTCGGGCAGGTCTGCGTGTTCGGCTCGGCACCGAACTCCACCGCGCACCCGCAGAACATCTTCGTCTGGGTGTTCAGCTCGACGTGGACCTCCAGGCCCATCGCCGGGTCGTAGGCGGCGATCGCGTCCTCGTAGGACATCAGGGATTCAGTCACTGCGCGCCTCCAGACGTCTCGACCGGCTCGGCGACCGGGATCTCGGGTGCCTGGGAGAGCAGGGTGCTGCCCCACTCCTCCTCCAGCAGCGCCTCGAGCGCTGCTCCGACGCGGTAGAGCCGGTCGTCGGCCAGGGCCGGGGCGAGGACCTGGAAGCCGACCGGAAGGCCGTCCTCGGGCGCCAGCCCGGCCGGGAGGGAGAGACCGGGGATCCCAGCCAGGTTGGCCGGGATGGTGGCGACGTCGTTGAGGTACATCGCGACCGGGTCGTCGAGCTTCTCACCGATCTTGAACGCCGTCGTCGGCGCTGTCGGCGAGACCAGGACGTCGGCCTTCGTGAAGGCCGCCGCGAAATCCTGGCTGATCAGGGTGCGGACCTTCTGGGCCTGGCCGTAGTAGGCGTCGTAGTAGCCGCTGGAGAGGGCGTAGGTGCCCAGGATGATCCGGCGCTTCACCTCGTCCCCGAAGCCGGCGTCGCGGGTCGCGCGCATCACGTCCTCGGCGCTGGGGTCGTCGATGCCCTCGGGCAGCACCCGCAGGCCGTAGCGCATCGCGTCGAAGCGGGCCAGGTTCGAGGACGCCTCGCTCGGCATGATCAGGTAGTACGCCGCGAGCGCATGCACGAAGCTCGGGCAGGAGACCTCGACGACCTCGGCACCGGCCTTGACCAGCAGCGCGACCGCCTCGTCAAAGCGCTGCTGGACACCGGCCTGGTACCCCTCGCCACCGAGTTCGGCGATGACGCCGACCCGGATGCCGGTCAGATCGCCGGTGGCACCCTGACGGGCCGCCTCGACCAGCGCCGGGAGCGGTTGGTCGATGCTGGTGGAGTCGAGCGGGTCGTGCCCGCCGATCACCTCGTGCAGCAGCGCCGCGTCGAGCACCGTCCGGGTGACCGGGCCGACCTGGTCGAGCGAGTTGGCCATCGCGACCAGCCCGTAGCGGGAGATCCCGCCGTAGGTGGGCTTGGTCCCGACCGTGCCGGTGACCGCGCCGGGCTGCCGGATCGAGCCCCCGGTGTCGGTGCCGATCGCCAGCGGCGCCTCGAACGCGGCGACCGCTGCGGCCGAGCCGCCGCCGGAACCGCCGGGGATCCGGGCGAGGTCCCAGGGGTTCCGGGTGGGACCGTACGCGGAGTGCTCGGTGGAGGAGCCCATCGCGAACTCGTCCATGTTGGTCTTGCCCAGGATCGGCAGACCGGCTGCCTTGAGCTTGGCGACCACGGTCGCGTCGTACGGCGGGAGCCAGCCCTCGAGGATCTTCGAGCCGCAGGTGGTCGGCACGCCCTCGGTCGCCAGCACGTCCTTGACCGCGACCGGGACGCCGTCGAGCACCGATGCCGGGGAACCGGCCGCGCGGCGGGCGTCGGAGGCCGCTGCGGCGGCCAGCGCACCGGAGGCGTCGACGTGCAGGAAGGCGTGCACGCTGCCGTCGACGGCGGCGATCCGGTCCAGGCAGGCCTGGGTCAGCGCGACGCTGGTGGTCTCGCCGGCAGCGAGCAGCTCGGCCAGCTCGGCGGCGGACTTGTTCAGGAGGTCGCTCACTGCTCGTCCCCCAGGATCCGCGGGACGGAGAACCGCTGCTGCTCGCTGGCCGGTGCGCCGGAGAGGGCCTGCTCGGCGGTGAGGCTCGGGCGGATCACGTCCTCGCGGAAGACGTTGGTCAGCGGGATCGCGTGGGAGGTCGGCGGGATGTCCGCGGCAGCCACGTCGGCGATCGACGCGATGCTCTCCAGGATCACCGAGAGCTGGGGGGCGAGGTGGTCGAGCTCGGCGTCGTCGAGGTCGATCCGGGCGAGGTCCGCCAGGTGCGCGACCTCGTCTCGGGTGATCGCGACCTTGGTCGGGACGGGGGGGTCTGCAGGCATGCCCGCAATCCTAGGGGGCGCGGACGGGGTGCCCGTCACCACGTCTCGACAGGCTCGACGACCGCCGCGGCAGGCCCTAGCGAGCCGTGCTGGCTCCGCGGACCAACCCGTCGTCGATCATCTGCTGGAAGTGCTCGGTGACCGACTCCGCGCCTGGGCGGAAGGTGATCCCGAGCTCCTTGACGGTACGGCTGTTGTCGAAGCGGAGCGGGTAGCCGACGTTGAGCTCGACGAACTTGCGGGTCAGCCCGGCGACCGGGGCGGCCAGCTTGATCAACGGCTTGGGCGCCTCGGTGAGCGGGAAGGACGGCCGCCAGCCGAACTTCGCACGCAGGGCCTTGCCGATGTCGAGCATGCTCATCGTCTCGGCGTTGGTGATGTAACGGCCGTGCGCCTCCGGGGTGAACCCGGCGGCGATGTGCGCGCGGGCGACGTCGCGCACGTCGACGACACCCATCTCCAACGCCGGGGCACCGGTGGCCAGGGAGTAGTCGGTGAAGCTTCCCATCGTCCGGAAGGTGCCGGACTTGCTCGCCGTGGTCAGCGACGGGCCGAGGACCAGACCGGGGTGGATGGTGACCAGGTCCCACCGGTCCTGACCGGCCTGGGCCGACCAGGCCTCCTTCTCCGCGACCGTCTTGGAGTAGGGGTAGGGCTGGTGCTCCAGGCTGCTGGTGGTGTTCCAGTCGTCCTCGGTGAACTGCTCCCGGCCGACCATGTCGATGTTGTCGCCGCAGATGGCCACGACGCTGCTGGTCAGGACGACCCGTTTCACCGACGGCGTCGCCTCGACGCTGGCCAGCACGTTGCGGGTGCCCTCGAGCGCGGGCCGGACGAGCTGTTCCTGCGGATCGCGCAGCTTGCCGAGCAGGAACGGGGAGGCGGTGTGGATCACCAGTTCGCACCCGGCCATCGCCTCGGCGTAGCTCCCCGGCTCGAGCAGCTCGGCCCGGTGCAGGGTCAACCGGCCGGGGTGCTCGGCAGCCAGCGCGTGGAGGTGCTCGAGACCCTTCGGCTTCTGCGGGTCGCGCACCGTTGCCCGGACGGTCTTGCCGTCCTCGAGCAGGTACCGCACGATCCAGCTCGCGACGTAGCCGCTGCCACCGGTGACCAGGACCGGCGCAGCCGGGTCGATGTTCGTCATGGGGAGAGGCTAGAGGTCCCAGGACCACGGGGCACGCCCGTGTCCATCGTTACGCTGCGATCATGAGCACCTCGACGACCGACGGCGAACGCGCCCAGCTGGAGCGGTTCCTCGACGCTGCCCGGCGCGAGGCCGCAGCCACCCTGGCCGGTCTCACCGAGGACCAGGCCCGACGGCGGCTGGTCCCGTCGCTGACCACCCCGATCGGTCTGGTCAAGCACCTCACCTTCGTCGAGCAGGTCTGGTTCCAGGTGGTGCTCGGCGGCCGTACTCGGGTCGAGCTCGGGCTCCCGACGACGATCGACCCCTCGTTCATCCCGGCACCGGAGGACACGGTCGCGTCGGTGCTGGCGGACTACGAGACGGCCTGCGCCTGGTCGCGGGAGACCGCGGCGGCGTACGAGCTGGACCACGTCGCCGAGCACCACCGCCTCGGCCGGGTCTCGGTTCGCTGGATCCACCTGCACCTGCTCGGCGAGATCAACCGGCACGCCGGTCACGCCGACATCCTGCGGGAGCAGGTCCTCAGCGACGACCGTTGAGAGCCGGACCGTCGGCTCAGCATTCGGCCCGACTTGTCGGGACTAAAGTCCCTAAACAGTCCTAATAGTGGCATAGAGGGCAAATAACCCGCCATGCTGGCAGTGTTGCCAACAGGTGGAGGGGCCTTGTGACCAGCGCGTTCATCGACGCCACGCGTTCGGGTTTCGCCGACCGTCCGTCTCCCCGACCCCACCAGGCACCCGAGGACCTCCCCCAGCCGGCGAGCCCGGTGATCGCGGGGTGGGCCGACCTCCTCGCCCGTCCCGGCCCCGAGGCGACCCGGTCGCGCCGGATGGCACGCCTCGGCGGTGTCGTGGCGCTGACCTCCGTGGTCATGTACCTGACCTGGCGCGTCGCCTTCACCCTTCCCGCGGGTGGCGCCAACCGGTCCGCCGCGATCCTGCTGGTCGTCTTCGAAGCGCTGCCGCTCCTGGGCATGGTCGTGCGCCTGATCACCGTGTGGAACATCGACTCGAACGCCCCGCCTACGGTCACCGAGGCACCCGCCGGGCTGACCGTCGCCGTCCTCATCCCGACGTACGACGAGCCGGCCGAGGTGATCGCACCGACGATCGCCGCTGCCTGCGCCCTCCAGCCCGCGCACCAGACCTGGGTCCTGGACGACGGTGACCGCCCGTGGGTCGAGGAGCTGTGCCGGACCTACGGGGCCCGCTACGTCTGCCGACCGGTGCACGACCACGCCAAGGCCGGGAACCTCAACCACGCCCTCGACCTGATGGCCACCGAAGCGGTCGACGGCGCCGCCGACATCGACGTCATCGCCGTCCTCGACTGCGACCACGTCCCGCTCGAGGGCTTCCTGACCTCGACCCTCGGCTGGTTCGAGGACCCGGAGATCGGCCTGGTCCAGGGTCCGCAGAGCTTCTACAACGCCGGCGCGTTCGACGACGACGGCGTCAACGGCGAGCAGGGCCTTTTCTTCAACGTGCTGATGGCGGCCCGCAACCACGCGCAGGCGGGACCGTTCTGGTGCGGGTCGACCGCTCTGGTCCGGACCAAGGCGCTGCGGGCGATCGGTGGGGTCGCCACCGAGACGATCGTCGAGGACATGCACACCACCCTCGGCCTGCTGCGAGACGGGTGGAGGACGGTCTACCACCACCAGACGCTTGCACTCGGCCTCGCGCCGGCCACCGCTGACCAGTACCTGCTGCAGCGTCGGCGCTGGGGCATGGGCGCCATGCAGGTCCTCGCCAAGGAGAAGCTGTGGGCGGCCAAAGGCTGGCTCTCCTGGCGCAACTACTACGAGTACCTCGGCGGCACCCTGTGGTGGCTGGAAGGCGCGGCCACCCTCTTCGTGCTGATGGTGCCGGTCACGCTGCTGGTCTCCGGCGCCGAGACCTCGACCGCTCCACCGTTGACCTTCGCCGCGGTCTTCGCCGCGGCGTTCCTGGCTCGCCTCTGGGGAGCCAAGCGGCTGTACCGGCACCAGCTGAGCTGGACGAACGCGCTGGCTCTCCGCATCCTGCGGATCCCGGTCGGGCTCTCCTGCGTGTGGTGGTTGCTCACCCGGCGCACCCTGGAGTTCCAGGTCACCCCGAAAGCGGCCACCCAGGGCCGGGTCCGGAGCCGGGTGCCGCGGATCCTGGTCGCCCTGATGATCGCCCTGGGCGCCCTGGTCGCCTACGCCACCGCCGGCGTCGCCGGCCTGGTCCCGTGGCGGGCAACCCCGGGCGCGACGGTTGCCTCCGGGATCTGGCTGCTGATCGCCGCCACCACGGTCGCCCTCGGCGTACGCCGGATCCGGGCCGTCGAGTTCGCGTCGTCGCGTCGCAACGCGCACCGTTTCACCGTTCCGGCCAAGGTCCTGGCGAACGGCCGGGTCTCCGAACTCGTCGACGTCTCCGCCGGCGGGGTCAGCCTGCGGCTGCCCCGGCTCGACGGCACCGAGCCCGACCTGGTCGAGGTGGTCCTCCCGGGGGCCGACCCCGTCGTGCTCGGTTGGGTCCGGGCCGTTCCGGACCACCAGGTCGGCGACAGCGTGGTCTCGCTCCGCGTCCTGCACGACGACTGGGCTGCGATGCGCACGCTCTCCCTGTGGATCTTCCACACCCCCGACGGCGCGGTGCCCGGCCTCCCGAGTGGCGTGCCGGCCGCGGCCGTCACCGAGGCCGCGGAACGGTACTCGGCACGTCAGGGCCGTGCCGCGTCGGCGAAGGTCCGGTTCGCCCCGGCGGTGGCCCATGGCTGAGCAGCGCACCCCAGCGGTTCTGTCCGGACGACCGGCGGTGGTCTACCTGGTCGTGGTCGCCGCTCTCGCCCTCGGCAGCCAGCTCTTGGCGGTTCCTGCGTGGTTCGCCGACGTCACCTACACCTTGATCGGGCTCTCGGTGGTGGCGGCCGTCCTGGTCGGGATCCGGCTGCACCGACCCCAGGCCCGCAACGCCTGGCTGGTCATCGCGGGCGCGCAGGGGTTGTGGGTGCTCGGGGACACCTCCTACTACTGGCAGCAGGACGTCCTGCACATCAACGCCTTCCCCACGGTCTCGGACGCCTTCTACCTCCTCGGCTACCCGGTCTTCGCGGTCGGGCTGGCGATGCTGGTCAAGGGCCGCCGACGTTCTCCCCGCGACTTCGGTCCGCTGCTCGACAGCGTCGCGATGACGACCGGCCTGGGAATGCTGGTCTGGGTCCTGCTCGCGAGGCCGACCGTCGAGCAGATGCACGACGCGGGCGCCGCCGCTGCCCTGGTCGCCGCGTCGTACCCCGCGATGGACATCCTGCTGATCGCCGCGCTCGGCCGGATGATCGCCTCCCCGCGCGGCCGGGCCCCCGCGTCGCGCTACCTGATGGCGGCCCTCGCGCTGCTGATCACCGCCGACACCCTCTCCACCGCCCTGGACCTGTTCACCACCAACACCGTGATGCCGGTGGAGCCGCTCTGGCTGCTCTCGTACGCCGCCTGGGGGGCGGCCGCGCTGCACCCGTCGATGACCCGGCTCTCCGATCCGGTCACGAAGGCGCACCTCGGGTTCCGCGGCCTCCGGCTGCTCGCCGTGGTGGTCGCGACCATGATCGGCCCCGCCATCCTCGCGGTGCACCAGGTCACCGACGTCGAGGTCGACCTCTGGGCCGTGATCATCGGGTCCGCGGCGATGTCCATCCTGGTGGTCGCCCGGATGAACAACGCGATCGCCACCATCGTCGGCGCGCACCACTCGCTGGAAGCCCTCCAGGACGAGCTCGCCGTCCAGGCGACCCACGACCCGTTGACGGGGCTCGCCAACCGGGTCCAGTCGATGCGTTTGCTGGCCGGCGCCCTGGGCCGTACCAAGCGGCAGCAGAGCACCGTCGGGCTGCTCTTCCTCGACCTCGACGGCTTCAAGGAAGTCAACGACAACCACGGGCACCGCGCCGGTGACGAGGTCCTCCGCGAGGTCGGTCGCCGCCTGGCGGCAGAGATCCGGGACGGGGACTTCGCCGGACGGCTCGGCGGGGACGAGTTCCTGGTCGGCATCGAGAACGTCGAGGACGAACAGGCCGCGGTCGCGCTGGCGAACCGGTTGATCGCCTCGATCTCCGAACCGATCCTGATCGACGAGCAGACCCGGGTGAACGTCGGCGCGAGCATCGGGGTCGCGCTCGGCCGCGGCGGCAGCACCGACGTGGAGACCCTGGTCCACGAGGCCGACCTGGCGGTGTACCAGGCCAAGTCCACCGGCAAGGGCCGTACCGAGCTCTTCAGCGGCCAGGCTCGCGAGGCCCTGCGCGAGCGCAACGACATCGAGCGCGCCCTTGTGGTCGCGATCCGCGAGAACCAGCTGGTGCTCCACTACCAGCCGATCATCCACCTCTCCACCGGGCAGATCGAGTGCTACGAGACCTTGGTGCGCTGGCAGCACCCCGAGCGGGGGCTCGTCTACCCGGACAGCTTCCTGCCGTTCGCCGAGGCCTCCGACCTCATCTGCGACCTGGACACCTGGGTGCTCCGAGCAGCGCTCGCGCAGCTCGAGGAGTGGAACACGGAGAGGCGCGACTACGCGATCCAGGTCTCGGTGAACATCTCCGGCCGGCACATCAGCCAGGTCCGGATCCTGGAGGACATCGCCGCCGCGCTCCGCTCCGTGAACGTGATGCCGCCACAGCTGGTGATCGAGGTGACCGAGACGGCGCCGCTGGACGACGTGCACGCCGCCGCTAACCTCGAAGCCATCCGCGCCATGGGCGTCATCGTCAGCCTCGACGACTTCGGCACGGGGTACCAGTCCAACGCCCAGCTGTCCCGGCTCCCGGTCGACCTCCTCAAGATCGACCGCGGGTTCGTCGACGCAAGCTCAGCCTCGGCACGGAGCCTGCTCGAGCTCACCGTCAAAGCCGCCCACGCGTTCGGTCTCCGGGTCATCGCCGAGGGCATCGAAGGTCAGGACGAGCTCGACCTGGTGCGCGAGCTCGGCTGCGAGTACGGGCAGGGGTACTTCCTCGGACGTCCCGCACCGGCAGACCAGTGGCCCCCGGTGGGCCCGAACCAGCTCCTCGCCGGCTGACCCGCTCACAGAGCGCCCGGGCCACCCTCCAGGAGCTTCTTGAATCCGGCTTCGTCCAGCATCGGGACACCGAGCTGCTCGGCCTTCTCCGCCTTGGAGCCGGCGCTCTCGCCGATCACGACGTAGTCGGTCTTCTTGGAGACCGAGCCGGCCGCCTTGCCGCCCCGCGAGAGGATCGCCTCCTTGGCGGAGTCACGGCTGAAGTCCACCAGCGACCCGGTGACCACGATCGAGAGGCCTGCCAGGGTCTGCTCGCCCAGCTCAGCCTTCTCGTCCTCCATCCGGACGCCCGCGCGTTCCCAGGCCTCGACGATCTCCACGTGCCAGCGGTCCTCCGGCGCGTCGAACCACGTGCGGACGGACTCGGCGATCGTCGCCCCCACCCCTTCCGCGGCAGCCAGCTCGGCCAACCCGGCTGACCGGATCGCCGCCATCGAGGAGAAGGTGTCCGCGAGGGCTCGGGCCGCGGACGGTCCGACGTGCCGGATCGACAGCGCCACCAGGACGCGCCACAGCGGCTGGTGCTTGGCCTTCTCGAGGTTGTCCAGCAGCTTCTGCCCGTTGGCGGAGAGCTCGTAGCCCCTCGGGTCGGCCGGCGAGGCCCGGCGGAACAGGTCGGCCTTGAGCAGGGCCTCCTCGTCGAGCGCGAAGATCGCGCCCTCGTTGGTGATCGCGCCGCTCTCCAACAGCGCGACCGCCGCTTCGTAGCCCAGTCCCTCGATGTCGAAGGCGCCGCGGCCGGCGACGTGGAAGACCCGCTCGGTCACTTGAGCGGGACAGTCGCGGTGGTTGGGGCAGCGCAGGTCCTTGTCACCCTCCTTCTGCTGGACCAGCACGGTCGAGCAGGAGGGACAGGTGGTGGGCATCTCCCACTCCGGCAGCCCCTCGGGGCGCAGCGCGAGCACCGGACCGAGGATCTCCGGGATCACGTCGCCGGCCTTGCGCAGGATCACGGTGTCCCCGGGGCGGACGTCCTTGCGCTTCACCTCGTAGGCGTTGTGCAGGGTGGCGTTCACGACCGTCGAACCGGCGACCTTGGCCGGCTCCATCACGCCGTACGGCGTGACCCGACCGGTGCGACCGGTGTTCACCCGGATCTCCAGCAGCTTGGTGTTGACCTCCTCCGGCGGGTACTTGAAGGCGATCGCCCACCGAGGAGCGCGCGAGGTCGAACCGAGCCGCCGCTGCAGCGCGACGTCGTCGACCTTCACCACCACCCCGTCGATCTCGTACGGGACGATCGAGTGCCGCTGCTCTCCCGCGTGCGCGATGTAGGCCTCGACCTCGGCGAGCGAGTCGACGACCCGCACCTGCTCGGAGACCGGGAGCCCCCAGGAGGCGAGCGCCTCGTACGCGTGCGACTGAGCGGTGGGCTCGAAGCCGTCGCGGGCCCCGATCCCGTGGCAGACCATCCCGAGGTCGCGGGAAGCGGTCACCCGCGGGTCCTTCTGGCGCAGCGACCCTGCGGCCGAGTTGCGCGGGTTGGCGAACATCGGCTTGCCGGCCTCGACCAGCGAGGCGTTGAGCCGCTCGAACGCCGCGACCGGCAGGAAGACCTCACCGCGCACCTCGACCAGAGCCGGCACCGGGAACTCGGCTGTCGCGGTCAGCACGTCCGGCACCGCACCGATGGTCCGGACGTTCGGGGTGACGTCCTCCCCGGTCCGGCCGTCTCCGCGGGTCAGCGCGCGGACGAGCCGCCCGTGCTCGTAGAGCAGGTTGATCGCCAGGCCGTCGACCTTGAGCTCGCACAGGTACGCCGCGTCGGTGACGCCCTCGCGGGCGAGCCGGCCCTGCCAGGCCACCAGCTCCTCGAACGAGAACGCGTTGTCGAGGCTCTCCATCCGCTGCAGGTGGTCGACGGGGGTGAACTCGGTCGCCACCGCGCCGCCGACCTTCTGGGTCGGCGAGTCCGGGGTGCGCAGGTCCGGGAACAGCTCCTCGAGCTCCTCCAGCCGCCGCATCCGGGCGTCGAAATCGGCGTCGGAGAGCGTCGGGGAGTCCAGGACGTAGTACCGGAACCGGGCCTCCTCGACCTGCTCGGCGAGCGCGGCGTGCTCGGTACGGGCGGCGGGTTCGTCAGCGGTGTCATCGAGCGGGCTCACAGGGACATCCTGCCGTGCGGCACCGACAGTCGTCGCGGCTGTCCGGCACCAGCGCCGGGCACCCATCCGGGCACCGATCGGGGCACCCATCCGGGCACCCATCCGGCCGCCGTACCGGCTCCGAATAGAAGGTGTCGCACCGCCGCGCGAGGCTGCCGCCTCCCTGAAAGGATGTCTCGATGCACGACCGCCTGACGATGAGTCCCGTCCCGGAGAACCCGCACGGGCTCGTGGTGATGCTGCACGGCGGCGCCGATCGCGGCCTGCGCCCGGTGGACCACCGCAGCCTGGCGCTGCGGCGTACCCGGGCGATGTTCCACGCGATCTCCGGCGACCTCGTCGCCGGCGGCGCGGCGGTGGCCCTGCTCCGGTTCTCGGTGAAGGGCTGGAACGCCTCCCCAGGCGAACCGCCCAGCCCGGTTGCCGATGCCCGCCTCGCCCTCGAGCACCTCCACGACGCGCACCCGCAGCTGCCGATCGTCCTGCTGGGCCACTCCATGGGCGCCCGCACGGCTGCCTGGGTGGCGGACGCCCCGGGGGTCGTCGGAGTGGTCGGCCTCGCGCCGTGGTTCCCCGCCGACGACCCGGTCGACGCCCTGGCCGGCAAGGTCCTGGTCGCCGCCCACGGCCGCCGGGACCGGATCACCAGCGCCCGGTCGTCGCGACGCTACGTCGACCGCGCTTCGGAGATCGCCGAGGACGCCCGGTTCCGGGACATGGGCGCGCTCGGGCACTACATGCTCACCGGCGCCGCACGGTGGAACCAGGTCGCGATCACCGAGTCCCGCGAGATCCTGAGCCGGATCTCCGACAACCTCTGACGGGCCCGTCGGCCCGGACGTGCCCAGCGTCACGTTCGCCGAACGCAACCGGTACCGGGCCCGGTGCGTTCCATCAGGGAGAGTCCACTGCCCCCTGCTGAGAGTCACCCATGTCCGGCCACAAGTCCCCCGTCACCCTGACCCAGATCGCCGCCAGCGCCCTCGCGGCGTCCTCGGCTGCGTTCGCCGCGTCCTCCCTCGGTGTCACCGGCACCATCATCGGCGCCGCCGTGGCGAGCGTGATCGCGACGGTCGCCAGCGCGATGTACGGGGCTTCGTTGGACCGCAGCGCCGCAGCCGTACGGCGTACCACCAGCCAGCTGGTGCGCTCCCCCGGTCCGCGCGCCGCCGGGCCGCTCGACCCCGGAACTCCGACGGTCGGGCCCGTGCGCCGCTCGGGCGACCGGTGGACCCGGACCGTCCTGGCCGCGGTCGCCGTCCTGGGGATCACGCTCGGGACGGTCACCGGGGTCGAGAGCATCCTGGGGCGACCGCTCTCGGCCCTCCTCGGCGACTCCGGCACCGGCACGACCCTCGGCTCGGCGGTCTCCGCCGAGCCCGACGGCGGGCAGCACCAGCCCGCGGGGGAGCCGACCAACCTCACTCCCGATCCCGCCGGGACCCCGACACCGGAACCGACGCCCACCGACGCGCCCACCGACCCGCCGACCACGACGCCCGTCGACCCGACCGAGCCCACGGACCCCACCGAACAGGCGGACCCCACCGAACAGACGGAGCCCTCCCCGGCGCCGACCCCCAGCGACGCGCCCACCGGCACCGCGGAGCCGACGCCGGCCGACCCGGCGGGCTGACCCGGCAGGCTGACCCGGGCAGTGCGGAGGCCCTGCTCCCCCGGGGTCGGGAAACAGGGCCTCCAGGGCACGGGACGGGTCCTGTGCCCCGACGGTCAGACCGTCGTGGTCAGTACTCGTGCCCGCGAGCCGTCGACCCGATGGTGTCCGCGTCACCGACGTAGGTCACGTCATAGGTGCCGTGGATGTCCAGCAAGGTGTCTCCCGGGACCAGCGAGAGGTCGATGCTGACCACCTGGGTGTCGCACTCGGCGATCCCCTGGGCGTCCGTGACCGCGTCACACAGGTGCCGGGCCGGCCGCGACTGGCCCGCAGGAGCGTCGAAGCTGATCGAGCGTCCCTGCATCGGGTTTCCGTAGCGGTCGGTCAGCTTGGCCCGGATCCAGCCCTGCCGCGGTGCGAGCGGGCCCGGGTTGTTCACGTCGGCGGCGACGATGGTCGTCGGGGCCTTCGAGATCACCTGGGTGTACGGCGGGGAGGTGCTCGCGCCGTGCGAGACGTCTCCGGAGTAGGTCGCGGTCACCGCGTGTGTGCCGGCCCCCAGGCCGGGCACCGCGAGCGAGGCCCGCTGCTCACCGCCGTTGGCAGCGAGCACGGCCGTCCCCAGGACGGTGCTGCCCTCCCGGAAGACCACGGTGCCGGTCGGCGTCCCCGTGGCGGAGTCGACGGTCGCGGTGAAGGTCACCGTGTCGCCGAAGACCGCCGGGTTCGCCGAGGACTCCAGCCCGGTGACCGTCGGAACCTGACCCACGATCTGGGTCGCCGTCGACGTGTTGGCCTCGAAGTTGAAGTTCCCGACGTAGACCGCGGTCAGCGTGTGCGTCCCCGCCGACAGGCTGGTGGTCACGAAGGTCGCCTCCGCGGTGTTCACCCCCGGCGCCGGCGCCAGGCTGGTGGCGCCGAGCAGCTCGTCGCCCTCCCAGACCTGGACCACACCACTCGGCGTGCGCTGGGCCGGAGCCATCGCGCTGAGGGTCGTGGTCACCGTGACCGGAGCGCCGTACGCGGACGGGCTGGGGCCGGAGACGACCGTCATCGTGGTCTGGCCCTTGGTCACGTTCTGACCCGCCCCCTGGTCGAGGAGACCAGTGCTGCCGACGAAGTTGCCGTCACCGCTGTAGGTGGCCGAGATCTTGTAGACACCCGGGGTCAGCGACACGAAGTTGGTGCTCGTCGCCACGCCGCCCACGACCGGCGCGGGGCCGCCCAGGGCCGCGCCGTTGACGAAGAAGCGCACCGTCCCGCCGGGGTCACCGGCACCCGGGGCGACCGGGCTCACCGTCGCGGTGAACTGGACTCCCTGACCCGACTGGGACGGGTTGGCCGAGGACGCCACGAGCGTCGAGGTCTGGGCCCGGATGACGCTCTGCGCAGCATTGCCGACCGAGCCGTTGAAGCTGTCGTCGCCGCTGTACGTCGCGGAGATGGCGTGCTGCCCGACCGTCAGGTTGCTCACCGTGATGGACGCCTGCCCACCGGTGGCGGAGCTGATCGGCTGGGTGCCGATCGTCGTGGTGCCGTCCTTGAACACGATCGTGCCCGACGGGGAACCGGCCCCCGGTGCCGTGACCGCCACCTGGGCGGTGAACGTCACCGGCTGCCCGAAGACGGCCGTCGGCGACGAGCTGGTCACCGAGGTCGTGGTCGAGGCCTTGTTCACCTGCTGGGTGACGGTGGTCGAGGAGCTGGTGAAGAAGTTCATGTCGTTGCTGAGGTAGACGGCCCGGACGGAGTGGGCTCCGACCGCCAGCCCGGTGAGCGGGGTCTCCGCCACCTGTCCGTCGAGCTCGACGAAGGCGTAGTTGGCGCCGTCCACGATGAACTGCACGAAGCCGGTCGGGCTCCCGGTGGCGGGAGCGTCGGGGACGACCTCGGCCCGCAGCGTGACCGGCTGACCGAACACCGACGGGTTCGGGCTGGTGGTCAACGTCGTGGTGGTCTGGGCAGCGACGACGACCTGGGTCAACGAGTCCGACTGACCGGCGAAGTTGGCGTCACCGGAGTAGTTAGCCGTGATCAGGTGCGAGGGGACCTGCAGGTTCGCCACCGGCGAGACCGCCTGCCCCCCGACCACCGGCACCGGCGCGCCGAGCGGGTCTCCGTCGACGGCGAACTGCACCGTCCCGGTGACCGTTCCCGCCCCGGGAGCCACCGGGGCGACGACCGCGGTGTAGGTGATCGGGGCCCCGGAGAACGCCGGGTTGGAGGAGGAGCTCAGCTCGAGACTGGTGTCCGCCTTGCCGACGCCGTGGGTGAGCGTCGCCGAGGAGCTGGAGGCGAAGTCGGCGTTGCCGTTGTAGACCGCGACGACGTCGTGGTTGGCGACCGACAGGTTGCTGATTGTCAGGGTCGCATTGTCGCCGGCGCCGAGCGGGACCGCGGTCCCGAACGGCTCGCCGTCGACGTTGAACTGCACCCCGCCGGCGAGCGTGCCCACGCCCGGCGCGACGACGTCCACGTGCGCGGTGAAAGTGACCGCCTGACCGGCGACCGTCGGCGACGGGGAGGCCGTCAGCGACGTGGTGGTCGCGGCCTTGTCCACGACCTGGGTCACCGTGCTGGCGGTGCTGCCGAGGTGGTCACCGCTGCCGCTGTAGACGGCGCCGATCGTGTGGTTGCCGGTGCTCAGGCTCGAGGTCTGCAGCGACGTGGCCTGGCCGGCGACCAGGGCCACCGGAGTGCCGAAGGCGTTGCCGTCGACGGTGAACTGCACCGTGCCGCTGGGCGCGGTGGCGAGGCCGTTGGTGCTCACGACGTTGGCCGTGAAGCTGGTCGACTGGCCGTGCACGACCGGCGCCGGCTGGACCAGGGTGGTCGAGGTGGAGTTCTTGGTGACCACGAACGAACGCGAGACCGCGCTGCCCTTGTAGAACTCCGTCTGCGCGAACGACGCCGAGATCGTGGTGGTCCGCGGCGCGCCGTTCAGCGGCAGGCTCGCGGTGGCCACGCCCTGGGCGTTGGTGGTCGCGCTCACCGACGCTCCCCCACCGAGCGAGAAGGTGACCGAGCGCCCGGGAAGAACCGAGGTGCCCAGGTTCGGGTCGGTCAGGGTCGCGGAGACGGACACCGACGTGTTCTGGGCGCCGCTGTCCGGCGGGGAGTTGAACGCGATCTCGGTGATGTTGTCGATCGTGACCGGGTTGTTGACGGTGGTGTTGTTGCCGCCGCAGAACAGGAACCCGGTGCGCCGCCGCTCGACCGTGCGCGCGGTGTAGGACCCGTTCGGGTAGACGTGCGAGTCGATCACCTGGCTGGTGATGACACCCGTGCCGTTGATCTTCGGCAACGCCAGCACGGTGGTCCCCGAGGAGTTGATCAACGAGAACGTGTGACCGGACTGCTCACCGCTGACGCACGCGGTGCCGTCGCCGAGCGCCGACCCCTCGAAGGTGAAGTTGCCCCGGAGCACGGACCCGGAGGCCGGCGCCACCAGCGCCGCGTTCGCCGGGGCGGCCACCAGGCTGATTCCCAGCGCCATTGCTGCTGCGGCGAGTACCGCTGTCAATCTACGCACGATGGGCCTTTCCTTCTCCAGGGCAACCCTGGCACTCCGCCCGCGGACGGGCTCGGGATGAGGGGGTGGAGGGTTACTTGAGGATGACGCCCGTTGCCGACGACGGGAGGTAGTTCCCGTTGCCCGCGAAGGACACCTTGTAGCCGAGCAGGGTGAGCGGGATCAACTGTCCGACGGCGTTGCAGTTCGCGACTCCGTAGGCATCGGTCGCGACGGTGCAGACCGTGGTGGTCCCGACCGTGAAGGTGAGCGGAACTCCCGCGACCGGGCCGAGGCTCGAGTTGAGCGTCGCCTGGAGCTGACCCAGCGGGAGCGCCAGCGGCGGCAGCAGCTTGACCAGCGCGGGCCGCGCGTAGATCGTCGTGGCCAGCTTGTTCACCGTCACGGTGCTGGTCGCCGACGCGCTGCCCGAGAACGCCGCCGACCCGGAGTAGGTCGCCGTGATCACGTGGGCACCCCCGGAGAGGTTGCTGACCGCGATCGTCGCCGTGCCGTTGGTGCCGTTGGCTCCCACGACCGCGGTGCCGAGCACGGTGCTGCCCTCGGTGAAGGTCACCGTCCCGGTCGGGGCACCCAGGGCTGCCGACTCCGGGGTGACCGTCGCCGTCAGCGACACCGACTGGCCGAAGCCGATCGTGCTCGGCGCGGCGGCCAGCGTGATGCTGGTGCCGATCTTCCCGACGTCCTGGCCGGTCTGGGCGAGCGCCGGGCTGAACAGCGCGCTCCCGGAGTAGTCGGCGGTCACCACGTGGCTGCCCGGCGCCAGCGTCGCGATCGCCGGGCTGGTCGCGACTCCGCTCCCGTCGAGAGCCACGGCACCGCCGAGGGCGACACCGTCGACCCGGAACTGCACGTGCCCGCCCGGGTCACCGATCCCGTCGACCGGGGTGGTCGCGGTTGCGGTGAACGTCACGGCCTGGCCGTGGCTGCTGGAGGCGTCCGAGGACTCCACCACCAGGTCGACCGGAGCCGCCTCGACCGTCTGGGCGAGGAAGTCGCCGCTGCCCGCGTAGCCGGGGTTGCCGACGAACGCCGCGATCACGGTGTGGTCACCCGGCTCCGGCGAGGCCAGCAGGGGGCTCTGCGCGGTGCCGTCCGGCGCGACCTCGACCGGGATGCCGATGTCGGTTCCGTCCACGGAGAACTGCACCGCACCGGCAGGCGTGCTGCTGTCGGCGGCGGTCACCTGCGCGGTGAAGGAGATCAGCTCGCCGTACGTCGAGGGGTTCTGCGACGAGGAGACCGTGGTGGTGGTCTCCACCACCGCAGCACCTTCGATGACGAGGTGGTTCTTCCCCGGGGAGACGCTGCCGTTGTAGTTGGCGTCACCGGCGTAGGTGGCCACGATCTCGTGCACGCCGGGCGCGAGCGTGGACGTCTCCAGCGTGGCCTGGGCACCGCCCGAGGACGGGGTCAGTGCGCTGGCACCGATCGGGTCACCGTTGGCGGTGAAGCTGACCAGGCCGGTGGCCGCCCCGCCACCCGGAGCAACGGCTCCGACGTGGGCGGTGATGGTCACGGACTGCTCCTCGGCCGAGGGCGACGGCGACACCGTCACGACGGTCGCGGTGTCGGCCGCCGAGACCTCCTGGGTCAACGAGTCCGACCCGGTCTTGAAGTTGGAGCTGCCGTTGTAGCTGACGGCCACCGTGTGGTTGCCGACCAGCAGCGAGCTGACCGGGTCGAAGTTCGCCACACCGCCGACCAACGCCACCGGCGCACCGACGTCGTTGCCGTCGACGGTCAGCTGGACGGTCCCGTCGGGCAGCCCCGAGCCGGGTGCCTGTGCGCCGACGCTGACACCGAAGTTGACGGCCTCACCGGAGACCGTGCTCGTGTCGTTGGAGGTCAGGTCGACGGTGACGTCGGCCTTGGCCACCACGAGCGAGCCGGGTGCCGAGGCGGAACCGGCGTACTCGTCGTCACCGGAGTAGGTGGCGAGGATCGCGTGGGTGCCGACCGGGATGTTCGCCACCACGACGGAGGCGGCGCCCGAGCCGTCGACCGGCGCCGAGCCGTAGACGGTGCCACCCTGGCTGAAGGTCACCTCGCCGGTCGGGGTGCCCGAGCCGGAGGTGGTGGACACCTGCGCGGAGAGCGTGACCGGCTGGCCGTACACGGTGCTGCTCGGCGAGACCGAGACCGAGGTGGAGGAGGCCAGCAGCGGCACCCGGACCCGGAAGGTCTCGGTCGGCGAGGCACTGGTCGCGAACGACGCGTCACCGTTGTAGACGGCCTGGACCGTGTGGTTGCCCAGACCCAGCAGGCTGCTGTTCAGCGCGGCGCTGGTCGCCGTGCCTCCGACCACGGGGCGCGGCGCACCGAAGGCGTCCCCGTTGACGAGGAACTGGACGTTGCCACCCGGGTTCGTCCCGACGGCCGGAGTGACCGTGGCCGAGAAGGTGACGTCGTCACCGATGGTGACCGTGGACATCGAGGGCAGCACCGAGGTGGTGGTCGGGTTCAGCTGAACCGCGAACGGAGCTCCGACGCTGGCCGCCGCCAGGGTGGAGGACCCGGCGAAGGACGCGGTGATGGTCGCGCTGCGGACCGGTCCGTTCATCGGCAGGGTGGCGCTCGCGACACCGGCGCCGTTGGTGACCGCGTTGACCGAGCCGCCGCCGGTCAGGGTGAAGGTCACCGTGCGACCGGCCGCACTGGCCCCGGTCAGGTCGTTCAGCTGCGCGCTGACCGTGGCCGAGCCCGACACCGGAGCACCTGTGGCGCCGGTGTAGCTGATCGACGAGCAGTTCACCGGGGTCACCACGACGGTGCTCGCACCGGTGGCGGTGGTCGCCGAGCTCAGGACTTCGATGCCCCAGCTGGCACGGGCAACGCCGTTGGGACCGCCCGAGCGGTTCAGCGCGTCGCTCTCGCTGGGCACCTGGAGGGTGGCCGAGTACGCACCGTTGGTGCCGGTGGTCGTCGTGGACTGCACGTGCTCACCGGGGTTGATCCCGGCGTTCTTCTGCGACTTGTCGAGCCGCACCGTGACCGGGACACCGGCGACACCGGTGCTCAGGTTGCCGGCCACCGTGATCTGGCCGCCGGCACAGGTCAGCGACGGCGTCGTGGTCGCCGAGAACTGCGGACCCGCGGGAAGCGAGGCGGCCTGCAGGTTGCGGGTCAGGGTGATCGATCCGCCGTCGAGCGGGAGCACCAGGATCTCCTTGGCCTGGTTCCGGTGGTTGGGGCTCCACCAGCTCTGGTCGGACATGGTGTTGTCCGCGTTGACCGCGGTGACCTTCTTGGTGTTGATGTTCGCGCCGATCGGCACGTTGATGGTCTCGGCGCTCACCGACGTGTTCGGAGCGCTGAACACCATCGTGTCCGGCCCGAACGGCGAGTTACCGGTGCCACCGAGCGATCCTGCGTCGTAGCTGAACCCGCCCTCGTAGTCGACGTTGGTGTTGGTGTCCCACTTGTCGCCGACGTTGAGCGGGAAGTTGTGGACCTTCCAGGTCTGGTCCCGCGGAGTGAGGGTCAGGTCGATCACCGCGGAGATGTTCTGCGAGATGATGCTGACCTGGGCGCGCGCCGTCATGGTCTGGTGCTGCTGCTCCTGGAGCAGGGCGAGGTCGGAGACCCGGACGTACCGGGTGCCGCTGACGTTGCCCGCGAAGTTGCTCAACGACGCGTTGCCGACGCCGTCCACCGCGACGGACCCCGAGCCGCTGTTGATGGTGCCGCTCAGATTGAGCCGGTACGCGTCCTGGCCGCGGAACGTGGTCCGCTCCGCCACCGTGTAGGTCGCCGTCTCGTTGATGGTGACGTCGGTCCCCTCGGCGAGGTAGCGGAAGGAGGTCTGGTACGTCCAGCTCCAGCCGTTGTTCCAGGCGGGGACGTCGTCGCCCACGGCCTGCACGGCCTGCACCGGGGCAGTGCTCACGCTGACGAGCGCGGCGACGAGCAGGGAGAGGATCGCGAGGATCCCGGTCTTGCTGCCGGTCTTGCTGCCCGCTCGGGGAGCGGGTGCGACGGTCGAGACGCGTGGGCGCATTGCGGGTCCCCTTGATCCACGATGAGAGAGCGCTGTGGGAGGTCAGCGCCGGTCGGTTTCTAACAGCAGTGACGCGCGTTACACAACGAGAATCTGTGAAGTACCTGATATGTCCGGTTTCGAAAATAGACCAGTTGCTAGACCGGTTCGGCCCGTATCGGACATTCCCGGGATGTCGCTTGAAAAAAAGTCGGTGGTGCGGGAATGGAGTCGCGTCGTACCCTGTTGATGAAACGAAACCGTTCCGTTTCATCCGTTCGCACGAGCAGCAAGGGAGGCGCCCCGATGATGGCTATCCGCGCGGCCAGCCGGCCCCGGGTCGAGGGCGAGCGCGAGGACGAGATCCTCGACAGCACCGTCGAGCTCCTGATCGAGCTCGGCTACGACCGCCTGACCATGGACGCGGTCGCCACGCGGGCCCGGGCCAGCAAGGCGACCCTCTACCGTCGCTGGGAGACCAAGGCGAGCCTCGTCGTCGAGGCCCTGATCCGGGCCAAGCAGTCCCCCACGATCGGCGACCTCGACACCGGCACCCTGCGCGGGGACCTTCTCGCCGCGTTCTGCGGCAGCCACGGGATCAACGAGACGGCGACTCAGATCCTCGGGTCGGTGATCACCGCGCTCTCCACCGACGCCGAGTTCGCCGAGCAGTTCCGGGAGAAGTTCCTCGCCCCCAAGGTCGCGCTCACCCAGGCGGTCTACCAGCGTGCCCAGCAACGGGGCGAGATCCCCGCCGACCTCGACCTCGAGGTGATCGGGCCCGCACTCGCCGGGATCCTGCTGCACCGCACCTTCATCCTCGGCGTCCCCCCGGACGACACGACCATCGAGCGCGTCGTCGACCAGGTCATCCTCCCGGCCGTGCACCACCCCCCGCACGGGACCGGGCGGCCCAGCACCACCTCCACTTCCGACACCAAGGCAAGGACAACCGCATGACCGACGTGACCACCGCCGAGTCGGCCCCCACCGGGGACGACGCGGCCAACGACAACGACGCCCCCCGGCACCTCGGGTGGGCCCTCGTCCTGATCTGCACGGCGCAGCTGATGGTCGTGCTGGACAGCACGATCGCCAACATCGCGCTCCCCTTCATCGGCCGGGACCTCGACGTCTCCCCCGGCAACCTGCAGTGGGTGGTGACCGGCTACGCCCTGGCGTTCGGCGGGCTGCTCCTGCTCGGCGGCCGTCTCGGCGACCTCTCCGGCCGCCGGCGGGTCTTCATGATCGGACTGGTCGTCTTCGCGGTGGCCAGCGGACTCGGCGGTCTCGCCGAGAACGAGGCCATGCTGCTCGCCTCGCGCGGCCTGCAGGGCCTCGGCGCGGCGCTGGCGGCACCGGCCGCCCTGGCCCTGATCACCACCACCTTCCCGGCAGGTCCGCGCCGGAACCAGGCCTTCTCCGTGTACGCCGCCATGTCCGGCGTCGGTGCCGCGATCGGTCTGCTGCTCGGTGGCTGGCTCACCGGTCTGACGCCCTCCTTCCTCGGTGCCGACATCGAGGGCTGGCGGCTGACCTTCCTGATCAACGTCCCGATCGGCCTGGTCGCCGCGTTCGCTGCGCCGAGGCTGCTCAAGGAGTCCGACAGCAACCGCGGCGTCGCGCTCGACCTCCCGGGTGCAGTCACCGGAACCCTCGGCCTGGTCGCCCTGGTCTACGGCATCACCCGCGCCGGCGACGAGCGCTACGGCTGGGGCGACGGCAGCACGCTCGCGTTCATCTTCGCCGGTCTGGCTCTGCTCGCCGCGTTCGTCACGATCGAGCGACAGGTGCGCAACCCGCTGCTCCCGTTGCGGATCCTGGCCAACCGGACCCGGGCCACGGCCTTCATCGCGATGATGATCGTGCCTGCCGCGATGTTCGCGATGTTCTTCTTCCTCTCCCAGTTCGTCCAGAACGTGATGGGCTACAGCCCGTTGGAGGCGGGGCTCTCGTTCCTGCCGTTCCCGTTCGCGATGGTGATCGGTGCGACCCTCAGCTCCAAGCTGATGAACCGGCTCGACCCGCGTTTCCTCGCCGGCACCGGCACGATCCTCGCCGGCGTGGCGCTGCTGAACTTCCACCGGCTCTCGGTGGACACCTCCGCTGCGTCCCTCACCGGGAAGGTCAACGAGCAGGTCGCCAACTTCGCTGCCGGCAACGACGCGATCGCCCACCTCGGCGCCGACATCAACTACTGGACGAGCATCTTCCCGTTCGTGGCGCTGATGGCGTTCGGGATGAGCCTGACCTTCATCCCGCTGACCCTCTCCGCGGTGCACCACGTCGAGGAGGCCGACTCGGGCATCGCCTCAGGCGTGCTCAACACGATGCAGCAGGTCGGCGGCGCGCTCGGGCTGGCAACCCTGGCCACGATCGCGCAGCACTACTTCACCCAGACCCACGACAAGCTGGCCCCGCTGGTCAGCGACGTCGAGGCGCCGGGCCAGGTCAAGGAGCTCATCCTGAGCCAGGCCGCGTTCACCGAGGGCGGCACCAACGCCTTCCTGGTGGGGGCGTTCATGATCTGGACTGCCTCGTTGATCCTCTGGATCTTCCTCGACGTCAGCCACGAGGAGATGGCCACCGACGGTCCCGCCGTCGGCGGTCACTGACCTCCGGCGGTCAGCCCGCGCCCAGCCGGACGGCGCTCTCCCGGAGCAGGGAGAGCGCCGTTCGCGCGTACTCCGGTGACGCCCCGGCCAGCCCGCAGGTCGGCGTGAGCACCAGCCGGGAGCCCACCTCGTCGGGGTCGAACCCCAGCATGTCCAGCAGCCGGAGCACCCGGTCGACGACCTGCTGCGCCGACGGCACCCGGGGCCCCTCGGGTCCCGGCTCCGTCCCGGGCAGGACGCCCAGCAGGACCTGGCTCCCCTCGTCCAGGGCCGTCGCGAGGTCGTCGTACGCCGCCGCGGCGAGCAGGTCGAGGTCGAGGGAGATGCCACGGGCCCCGGCGCCGCGGAGCAGCCCGATCGGCACGTCCGCTGCGCAGCAGTGCGCGATCCCCCGAGCCCCGGAGGCCGCGACCGCGGCGAAGACCTCCTCCAACGCGGCCGAGGCCCGCGGCGGGTCCACCGAGCGGTGCCGGCTGAAGCCGGAGGAGGTGGGCACCTGACCGGCGAGCACCGCCGGGAGCCCGGGTTCGTCGACCTGGACCACCAGCCGGGCGCCGGGAACGCGCCGGGAGAGGTCCGACAGGTGCCGGGTCACCCCCTCGGCGAGGGCCTGGGCGAGCTCGCGGCGCGCACCTGCGTCGGCGAGCAGCCGATCGCCCCTCGGTCGCTCCACGCTCGCCGCGAGCGTCCACGGGCCGCAGAGCTGCACCTTGAGCTCGCCGCCGGACACGAACAGCTCCGAGGCCTGCGCCTGCTCCTCCAACGCGTCCAGGTCCTGGGCCAGCAGCGACCGGGCCCGGCGGTGGTCGATCCCGGGTGCGTCGGTCAGCCTCCAGCCGGCCGGCTGCAGGTCGAACCCGAGCTCGGCGACCACCGCGAGGGTGCGGCCGATCATCTGCGCGGTCACGCCGCGCGCGGGAAGCTCGGGGAGGAACGGGAGCTCCGGCACCTCGCCCAGGACGACCCGGACCGACTCGGCGACGTCCTCGCCCGGCATCGACCCGACGCCGCTGGCTCTCACTCCCGGTGCACCCACGGAACCCGACCCTAGTGCGCGACCAATCCGATCGGCGCACCGCTCCGAATCACCGCCATGAAGCGACCGTCCCGCTCCACCGTGCTCCACCTCGCCGCCGGCATCCTGGCCGCGAGTTTCGGCATGGCCGCGGCGCACCTGGTCGCCAGCCTGCTGAACCCCCAGTCCTCGCCCGTGCTCGCCGTCGGCAGCACCGTGATCGACGCCACCCCCACCCCGGTGAAGACCTGGGCGATCGAGCAGTTCGGAACCGCGGACAAGCCGATCCTGATCGGCAGCGTCCTCGCCGGCACCCTGGTCGCCGCCGCGATCGCCGGGCTGCTGGCTCGCACCCGCCTCCGTGCCGGCCTCGGTCTCACCTTCGTCCTGGTCGCGCTCGCCGGCGGCGCCGTGCTGCGCCGCCCCCAGTTCGAGCTCCTCGACGTCATCCCTGCCCTGGTGGCCGCCCTACTTGGACCGCTCACGCTCTGGTGGCTGGTCCGGGCGCTGCGGACCCTGGAGGGACCCGCAGCGGCCTCGGAGCGAGAGCCCGGCAGCTCTCGCCGAGGCTTCCTGATCGGCTCCGGCGCGCTGCTGCTCGGCGGTGCAGCGGCCGCCGGAGCCGGTCAGTGGATCGTCCGCGCCCGGTCGCGGATCTCCGACATCGTTCTCCCCCGGCCGCTCCAGGCCCTTCCCGCGCTGCCGGCCGGTCTCGAGGAGAAGGTCCCCGGGATCTCGCCCTTCCGCACCCCGAACAGCACCTTCTACCGCGTCGACACCAAGCTCTCGGTACCGATCGTCGACCACACCAGCTGGGAGCTCACCGTCGACGGGATGGTGGACAAGAAGCTCCGGTTCAGCTACGACGACCTGCGCGACATGGCCGTCGAGGAACGCGACATCACCCTCACCTGTGTCTCCAACGAGGTCGGCGGCCGCTACGTCGGCGCGGCCCGCTGGCTCGGCGTCCCGCTGAAGCGGATCCTCGACGAGGCCGGCGTCGCCTCCGGCTCGGACCAGCTGATCTCCACCGACGTCGACGGCTTCAAGATCGGCACCCCGATGGCGGCACTGATGGACGGCCGCCCCGCGATCATCGCGATCGGGATGAACGGCCAGGTCCTCCCCCGCGAGCACGGCTTCCCCGCCCGGATGGTCGTCCCCGGTCTCTACGGCTACATCAGCGCGACCAAGTGGGTCACCCGGCTGACCGCGACGACGTTCGCCGACGACGAGTCCTACTGGACCGAACGCGACTGGGCCGAGGAGGCCCCGATCAAGATCTCCAGCCGGATCGACACCCCCAAGGGACTCTCCACCATCCAGGCCGGCATGACCGCCATCGGTGGTGTGGCCTGGGCCCAGCACGAGGGCGTCGCGAAGGTGGAGGTCCGCATCGACGGAGGAGCCTGGCAGGAAGCCGTGCTCGGCCCGGACGCCGGGATCGACTACTGGCGCCAGTGGTACCTGCCGTGGGACGCCCCGAAGGGCCGTCACCTGCTCGCCGTCCGGGCCACCGGCATGGAGGGGACCGTCCAGACCTCGGTCCGTGCCCGCTCCTTCCCGAACGGCTCCAGCGGGATCCAGGAAAACGTCGTCAACGTCTCCTGACGAGCCCGAACGAGCCCGAACGAGGCCCGAAAAAGACTCCCGATCACCAATCCGGTCGGGTCGCAGCACCGAATGACCTGCAAGACGAACGACAGCACCACAGCACCAAGCTCCACCTGTCCAACGAACCGTCAAGCACTTCCCAACGAAAGGCTCAACCGATGAACACCATCACCCTGAAGAAGACCGGCGCGATCGCGACGCTCGCCCTTGCGCTCTCCTTCGGTCTCGCCGCCTGTGGCGACGACGAGGAGACCAGCACCACCCCGGACGAGACCACCAGCGCCGGCGCCGGCGCCGACACCTTCGGTGAGGGCTGCAAGCTGATCCCGGCCGACGGCAAGGGCTCGTTCAACGGCATGGCCTCCGACCCGGTCGCCACCGCTGCCAGCAACAACCCGCTGCTCAGCACCCTCGTCGCCGCGGTCGGTGCCGCCGACCTGGTCGACACCCTGAACAGCGGCGCGGGCTGGACCGTCTTCGCCCCGATCAATGACGCGTTCGACGCCCTGCCCGCCGGCACCGTCGACACCCTGCTGATGCCCGAGAACAAGGGCACCCTCACCCAGATCCTGACCCACCACGTGGTCGAGGGTCAGCTCTCCCCGGACGAGCTGGCGGGCAAGCTGACCACCGTTGCCGGTGACACCATCACCGTCGAGGGCTCGGTCGAGGACGGCTTCGTCGTCAACGGCAAGACCGTGAAGTCGAACGTCGTCTGCGGCAACGTCCCCACCGGGAACGCGACCGTCTACATCATCGACACCGTTCTGACCGACTGATCAGTCACACTGATCCGACGTACTGACGACAGGAAGAGGAACACCCCGTGTCCCACCTCCAGCCCGTTCCCTCCGGCGACTCGTCGCCGGGGGGAACGGGTGTCGCCACCCTCGCCTCCCTGCTTCGCCTGTCGGCGCGGGGGGACGAGGAGGCCTTCGCCGCCCTGTACGACGCAACATCCGCCCGGGTGCACGGTCTCGTCCTCCGAGTCGTCCGCGACCGGGCCCAGGCCGAGGAGGTCACCCAGGAGGTCTTCCTCCAGGTGTGGCGCACCGCCGCCCGGTACGACGAGAGCAAGGGCAGTGCCCTCTCCTGGCTGATGACCCTGGCTCACCGACGAGCCGTGGACCGGGTCCGCGCCGCGGAGTCGGTCAGCCGCCAGGACACGAACTACCACCAGAACACCCACACGGTTCCGCACGACGCCACAGCAGAAGCTGCTGAGGCTTCGATGGAGGCCCGTCGGGTCCGGTTGGCTCTTGCAGAGCTGACCGTGGTCCAGCGGGAGGCCATCGAGCTCGCCTACTTCGGCGGCTACACGCACACCGAGGTGGCAACGATGCTCGACCTACCGGTCGGCACAGCAAAGACCCGCATCCGGGATGGGCTCATCCGGTTGCGCGACGCGATGGGAGTGGGCCAATGACAGCTCACGAGATTCACGCCCTCTCCGGGGCCTACGCCGTCGACGCCCTCGACGACCTCGAGCGGGCCCGCTTCGAGGAGCACCTCGCTGCCTGCGCCGAGTGCCGCGCCGAGGTGGCCAGCCTCCAGGACGCCACGCTGCTGCTCTCGGAGGTCTCTGAGACAGCGCCGCCCGCCGCGCTGCGTGCCAGGATCCTCGACGACATCAAGACCGTCCGTCCGTTGCCGCCGGTCGTCGCCCGGCTCGACGTGCGCCGTCCGCGCCGCTGGTCCGGCCTCGTCGCCGCCGCGGCGGCTGCGGTCGTCTTCGTCGGCGGCGGCGCCATCGCCTGGCAGCAGCTCGGCGACGACAGCTCGTCGGTGCAGCTCAGCGCAGCCGATCAGGTGATCGGCTCGGCCGATGTCGAGCGTGTCGACCTCGATTTTCCTGACGGTGCCCACGCAACGGTCTACCGCTCGGTGGCCCTCGGCAAGGCGGCCCTGGAGACCAGCAAGATGCCCGCCCCGCCGTCAGGCCGTGTGTACCAGCTCTGGCTCCAGAAGAACGGCCGGATGGTCCCGGCCGGTCTGATGCCCGTCGGCAGCGACCAGAAGCTCGTGATCGACGGCAGCGCCGACGACGCCACCGCGGTGGGTATCACCGTGGAGCCGGCCGGCGGCTCGGACCACCCGACCAGCCCGCCGATCGCCGTCTTCGCCTTCGAGCAAGCGACATGACCGGCCGGCACCGAGCCGATGACGTGCGACCAGAGGTCGCGGTCATCGGCAGCGGAGTCGCGGGCCTGACCGCCGCGTACGTCGCCTCGTCGGCCGCTCGGGTGACCCTCTTCGAGGCCGACGACCGCCTCGGCGGGCACGCGGACACCCACCGGGTGACCGCTGCCGACGGCAGCACCGTGAACGTCGACACCGGGTTCATCGTGCACAACGAGCGGACCTACCCGACGCTGCTGCGGCTCTTCGGCGAGCTCGGGGTGCAGACCCAGCCCTCCGACATGTCGATGTCGGTCCGCGCCGACGAGGCGCACCGCGGTCGCGGCCTGGAGTGGGCCGGCGCGCTCGGACCGTCCGGGCTCTTCCCGACCCGGCGCAACTACCTGCGACCGGCGTACCTGCGGATGCTCACCGAGATCCCCCGGTTCCACCGCCGCGCCAAGAAGCTGCTCGCGCAGACCGACGGAGCCGACGACGGCCAGACCCTCGCGGAGTTCCTCGAGCAGGGCCGGTTCAGCGCCTACTTCCGTCGGCACTTCATGACCCCGCTGGTCGCCTGCGTCTGGTCCTGCGACCCGGCCATCGCACTGGAGTACCCGGCCCGGTACCTGTTCTCGTTCCTCGAGCACCACGGGATGCTGACCATCTACAACTCGCCCCAGTGGCGGACCGTGACCGGAGGCTCGCACCAGTACGTCGACAAGGTCGCGGCGGCGCTGGTCGAACGCGGGGGCACCCTCCGGCTCGGCACCAAGGTGACCTCTGTCGCCGAGACCGCCGACGGGGTCGAGGTCACCGACGGCAACGGCGAGACCCGCACGTTCGACGCCGTCGTCGTGGCCACCCACCCGGACCAGGCGCTCGGCATGCTCGCCGAGCCGACCCCGGTGCAGGCCGAGCTGCTCGGCGCGATGCCGTACTCGGCCAACGTCGCGCAGCTGCACACCGACGACTCGGTGATGCCGCGCAACCGCAAGGCATGGGCCTCCTGGAACCAGTGGGACCGCCCGGGCCAGAACGCGGTCACGGTCACCTACGACATGACCCGGCTGATGTCGCTGCCGGTCGTGACCGCTCCCGATGGCAGCCGGACCCGCTACTTCGTGACCCTCGGCTCGACCGACGTGGTGGATCCGGCGAAGGTGATCGCCCGGAGAGACTACGCGCACCCGATCTACAACCCGACCTCGGTGGCCGCGCAGCGCCGGCTCACGGAGATCGACAGCGACCGGCTCGTCTTCGCCGGCGCCTGGCACGGCTGGGGTTTCCACGAGGACGGTGCCCGCTCGGGCGCGTCAGCCGCCGCGCGACTGGGCTTCGACTGGTGAGCGCGCCGACCGAGGGTGTCTCGCCCGGCGCGACGACCTGGGTCGGCACCCAGACCCCGCGGATCTACCGCAGCACGATCACGCACACCCGACGGGCGCCGCTGAAGAACCGGTTCAGCACCACCTCGCACCTCTGGTTGGTCGATCTCGACGACCTGCCCGACTACGGCCCGCTCGCCCGCTTCGTCGCGCGCGACCACCTCGGCGACCCGACCCGGACGATCCGTCAGAACGTCGAGGCGTTCCTCGCCTCCGAGGGCGTGCAGACCGCCGGCGGACGAATCCTGATGACAGCCAACGCCCGCGCGTTCGGCTACAACTTCAACCCGATCTCGGTCTTCTGGTGCCACGACGCGACCGGTGACCTGGCAGCGACCGTCGTGGAGGTGCACAACACCTACGGCGACCGGCACGCCTACCTGGTCCACCCCGACTCGCAGGGCCGGGCGCTGGTCGGCAAGGAGATGTACGTCTCCCCGTTCCACGGCACCGACGGCCACTACGAGCTCACCGTTCCCGAACCGAGCGACACGCTGACGATCTCGGTGCGCCTGGTGACCGGCGACGGGACGCGGTTCGACGCGGTCCTGCGCGGAGAGGTGACGGCCACCACCCGCACCGCCGTGATTCGGGCCGCCTCGGCAGCAATCCTCGGGGCCCTTCGGATCCGAATACAGGGTGTCCGCCTCTGGGCGCGCCGGCTGCCGGTGCAGCCCCGCCCGAGTCACCGCCAGGAAGGTGTCCGATGACCACCACCCCGCTGCCCAGCCAGACGAGCCCCACCCCCCTCTCGGTGGACCACTGGTCCGACATCACCCCGATCCGCCGCGGCCCGAAGGCGGCGATCTCCGCCAAGGTCGCGGCCCGGATCTTCTTCAAGGTCGCCGACCGCCTGGGGATCAGCGTCTCGGTCGACGGCAGCCCGGCCGACCTGGTGCTGCACCGCCCCGAGGAGTTCTTCACCCGGCTCGGCAACGACGGCCTGATCGGGTTCGGCGAGGCCTACATGACCGGAGCCTGGGACGCCGAGGACCTCGGCGGCACGCTCACCGTGCTGTGCAACGAGATCGGCAGCCTGGTGCCGATCTGGATGCAGCGGCTGCGCGCCGTCTACGTCTCCCGCCCGCCGCGTGCCCAGCGGAACAGCTCGGAGAACACCCGGAAGAACATCGCGCACCACTACGACCTCTCCAACGACCTCTTCGGACTCTTCCTGGACCGGACGATGAGCTACTCCTCGGCGATGTTCAGCACCGACTCGTTCACCGAGGCCGACGCCACCACCGGCACCCGAACGCTGCTCGCGGTCCCGGTCGAGGGAGCGGACCTGGTCGAAGCCCAGGGCCGCAAGATCGAGAGCATCCTCGATGCCGCCGGGGTCACCACCGGCACCCGGGTGCTGGAGATCGGCACCGGTTGGGGCGAGCTCGCGATCCGGGCCGCCCGCCGCGGCGCGGTCGTCCGTTCGGTGACCCTCTCCAGCGAGCAGCAGTCACTGGCCCGGGCCCGGTTCGCCGACGCGGTCGCGGCCGAGGGTCTGCGGGCCGACGCCGTCCAGGTCGACCTGCTCGACTACCGCGCGGTTGAAGGGCAGTACGACGCCGTCGTCTCGGTCGAGATGATCGAGGCCGTCGGCTACGAGTACCTGCCGTCGTACTTCGAGACGATCGACCGGGTCCTGGCCCCGGGGGGCAAGGTCGCGATCCAGGCGATCACGATGCCGCACGACCGGATGCTGGCCACCCGGCGTACCTGGACCTGGATCCACAAGTACATCTTCCCCGGCGGCTTCCTGCCCTCGACCGAGCAGCTCGACGAGGTCACCCGGAAGGGGACCTCGCTCCGGCTGACGCACCGGACCACGTTCGGCAGCCACTACGCCGAGACCCTGCGCCAGTGGGACACCACCTTCATGGCCGCCCACCAGCCGGTCCTCGACCTCGGGTTCGACGAGACCTTCCGTCGGCTCTGGCACTTCTACCTCGAGTACTCCCGGGCCGGGTTCGCTTCGGGGTACATCGACGTCCAGCAGCTCACCTTCACCCGGGAGGACTGACATGACCACCCTCGACGACCGCCCCTCGGTCGAGGCCCGCGCCGGCGTCGCCCGGACCCTCGCGAGCGCCCTGCGCCCGATCATCGGCGGCGACCTCCCGGTGGAGCTGCACGCCTGGGACGGCTCGGTGGCCGGAACCGGCCCCGTCGTCCGCCTGAACTCGCCGCAAGCGCTGACCCGCCTTCTCTGGGCGCCCGGCGAGCTGGGCGCAGCCCAGGCGTATGTCACCGGCGAGATCGACGTCGACGGTGACCTCAACGCTGCCCTGACGCACGTCTGGGCCGTGATCGCTGATCGCGGGCTCACGGGGGTCTCCACGACCCCGGGCACCCTCTGGCGCGCGGCCAGGGCAGCGTTACAGGTCGGCGCGTTCGGTCGGCGTCCCGCCGCACCGGTCTCGCAGGCGGTCCTGAAGGGCCGGCTGCACAGCAAGTCCCGCGACCGCGAGGCGATCAGCCACCACTACGACTTCTCCAACGAGTTCTACGAGGCGATCCTCGACGACAACATGGCCTACTCCTCGGGGTACTACTCCTCCCCGGAGATGTCCCTGGAGGAAGCCCAGTCGGCGAAGCTCGACCTGGTCTGCCGCAAGCTCGGCCTCGGCCCCGGGACGACCTTCCTCGACGTCGGCTGCGGCTGGGGCTCGCTCTCCCTGTACGCCGCGGAGCACTTCGGCGCGCAGGTCACCGGGATCACCATCGCCACGGAGCAGAAGAAGTTCATCGACGCCCGGATCGCCGAGCGCGGCCTGGGCGACCGGGTCGAGATCAAGCTCTGCGACTACCGCGACGCCCCAGTCCCGCCGGGCTCGGCCGGGTACGACGCGGTCGCCTCGATCGAGATGGGCGAGCACGTCGGCCAGGGCAACTACCCGACCTACGTCGAGGTGCTGCGCCGCTCGGTCAGGCCCGGGGGCCGGGTCCTGGTCCAGGCGATGTCCCGCCAGGGCGCCGGCGGCGGCAAGTACCCCGGCGGCGGACCGTTCATCGAGTCCTTCATCGCCCCCGACATGACGATGCGCCCGGTCGGTGAGACCGTGGCCCTGATCGAGGCCGGCGGGCTCGAGGTGCGCGACGTGCATGCCATGCGCGAGCACTACGTGCACACCGTGAACCACTGGATCGAGCGGTTCGACGCCACGCTCGAGCACCTGCGGTCGCTGGTCCCCGAGGAGTACATCCGGGTCTGGCGGCTCTACCTCGTCGGTGGCGGGATGGCCTTCCGCGACGGCAGGATGGGGGTCGACCAGATCCTCGCGGTGCGCCCCGGTGCGCCGCACGACCTGCCGGCGGTGCGTTCCTGGTGACCGACTACCCCTTCAGCGACTTCCTGATCGTCTCCGTGGCGTCGCTCGGGGTGGTGGTGGCCCTGATGGTGCTGACCGCCGTGCTCACCAAGGTGACCGGGCGCGTCTCCGTGGTCGACACCATCTGGGGGCTGGGCTTCATCGCGGTGACGGCAACGGCCGCGCTGGTCGGCTGCACGCTGGTCGACGACCCGGCCGCCCAGCACGACCTCCGGGTCTGGCTGCTGGTTGTCCTGGTCACCGTGTGGGGCGGACGGCTGGCCTGGCACATCGCCCGCCGCTCGCACGGCGCCGGCGAGGACCCGCGCTACGAGGAGCTGATGGCCACGGGCCCCGGCGGTCTGGTGCGCAAGGTGCTGCTCCCCCAGGGTCTGGCGATCTGGTTCGTCTCGCTGCCGATCCAGGTCACCGTGGTCGGTGGCGGTCACCTCACTCCGGTCCTGGTCACCGGGGTCGTCCTCTGGGCGATCGGGCTGCTCTTCGAGGCCGTCGGCGACGCCCAGCTGGCGGCGTACAAGCGTGACCCGGACCGCGGTCCGGTGATGGACCAGGGACTGTGGCGCTACACCCGGCACCCGAACTACTTCGGGGACGCCTGCGTCTGGTGGGGCATCTGGCTGGTCTGCGCCTCGTCCTGGCCGGGGATCTTCACGGTCCTCTCTCCGGTGGCGATGACCTTCTTCTTGGTCTTCGCCACCGGCGCCCGGCTCCTGGAACGCACCATGATGCAACGCCCCGGCTACCCCGAGTACGCGGCGCGCACCAGCATGTTCTTCCCGCTTCCGCCCAAGAAGTAGACCGCCCGCGGATCCAGGACCTTCCGCCTCTGGCGTGTTGCTTGATCGCGGGGTGAGGATGGCCCGAGCAGGACGGACATGCTCTGGGAGGACGCATGGACTTTGCACGGGCTCACTACGACGACGGCAGCGTGGCGTGCGACGAGACCGGCCTCGCGATCCGGAGGTACTACCCCTGGGGCGAGCGGCGCATCCCCTACGGCCAGATCCGCGACGTCAGCGTGCTGCCGCTGACCACCTGGACGGCGATCCAGCCCTGGCGGATCTGGGGGCCGGCGGACCTCGAGCACTGGTGGAACCTAGACACCCACCGGACCGCCCGGCAGGTGGCGCTGGTGGTCGATACCGGTGAGCGGTTCAAACCGACGGTGACCCCGGTGGACCCGGAAGGCTTCGAGACGGTCATCCGGGCTCACCTCAACGGGCTCCAGGAGCTGCGGGAGCAGTCCGCGATCGCCCGGCTCACCGCGGGGACGCGCCTGGCGATCCCGCAGCAGCGCGGCGACGCGCAGGTCTCCCCGAAGCCGAAGCCAACCGGGCACCCGCACCCGCGGCGTCGACGGAGGGCCGAGGAAGTGTCCCGGACCCGTTGAGGGCGGCGTGCCGCGCCAGCCGGGGTGCGTCGACGCACCGCGAGGGGCTAGCGCGAGGTGGAGGCGATCGTCCCCGACCCGACCACCCGGGTTCCGTCGTAGACAACGCACGCCTGCCCGGGGGCGATCCCCGAGGCCGGGTCCAGCAGCGTCACCGCGAAACCGTCGTCACCCTGCACCACCACGGCCCGGTGCTCCTCGCCGTGCGCCCGCAGCTGCACGGCGCACTCCAGCGGCGCGGACGGGGCGGTGCCGCACCAGAGCGGCCGGATGCAGCGCAGCCCGGTCACCGCGAGCGACTCCCGCGGCCCGACCGTGACCGTCCCGGAGACCGGCTCGATGTCGAGCACGAAGCGCGGCTTGCCGTCCGCAGCGGGGGTCCCGATCCGGAGCCCCTTGCGCTGGCCGATGGTGAACCGCCAGGACCCCTCGTGGGACCCGAGTACCTCGCCGGCCTCGTCGATGATCGGCCCACCGGCGTTCGGGGCGTCCTCGCCCAGCTTCTCCCCCAGCCAGCCGCCGGTGTCCCCGTCGCTGATGAAGCAGATGTCGTGACTGTCGGGCTTGTCGGCGACCTGGAGCCCTCGCCGCTCCGCCTCCGCCCGGATCTCCGGCTTGGAGGTGTCCCCCAGCGGGAACAACGAGTGCGCCAGCTGCTCCTGGGTCAGCACCCCGAGCACGTAGGACTGGTCCTTGGCCGCGTCGGTCGCCCGGTGCATCTCGATCAGCCCGTCCGCTCCCGTCCGCAGCTGGGCGTAGTGCCCGGTGACGACGGCGTCGTACCCGAGGGCCAGACCGCGGTCCAGCACCGCCGCGAACTTGATCTTCTCGTTGCAGCGCAGGCACGGGTTCGGGGTCCGACCCCCGGCGTACTCGGAGAGGAAGTCCTCGACGACGTCCTCGTGGAACCGCTCGCTCAGGTCCCAGACGTAGAACGGGATCCCGATCACGTCCGCGGCCCGGCGGGCGTCGTTCGCGTCCTCGATGGTGCAGCAGCCGCGGGCGCCGGTCCGGTAGGACTTCGGGTTCCGGGAGAGCGCCAGGTGGATGCCGGTGACGTCGTGACCGGCCTCGACCGCCCGGGCTGCGGCAACCGCGGAGTCGACCCCGCCCGACATCGCGGCCAGGACCTTCACGGGGCCGTCACCCCTTCTCCGAGGATTTCGCCGTCTGACCGGCGGCTCGCGCCCGCTCGACGACCGGGACGATCGCCTCCAGCAGCGCGTCGACGTCGGCGTCGGTCGAGGTGTGACCCAGGGAGAACCTCAACGAGGCGCGCGCCTGCTCGTCGTCACAGCCCATCGCGAGCAGCACGTGAGAGGGCTGCGGTACGCCGGCGTTGCAGGCGGACCCGGTCGAGCACTCGATGCCGCGGGCGTCCAGGAGCATCAGCAGCGAGTCGCCCTCGCAGCCGGGGAAGGTCAGGTGGGCGTTGCCCGGCAACCGGTGCTCGGGCCCGTTGGCCGGGTCGCCGTTGAACGCCGCCTCCGGCACCCGCTGGAGCACCCCGGAGACCAACCGCTCCCGCAGCGCGGTCAACCGGGCCGCCAGATCCGGCTGGTGCTTCACGGCGAGCTCGCAGGCAGCCGCGAAACCGGCGATGGCCGGGGCGTCGATGGTCCCCGACCGGACGTCGCGCTCCTGGCCGCCACCGTGCAGCAACGCGGTCAGCTGGACCTCGCGGCGCACCAGCAGTGCCCCGACGCCGTACGGGCCACCGATCTTGTGCCCGGTGACGGTCATCGCGTCGACGCCGGACGCGGCGAAGTCAACCGGGACCTGCCCGACGGCCTGGACCGCGTCGGTGTGCACCGGGATCCCGTGGGCGTGCGCGAGCTCGACGACCTCGGCGATCGGCTGCACCGTGCCGACCTCATTGTTCGCCCACATCACCGAGACCAGAGCAATGCTCTCCGGATCGGTCTCGAGAGCCTCCCGGAACGCCGCGAGGTCGACCCGACCGAGCCGGTCGACGGGCACCAGGTCGACCCGGGCACCCGCCTCCTCGGCGAGCCAGTGCAGCGGGTCCAGGACGGCGTGGTGCTCGACCATCGTGCTCAGGATCCGGGTCCTGCGCGGGTCCTCCCCGGTGCGGGACCAGAACAGGCCCTTGAGCGCGAGGTTGTCGGCCTCGGTCCCACCGGAGGTGAAGACGACCTCGCCGGGGCGGCAGCCGAGCGCGCGCGCCACGGCCTCACGGGACTCCTCGACGACCCGGCGCGCCGCTCGCCCTGAGGCGTGCAGCGAGTTGGCGTTGCCGACGCTCCCGAGCTGCGCGGTCATCGCCGCGGCGGCCTCGGTGAGGATCGGCGTGGTCGCCGCGTGGTCGAGGTAGACGGTCATAGCCGTCCCAGCCTACGGCTCCGGCGGTGACCGGAGGCGACCGCGGCCCCGGACCCGGTGCTGGTCCCAGCGCTGGTCCCAGCGCCGGTCATCGGGCCAGCTCCGCGACCAACGCCCGGTGGTCGGTCCCGGAGACACCGAAGGTCTCCGTCCGGATCGCGCCGTACGGCGCGGTGAACAGCACGTGGTCGATCGCTAGCAGACCCTGGCTCGGCCAGGTCCCCTGGAAGCCGGAGTTCGCGTCCCGGGCAGCGTCCTCGAAGCCGCGGCTCAGCAGCTCCCGCATCGGGCCGTGCTCCAAGGTCGAGTTGAAGTCACCGACCGCGAGCACCGGCCCCTCGATAGTGGGCAGCACCTGGTTCAGGACGTCCCAGTCGGGCCGCCACAGACCCTTGCTCGACAACGGCTGGTTCAGGTGGACCGCCACCAGCCAGAAGGGGTCGGGCGCCTGGACCCGGATCTGGTACACCCCGTTGCCGACGCCGATCATCCGCTCCGCCTGACCCAGCGGGAAGGTCGAGTAGACCAGGGTGCCGGCAGCCCCGGCCGTCGCGTTGCCGGCAACGTGCGGCAGCGTCTCGGCGATGCCCGCCTCCCGCAGCTCAGCTCCCAGCTCCGGCGTGACCTCCTCGAGCACCACCAGGTCGACGTCCTGGTCGCGGACGAGGCCGACCGTCGCCTCCGCGTCCCCGTGGCCCAGCCGCAGGTTGAGGCTCATCACCGTCAGGTCGGCCGGCCCGGTCGGGTGCTCACCCAGGTACGCCGGCGCGAGCAAGGCGGCGTGGAACCCGGTCCCCGCCACGGCCAGCCCGAGAGCCCCGACCCACCAGCGACGCAGCAGCGGCGGCGTACGACGTACCAGGGAGGCGAGCAGCACCGCCGCGAGCAGGTACCCGAAAACCGCGAACGAGGCGAAGCTCGCCAGAATCGCGAACCAGTACGACTCCGGCCGCAGCAACCACAGGAGGGTGAGAACGACAGAGCCGGCCAGGGCGCCGGCCGCGATGAACGCGGCGACGACCCTGACCGGCTGCAGGCCACCCGAGAGGTGGGCGAACAGGTGGGCTCAGCCCTTGCGAGCGGTGATCTGCTCCGTCGCGGCGGGAAGCACCGTGTGCAGGTCCCCGACCACGCCGAAGTCGACGAGCTCGAAGATCGGAGCCTCTTCGTCCTTGTTGACGGCGACGATCGTCTTCGACGTCTGCATGCCGGCGCGGTGCTGGATGGCACCGGAGATGCCCGCGGCGATGTAGAGCTGCGGCGAGACGGTCTTGCCGGTCTGACCGATCTGGAAGGTGTGCGGCTTCCAGCCGGAGTCGACGGCGGCGCGGGAAGCACCGACGGCGGCACCGAGCGAGTCAGCCAGGTTGTCGATCGGGTCGAAGTTGCCGCCCGTGCCACGGCCACCGGAGACCACGATGGCAGCCTCGGTCAGCTCCGGGCGACCCGAGGACTCCCGCGGCTGCGAGGCCACGATCTGCGCCTTCTTGGCCGACTCGGAGATGGTGGCCGAGAAGTTCTCGACGGTACCCGCACCGGCTGCATCCTCGGGAGCGGCAGCGTTCGGCTTGACGGTGATGATCGGCGTGCCCTGGGTGACCTTCGCGGTGACGGTGAAGTTTCCGGCGAAGACGGACTGGGTCGTCACCGGGCCCTCCTGCACGTCGACAGCGTCGGTGATCAGGCCCGACTCGAGCTTGACCGCGAGACGACCGGCGATCTCCTTGCCCTCGGCGGACGAGGTGATCAGGATTGCACCCGGGTTAGCTGCAGCGGCGACCTGCTGCAGCACCTCGGCCTTGGGAGCCACCAGGTAGCCCTTGATGTCGGCGTCGTCGACGACGTACACCTTGTCGGCGCCGAACTTCGTGACGGCCTCGGCCGCACCGGCGGCCTTGTCCGCGCCCCCGATGAAGACGGCGGACGGGGAGCCCAGGCGCTTCGCGATCGCGAGCAGCTCGAAGGTCGGCTTGCGGACGGCGCCGTCGACGTGGTCGACCAGAACCAGAATCTCACTCATATCTACACTCAGCCCTTTTCCTGGCCTCAGATGAACTTCTTGGACGCGAGGAACTCGGTCAGCGCGGAAGCGCCCGAGCCGTCCTCGTCGGTCACGATCGTGCCGGCCGTACGCGGCGGGCGGGCCTCGGTGTTCTCGACCGCGGTCCAGGCTGCCGAGAGGCCGACCTTGCCCGCGTCGACGCCGAGGTCACCCAGCGAGTAGGACTCCAGCGGCTTCTTCTTCGCGGCCATGATGCCCTTGAACGACGGGTAGCGAGCCTCGCCGGTCTGGTCGGTGACCGACAGAACCAGCGGGGAGACCGCACCGATGACCTCGGTCGCGGTGTCGCCGTCACGCTTGATCCGGAACTGGTTGCCCTGCGACTCGATCACCGAGGCAAAGGTGACCTGGGGCAGGTCAAGCCGCTCGGCGAGCATCGCCGGGACCACGGACATGCCGCCGTCGGTCGAGGCCATGCCGCAGACGATCACGTCCACGTCGCCGATCTTGTTGATCGCGGCGGCCAGCACGGCCGAGGTGGCGAGGGCGTCGGAGCCGGCGATCGCGTCGTCGACCACGTGTACACCGGAGTCGGCACCCATCTGCAGGGCCTTGCGGATCGCGTCCGCCGCAGCCTCGGGGCCGACGCTCAGCGCGGTCACGGTGACCGAGTCAGGAGCCTCGTTCTTCTCCTTCAGCTGCAGCGCCTGCTCGACGGCGTACTCGTCGAGCTCGGAGAGCAGGCCCGGGACCCCCACGCGGTCCACGGTGTTGTCGGCTTCGAAGGCCTGGTCGGCGGTCGAGTCCGGTACGTATTTCACACAGACGACAATGTTCATGCTGGTTACGGCCCGCGAGGGCCCCTCCTGAATCAGAGTGTTGAGTTCTGCAGAGACTACCGGCGAGTTACCAATCGCTCACAACGCGTCTCAGGTGGGGTCAGTCACAGTGTCCCGGTCACCGGTTGCGGGGGCCCAGGAACCGCTGCACGTACCGGCCGATGGCCAGGTAGACGAGGGCTGCGATCCCCCAGTTCACGACCGCGTCCTTGGTCTCGGCGTTCTCGCCGGTGAAGGCGAAGATCCCGTTGTCGCGGCTGAACGGACCGTCGATCGCGTCGGCCACGGCCTTGACGAGCTTGACCAGGTCGTTGGACTGGCTGACGTTCTCCCGGGCGGCGACGAGGAACGCCCCGAGCGCGAGCACGACAGCGAACAGCAGGAAGACCACCCGGAGGACCTTCGCCATCACCTCGCGGATCTGGTCGTTCCGGATCTGCTTGGCCTTGGCGTGCTCGGGGAACGGTTCGTCTGATTTCACTACTTTCGCCACGGGATCAACCTACCCTCGACGCGGTGCTCAACGGCCCTGGAACTCGGCCTTGCCCGGACCGTTCTCGACGAACGAGCCCATCCCGATGGTGCGGTCCTCGGTGGCGAACAGGGCCGCGAACTGCTGGCGCTCGATCTCCAGGCCGGTCTCCAGGTCCACCTCGAGGCCGCGGTCGACGGCCTCCTTCGCTGCCCGAACAGCGTACGTAGCGGCGTTCGCGAACTGGCTCGCCCACCCCACCGCCTGGGAGTAGACCTCGTCGGCCGGGACGACCCTGTCGACCAGGCCGATCGCGAGCGCCTCGTCGGCCTTCACGAAGCGGCCAGTGAAGATGATGTCCTTCGCCTTGCTCGGGCCGACCAGGCGGGAGAGTCGCTGGGTGCCACCGGCCCCGGGGATGATGCCGAGCAGGACCTCGGGCTGGCCCAGCACCGCGTTCTCGGCCGCGAACCGGACGTCCGCGGTGAGCGCGAGCTCGCAGCCGCCGCCGAGCGCGTAGCCGTTGATCGCGGCAACCACCGGCTTGGGGATCTTGGCGACGGCGGAGAAGGCCGAGATCAGGCCGTGCGAGCGCTTGATCATGTCCGTGTGGGACATGTCCGCCATCTCCTTGACGTCGGCGCCGGCGGCGAAGACCCGCTCGCCGCCCCAGATCACGACTGCCTTGACGTCGTCGCGGTCGGTGGCCTCCGCGGCCAGTGCGCGGATCTCCTCCTGCATCTGGACGTCGAGCGCGTTCATCTTCGGACGGTCGAGCCGGATGGTCCCGACACCATCGGCCACCTCGAGACGTACCAACTCACCCATGTGCGCGTGCCTTTCTTCCCGGACCGGTGTCGGGCACAACCTACGACACGACTCCGGACACGGGATCGTTACACCGGGCTGCCATGATCGGGTGATGGCATCCGAGACCTGGCGCTGGACGAGCCCGGACGCGCGCGCCCCGGTCTGGCCGGGACGGAGCTGGCCGCTGGGCGCGACCTGGTCGGAGGAATCCACCAACTTTGCCGTCTCCGCGCCGGAGGCGACCGCGATGTGGGTCTGCCTCTTCGACGAGGAGGGCACCGAGTCGACGTACCAGCTCACCGAGCACTCCCTCGGCATCTGGCACGGCGCCGTCCCCGGCGTCACCCCCGGCACCCGGTACGGGTACCGGGCCGCCGGGCCGTGGCAGCCCTCGCAAGGTCTGCGCTTCAACGTCAACAAGCTGCTGCTCGACCCCTACGGCCGGGCGGTCAGCGGGTCGGTCACCCCCGGTCCGGAGATCTTCGCCCACGACCTGACCCACCCGGAGAGCCCCAGCGAGCTCGACTCGGCACCGGCCACAGCGCGCAGCGTGGTCGTCCACGACCCGTTCGACTGGGGTCCCGACGGCGACCCGCCCCAGCGTCGCCGGTGGCGCGACTCGGTGATCTACGAGCTGCACGTGAAGGGCTTCACCGCCCTGCACGCCGAGATCCCCGAGGAGCTGCGCGGGACCTACGCCGGCCTCGGCAGCCCCGAGGTGATCCGCTACCTGACCGACCTCGGCGTGACCGCCGTCGAGCTCCTGCCGGTGCACCAGTTCTTCTCCGAGCCGCACCTGGCCGAGCTCGGCCTGAGCAACTACTGGGGTTACAACTCGATCGGCTTCTTCGCCCCGCACGCGGCGTACTCGGCCTCGGGTGATCGCGGTCAACAGGTGACCGAGTTCAAGCAGATGGTGAAGAACTTCCACGCCGCCGGGATCGAGGTCATCCTCGACGTGGTCTACAACCACACCGCGGAGGCGGGGGCGCTCGGGCCGACGTACAGCTTCCGCGGCCTCGACGACCGCGGGATGTACCACCGGGTCGCCGTACCGGAGCCGGAGGAGGAAGGGGCGATCCCGGCGCACGCGCTCTTCGACGACACCTACTGGGACGTCACCGGGTGCGGGAACACCGTCAACGCCCAGAACCCCCAGGCGCTGCGGCTGATCCTGGACTCGCTGCGCTACTGGGTGACCGAGATGCACGTCGACGGGTTCCGCTTCGACCTGCTCTCCGCCCTGACCCGGTCGGGCTACTCCGTCGACATGACGAGCAACCTGCTGATCACCATCGGCCAGGACCCGGCGCTGCGGCACGCGAAGCTGATCGCCGAGCCGTGGGACGCTTCCGGCGACGGCTACCGGGTCGGTGAGTACCCGCCCCCGTGGGTGGAGTGGAACGACCAGTTCCGCGACACCATGCGCGACTTCTGGCGTGGCCACTCCGACGGGATCAGGACGGTCGCGACCCGGCTCGCCGGCTCCTCCGACCTGTACGCCGACGACGGCCGGTCGCCGTACGCGTCGGTCAACTTCATCACCGCCCACGACGGGTTCACCCTGCGTGACCTGGTCTCGTACGCCGAGAAGCACAACGAGGCCAACGGCGAGGAGAACCGGGACGGCACCGACAACAACCGCTCGCAGAACTGCGGGGTCGAGGGGCCGAGCACCGATCCCGACGTCGTCGGACGCAGGCAGCGGATCGCGGCGAACCTGATGATCACCCTCTGCCTCTCCAACGGGGTCCCGATGATCACCGCCGGTGACGAACGCGGACGCACCCAGGGCGGCAACAACAACCCCTACGCCCAGGACAACGAGACCTCGTGGATCGACTGGCGCCCGGACGATGCGTGGCTGGGGATGTGGGACATCACCAGGACCGCGCTCACCATCCGTCGCGAGCACCCCGCCCTACGCCAACGGCACTGGTTCGAGGGTCGTCCGGCGATCAGGGGCGGGCCCAAGGACCTGGCCTGGATCCACCCGGCCGGCCGCGAGATGACCGGCGACGACTGGCACGACGGCGACCTGCGCACCCTCGGGATGTTCGTCTCCGGCGACCCGCTCCGCTCCCCCGGCCCCCGCGGTGAGCAGCAGCGCGACGCGTCCTTCCTGCTCTGGCTCAACGGCTCGGACCACGACTGCGAGATCCGACTCCCGGAGAACGCCTGGGTGCAGTCCGGTCAGGTCGTGCTCACCACCGACCCGACCCTCGAGCAGGATCGGACGGTCCGCGCCGGGGAGACCTTCACCCTGGGCGCCCAGTCGCTGGTGGTCCTGCGCCAGGCCTGAGGGTGCCAGTTTCACTGGGTACCCAGTGATCCCGTGCATGCGCACTTGAAGCATTGCGTGTTCTTCCACAGGTTCAGTGGTTCGATCATGGACGCAACGTCGCTCTCAGTCGTCCGATCGTGCCCGTGCGATCCGCCAGGTCCGCCCAAACGAATCTGATCAACCTCCAGCCAGTCGCTTCGCGCAGCCGATCCTCACGGACCTTCTCCCTGAAGGCCGCATCGCTCGGCTTCTCACCTGGACGCAGGTATTTCTCGAACTTGACCTTGCCATCGAACTCACCCAGGACACCCAACCCCGGCCACGCCATGTCCGTCGTGCCGATGACGTCTCCGTTGCGATCGCGTACGACGTACTGCAGCGTCGGTCTCGGAAGGTGTCCGAGCCAGCACAGGAACCGCAACCTGGACTCGCCAACAGACTGGGCTCCTGGCTGGGCGAGCCTCAGCGAAACCTGCAAGCGCTTCGAACCGGGCCAGGAGCCAAGGCTCTGGTGCAGCTTGTGGAGGTCTTCTGGCGAGCCGAATCCGAGGTCGTAGACGGAGTCAAGGGACACGACCCCCGACTCGACGGAGTTGGTTGCCGCCAGTCCCAGGGCGCACCCAGCCGGGTCCACCGCACGCATGCCGTCGAACTCGTGCACCGCAAGGTCTGACCATGAGCCCACGTGGTGAACGACGTCTCCCATCCGACGCCCGGTGACGGTGTCTCGACGTACAAGGTGCACCTTGGAGAGATCGGCGCCCCAGACCTTCAGGCCCGCAGCAAGCGCGCCGGAGACATGGGACAAGGCCACCTGGTCGCCATGACTCAGGAGCACCGCTCGGCAGGCGAGAAGGTGGCGCACTTGCCGATCCGCGGCGGACCACTCGCTGGCGGAGACGTAGGCACCGTGCCGAACCCGGGCCAATGCCCCGGACTGGATCGCTCGACGCAGATCAGCGTCGTCGTAGCCGTGTGCGAGCGCCTCCCGGCGAAGGAAGACACCGCCGGGGTGCAACGTCGAGAGTTCGTCCATGCCCCGACGATGCTGAAACGCATGACCGACGGTGCGCCAGGCCCGCAGCGCATGTGGACATCCCGGCGCGGGGAGCGGGTGTGCAGCCGATCTGCGTTCGTTGACCCAGCAAACCTGTGTTCGAGCCACTCAATCTTCAGGTGCTCAAACCAGGTTTCACTGGGTACCCAGTGAAACCTCAGGCCATCGCCACCAGGCCGAGCTCGGCGGCGTTCGCCAGCGCGCGGTGCTGCGGGAGCACCCGGACGGTGTAGCCGAAGGGGCCGGGTCGGTCCAGCGGGAGCTGGGTGGCGAAACGGTGGCGGCCGCCCTCGTAGGTCTCGACGAGGGCGAGGTTCGCGGTGGCCGGGTCGAGCAGGGCGTCCTCGCCCTTGACCCGCCCGTGCACCAGCTGGACGGCGACGTCGGCCGGAGCGAGGTCACCGAGGGAGACGAACACCTCCAGATCGAGTACGCCGCCGACCTCCGGGGACTCGGAGACCCCGGAGGTGTCGACGTGGTCGATCCGGACCTGCACCCACCCGTCACGGACCCGGGCCTTGAACGCCGCCAGGTCCCGGGCACCGTGGTAGGAGCTGGACCCGTCCGGTACGGCGATCGCCCGTGCCGCCTCCGCGGCCGGCACGTAGAGTCGCTCGACGTACTCCTTGACCATCCGGGTCGAGAGCACCTTCGGCCCGAGCGACTTCAAGGTGTGCCGGACCATCTCGATCCAGCGGATCGGCAGCCCGTCGCCAGCACCGGAGTGCGCCGTGTGGTCGTAGAAGCGGGGCGCGACCTCGTTCTCGATCAGGTCGTAGAGCGCGTTCGCCTCGATCAGGTCGCGTTGGTCGGGGTCGTCAACACCGTCCGCGGAGGGGATCGCCCAGCCGTTGTCGCCGTCGTACCACTCATCCCACCAGCCGTCGAGGATGGAGAGGTTCAGACCACCGTTGAGCGCCGCCTTCATACCCGAGGTGCCGCACGCCTCGTAAGGCCTCAGGGGGTTGTTCAGCCACACGTCGCAGCCCGGGTAGAGCGGCTGGGCCATCGCGATGTCGTAGTTGGGCAGGAAGACGATCCGGTGCCGCACCCCCGCCTCGTCGGCGTACCGGACGATCTCCTGGATCATCTTCTTGCCGCCCTCGTCGGCCGGGTGCGACTTGCCGGCGATGACGAGCTGGACCGGACGGTCGGGATCGAGCAGGATCCGGGTGAGCCGTTCCCGGTCGTGCAGCATCAGCGTGAGCCGCTTGTACGACGGCACCCGGCGCGCGAACCCGATGGTGAGCACGTCCGGGTCGAGCACATCGTCGATCCAGCCGAGCTCACCGGCCGCGGCACCGCGCTGCTGCCAGGACTTCCGCAGCCGGGAGCGGGCGTCCTCGACCAGCCGGGACCGGAGCTCGCGCTTGGTCGCCCAGAGCTCCTCGGCGGAGATCTTATCGACCACCGACCACACCTCGTCGTCGTCGCTGTCGACGTCGGCGCCGTGACGGACCGCGAGCTCGAAGACCTCCCGCGCGACCCAGGTCGGCGCGTGCACGCCGTTGGTCACCGAGGTGATCGGGACCTCGGCTTCGTCGAACGACGACCAGAGGCCGTTGAACATCCCGCGGCTGACGTTCCCGTGAAGCAGCGAGACCCCGTTGGCGCGCTGCGCCAGCCGGAATCCCATCACCGCCATGTTGAAGACGCCCGGGTCGCCGCCCTCGTAGTCCTCGGTGCCGAGCGCCAGTACGTCCTCCACCGGCACTCCGGTCAGCGGGCTGTGCCCGCCGAAGTACTGCTCGACGAGGTCGCGCGGGAACCGGTCGATGCCGGCCGGGACCGGGGTGTGGGTGGTGAAGACGGTCCCGGCCCGGGTGACCTCGAGCGCGGCGGCGAAGTCGAGCCCTGGGCCCCCGTCGGCGACGGTGAGCTCCCGGATCCGCTCCAGGCCCAGGAAGCCGGCGTGACCCTCGTTGGTGTGGAAGACCTCCGGATCGGGTGCCCCGGTGATCCGCGACCACGTCCGCAGCGCCCGGACGCCGCCGATGCCGAGGAGCAGCTCCTGGCGCAGCCGGTGCTCCACGGTGCCGCCGTAGAGCCGGTCGGTGACCTCGCGCAGGGCCGTCGGGTTGGCTTCCACGTCCGAGTCCAGCAGCAGCAGCGGGACCCGGCCGACCTGCGCGACCCAGATCCGGGCCAGCAGCGGGTGGTCGCCCGGTATCTCGACCGAGACCTGTGCGTGGGCGCCGTCCTGCTCGCGCAGCGGCACGATCGGCAGGCCGTCCGGGTCGAGCACCGGGTAGGTCTCCTGCTGCCACCCCTCGCGGGAGAGCGACTGCCGGAAGTAGCCGTGCCGGTAGAGTAACCCGACGCCGATCAGCGGGACACCGAGGTCGCTCGCGGTCTTGAGGTGGTCACCGGCGAGGATGCCCAAGCCCCCGGAGTACTGCGGGAGCACCGAGGTGATCCCGTACTCGGGCGAGAAGTAGGCGATCGCCCGCGGCGCGGTCGCCCCCGGGTCGCGCTTGCCGAACCAGCGGGCGCCCGTCAGGTACGCCGTCAGGTCCGCGTGCGCCGTCCCGAGCCGGCCGAGGAAGTCGGCATCGGCGGCCAGGTCCTCGAGACGATCGGCCGGGATCATCCCGAGCATCCGGACAGGGTCCTTGCCGGACTCGGCCCAGGCCACCGGGTCCATCGCGGCGAAGACGTCCTGGGTCTGGGGATGCCAGGACCAGCGCAGGTTGGTCACCAGCTCCAGCACCGGAGCCAGAGCGGGCGGAAGAACGGGACGGACCGTGAATCGTCGAATGGCGCGCACGTCACGACGGTAACCGAGAGAACTTGATCGTTCCAATTGCGCGGGCCGGAACGAGGTCAGTCGGCGACGACCCGTCCCCCCTCGAGCCGCAGGACCTCACCCGGGACGTTCGGGACGGCACGATGGGTGACCATCAGGACCGCCCGGTTCCCGTCCAGGAGCCCGGCCAGCACCGCCTGCTCGGTAGCCCGGTCCAGCGCACTGGTGGCCTCGTCGAGGATCAGCAGCTCGGGGTCCCGGACCAGGGCCCGCGCGATCGCCAACCGCTGCTGCTCGCCGCCGGAGAGCCCGGCGAGCTCGTGCAGAGGTGCCTCCAACGCCCCGGGCAGCCCAGCGACCACCTCCTCCAAACGGGCGGTGCGCAGAGCGGCCCAGGCACGCTCCTCGGAGAGCGACGACCCGACCTGCAGGGACCACGCCAGGTTCTGCAGGACGGTGCCGGGAACCAGGACGGTCTGCTGCGGGACGTAGCCGATCCGACTCCGCCACCGGGCGAGGTCGACCAGCGGCTCACCGTCGACCAGCAGTGCCCCCTGCTGCGGCGGAAGCAGCCCGAGGACGACATCCAGCAGCGTGCTCTTGCCGGAGCCGCTGGGCCCGGTCACGGTCACCAGACCGCTCGCCCGGACCTCCAGGTCGATCCCGTCGAGCGCAGGCGCGCCGGCCTCGTCGTACCGCACTCCGACACCGCGCAGCTCGAGCAGTGGAACCGACGTGTGACCCTCGCGGACCCGCGTCGCCGGTCCGGCCGCCCCCGGGGACCCCCCCACCACCTCGGGGTGCAGCAGCACCTCCGCGTGGAACTCGGTGAGCCTCTCCAAGGCAGGGACGTCGTTGGCGAACTGCTGCGCCGTGGTCAGCAGGCCCTGGGCGGAGGTGAGCAACCGCGTCGACACCACCAGCAGGGCGGCGAGCTCGGCCAGGGAAAGCCCGACCTCGCGACCGATCAGGATCAGCACGAGCACCGCCAGCACCGCGACCACGCCGAGCGCCGAGGTGACCATCGTCGCGCGGGCCACGAAGCTGCGTCTGACCGCCCGCACCCGCTCGGCCTCGTCGCGCACGAGGTCCGACCAGGCCCGCTCGGCACCGTGCGCGCGCATCACCCGGGCAGAGGCGAGCGAGTCCGAGAGCGCGGCACCGAAGTCGGACATCCGCTGGCTCATCACCTGACCGAGCCGGGTGGCCGCTCTCGTGGAGCGGGAGGCCGCCAGCATCACCACGAGCACGGCGACCAGGGCCAGCCCCCCGATCGCCGGCGCCAACAGCACCGCGACGGACGCCGTCGCTGCCAGGACGAAGGAGCCGACCAGGAGGCGCAGCACCGCCGCGACAGCGCTCTGGGCGCGCTCGACGTTGGTGGTCAGGCTCTCGACCAGGTGGCTACGGCGCTGGCCTGCCAGGAAGGTCCAGTCGGACGAGTACAGGTCGTCGATCAGCCCGAGCCGAACCCGGTCGATCGTGGCGAGGCGGATCTCGACGGCGAGTACCGACGCGCGCCAGGACAGCACGCCTCGGAGCAGCACCACCAGGACCACCGACGCGAAGGCCCAGAACAGCGAGAGCTCGACGGTCAGACCCGGAACCGAGAACCGGTCCCCCCCACCCATCGCCTGGATCACCGGAACGAGCAGGACCAGTCCGGCACCCTCGAGCACCGCGACCACGAACTGGAGCGCGAGCAAGGCCCCGACGCGCCCGGTCCCGACGGTGTCGGCCATCAACCTCAGACACTGCCGCGCGCGGCCGATCAACGCAGCGTCCTGACCAGGGGGTCGGTGACCCCGGCGCCCGGTTCCCGACGGGCCCACGCGACGCTGCGCCGGCGGAGCCGCCGAACCCGGTACCACAGTGTCAGCGGCACCCCGGTCCAGGCGGACCGGCTCTCGATGCCGACGACCGCCTTCACCGGCAGAGCGGTGCTGACCGCCGAGTGCACCAGGTCCCGCCGGGTCCGACTGGCCTTCACCATGTACCTCATCAGGCGCAGACTCTCGACCCCGGGGAATGGCACCGCCGCGTGCACCGGACCCTCCTGGATCCGGACCGCCCGGTCAAGGGTGGACGTCGGGACCCGGTCGAGCTGGGACAGCACGTGGTCCGGCACGCTCTCCGGCAGCCCGACCACGAAGCGGGTCACCGCCAGAGCCTCGACCTCCAGCCGGCGGAGCGGATCCGCGCCTCCGGCGACCTCCCAGGTACGCGGATCACTGGCCAGGCGGTGCAGATCGACCAGGTTCCGGATCCACCGGTAGGAGTCCTTGGCGGCGTGCAGGCTGGTATGGCCCAGGACGTCGGCACGGCCCAGGGTCGGGATCGTGACGCCCCCGATGTCGACGACCTCGTGCCGACTCCAGGCCGTGTCGAAGTCCGGCAGCGCGTCCCAGGTCGGGTCGAGTCGCCAGTGCAGGTCGATCGCTGCCGTAGAGCCGTCATAGGTGAAGGCGTTGAACGAACGCAGCACGTGGTCCCAGGCCCACGTTCCTGGTTCGACTTCGCTCCCACCGCGGAGAGCCCAGCCGTGCGAGCACAGCACGCGGTGCGCTGCCACCACCTGGTCCGGGGGAATCAACAGATCGATGTCTCCTCGGCCCCGGGCGGCCAGATCCCCTGTGGTCTGCACCGCCAGCACGGGGCCCTTGAACGAGAGCGAACGGATGCCGGCAGCGGCGAGCAGCGCCCGGACGCGGGCGAGCTCCAGGACCTGGACGATCAGTGCCTGCCGGCTCGCGTCCCGGTGGGCGGCCAGCTCGCCGACGACGGCCTCGGGGACGGCGAGCGCGGAGGCGCGCGCGATCACCAGTTCCTCGACCCGATGCCGACGCACAGCCGCGACCAGATCGGCCGGAGGTTCTCCGGCGGTATCGGGGGTCCAGGCACGACCGGCCTCGAGGAGGAGCCCACCCCGAACCCAGTCCCGCACACGCCGGACGGCAACAGGGCTCGGCAGCATGCCGAAAGACTAGGACTCGCTCCCAACGATGAGCAGCAAAACCCGTCAAATCAGAACTGGCCTAGTCCAATAGGCAGAACTTTTCGGTCCAACCCATCCATCCATCACTTTCGCGACGAACGTTCGTTGGCAGCATTGAGAAGGCAATAACCGACAGGAGCTCCACATGACCGGTTCTGACAAGGCCTACAGCGCTCCGAAGCTGGAGTCGCTTAGCCTGCGTGCCACCAGCGACATCGACATCGGAATCGGGATCACGATCCCGTTCCCGACCCTCGGTAGCTGACGGCTCAGCCCACTCAACTGGCACCTCCGGGTGTCGCGAGGCCACGTCCCATGCGATTCGTTCCCACGGTACGGGGTTTTGTCCGTTTAGGACTCAAGGACCAGGTGCGTTTCGGCGCCGCCTGGTCCTTGCTCGCGTTTTACCGGGTGCTGATCGCGGTACTGCCGTTCACCGCCGTACGGCGCCTGCTCGGCGAGGACCGGTCGGTGGCCGGAGCCGAACCCGGGGTACCGCTCGACCCGGTCCAACGCGCCCGGGCCGTGCACATCGGCCGGATCGTGGAGGCTGCGGCGGCGCACCACCCGCTCCGCGCCGACTGCTACCCCCAGGCCCTCACCGCGCGGACCTTCCTCTCGCTGCGGAGGATCCGGCACACCGTCACTTTCGGAGTTCGGCGCGACGGCGGCGCCCTGGTCGCCCATGCTTGGGTCCGTGCAGGAGACGTGCCCGTGACGGGCGGGAGCGGCAGCGGGTACACCGCTGTCGGAACCTTTGCCTGGACCCCGCGCTCAGAACGGGTGGGGAGCGCGTGACCGCACCTTCCGCCACGTTCTACGAGGTCTACGGGCTGACGCTTCGCAGCGAGATCGAGCTACCGGACCTGGGGTCCCCGGTGGAGGCCGTCGAGGAGCCCGACGTGAACGTGCGCCTCGGCTCGCTCCCCGCGCCACCGGTCAGCGACCGACCACTGCCGTACGGCCTCTGGCGGGCCGGCAACGCCTGCGGCGTCGAGGTGCCCGACGTGGGCCGGTACGAGGCCCGCGACGGCCGCGAGATCACCATCGACACCGCTCCGGGTGCCGACGTACGGGCGGTCCGCCTCTTCCTCCTCGGCACCGTGATGGGTGCGGTGATGATGCAGCGCGACCACCTGGTGCTGCACGGCAACGCCATCCGGATCGGGAACGCCTGCGCCGTGGTCGTCGGTCATTCCGGGGCGGGCAAGTCGACCTTGGCCGCCGAGTTCGACCGACGTGGGTACGACGTGCTGTCCGACGACGTGGTCCCGGTCGACGGCGACGGGCGGGCGATCCCCGGCTATCCGAGGATCAAGCTGTGGGACGACGCTCTGCAGCGGCTCGGCGTCCCCAGCGCCGGCCTGGAACGGGTCAACGACGAGCACGAGAAGTTCCAGCTGCCCCTCCGACGAGCGGCCCTGGCGCCACTGCCGGTGCGCTGGATCTACGTCCTGGAACGGCACCACGGGAGCGACCTGACCACCGAACGGGTGCAGGGTGCCGCCACGTACGGGCTCCTCCACGAGCACACCTACCGCAACGAGCTGGTGCACGGGCCGGATGCCGTGGCCCGCCATTTGCAGCAGTGCGCCATGCTGGTCAGCGGCGCCCGGCTGTCGCGGGTGCGTCGGCCGGCGGAGACCATGACGGTCTCCGCCACCGCCGATACGATCCTGGCCGACATCCGAACCGATCCCTCTCAGGAGTGCGCATGACCACCCGGCGCCCCGACTCCCGCTACGCCCGCCGCCCCGAGCTGCAGGCCGTGGAGATGGACGGCGAACTGGTGATGATGGGCCAGGAACAGGGCGAGTACTTCGCGATGCGGGACGTGGCCGCGTCGATCTGGCGCTACCTCGACGAGGACCGGAGCCTGGAGGACCTGGTCCTCCTGGTCACGTCCGAGTACGACGTTCCGGCCGAGGCCTGCAGGGACGACATCGTCGCCTTCCTCGACGACCTCGTCGGGCGCGACCTGGTCACGGTCTCCTGACAGCTCAGGACCGTCCGGGGATGACCTCGGCGAGCACGTCCATCGCCTCGTGCAGGAGGTGGTCCGGGGCTACCAGCGGCGGCAGGAACCGGAGCACGTTGCCGTAGGTCCCGCAGGTCAGGGTCAGCACCCCGGCCTGGTGGCACCCGGCGCTGAGCCTGGCGGCCGTCGCGGCGTCGGGTTCGGTCGTCCCCGGTACGACGATCTCGACCGCGACCATCGCACCCCGGCCTCGAACGTCCCCGATCGCCGGGAACCGCGACGCGAGCTCGCGCAGCCGACCGACCAGCAGCGCCTCGATCTCGGCGGCCCGGGCGTTCAGGTCCAGCTCCTTCATCGTCGCGATCGCGCCGAGGGCCGCCGCGCAGGCCACCGGGTTGCCCCCGTAGGTCCCCCCGAGTCCGCCGACGTGCACCGCGTCCATGATCTCGGCCCGACCGACCACGGCAGCCAGAGGGAGTCCCCCAGCGACTCCCTTGGCCACCGTGACCAGGTCCGGGACGAACCCCTCGTGCTCGCACGCGAACCACGCCCCGGTCCGGCACATCCCGGACTGGATCTCGTCGGCGACGAAGACGATGCCCTGCGCCGCCGCGTACTCGGCCAGCGCGGCCAGGTACCCCGGCGCCGGAACGATGAAGCCGCCCTCGCCGAGGATCGGTTCGATCACCAGGCAGGCGGTGTTGCCCGGGCCGACCTGCTTCTCGATCACCTCGATCGTGCGCGCGGCCGCCTCGGTCCCGCTGAGGCCGTCGCGGAACGGGTAGGAGACCGGAGCGCGGTAGACCTCGTTCGCGAACGGACCGAATCCGTCCTTGTACGGCATGTTCTTCGCGGTCATCGCCATCGTCAGGTTGGTGCGGCCGTGGTAGGCGTGGTCGACCACGACGACCGCCGACCGGCCGGTGTGCACCCGGGCGATCTTGACCGCGTTCTCGACCGCCTCGGCGCCGGAGTTGAACAGGGCGGCCTTCTTGGCGTGGGTGCCGGGCGTCAGCTCGGCGAGCTGCTCGCAGACCGCCACGTACCCGTCGTACGGGGCGACCATGAAACAGGTGTGCGTGAACGCAGCCACCTGCTCGGTGACCCGCTCCACGACCTCCGGAGCGGCGTTGCCCACCGAGGTGACGGCGATGCCCGAGGCGAGGTCGATCAGGGAGTTCCCGTCGACGTCGAGGAGGACACCACCGCCAGCGGCGGCGACGTAGACCGGGAGCACGCTGCCGACGCCGGAGGCGACCGCGGCCAGCCGGCGCTCCTGCAGGGCGCGGGACCGCGGCCCGGGGATCTCGGTGACCAGCCGGCGCTCCTGCGGGAGTCCGGGGCCGCCCGCGGTCATGAGACCTCCCTCTCGCGCTGCACTTCCTGCTGGCCCCACGGCGAACCGTAGGCGGTGAGCAGGTCCAGGAAGGGGACCGCGTCGAAGGCCTCGGGACCGAGGACACCGCTACCGGACCAGACGCCGGTGGCGAGCAGCTCCAGGGCGATCACCGGGTTGACCGCGGTCTGCCAGACGACGCACTGGTGACCGTACTCGGCCATCACGGCCTCATTGTCGACCACGTGGTACAGGTACGTCGATCGCGGCGCTCCCTGCTTGTCCTTCCCGGTCACCCAGAGTCCGGCGCAGGTCTTCCCGGTCATCCGGGGACCCACCGTCGCGGGGTCGGGAAGGACCGCCGCGACCACGTCGCGGGGGCTGACCAGGGCCCCCTTGACGTTCACCTTCTCGGTGCGGTCCAGCCCGAGGGTGTGCAGCACCTTGAGGATGTTGATGAACTCGTCGCCCAGGCCGTACTTGAACGTGGCCCGCTTGCAGTTCACCCAGCGGGGCATCAGCAGCACTTCCTCGTGCTCGACGTTGACGCACTCGACCGGGCCGATCCCTTCGGGGAAGTCGAACACCTCCGGCTCGCTGAACGGGGCGGTGGTGTGCCAATGCCCTGCACCGGTCCCGTCACCGGCCCAGATCACCGGCGGGTTCAGACACTCCTCGATGGTGGTCCACATCGAGAACGACGGTGCGAAGATCTCGTTGCCGTCGTCGTCGGTGACCACCAGGTTGGCCCCGTCGCGGGTCCCGAGTTCGTCGATCTCGCTGAACAGGTGGTCCGCGGCGTACCGGGCGAAGACGTCGGAGAGACCGGGCTCGACCCCGCACCCGACCAGGGCGAGCCGCCCGGCGGCCTGCCACTGGTCGGCGAGGGCGAACTGCTCGTCGCCGAGCTTGACCCCGCACTCCTCGTACGGCGCCGTCGGGTGCGGCGTGGACAGCGACATCGCCATGTCCAGGTAGTCCGCCCCGGCGGCGAACGCGCCGTGGAACACCGGCATGTTGAAGACCGGGTCGACCGCGTTCATCACGTGCGTGATGCCGTGCTCGCGGCAGAGCGCTTCGACCGACTCCTGTGCGGAGGCGTCGACCCGGGCAGCGACGAACCGCGCGTCGACCGCCGCGGCCTTCTCCGCCCGTGCCAGGTCGTAGTCGGCGATCACGATCGCCTCGTAGAAGTCGCGGCGGGCCGCGATCGCGGCGAACGCGCCGCCGACGCCACCCGCGCCGATCAACAGGATCTTCATCGGACGGCTACTCACCGAAGTAGCTCATGACGTGCTTGATCCGGGTGTAGTCCTCCAGGCCGTACATGGAGAGGTCCTTGCCGTACCCGGAGTGCTTGAACCCGCCGTGCGGCATCTCGGAGATGAACGGGATGTGGGTGTTGATCCAGACGACGCCGAAGTCGAGGCCCTTGGACATCCGCAGCGCCCGCCCGTGGTCGGCGGTCCAGACGCTGGCGGAGAGGCCGTACTCGACCCCGTTCGCCCAGCGCAGCGCCTCGGCCTCGTCGCTGAACTTCTGCACCGTCATCACGGGCCCGAAGATCTCCTGCTGGATCTGCTCGTCGTCCTGGCGCAGGCCGGAGAGCACCGTCGGGTCGTAGAAGAACCCGGTGCTGCCGTTGCGGGTGCCACCGGTGACGAGGTTCGCGTGGTCCGGCAGCCGGTCGACCATCCCGGCGACCTTCTCCAGCTGGGCCTGGCTGTTCAGCGGCCCGTAGTAGGTGTCCTCGCTGTCCGGCATCCCGGTCGGCATCCCGACCGCGGCCTCCGCCAGCGCGGCGACGAACTCGTCGTGGATCCCCGGACCGACCAGCACCCGGGTGGCCGCGGTGCAGTCCTGGCCGGCGTTGAAGAGCCCGGCGCCGGCGATGCCCTCCGCGGCCTTGGCGATGTCGGCATCGTCGAAGACGACCACCGGGGCCTTCCCGCCGAGCTCGAGGTGGACGCGCTTGAGGTCGGTGGCCGCGGACCCGGCCACCTCCATGCCGGCGCGCACCGACCCGGTGATCGCGACCATCTGCGGGATTTTGTGCTCGACCAGGGACCGCCCGGTGTCCCGGTCCCCGCAGATCACGTTCAGGACCCCCGGAGGCAGGAACTCCTGGCACAGCTCGGCCAGCAGCGTGGAGCTGGCCGGGGTGGTGTCGCTCGGCTTGAGCACGATCGTGTTGCCGGCGGCGAGAGCGGGGGCGATCTTCCAGATCATCATCAGCAACGGGTAGTTCCACGGCGTCACCTGGCCGACGACGCCGATCGGCTCGCGCCGGATCCAGGAGGTGTGGTCGGTCATGTACTCCCCGGCCGAGCGTCCCTCCAGCACCCGGGCGGCGCCGGCGAAGAACCGGAAGTGGTCCCAGGCGTAGGGCATCTCCTCGCTCAGCGTGAGGTGCAACGGTTTGCCGGTGTCGCGGGACTCGACGGCGTTGAACTCCTCAGCGCGCGCCTCGATCGCGTCGGCGATCTTGAGCAGCGCAGCGGCGCGCTCCTGCGGGGTCGTACTCCCCCAGGACTCGAAGGCGGTGGCCGCCGCGGCGTAGGCGCGGTCGACGTCCTCGGAGCCGGACATCGGCGCCTTGGCGTAGACCTGACCGGTCGTGGGGTCGAGGACGTCGTAGGTCGCCCCGTCCGCGGCGTCGACCGCCTCACCGTTGACGAAGTTCTGGAAGACCGGTTCGGAAGACATGCGCCCAGTCAAACCAGATGACTAGCCGCCGTCAAGCAGGAACAACGAAATCCGCAGATTGACGTCGAATGTTTACGCGAAAGCAACGTAGTAGGTCGCAATATGGTTCGGATTCACTTGCTTTGGTCGCTAGGGGCTTGGCAGACTGCCCCCATGAGCGACGCAACCCGTCAGCAGGCGGCCCGGGACCACCTCTGGATGCACTTCACCCGGCACTCGGGTTACCAGACCGGCGAGATCCCTACCATCGAACGCGGCGAGGGCGCCTACATCTACGACACCGAGGGACGCCGGTACCTCGATGGACTCTCCGGCCTCTTCGTGGTCCAGGCAGGTCACGGTCGCGCCGAGCTGGCCGAGGCCGCGGCCAAGCAGGCCGAGAAGCTCGCCTTCTTCCCGATCTGGTCCTACGCCCACCCGGGAGCGATCGACCTCGCCGAACGCGTCGCGGACTACGCGCCCGGTGATCTCAACCGGGTCTTCTTCACCACCGGCGGCGGTGAAGCCGTCGAGACCGCCTGGAAACTGGCCAAGAACTACTTCAAGCTCACCGGTAGGCCCGGCAAGCACAAGGTGATCAGCAGGGCGATCGCGTACCACGGCACCCCCCAGGGGGCCCTGTCGATCACCGGCCTGCCGATGATGAAGGCACCCTTCGAACCCTTGGTGCCGAGCACGTTCCGGGTACCGAACACGAACCTCTACCGAGCACCCGCGGAGTTCGGCGGCGGCACCGGGGCCGACGAGTACGCCTTCGGCCAGTGGGCCGCCGAGCGGATCGCCGAGGCCATCGAGTTCGAGGGCGCCGACACCGTCGCCGCGGTCTTCCTCGAACCGGTTCAGAACGCCGGCGGCTGCTTCCCGCCACCGCCCGGGTACTTCGAACGGGTCCGGGAGATCTGCGACCAGTACGACGTACTGCTCGTCTCCGACGAGGTGATCTGCGCCTTCGGACGTCTGGGGCACATGTTCGGAGCCGACCGCTACCACTACCAGCCGGACATGATCACCTGCGCCAAGGGCCTCACCTCGGGTTACTCACCCCTGGGCGCGATGATCGCCACCGACCGGCTCTTCGAGCCGTTCAAGAACAGCGGCGAGACCTTCCTGCACGGGTACACCTTCGGCGGCCACCCGGTCTCGACCGCCGTCGCGATGGCTAACCTCGACATCTTCGAGCGGGAGAAGCTGAACCAGAACGTCCTGGACAACGAGGACGCCTTCCGCGACACCCTGGAGAAACTGCTCGACCTCCCGCTGGTCGGCGACGTCCGCGGCGACGGCTACTTCTACGGGATCGAGCTGGTCAAGGACAAGACGACCAAGGAGACCTTCGACGACGGCGAGTGCGAGCGACTGCTGCGCGGCTTCCTCTCCAAGGCGCTCTTCGAGGCCGGGATCTACTGCCGGGCCGACGACCGCGGCGACCCGGTCGTCCAGCTCGCGCCGCCGCTGATCTGCGACCAGCAGCACTTCGACGAGATGGAGCGGGCCCTGCGCTCGGTGCTGACCGAGGCGGAGAACCACCTCTGAGGGTCCGCCCGGACCGGGTTCGGCTAGTCGTTCTGCGGGAAGCCGAGGTTCACCCCGCCCGAACCCGGATCAGGCCAGCGCGTGGTCACCACCTTGCCGCGGGTGTAGAAGTGCACCCCCTCGGCGCCGTACGCGTGGGTGTCACCGAACAGCGAGGCCTTCCAGCCGCCGAAGGAGTAGAACGCTGCCGGCACCGGGATCGGGATGTTGACCCCGACCATGCCGACCTCCACCTCCTCGCAGAAACGGCGGGCCGCGCCCCCGTCCCGGGTGAAGATCGCCGTCCCGTTGCCGTACGGCAGCGCGGCGATCACCCCCATCGCCTCGTCGTACGACGCCACCCGCAGCACGCTCAGCACCGGCCCGAAGATCTCGTCGGAGTGCACGCTCATGCCCGGGCGCACGTGGTCGATCAGCGACGGGCCCAGCCAGAACCCTTCGGCGGCACCGGCCACCGGCGTCTCGCGACCGTCGACGACCAGGCTCGCGCCCTCTTCCACCCCGGCGTCGAGGTAGCCGGCCACCCTGTCGCGGTGCTCCCGGGTGACGAGCGGTCCCATGTCCGGCTCGGAGCCCCCGGCCCAGGCCTCAGCACCGCCGTCCCCGACGGTGAGCTTCGCCATCCGCTCGACGATCTTCGCGACCAGCGCGTCCCCGACGGGTTCGACCGCAACCAGGGCGGAGATCGCCATGCAGCGCTCCCCTGCAGACCCGAACCCGGCGCTCACCGCCGCGTCGGCGGCGAGGTCCAGGTCGGCGTCGGGCAGCACCACCATGTGGTTCTTCGCGCCACCCAGCGCCTGGACCCGCTTGCCGTGGGCGGTCCCGGTCTCGTAGACGTACCGCGCCACCGGGGTCGAGCCGACGAACGAGACCGCGGCGACGTCCGGGTGGATCAACAGGCCGTCGACGGCCTCCTTGTCGCCGTGCAGCACGGTGAGCACGCCCGGCGGGAGTCCTGCCTCGGCGTACCACCGGGCGATCAGGTTCGCCGCGGACGGGTCCTTCTCGCTCGGCTTGAGCACCACGGCGTTCCCGGCCGCGATCGCGATCGGGACGAACCAGAGCGGGACCATCGCCGGGAAGTTGAACGGGGAGATCACCGCCACCACGCCGAGCGCCTGTCGAACGGCGTGCACGTCGATCCCCGAGGAGACCTCGGCGCTGTGACCGCCCTTGAGCAGGTGCGGCATCCCGCAGGCGAATTCCACGACCTCCAGGCCCCGGGTGACCTCACCGAGCGCATCGGAGGGGACTTTGCCGTGCTCGGCGGTGATCAGAGCCGCCAGCTCGGCCTTGCGGGCGTTGAGGATCTCCCGGAACGCGAACGTCACCTGGGTACGCCGGGTCAGCGAGGTCCGGCCCCACGGTTCGGCGGCCTTCACGGCAGCAGCGACCGCCTGATCGGTCAACGCCGCCGAGGCCAGCCCGACCCGTCCGGTCACCCGGCCGGTGGCCGGGTTGCTGATCGGACCCGTCCGACCGTCGGGGTCGACCAGCTCAGCCCCGTCGATCCAGTGCGGGACCACTGCCGAACCCCCGCTCATGAGCGCACCCCCGCGAGCGCTCGGGCCCGACGTCGGTTGTTGAGCTCACCGCCGAGCACGACCGCGAAGGCGATCAGGAACATCACGGTTCCGATCACGTTGACCTGCATGGGAATTCCTCGTTGGTTGGCACCCCAGACGAACATCGGGAACGTCACCGTCTGACCGGAGTTGAGGTTGGTGATGATGAAGTCGTCGAAGGAGAGCGAGAAGCTCAGCATCGCGGCCGCCGCGATACCCGGCGCCACCATCGGGAAGGTGACCCGCCAGAAGGTCTGCCACTCGGTGGCGTAGAGGTCGGTGGCCGCTTCCTCCAGCCGGGGATCCATCCCGGCGAGCCGGGCCTTGACCGTGACGACCACGAACGAGAGGCAGAACATCACGTGCGCCACCAGGATCGTCCAGAACCCGAGCTGCCCGGCGAACCCGGCGTTCACGAAGAGCGCCAGCAACGAGGCTCCCAGGACGATCTCCGGGGTGGCCATCGGCAGGAAGATCAACAGGCTCATCGAGGACCTGCCCCGGAACCGGTGCCGGACCAGCGCGAAGGCCATCAGGGTTCCGAGGATCGTGGCCAGCAGCGTTGCAGCGAGGCCGATCTGGATGCTCACCCAGACCGAGCTGCACAGCTGGTACGGAGCGCACGGGTTGGTCCAGTTGTCCAGGGTGAAGCCGTCGAAGGTGTACCCGCGGCGCGAGGCCGGGTCGTTGAAGGACATCAGGATGACGACGAAGATCGGCAGGAACATGTAGAGCAGCACCAGCAGCCCGAACCAGAGCACCAGGCGCTGGGCGACCCAGTTCCGCACGGCCCTCATCACACCAGCTCCTCGGTACCGGCGCGGCGTACGTACACCAGGACGAGAAGCACGATCAGCGCCATCAGCATCACCGACAGCGAGGCGGCCTCCGGCACCGATCCGGAGGCGAAGAGGTCCTGGACCTCGTTGCCGACCATCCGGGTCCGCGGGTTCCCCAGGAGCTCGGAGTTGATGTAGTCGCCCGAGGCCGGGATGAACGTGAGCAGGGTGCCGGCGACCAGCCCCGGCATCGAGAGCGGCAGCGTGATCTTCCGGAAGGTCGTCACCGGTGAGGCGTAGAGGTCGGAGCCCGCTTCGACCAGCCGGAGGTCGATCTTCTCCAGGCTCGCGTACAGCGGCAGCACCATGAACGGCAGGAAGTTGTAGGTCAGCCCGGTGATCACCGCGAACGGCGTGGCCAGCAACCGGCCGTCCTCGCCGAGGAGGTGGATGGTCTGCAGGAAGTCGACGATCGGCCCGTGGTCACCGAGCAGCAGCTTCCACGACAGGGTCCGGACCAGGAAGCTGGTGAAGAACGGGGCGATCACCGCGACCAGCATCAGGTTCTTCCAGCGGCCGGCCTTGAAGGCGATCGCGTAGGCCAGCGGATACCCGAGAACCAGGCAGGCGAGCGTCGCGGCGAACGCGTACCCCAGCGAGCGCAGGATCGTCGGACCGTAGAACTCCATCATGTCGGCGTAGTTGGCGAACCTGCCGGTCAGGACGTAGCCGTCGGTCAGGGACCCCTCCGGGTCGTACAGGCTGCTGACCACCAGGGTCACCGTCGGGACCAGGAAGAAGAAGGCGAGCCACAGGGTCCCGGGCGTCAGCAGCCAGTACCCGGTGAGCTTCCGCCGGGACATCAGTCCTCCTCGATCCCGGCGTTCACGTCCTGGGCAGCGTCGAGGAGGAAGGCGTACTCGGGGCGCCAGGAGATGTCGACGGTCTCACCCTTGTTGAACAGGCGGCGCCGTCCGGTGTTCTGCTCGAAGACCTGGAGCTCCTGCCCCCAGGGCATCCGGACCAGGTACTGCGTACTGACCCCGACGAAGCTGACGTCGGTGACGACTCCCCCGTCGAGGTGGTTGCCCGGGGCATCGAGCTCCTCCCCCGGCCCGGCGATGAGTACCTTCTCCGGGCGGATGCCGACCCAGCCGGAGGCGTTCGTGGTGTGGGTGCGCTCGACCGGCACCGAGACGACCACCCCGTGCATGTCGACTTGGGTGAACCCGCCCTCGGTGCCGCGGACGGTGCCCGCGATCAGGTTCGACTGGCCCAGGAAGTTCGCGACGAAGGTCGTCCTCGGGTTCTCGTAGAGCTCGGCGGGCGCGCCCATCTGCTCGATCACGCCCCCGTTCATCACCGCGATCGTGTCGGCCATGGTCATGGCCTCCTCCTGGTCGTGCGTGACGTGCACGAAGGTGAGGCCGACCTCGGTCTGGATGCGCTTCAGCTCGATCTGCATGCCCCGGCGCAGCTTGAGGTCCAGAGCGCCGAGCGGCTCGTCGAGCAGCAGCACCTCAGGCTTGTTGATCAGGGCCCGGGCCAGTGCCACCCGCTGCTGCTGGCCACCGGAGAGCAGCGCCGGTTTGCGGTCGCCGTACGGCGCGAGCTCGACGAGGTCGAGCATGTCCGTCACGGCCTGCTTGACGTCCTTGTGTCCCTGGCGGCGCAGCCCGAAGGCGACGTTCTCGAAGATCGAGAGGTGCGGGAAGAGGGCGTAGGACTGGAAGACGGTGTTCACCGGCCGTTGGTACGGCTTGAGGTGGGTGATGTCGTGGTCCCCGAGGCGGATCGCGCCTGCCGTCGGGTCCTCGAGGCCGGCGACCATCCGCAAGGTCGTCGTCTTACCGCAACCCGAGGGTCCGAGGAGCGCGAAGAAGGACCCTTGCGGGACCGTCACCGAGAGATCGTCGACGGCGACGAACCCGGCGAACCGCTTCGTGAGCCGGTCGATCACCAGGTCCCTGGCCGTCAACCTCAGGCTCCGATCGCCCGGTTGAAGTCGGTCGCGTAGCGACGCGAGGTCTTCTCGTCGAGGCTCTGGAAGAGGAACGTCTGCGCCAGGAAGTCCTCGGAGGGGAAGATCAGGTCGTTGTCGACCAGGCTCGGGTCGATCTTCTCCATCGCCTCACGTGCGCCCTCGACGGGGCAGATGTAGTTCACCCAGGCCGCGAGCGTGGCCGCCACCTCGGGCTCGTAGTAGTAGTTCATCAGGGCCTCGGCGTTGGCCTTGTGGTCGGCCTTGTTCGGCACCATCATGTTGTCGGCCCAGATCGCGAGCCCCTCCTCGGGCACCACGAACTTGATGTCCGGGTTGTCGAACTGCATCGCGATCACGTCGCCGGACCAGGCCTCGCAGGCGACGATGTTGCCCGCGTTCAGGTCGTCCACGTAGTCGTTGCCCGTGAACCGCCGGAACTGACCGTCACCGACCGCCTTCTCCAGACGTTCGATCGCCTTCTCCCAGTCCTCGTCGGTCACGGCAGTGGGGTCGCCGCCGGTGATCTTCAGCAGGAACGCCATCGTGTCGCGCATCTCGGTGAGCATGCTGACCTTGCCCTTGAGGTCGGGCCGCGAGATCAGCTCCTCCATGCTGCGGACCTCGCTGGTGTACTTCGCGTTGTAGGCGATGCCGGTGAGCCCGCTCTGCCACGGCACGCTGTAGTCCCGGTCCGGGTCCCACCCGGGGGACTTGAGGCTGCTGATCAGGTTGGCATCGACGTTCGGGAGGTTGGCGTGGTCGAGCTTCTGGATCCAGCCGAGGTCGATCATCTTGGCGGCCATCCAGTCGGTCATCGTGATGATGTCCCGGCCGATCGGCTGGCAGTCGCCGAGCTGGTTCTGGACCTTGGCGAAGAACTCCTCGTTGTCGTTGATGTCGGTGTTGTAGGCGACCTCGATACCGGTGCGCTTGATGAACGCGTCCAGGGACGGCATCGCCTTGCCGTCCTCGGTGATGTCCATGTACTCGGGCCAGTTGGAGAAGTTCAGGATCTTCTGGGTCGCGGAGAGATCCGTACTCACGCAGGACTCAGCGGTCTGCTTGGACCCCGAGGTGCCGCAGGCCGACAGCAGCGTGGGGAAGGAGAGCGCGAGTCCCGCGGCACCGACCCCTCGGAGGAAGATGCGGCGATCGATCCCGTCCTGATGCTGTGCCATGGCTAAGACCTCCCAAAACGACCCTGATGAGCCGGATACTTGCAGACCTGGCTATCGGGAACAAGGGATTCCGTTGTGAAGTTCTTGTTTCGCAACGAAAAGCACCCGCCAGAACTTGCACCCACCCGGGCGCCGCGAGACCATGACCGCATGCCGGACCCCGAGCCCACCCCGACCCGCCGAAGTGCCCCGCTCGACGACGTCTCGAAGGCGATCATCGAACAGCTCCAGCAGGACGGTCGGCGCGCCTACGCCCGGATCGGCGAGGCGGTCGGACTCTCCGAAGCAGCCGTGCGGCAGCGCGTCCAGCGACTGATCGACAACGGCGTGATGCAGATCGTCGCCGTGACCGATCCGATGGAGCTCGGCTTCGCCCGCCAGGCGATGATCGGCCTGCACGTCGACGGACCCCTCGAGCCCGTCGCCGACTGCCTCGCCGACATGGACGACATCGAGTACGTGGTGATCACCGCTGGCGGGTTCGACATCCTCGCCGAGGCCGTCTGCGAGAGCGACGAGCACCTGCTGGACATGCTCTCCTCCCGGATCCGCACGATCCCGGGTGTCCGCAGCACCGAGACGTTCGTCTACCTCAAGCTCCGCAAGCAGACCTACTCCTGGGGCGTCCGCTGAGCTCGGTCCTCTGGACCGACACCGCGGGATCACCACCGCCCGCGCGCCCCGCCCTGCCCGGCCCGGCGGCGTACGACGTGGTGATCGTGGGCGCGGGCTTCACCGGCCTGTGGACCGCCTACTACCTCAGCCTGACCGACCCGACGTTGCGGATCGCGGTCCTGGAGGCCGAGAACGTCGGGTTCGGCGCATCGGGGCGCAACGGCGGCTGGTGCAGCGCCCTCTTCCCCACCCCGTGGACCAAGCTCGTCGCCGCCTCCTCCGCCGGCGAGGCGCTGCGGCTGCACCGGACGATGGCGCACACCGTCACCGAGGTGGGGCGGGTGCTCGCGGCCGAGGAGATCGACGCCGACTTCCACTACGGCGGCACCGTGAGCCTGGCACGCTCGGCCCCCCAGTTGCGACGGCTCGAGGGCGAGGTCCGGGAGGCGCACGACCGCGGCTTCGACGAGGCCGACCTCCGGCTGCTGAGCAGCACGGAGGCCGTCGGTCTGCTCGCCGCCACCGGCGTCCGCGGCGGCACCTTCACCCCGCACTGCGCCGCCGTCCACCCGGCCAAGCTGGTCCGGGGTCTGGCGGGAGCTGCCGAACGCCGCGGCGTCCGGATCCACGAGCGGACCCGGGTCGAGGCGATCGAGCCCGGCGGCGTCCGAACGGCGGCGGGCCGCGTCACCGCCGACGTGGTGGTCCGGGCTACCGAGGCCTGGACCTCGAGGCTGCCGGGAACCCGACGTGCCGTCGCCCCGGTCTACTCGCTGATGGTGGCGACCGAGCCGCTGCCGGAGCGCACCTGGGAGACCGTGGGGCTGCACGACCGGCCGACCTTCAGCGACGGCCGGCACGTGATCATCTACGGCCAGCGCACCGCCGACGGTCGGCTGGCCTTCGGCGGCCGCGGGGCGCCGTACCACCTGGGTTCACGGATCCGCCCGACCTTCGACGACGCATCCCGGGTGCACGCGTTGCTGCGGCGCACGCTGACCGATCTGCTCCCCCAGCTCGGCGAGGTCGCGTTCACGCACGCGTGGGGCGGGCCGCTCGGCATCGCCCGGGACTGGGCCGCCTCGGTCGGCTACGACCGCGCCGCCGGACAGGCCTGGGCCGGCGGGTACGTCGGCGACGGCGTCGGCACCACCAACCTCGCCGGCCGCACCCTGGCCGACCTGATCACCGGGACGACCTCGGACCTGACCACGTTGCCCTGGGTCGACCACCGCAGCCCGTCCTGGGAACCCGAGCCGCTGCGCTGGCTGGGGATCAACGCCGGCCTCCAGGCGATGCGGCTCGCCGACCTCGAGGAACACCTCACCGGCAGGGAGAGCCGGATCGCCCGTGCGATGGCGCCCCTGATCCACGGCTGAATCGGGCGCGCCCAGGGTTTCGAGACAGGCCTAGCGGCCTTCCTCAACCATCCGGCCGGTTGAGGAGGCGCGCCAGCGCCGTCTCGAAACCCGTCACCCGGGCTAGGGGACAGATTGTCTAGATGTCCTTGCCCCCGGCCAAAGGTCCGTGGTTGCCTCCTGCCAGCACCTCTGGCACCTCACCCCTCCCAGGAGCAGCCATGCCGCGCGTCACCCGTCGTACCCTGCTCGCCACCGGCATCGGTGGTGGTGCCGTCCTCGCGATGAGCCAGTGGAACGAGGCGGTCGCCGCCCAGGCGCCGTTCGTGCACGGGGTCGCGTCCGGCGATCCGCTCCCGAACGCCGTCATCCTCTGGACCCGGGTGACCCCGTCCGCGGAGGCGGCGCCGGGCTCCGGGGTCGGACCGGTCGTCGGGGTCGACTGGGAGATCGCGACCGACGCCGCGTTCACCGGCGTCGTCGCCAGCGGCTCGACGCAGGCCGGCCCGGAGACCGATCACACGGTGCACGTCGACGCGCTCGGCCTGCAACCGGGGACCGCCTACTACTACCGCTTCCACGCGCTCGGTGAGACCTCCGTGGTCGGCCGGACGAAGACCGCGGCCGCCGCCGGCACGGCGGTGCCGGTGCGTTTCGGCGTGGTCTCCTGCGCCAACTACAACTGGGGCCACTTCGCCGGGTACCGGCACCTGGCGAACGAGTCGGGTCTCGACGCGGTCCTCCACCTCGGCGACTACATCTACGAGTACGCCCCCGGCGGTGTCCTCGCCGAAGGCATCCCGGCCTCCGTCCGCACCGCGGAGCCGCAGCGCGAGTGCCTGACCCTGGCCGACTACCGGATCCGGCACGGCTTCTACAAGCTCGAGCCGAACCTCCAGCTGGTGCACGCCCAGCACCCGATGGTCGCGGTCTGGGACGACCACGAGATCGCCAACGACACCTGGAAGGACGGAGCCGAGAACCACAACCCGGCCACGGAGGGTGACTGGGCCACCCGGGCAACCGCAGGCCGCCGGGCATGGCTGGAGTGGCTGCCGGTTCGGCACACCGACCCGGATGACTGGTACCGGATCAACCGACGGCTCCGCTTCGGCAAGCACGTCGACCTCTGGATGCTCGACGAGCGCCGGTTCCGCGACCAGCCCCCCAAGAGCCTCTTCTTCGGGTACGGCGCCAGCGGCGGCACCTCGAGCGCTCCCGGTCGCGGCATGATCGGCGAGGAGCAGACGCACTGGCTGGTGGACGGGCTCTCCGGCAGCAACGCCACCTGGAAGGTCGTCGGCAACCAGGTGCCGTTCTACCCGACGACCCTGCTCGCCAGCGTGCCCGGCCAGCTCACCTCCCTGCTCGGCCCGGAGCTCTCGGCGATCTTCGAGCAGCCCCTGCTCCAGCTCCAGGTCGAGGACTGGAACGGCTTCCTCGACGAGCGGCAGCGGATCGTGGACGGGATGGCCGCGATCGACAACGTCGTGGTGCTGACCGGCGACGTGCACCAGAGCTATGCCAGCGAGATCCCGACCAAGCCGAGCAAGTACCTGCTGGACCGGAAGTCCGCTGCCGTGGAGTTCATCACGCCCGGCGTCGCCAGCCCGTCGCTGCCGACCCAGATCAACCAGGTCGCCCCCGGCATCGGCACCCTCTTCGACGCCGTGCTGACCACCAACGACCGGCTCGCGAACCCGTGGGTGAAGTACGCCGAGGGCTTCAAGGCCGGTTACCTGGTGGTCGACTTCAACGGCAGCCGGGCGCACGCGGACTGGCACCACCTCGACGACAGCACCCTGCCGGAGAGCGCTGCGAAGGTGGCGGCGTCGTACCAGACGGTGCGCGGGACGAAGCGGGTCACGAAGGCTGCTGCACCGCTCGGCTGAGGACGCGGTTTGCTTCCGCACCGTTAGTTCGCAAGGGTTGTCCCATGGTGGGACGCATCCCCGTGATGGACGTGACGCCCGTGGTCGAACACGGGCGCTACCCCGCCAAGTCCGTCGTCGGGGAGTCCTTCGAGGTCAGCGCCCTGGTCTTCCGCGAGGGCCACGACCAGCTCGGCGCCGACGTGGTGCTCACCGATCCGGAGGGTCTCCGCCGCGAACCGGTGCGGATGCTGCCCGTCCCCGGGACGGTCGACCGACGCGCCGCGCACGTCGCCGCGGACGCGGTCGGCCTCTGGACCTTCAGTATCGAGTCCTGGAGCGATCCGCTGGCGACCTGGCTGCACGACGCCGGAATCAAGATCCGCGCCGAGGTCGACGTCGAGCTGATGTTCACCGAGGGTGCCGAGCTGCTGGACCGCTGGGGGCGCGAGGTCCAGGCCCCGCCGGCCGAGCGCCGGGTCGTGCTCGACACGATCACCGCCCTGCGCGACGTCACCCGCCCGGTCCCGGTTCGGCTGGCGGCCGGTGAGGACCCGGCCCTGGTCGCGGTCCTGACCGCCTACCCGCTGCGCGACCTGCTCTCGGTCGACGGCCCGTACCCCTTGTTCGTCGACCGCGAGCGGGCCCTGGTCGGCAGCTGGTACGAGTTCTTCCCCCGTTCCGAGGGCGCCCTGGAGAAGGCGGACGGCACCCTCGTCCCAGGCACCTTCGCGACGGCGGCGAAGCGCCTGGAGGGCGTTGCCGCGATGGGCTTCGACGTCGTCTACCTGCCGCCGATCCACCCGATCGGAAGGATCAACCGGAAGGGCCGCAACAACACGTTGACGCCCACCGCCACCGACGTCGGCTCGCCGTGGGCGATCGGGTCCAAAGCCGGCGGCCACGACAAGGTCAACCCCGAGCTCGGGACGTTGAAGGACTTCGACGCGTTCGTGAAGCGGGCCCGGTCCCTCGGCCTGGAGGTCGCGCTGGACCTGGCGCTGCAGGCGGCCCCGGACCACCCGTGGGTGACCAAGCACCCGGAGTGGTTCACCACCCGCGCCGACGGTTCGATCGCGTACGCCGAGAATCCGCCCAAGAAGTACCAGGACATCTACCCGGTCAACTTCGACAACGACCCCGAGGGCATCTACGCCGAGGTAGTCCGCGTCGTGCGGCACTGGATGAAGCACGGGGTCCGGATCTTCCGCGTCGACAACCCGCACACCAAACCGCTGGCGTTCTGGGAACGGCTGCTCGCCGAGTTCCGGAGCACCGACCCGGACGTGCTCTTCCTCTCCGAGGCGTTCACGTACCCGCCGATGATGCACGCCCTGGCAAAGGTCGGTTTCCACCAGAGCTACACCTACTTCACCTGGCGCAACACCCGGGCCGAGGTGGAGTCCTACCTCCGCGAGCTCGCCGAGCAGAGCGGCCACTTCCTGCGGCCCAACTTCTTCGTCAACACCCCGGACATCCTCCACGAGTTCCTCCAGTACGGCGGCCCGGCGGCATTCCGGATCCGCGCCACCCTGGCGGCGACCGGTTCCCCGAGCTGGGGCGTGTACGCCGGTTTCGAGCTCTACGAGCGGATGGCGGTCCGCCCCGGCAGCGAGGAGTACCTGGACTCGGAGAAGTACCAGATCCGGATCCGGGACTGGGCCGCTGCCGAGGCCGAGGGCCGGTCGCTGGCGCCGTACCTGACCCGCCTCAACGAGATCCGTCGCGGGCACCCGGCGTTGGCGCGGCTGCGCAGCCTGCGCGTCCACGACAGCGACGACGACAGCATCCTGGTCTTCTCCAAGACCGACGGCGAGGACACCGTGATCGTGGTCCTCAACCTCGACCCGCACTCCGTGCACGAGACGATGGTGCACCTCGACCTGCCCGCGCTCGGTCTGGAACCGGACGCGCGGTTCGAGGTGCACGACCAGCTGACCGACCAGATCTGGTCGTGGGGCGCCGACAACTACGTGCGTCTCGATCCTGCGGACGAGGTGGCGCACGTGCTGAGCGTGAGGGGGAACGGGTGACCGAGGTACCGACCGAGGAGGTCGTCGTCCAGGCCGCGACGTCCAGCGAGCTCGCCGCGGAGGTGTCGCTGCAACCGGAGTGGTTCAAGACGGCCGTCTTCTACGAGGTGCTGGTGCGCTCCTTCAAGGACTCCGACGGCGACGGGGTGGGTGACTTCCGGGGCCTCACCGAGAAGCTCGACTACCTGGAATGGCTCGGCGTCGACTGCCTCTGGGTGCCGCCGTTCTTCACCTCTCCCCTGCGCGACGGCGGCTACGACGTCGCCGACTACCGCGGCATCCTGCCCGAGTGCGGCACCGTCGACGACTTCCGCGCCTTCCTGGACGCGGCGCACAAGCGCGGCATCCGGGTGATCATCGACTTCGTCATGAACCACACCAGCGACGCCCACCCGTGGTTCCAGGCGAGCCGCTCCGACCCGGACGGCGAGTACGGCGACTTCTACGTCTGGAGCGACACCGACGAGCTGTACGCGGACGCCCGGATCATCTTCGTCGACACCGAGCCCTCGAACTGGACCTGGGACACCGAGCGCGGCCAGTACTACTGGCACCGCTTCTTCCACCACCAGCCGGACCTCAACTTCGACAACCCGAAGGTCCACGACGCGATGCTGGAGGCGATGGCGTTCTGGCTCGACATGGGCCTCGACGGGTTCCGGCTCGACGCGGTGCCCTACCTGTACGAGCGACCCGGGACCAACGGCGAGAATCTGCCGGAGACCCACGAGTTCCTCCGGATGGTGCGCCGGTTCGTCGACGACAACTACCCCGGCCGGGTGCTCCTGTGCGAGGCGAACCAGTGGCCGAGCGACGTGGTGCAGTACTTCGGCGACCCCACGGTGGGCGGCGACGAGTGCCACATGGCCTTCCACTTCCCGGTGATGCCGCGGATCTTCATGGCGGTACGGCGCGAATCGCGCTACCCGATCTCGGAGATCATGGAGCAGACCCCGGCGATCCCGGCGAACTGCCAGTGGGGCATCTTCCTGCGCAACCACGACGAGCTGACGCTCGAGATGGTCACCGACGACGACCGCGACTACATGTGGGCCGAGTACGCCCAGGACCCGCGGATGAAGGCCAACATCGGCATCCGCAGGCTGCTCGCACCGCTGCTGGACAACGACACCAACCGGATGGAGCTGTTCACCGCGCTGCTGCTCTCGCTCCCCGGTTCCCCGGTGCTGTACTACGGCGACGAGATCGGGATGGGCGACAACATCTGGCTCGGCGACCGTGACGGCGTCCGCACCCCGATGCAGTGGACCTCCGACCGCAACGGCGGTTTCTCGACGGCCACGCCGGGGCGTCTGCACCTGCCGATGGTGCAGGACCCCATCTACGGCTACCAGGCGGTGAACGTCGAGGCGGACATGGAGAACTCCTCCTCGCTGCTGCACTGGACCCGTCGGCTGATCCACGTCCGCAAGCAGCACCCGTGCTTCGGGCTCGGCGACTGGCTCGACCTCGGCGGCACCAACCCGGCGGTGCTCTCCTACGTCCGCGAGCACCGCTGGACCGACGCCGACGGCAACGAGCACGCCGACACGGTGCTGTGCGTCAACAACCTCTCCAAGTTCCCCCAGCCGGTGGAGCTCGACCTGCGCCGCTGGGAGGGCATCGTTCCTGTCGAGCTGCTCGGCGGCGTCCGGTTCCCCCAGGTCGGCGAACTTCCGTATCTCCTCACCCTCGGTGGGTACGGCTTCTACTGGATCAGGCTGCCGCAGGAGGCGGCCGAGGAGGAGCGACCGGTATGACACCCCACCCCCAGCGCGAGGTTTTCCTGAGCGACCAACGATGGTTCGCCGGAAAGGGGCGAGCCTTCGCAGTCACCGGGGTGCAGGTGGTCGCGCGCCTCGACGAGCGGGTCCGGATCGAGCTGGTCGAGGTGACCTACGACGAGGGCGACCCGCGGACCGAGGTCTACCAGATGCCGGTGGTCGGCTATCCCGAGGCGCAGGACCGGTTGACGCACGCCCTGGTGCGCCACGGCGACGGCGAGTGGACCTACGACGCCCTGCACGACCGGGACGCGATGGGGGTGATCTACCGCGCGCTGACCAACGGAGTCACCGCCGAGGACCCCGGCGACCTCCAGGTCCACAAGGTCGCGCCGGTCGACGAGCACGGCGACGTGCACTCGACCTTCCTCCCGGCCGAGCAGAGCAACTCCTCGGCCGTGTTCGGGGAGACCGCCATCCTCAAGGTCTTCCGCAAGCTGACCCCCGGCCGCAACCCGGACGTCGAGATCCACGCAGCGCTCACCGAGGCCGGTGAGGACCACGTGGCGCGCCTGTACGGCTGGCTCTCCTCCTCCGACCACGACCTGGCGATGCTGCAGCAGTTCCTGCGCACCGCTTCCGACGGTTGGGAGGTCGCCAAGCACAGCGTCCGCAACCTGCTCACCGAGGACGACGTACCGGCCGAGGAGGCCGGTGGCGACTTCGGCGGTGACGCTCGCCGCCTGGGCGCCGCGGTTGCCGCGGTGCACGCGTCGCTGCGGGGCGTGTTCGAGGAGACCGTGCTCGACGTGGAGTCGCTCGGGCGGACGATGACCGGGCGCCTGGACGCCGCGCTCGAGGTCGTCGACGATCTGTCCGCCTACGAGGAAGCCCTCCGGACCCGCTTCGCCGACGTCGTCGCGCTTCGGGAGCAGGCCGAGATCCCGGCGCACCGGATCCACGGAGACCTGCACCTGGGCCAGACGCTGCGCACCTCGCTGGGCTGGAAGCTGGTCGACTTCGAAGGCGAACCGGCCCGCCCGCTCGAGGAGCGACGTCTGCCGGACTCCCCGCTGCGGGACGTCGCCGGGATGCTCCGCTCGTTCGACTACGCGGCGGCCTCGACCTTGCGCGACCTCGAGTCCTCCGATCCGGAGGACTCACCGCTCGCCGTCCGCGCCCGCGAGTGGGTGGCGCACAACGGCGCGTCCTTCCTCGAGGGGTACGTCGAGGAACGCGGCGCACCGCTGAGCAAGGTCGAGAAGACCCTGCTGGACGCCTACGTCCTGGACAAGGCCGTCTACGAGGCCGCCTACGAAGCACGCAACCGCCCGACCTGGCTGGACATCCCGATGCACGCGCTGGCGCGACTGGCGGCGCCATGACCGCTCGCGGCCTCGGCGACCTCGACCTCTACCTGATCGGCGAGGGGACCCACCACCGGCTCTGGGAGGCCCTCGGCGCCCAGGTGCTGCGCGGGGGCGGGGTGCGCTTCTCGGTCTGGGCACCGAACGCCCGTGAGGTCCGCCTGATCGGTGACGTCAACGGCTGGGACCGCGCCACCATGCCGATGACCCGGGTCGACGGCTCGGGTGTGTGGGAGCGCACCGTCCCCGAGGCGAAGGCCGGCGAACGGTACAAGTACCTGATCGCGGGCGCGGACGGCGAGTGGCGCACCAAGGCCGACCCGATGGCCACCCGCACCGCGGTCCCGCCCGAGACGCACTCGGTGGTGTTCGCCTCGCAGCACGTCTGGACCGACGACGACTGGATGCAGGCACGAGCGGGGGCCGATCCCGCCGCGGCCCCGATGTCGATCTACGAGGTACACCTCGGGTCGTGGCGCCGGGGTCTCTCCTACGACGACCTGGCCGTCCAGCTGACGGCGTACGTCGTGGAAGCCGGATTCACCCACGTCGAGCTGCTCCCCGTGATGGAGCACCCCTACGGCGGCTCCTGGGGCTACCAGGTGACCTCCTACTACGCTCCGACCGCACGGTTCGGGGACCCCGACGGGTTCCGCCGACTCGTCGACGCGCTGCACCACGCCGGGATCGGGGTCATCCTCGACTGGGTCCCGGCGCACTTCCCCAAGGACGACTTCGCGCTCGCCCGCTTCGACGGGACCCCGCTCTACGAGGACCCCAACCCGAGTCGTGGCGAGCATCCCGACTGGGGCACGCTCGTCTTCGACTTCGGCCGCTTGGAGGTCCGCAACTTCCTGATCGCGAACGCCCTCTACTGGCTCGAGGAGTTCCACGCCGACGGGCTCCGGGTCGACGCGGTCGCCTCGATGCTCTACCTGGACTACTCCCGCGAGGCCGACCAGTGGGCGCCGAACGTGCACGGCGGCCGGGAGAACCTGGAGGCGGTCGCCTTCGCCCGCGAGCTCAACCGGGCCGTCGCGGCGCGGGTCCCCGGGGCCCTGGTGATCGCCGAGGAGTCGACGTCCTGGCCGGGGGTGACGGCCGGGGTCGAGCACGATGGTCTGGGCTTCGACTTCAAGTGGAACATGGGGTGGATGCACGACACGCTGGGGTACGTCGAGAAGGACCCGATGTACCGCGCCCACCACCACGGGCAGCTCACCTTCAGCCTGGTCTACGCCTTCTCGGAGCAGTACGTGCTGCCGATCAGCCACGACGAGGTGGTGCACGGCAAGGGTTCGCTGCTGCGCAAGATGCCCGGCGACCGGTGGAAGCAGTTCGCCGGAGTCCGCTCGTTCCTGGCCTACCAGTGGGCGCACCCGGGCAAGCAGCTGCTCTTCATGGGCTGCGAGTTCGCCCAGGACAGCGAGTGGGCCGAGTCCGGCGAGCTGGACTGGTGGCTGCTCGAGCACGGGGAGGGCGCCGGGGACCACGCCGGGGTGCTGCACCTGGTCGGCGACCTGAACCGCCGCTACCGCGACTCCCCCGCACTCTGGGAGCAGGACGTCACCGGCGCCGGCTTCACCTGGTTGGCCGCCGACGACGCTGCGGCCAACGTGATCGCCTTCGTCCGTTGGAGCCGGACCGGCGAAGCACTGGCCTGCGTCGCCAACTTCTCCGGACGTCCCTACGAGGACTACCGGCTCCCGCTGCCGTCGGCAGGGACGTGGCGCGAGGTGCTCAACACCGACGCCGCGGCGTACGGCGGCTCCGGGGTCGGAAACCTGGGCGTCGTCGAGGCCCAGGAGCAACCGTACGGCGGCCAGCCGGCCAGCGCCCAGCTGCGGCTGCCGCCGCTCGGGGTGCTCTGGCTGAGACCGGCATGACCTGTCGTCGAGCTCGTGGAGACGCCGCGACCCCGTCACCGCGGCTCGACACGCTCGACGACCGGAACGCGGATAGGCTTTCCACGTGGCTGCCGAACTGACCCCTGTCTCCCCCGGTGTCGTGCGGGTGACCTGGACCGCCGACCTCCAGGCGCAAGGGCTCGGTCCGTCGGTCGAAGCCGTCCGCGACGCCCTGGCCAACGGGTTCGGCGCCGGACACCAGCGGATCGAGGCCCACGTCGACCCCGCGGACGAGGACGCCCAACGGATCGCGACCTTCTCCGGGCTGATGCGCGAGGGGATCGCCCGCAGCGTCGTCGACGGCTCGGACCGGATCGTCTACGCCCGGCTGGCCGACGACACCCCGGTCGACGACCCGGCAGGCTTCCGGCGGCTGCTCAACTCCTTCCTTCCGCGCAAGCGCGCGATCAGCCAGATGCTGATCCGCGCGACCGACGACCGGGTGCTGCTCTGCCAGCTCACCTACAAGAAGGACTGGGACCTGCCCGGCGGCGTCGTCGAGGTGGGCGAGTCCCCGATGATCGCCGTCGGCCGCGAGGTCGAGGAAGAGCTCGGTCTCAAGATCGCCACCGGGCCGCTGGTCCTCACCGACTGGCTGCCACCGTGGGGCGGCTGGGACGACGCGGTCTGCCTGGTCTTCGACGGCGGCGTCCACGAGGACGCGATCGTGAACAGGATCGTCCGCCAGAAGCGCGAGATCCGCTCCGCACGCTTCTGCACCATCGAGGAGGTCCACGACCTCTGCGCCGACTTCACCGCCCGTCGGATCGTCTCCGCGCTGATCAACCTCTCCGACACCCCGGGACCGTCGTACACCGAGTCCGGACGGGGCTGAGCGGGCGGCTTCGCCAGTGGGCGGTGCGGCGACCTCGCGGCGAGGAGCGAGGTCGATCGAGCTACTCAACGCTGCGCCGATGGTCGATGACGCGCCAGCCATTCTGGACTAGACCAATGACACCATCTACTAGACCACACGCGTAAATTTTCTAGACCACCACTAGGACAAACCATGTCATAGCGGACGATCCCTCTTGCCGAATGCCCAGCGGCGGGCGCAGCCTACTGGTGTCGCGCTGGGAAGTTGCGGGAGGGCTTCTTCCATCAGGACGTGACCATCCGAAAGGCAATCCGATGAGCACCGAGGCCACCACCAAGACCATCACCGAAGCCGTGTCGATGGAGTGCATCGACCTCGACGGATTGTCCGCCCCGATCGCCGCGGACCTCGCCTACGACGCCGCCGACCCGTTCGCGGTCACCATCGTGTTCAAGGCCGAGCCGGCCTCGGCCCGCTGGACCTTCGCCCGGGACCTGCTCATCGACGGGTCCTACGAGCCGACCGGCGACGGCGACGTCCACGTCTGGCCCTGCCTGAGCAGCGAAGGCTCCGCCGTGGTGATCATCGAGCTGAACTCGCCCTCGGGCGAGGTCCTGGTCCAGGTCAGCTCCCGCGACGTCGACGCCTTCGTCCGCCACATGCTGGCGTTGGTTCCGCTCGGTGCCGAGGACGAGCTGCTCGACTTCGACGCCGAGATCGCCCAGCTCCTCGCTTCCTGAGCAACGCTCCCGCGAGGAGACTGCTCCCCGCCCCTGGCACCTCGGACACCCCTAAATACACCGCGCGTCGCAGCGCTTCATCGGCCGGAGGCTGAGACCAGAACGCCGAAACCGACCAGACCGATCACCGCGAGGGCGGCAGCGCCTGCGAGGCCGATCGTGACCGCCGCACACACCCTCCCGAGGTAGGTGCCTGCTCGGGCCATCTCGATGCCGGAGGTCAGCAGCGCGATCACCAGGGTTGCCACCGCCAGGAAGGGCAGGGCGATCACGATCCGGAACGCCCATTCCCACACCAGATCAGCCATGGCTTATCCTCGCGCCGGGCGGGGGCGCCGTGCATGAGCACAGGTGCTCAGATGCCGACGGAACTCGGTGTGGCCGAGTCGGCGACCGAAGGAGTCGAACCGAGTCGCAGAACCGCACGTTCTACAAACGACCGACGAATCGGGAACCCACGTGGCCGCGTTGACGTCACACCTACACCACCCCGCAGCGATCCGAGAGGCCAGCCGATGAGGCGCAGCTCCGCCGTAGCCATGGTTGCCCTGGCCTTTGCCGTTCTGTCCGCCTGCAGCGAAGACAGCCCTGCCACCCCAACAGCCCGCGACCCGTCGACACCTAGCCCCGAACCGTCCACCTCGACGACCGGGGCACCACCGGCGCTGACCTGCCCCGACCGTCTCGCCCAGGCATCGAACGCGACCCATGGCTTCGGGCCGAGGGACGCGGCGCGAACAGCTCCCTCGCTGCCACGTCCGACAACCGGGATCGTCTGCGCGTACACACCGCAGATTGCCAGCAGGGACGCCAACGGGGGTGCGCAGATCCGGTGGAAGCGAGTCGGTGAGGAGGTGCGTCTGACGCCGAGGCAGCTGGCCCCGATCGCAACGGACCTGGAAGCCCTGGAGCCACCGCCGAAGTCGTACGGGTGCAACGATGATCTGGGTCCGCGCTGGTTGCTGGTCTTCCCCAACGACTCCGGTGTCGTGGGGGTGGTCGTCGACGACTTCGGCTGTCGTTTTGTTCGCCTGACGACCGATCCCGCCGGCACCGTCGCGGGAGAGGATCCGCACTCCGCGGTGGTCCAGGGCGTTCTGTTCGGTCCCAGGCTCTTCGAGCAGCGGCTCAACGTCGTCGCGGGTGATCAGCTCACGGCGAGCTAGCCGGCTGCTCGGATCCCGGGCTGGTGATGGCGCACAACCAGCTGGTGGTGAGAACCCCGACCCCGGATGAGCGCGCGTACTCATGCGCCCCGGTCCACCCTGAACCATCCTGGTGCGGTGGCAACCAACGACCAGCGGACCAGTCCTGGGGACGCCTCCACGAGAGCGATTCGCTACGCAGTGATCAGTCCTGCCGTGGCCGGCTGCGCCTGGGCCGCTCTGGTCTTCCTGGCGTGGCGGGTCGAGAGCCCCGGGCCGAACGTCGATCTGAGTGGCGCGCTCGCGATGTTCGGCGTCGTGGCACTCGGGGTCGTCGGCTCGGCGGTCCTGGCGCCGCCCCTGGCCCTGGGGCTGGTTGCCCGTTCACCCGCGGTGCGCGCGAAGGCTGCCTGGGCGGGTTCCGCACTGTCGGCCCTCGGTGGTGCCTTCTGGTTGATCGGCACCACCCCGAGCCGGGACCTCGAGGGCTTCGCGGAGCTCCTGTCCTGCGCTGGCGGGGCGGTGTTGTTCCTCCCGCTGCTGGTCACCTACGCGGCGACCAGAAAGCTCTCGGCTGCCGCCGCGCCGGGCTGAGGAGCGCGAACGGGCTCCGGCCGGACGGCCACACCCGTCGCGCAGCTCGGCCCGCCGCGGGACGGTGTGTCACCCGCCCTTACTTCGCGCGCAGCAAGAACCCGGTCCCCCAGGCGAGGTGCATCAGTGCCATCACGACCGGCACCCGGAGCCGCACCGACCACGGCTTCCCGCGGCCCTCGTACAGACCCACCGCGATGATCGCGAGTGCGTAGCCGACCGGTGCCAGCAGGCCGAGGAGCAGCCACGGTGTCGTGACCGGCGCGAGCACGGCCGCGACCAGGCCGGTCAGCATCCCGATCACGAGCATGGGCGGCGCGAGGTAGCGCAGGCTCGCGGTGCTCGGGTGCCGGGCGATCACCCGGCGGCGCCAGCCACCGGTCCGGTACTGCTGCTTGACCAGATCGCGCCAGGTGTCCCGCGGGCGGTAGCCGACCGCGATCTCCGGGTCGAACCAGATCGTCCGTCCGGACTCGCGGAGCCGGTGGTTGAGCTCCCAGTCCTGGGCGCGGAGGAAGAACTCGTCGTACCCGCCGACGGCATCGAGCGCGGACCGGTGGAACGCGCCGAGGTAGACCGTGGGCGCTGGCCCGGCGGCGCCGCCGACGTGGAAGGCTCCCCCGCCCAGCCCGAAGCGTGAGCAGTAGGCCACCGCCACCGCGCCGTCCACCGGGCCGTCGCCGACGGCGACCATCCGGCCGCCGACGTTGGCCGCGTCCGTGGTCCTCAGGTGAGCGACCAGTCGGCTGACGTAGTCCGCGGGGATCAGGGCATGACCGTCGACCCGCACCAGCAGGTCGTGCCGGGCCGCCGCGATGGCGGTGTTCAACCCGTGCGGCGTGTACCCGGCCGGGTTGTCGACGACCACCAGCCGCGGCTCGGAAGCAGCCAGCTCGTCGGCGATCGCCCGGGTCCGGTCCCCCGACGGCCCGACCGCGAGGACCAGCTCGAGCTCGCCGGCGTAGTCCTGGGAGAGAACTCGGCGGACGCTGTCGTCCAGCGAACCGGCCGCGTCGCGGACAGCCATGAACACCGAAACCGGAGGCAGGGAGGCCATCGTCAGATCACCGGAGGTCGCCCGTAGCGGGTCATCAGCCAGATCGTCGACCACTTCAGCGGCTTGCGCCCGCCGGGGTCCACCCGCCAGCCCTCGCGCC
>JBFJNH010000004.1:0-116522 GCA_041618295.1 Marmoricola sp.
ACTTCTGGAATCCGGCGAGGCCGCCATCCGTCTCGGCAGCATTCAGTTGCGGCGGAGCACGGCCGGCCCGGTCGCCGATGGGCGGATATCGGTGACGGTCGAGGTCGACGAGCGCGTCTCGGAGGCTGTCGCACTTCGCGCCTTGGAAGAAGCACACCGGGCGGTGGACGCCGCCGCTGCGGCTGACGAAACCTTCGCTCGCCTGATCGCCGAACACCCCCCTCGCTGGGGACTTGTCCACAGCTACGGCATGGGCTCAGTTCTCGTTGCCTCCGAGGACGATCACGGAACGCTTGTCTGGCCGACGGGATAGCGGCGTCTCCCACCCGGCCCCGTCTGTCGCACAACCCGTCAGCGCACGCTCCTTCGGGACAGACGTCTCAGAATCCGTGTACGAAATACCTGTCGCAGAATCGACCGCTTCCACGGATTGTGAACACGGCGGTGTTGAACAAGCCGGGGCGTATCGGCAGGCTCGACGACGGGTGGCGCTCGACGACCGGGTTTACGCCCGCAGGTACTCGCGGACCAGCGCGTTCACGGCCTCCGGCTGCTCGAGTTGGAGGAAGTGCCCGGCGTCCGGCACCTCGACCATCCGGCTGCCGGCCGGCAGGTGCGGCTCGGCGAGCCTGGCCATACCGAGGGCCATGCACCCGTCGTCGGTCCCGTGCAGGTACAGCAGCGGGGTCCGCGGCGGGCGCAGCTCCGCGCCCTTCCACCGCCGGTACGCCGCCGGAGGACCGAACGGGCTCACCATCGCCCGGTAGTAGCCGATCACCGCCCTGCGGTGCGCCGGGTCTTCCATCGCCGCCAGCACCGCCGACAGGTCCTCGCTGGCGTCGTATCCGGGGGACCAGTCCCGCCAGAGCTTGCGCACCAGCCGCTCCAGGGTGGCCTCGGGCAGCAGGGGCAACCGGTTGAAGGCGATGTACCAGCTGTTCCGCATCTGCCGCAGCAGCAGCCGCGCCGGTGGGGCTCCGGCGAACGCGGAGAGCGGCGGGACCGCCATCGAGACGACCTTCGCGAACGGCGAGTCCTCGTGGGCGGCCAGGGCGTTGGTGGCGATCGCGCCCCAGTCGTGACCGACGATCGCCGCGTCCCCGCCACCGCCGAGGACGCGGTGGGTGCCGAGGGCGTCCGAGACCAGGGCTGCCACGTGCCCGCTCCGGTCCGCGGCGACCTCGGAGGGGGCGTAGCCGCGCAGGAACGGCGCCACCACCCGCCAGCCGTCCGCGGCCAGGTTCGGGCCCAGGTGGCGCCAGGTGTGCGCCGTGTCCGGGAACCCGTGCAGGAGCAGCGCGAGCGGGCCGTCGACGGGGCCCCAGGTCAGGGCGGCGAGCGAGACCTCGGGGAGGTCGATGCGGATCACGTCCGGGGACACAGTCATGGACGCAGTCTTCCGGATCGCTGGTCCGTGACGACGGGGCGTCCGGCCGCTAGCCTGCAATCGTGACACTGCGTCACAGGTATCCCGTGCCCAAGGAGCTTCGATGACGATTCCCCTGGCAGCAGCAGCAGCCCCGTCCGCCGGCGGTGCCGAGTTCGGCGAGATCCTGTACGCCGGAGCGATGGCGGCGGTCGTCATCCTCGCCTTCGCCTGGGTCGTCTACCGGGAACGCACCGGGCACACCACCTGGGTCGGCAGGCTCGCCGACAGGGTCGCCGAGATCGACGGCCTGCCGCGCTGGGTCGGGCTGCCGACGTACCTGCTGCTGGTCTCGCTGCTGGCCGCCGCGTTCGGCGTCTGGTGGGACGTCCCGATCCACATGCAGAACGGCCGCGACGAGGGCCCGTTGGCCAACCCGTCGCACTACCCGATCTTCCTGGGCATCCTCGGCTTCACCCACGCCGGCATCCTGAGCATGGGCCTGGCCCGGGACCCGCTGCCGCGGCGTACCGTCCGGCTGACGAAGAACTGGCGGGTCCCGATGGGCTCGCTGGTGATCCTCGCGGCCGGGCAGATCGCCCTGATCGGGTTCCCCGCCGACGACCTCTGGCACCGGCTCTTCGGCCAGGACGTCACCGAGTGGGGGCCCACCCACGTGATGATGATCGGTGGTGCGGTCACCTGCATCCTCGGCATCCCGCTGCTGCTGGCCGAGGCGCACCAGGTCGGCGCGCCCGGCACCCGAACGCTGGTCGGCAAGCTCCGGGGTGCGCTGATGCTCTCGCTGTGCATCATCCCGGTCGCGTTCCTGATGGAGTTCGACCTCGGCGTCCCGCAGTACCCGGCGGCGACCCAGTTCATCATCGCCGGCTTCTGCTTCACCTGGATCGCCTGCGCGGTGCGGGCCTGGTTCGGGCCCGGGGGCGCGCTGTTCTCCGCGGTCGTCTACCTCGGCGTGCACGCCTACCTGTACGCAGTGATCGCGCCGATCCCCGGCGTCCTGACCGCCCGGTTCCTGCTCTTCCTCCCGGCGGCGCTCCTGGTCGAGGCGGTCGCGCTGGTCATCGCGCCCCGCACCCGGGCGCTGCTCTTCGGCGTGCTCTCCGGTCTCGTCGTCGGCACCGCCGGCCTCTACGCCGAGTACCTGTGGAGCAAGGAGTTCATGCCGCTGCCGCAGCCGGTGGACGGCGACGCCGTGCCGTTCCTGCTCGCCGTCGGCACGGCCGCTGCCGTCGGCGGCGGGCTGCTCGCCGCCTGGCACGTGGCCCGGATCGAGGAGGTCGCGGAGCCGGAACCGACCGCGCCCGGGGGCGCCCGGTTCCGCTGGACCGGGCTGGGTGCGATCGCGATCGCGTTCGGCCTGATGTTCTTCCTGGCGCCGCCGAGCGCCGGGGATGAGAACGTCTTCGCGACGGTCGGTCTCTCCGAGGACTGCGACGGCGGCGAGACCCGCTGCCTCTCCGAGGTGACCGTCCGGTTCGAGCCGGCGGACGCGGTCGAGGACGCGGTCTGGATCTACGGCCTCTCCTGGCAGGGCCGCGGCCCCGGAGGGGACGCCGTCGACCCGCCGGTGGACCCGGTCGCGAAGGCGCCGGGCATCGTCCGGGTGGCGATGGAGCCGACCGGGGAACCGGGGGAGTACCGCAGTGCCGACCCGATGCCGATGTACGGCAACTGGAAGACGTTGGTGCGGGTGCACCTGCTGCCGACCACGATGATCGCGGTCCAGCTGCACGCGCCGGACGACCCCGCGATCGAGAGCGCTCGCGGCCGTGAGGTGCTCACCCGCGACGGTGACCACGTGCAGGTGCTGGCGGAGAAGCAGTTCCTCCAGCGCGAGATCAAGGACGACGTGCCGGGCTGGCTGAACTCGACGGCGTACGGAGTCGTGATCGCGTCCTGGCTGGTCCTGGTGCTCTTCTTCGGGTGGTGCTACGCGGCGGCCTCCCGGGGGTCGTCGAGCAAGGCGGAGGAGAAGACCCCGCACCTGGTCTGAGCGCTCCGGGATCCTAGGGTGTCTGCATGACCGCCCCCGCCGCCCGTACCCCGCGACGCCTGGTGGTGATCCCGACGTACAACGAGGCGGCGAACGTCCTCAAGGTGATCGACGCGGTCCGCGCGGCTGCGCCCGAGGTCGAGGTGCTGGTCGTCGACGACAGCAGCCCGGACGGCACCGGCCACCTGGTCGAGGCGCACCCCGCCTTCGGTGCGGGGGTGCACCTGGTGAGCCGACCGCCGCGCAGCGGCCTCGGTGCGGCGTACCGGGCCGGCTTCGCCTGGGCGCTGGAGCACGGGTACGACGAGATCGCCCAGATGGACGCGGATCTCTCGCACCCGCCCGACCGGCTCCCCGCGCTGTTCTCGGCGCTCGAGGAGGCGGACGTCGCCGTCGGGTCGCGCTACGTCCGTGGCGGTGGCGTCCGCCGCTGGGGGTGGCACCGCCGGGCGATCTCCCGGGCCGGCAACCTCTACGTCCGGGTGCTGCTGGGCACCCCGGTCCACGACACCACCGCGGGCTTCAAGGCGTTCCGGGCCGACGCGCTGCGCAGGATCGACGTGCTCGACTCGGAGTCCAACGGGTACTCCTTCCAGATCGAGAACACCTGGCGGGCGAGCCGCCGCGGGCTGCGGGTCCTGGAGGTGCCGATCGTTTTCACCGACCGGACCGCGGGTCAGTCCAAGATGTCCGGCTCGATCGCCCGGGAGGCACTGGGTCTGGTGCTCCGCTGGCGCGTAGCGGAACTGCGCGGCAAGAACAAGGTCTGAGGGGGGTCGACTTCGGGTTCGGGGCCTGGTTATGGTCCTCCGGTTGCCTGAAGGCGGTGCGGATTTCTTTCCAGATTTCCCTTTCCCAGCGGGCGAAACTGCCGAATTCGTAGGGGACGTCCCGCTAGATTCGAGGGACGTTCCGACACAAAGGGGTGGCCTCGATGAGCACGGCTTCGCACGCCTCCGCACCGCTGCACCTGGTCGCCGACCTCGACGTCGTCGAGGTCGAGCCCCGACGGGTACCGAGAACCGAGTTCGGTGGTGGCGGCGCCCGCTCGAAGCTTCTGGCGACCGCGCTCTCGCACACCGTGAAGCCGTTCATCTCGCTGTGGGCCCGGGTGCCGTTGGCTCCGTGGCCGTACTTCCTCGTCGACTACGTCGGTCTGACGATGCGCACCGTCCCCGGGACGACGTACGAGCGGATGGACCTGCCGAACTGCAAGGCCGAGGTGCTGCGCACCCCGTCGGTCGAGGACCGGGTGATCGTCTACCTGCACGGCGGCGCGTTCGTCGTCGGCGGCCGGTTCCTGCACCGCCAGTTGATGTCGACGATCGCGGAGCGCACCCGGGCCAGCGTCATCGCCGTCGACTACCGCCAGCTCCCGCACCACCCGGTGAGTGCGTCCATCTCCGACGCCCTGGACGCGTACCGCTACGTCCTCGACTCCGGCGTGCCGGCCTCGCAGGTGGTCGTGATGGGCGACTCCGCCGGGGGGTACCTGACCTTCCAGCTCGCCCTCGCGGCCGAGGAGGCCGGGCTGCCGATGCCGGCCGGACTGGTCGCGATGTCGCCGCTGATCGACTTCGACGGGACCGCCAAGGTCGAGGCCGAGTCCTCCAAGACCTGCGCGCTCTTCCCGGACCACTGCTTCGACGCGCTGGCCGAGGTGGTGCTGCGCGCCTCGCACCGGGCCGGTGAGGAGCACGCGCTCCCCGGAGCCCCCAGCCGGGCGGCGCTGCACGGCTTGCCGCCGTCGTTGATCCAGGCGAGCACCGCCGAGATGGTCTACCCGGACGCGGAGGCGATGACCGCCGCGCTGCTCGCTGCCGGGGTCGACGTGGAGCTCCAGGTCTGGGACCACCAGGTGCACGTCTTCCAGGCGGCCGCCGGGATCCTCCCCGAGGCCGCCCAGGCGGTGGACGAGATCGCCGCCTTCCTCGACGAGGTCATCCCCGACGCGCTCTGGGCGCTGGAGGCCTGAGCCCCGCTCTTGTCGTCGTAGCTCAGCCGGCGCTGCTGAACATCGCGTCGGCGTGCGCCTCCGCGACGACCAGTTCCACGCCCGGGTTCAGACCCAGGATGTTGTTCGCGACCGTCACCACGACCCGGAGGGCCCGGACCGTGATGCCGCTGTGCGGCTTGCCGGTGCAGGTGCCGCTGGCCACGCCGCCGTTGTCGCAGAACTGCTCGTTGAGGACGATGAAGCCGATCCCGGGCAGTACCAATGTCGTGTTCGGCGCCGGAGTCCCGGCGATCGGGATCCCGAACACGCTGAGCCCCAGGAACTGAGTACCGGCACTGTTCGACGTCGACCCGACGCTGGTGGCCAACGACGACGCCTCGGAGCGGATCAGGGTCGCCTTGGCGACGCAGTCGGTCACGTAGCTCAGCACACACGCGGTTCGGTCGCCGTCCCCGGCCACTTCGGCGTAGCTGCGCGCCGCACTGGAAGTCGGGGTGAACCCGCCCACCGTGCTGCTCGCCGCCACCTTGGCGTTCACGATCACCCCGGTCGACGGTACGACGACCTCCGCGATGTGCTCCTGCTCAGAGCCACCCAGCGGCGAGATCTGGGCGTAGCCCTGGAGCAGGTCGGCCACCAGCGGACCGGTGTAGAGGCGGGTGGTGTACGCGTGGCCGCTGACGGACTGGTTCTTGGCTCCCGCGCAGACCAGGGTCTTGCCGAACTCGCTGTGCGCGGTCGCCTGGGCCACGTAGATCTCGACTGCCTGCACGCCCAGGGCGCCGGTGATCTTGAGGTGGATCATGGACACGCTCTGGTCGGCGACGTACTTGCCGCCGGTCAGGCCGGAGCTGCCGGTCCGCTCGTTGATGGCGACGTAGGAACCCTTGCCGAAGACGAGTGCGTTGAGCGGGATCGTCGTCGTCTGGTTCAGGTTCACCGGTACTGCCGTGTTCACGACTCGCAGGTTCTCGATCGCCGAGCCGCTGGTGCTGGTGGCGGCGTACGAGCCGTTGGCCATCGTGGTCGCGACGGCGCGAACGGTTCCGGACTCGACCGTGCAGATCCCCGCGACCTTGACCAGGCAGAGCCCGGCGACCTCGGAGACCGTCGTCTGTCGAGCCTCGGCCGGGGATGCGGTCACGGTGCTGGCGCTCGTCGTCGTCAGCACTCCCGCCGAGACCAAGGTTCCGTTGGAGGGGATCTTGGCGTTCAGCAGGCTGCTGCTGTCGGTCGAGGGCCCACCCGGACCAGCCTGGCTGCTGGAGGCGCGGCTCAGGGCCAGGGTGTTGTTGGAGGTGAACGCGCCACCGACCAGCGGGCCGATCAGGTCGAGCAGGCCGGAGGTCCGGATGGAGAGCCCGGTTGCCGAACCGGAGGACTTGCCGGTGCTGGGATCAGGCTGCGGGGTCACCGTGGAGACGACCGTGTTGGACGCGACGGTCGGCCCGTCACCGACCTTCAGGTACGCCGTGTTGGCGATGGTGCAGGTGTTGTTCGTGATGAGCTTCACCTTCAGCACCAGCGTGCCGGTCCCCTCGACGGGGGCGACCGAACCGACCGGCCAGGTGGCAGTCGAACCCGCGACCGTGCAGCCGCCCGTGCAGGAGATGAACGCCGTGCCGCTCGGGATCGGGTCGTCGACGACGACGTCGCGCGCCTCAGCCGCACCCGTGTTGGCGTAGGTGAGGGTGTAGGTGATCACCTGGTCGCCGTTGTTGGTGAAGTCCACCGAGCCGGACTTCTCCAGGGAGACCTGGGGTGCAGCGGCGACGCAGACCTCGACCGCGTCGGTCTCGCCGTTGGCCAGCGTGACGGTGTTGCCGACCGGGAAGGTCCCCGTGGCGCACGAGCCGCCACCCGAGGCGCCGAGGAAGCTCGCCGGCATCACTGCGGAGTAGGTGAACGTCTTGCTCTCTCCGGGCTCGATGTCGCCGGTGGTGCACTCGAGGGTGTCCTCGACGATCTCGCAGCCGGCCGGGACCGTCGGGCTCAACCGGTCGTCGTAGTCGTCGGTGAAGGTTGTCGAACCGGCGACCTCGCCGACGTTGGTCACGACCACGGAGTACTCCACGGACTGACTCGGCACCGCCGAGGTGTCGTCGGCGTCCTTGGCGACGGCGAACCGGGGTCCGGCCGGGACGCAGACCGTCTCGGAGGCGACCTCGGTGCCGTCGATCACAACGGTGTTCCCGACGCCGTACTCGCCCTCGCCGCACGGCTCGGACCCGGACGCTCCGGAGTACGTCGCCGGCAGGGTCGCCGTGTAGACGAACTCCTGGTCGGCGCCGGAGAGCAGAGTCCCGGTCTCACAGGTCAGCTCGCCGCCGGCCTTGGTGCAGCTGTCCGGGACGGTCGGGTCGAGGCGGTCGTCGTAGTCGTCGACGAAGGTCGTGGACCCGGCTGCAGCGCCGATGTTGGTGACCGTGACGGTGTAGGTCACCGAGCCACCCGGAACTGCCTCGCCGCTCACGATCTTGGTGACCGTGAACTCCGGGGCAGCCTCCACGCAGACGTCCTGTCCGTCGCCGGAACCGCCGTCGAGGGTGACTCCGTTACCGACCCGGTAGTGGGTGGTCTCGCAGTCGCCGCCGCCGGAGTCGCCGGTGAACGTCTCCGGCATCACCGCGGTGTAGGTGAACGTCTCGCTGTCACCGGCGAGGATGTCGCCGGTGGTGCAGGTGAACGTGCCGGTGTTGTCGGTGCAGCCGTCCGGGACGGTGATGGTGTCGATCAACCGGTCGTCGTAGTTGTCGGTGAAGGAGGTCGAACCGGAGGCGGTGCCGCCGTTGTTGACCACGAGGGTGTAGGTCACCAGGTCGCCCGGCTGCACGTTCTGGACGTCCACGCTCTTCTCGATCGTGAACTCCGGAGCGGCCGGGACGCAGAGGTTGACCTCGGCACCCTCGACGCCGTCAGCGGTGACCGCGTTCGCGATCGGGTAGGTGCCCGGGTCGCAGCCGTCCTGGCCGGAATCGCCGACGAAGGCATCCGGAACCGTGGCGGAGTACTCGAAGACCTGGTCCTCGCCAGCGTCGATCACCCCGGTCTCGCACTCCAGCGTGCCGTTGACCTGGTCGCAACCAGCCGGCACGGTTACGTCGGTGAGGGTGTCGGTGTAGTCGTCGGTGAAGCTCACCGGCGGCGACGCCGCGGTGCCGCCGTTGGCGACCGTGACGGTGTAGTTGAGCGTCTGACCGACCTCGGGGGAGTCGTCGTCGACGGCCTTGGTGATCGTGATCGCCGGAGCGGCGGCCACGCAGACCAGGACCGAGCTGGTCAGCTCGTTCTCGAGCCCAGCGGTGTTGCGGAACCCGAACTCGCCGGCGTCGCAGCCGGGGAGCGCCGACTCCAGGCCGAACGTCTCCGGCACCACGGCCGAGTAGGTGTAGACCTTCTCCTCGTCCGCCTCCAGGGAGCCGGTGGTGCAGGTGAACGAGTTCGTGCCCGCGGTGCACCCGGGCGGCGGGGTCATCGTCAGGCCCGCGTCGTAGGTGTCGGTGAACGAGGTGCTGCCGGGAGCGTCACCGGTGTTGGTGACGGTGACCGTGTAGTTCACGGTCTCACCCGGGCCGACCTCGGTGTCCTCGGCCGACTTCACGATGGTGAACGCGGGGTTCGCCTCCACGCAGACCGCCTCCGACACGGCGGTCCCGTTGGCCAGCTCCACGTCGTTGTCGATCTGGAACTGGGTGTCCGTGCAGCTGTCGCCGCCGGACGGGCCGGTGAAGGTGGCGGGGACCGTGACGCTGTAGGTGAAGACCTGGGAACCGTCGAGCGGAGCCAGGACCTCGGTGGTGCAGGTCAGGACGTCGCCGTCGTTGGTGCACCCGTCCACGTCGCCGGGGTTGACCAGGTCGTCGAAGTCGTCGACGAAGGTGGTCGTCCCGTCCGCGTCACCGGTGTTGCTGACCGTGACCGTGTAGGTGATCACCCCGCTGGGGCCGACCAGCTCGGTGTCGGCCTCCTTGACCACGTTGAACACCGGCGCCGCCGCGACACAGACCGTGACGGCGTCCGTGCTGTCGTTGGCCGCGGTGACCCGGTTCTTGATCGGGAACGAGCCTTCCTCGCAACCGTCCGTGCCGGAAGCGCCGGTGAAGGTGTCCGGCATCGTCGCGGTGTAGCTGAAGGTCTGCGTGCCGCCGGCGAGGATCGTGCTGGTCTCGCAGCTGATCACGTCGCCGTTGTTGGAGCAGTCCGCGCCGCTCGGGTCGCTGACGACGTCGCCGATGGCCAGGTCGTTGTCGTAGTTGTCCTCGAACGTGGTCGAGCCAGCGGCGTCGCCCTCGTTCTTGAGGGTGATCGTGTAGACCACGTCCTTGCCCGTGCCGACCTTCGTCTTGTCCACCGACTTGGTGACCACGAACTCCGGAGCGGCTGCGACGCAGACGTCCTGGCTCGCGGGCAGGAGGCCCCCGAGCAGGGTGGCGGTGTTGGCGATCCGGTACTCACCCGGACCACAGTCGCCGCCGCCGGCAGCGCCGGTGAACGACGTCGGGATCTCGGCGCTGTAGACGAACGTCTGCGACGAACCGGCCGGGAGGAGTGCGGTGTCGCACGCGATCACGTCGCCGTCGTCGGTGCACGAGCCGCCGATCGGCGTCAGGACGACGTCCGTCGGCTCGAGGCGCGGGTCGTAGTCGTCGGTGAAGGACGTCGAACCCGGAGCCGAGCCGTTGTTCGTCACCCTGACGGTGTACTCGACCGTCTCGCCGAGGGCCGGGTCCGCGTTGTCGACGGTCTTGGTGATGACGAACGCCGGCGCGATGTCGACACACACGGTGTTCTCCGCCGCGGCGCCGTCAGTCAGGGTGACCTCGTTGTAGTACGCGAACCCGACGTCGCAGGCGCCGCCGGCGGAGTCGCCGTTCAGCGCTTCACCGAGGGTGATCGAGTACGTGATCGTCAGGGTGTCACCGGGCTCGATCGGCTCGTTCACGACGCAGTCCAGAACCGACCCGTCGTCCTCACAGGTGCCGGCCGATGCGCTCGGCGAGAAAACCGGTTCGCTGACCGACACGGTGCCGCCCTGGGCGTCGTAGTCGTCGGTGAACGAGGTCGTGCCGGCGGCGCTGCCGGAGTTGGTGATCTCGATGGTGTAGTCGATGACACCGCCCGGGATGGTGGCGGTCGGGTCGGCCGACTTCGTCACGCCCAGGTCAGGACTGGTCGCCACGCAGACGGTCTCGGAGGCGGTGTCGCCGCCGACCTCGACGGTGACCTGGTTGGCCAGGGCGTACTCGTCCGGGGCGCAACCGGTGCCGATGGCCTCGGTGCTGGCGAAGCTCGACGGGACCTTCGCGGTGTAGACGAACGTCGCGACCTCGCCCGGCTCCAAGGTTCCCGTCTGGCAGGTCAGCGTGGCGCTGCCCTCGGTGCAGGAACCCGGGAACGTCTGCAGGTCCAGGCGGGAGTCGAAGGAGTCGGTGACCTCGGTCTCGCCGGGGGCGTCGCCGGTGTTCTCCACGGTCACGGTGTAGGTGACTGTGTCGCCCGGTCCGACCTCGTCGTCGTCCACGGACTTGGCGACCTCGAACGCCGGGTCGGCGTCGACGCAGACCACGGCGCTGTCCGCGTCGTTGTCGGTACCACCGAGGACGCTGGCGTCGTTGGTGACCGAGTACTCGCCCGGGTCGCACGCATCGCTGGTCGGGTCGCCGGTGACGAACTCCGTCGGCATGGTGTGGGTGTAGGTGAAGGTCTGCTTGCCGCCGTCCGGTGCGAGAACCGCGGTGTCACAGGAGTAGCTCCGGAGCGGTCCGGCGTCGTCGGCGTAGGTGCACTCGCCAGCACCGGCGAAGGTCGGCAGAGACGGAGTGATCCGATCGTCGAACGTGTCGGTCCAGGTGGTGCTGCCGGGAGCGGTTCCGCGGTTGGTCACGATCACGGTGTAGGTGACGGGGTCGCCGGGACCGGCGTCTGCCGGGTCGGCGCTCTTCGAGATCTCGAACCGGGGACCAGCAATGACGCAGATCGTTGCCGTGGCGAGGTCGCCGCCGGCCTGCACGCTGTTCGTGAACTCGTAGGTGGTCGGGGAACAGGTGCCGCCCCCGAGTCCCTCGGAGACAGTGGACGGGATCACCACGGTGTAGGTGAGCTCTACGCTGCCCAGGGCAGGGACCGTGCCGCTCGGGCATGTCAGCGTGTCACCGTCGTTCGTGCACGGACCCGCCGGTGCGGACAGGACGGTGAGGGTCCCGCCGAGACGGTCGTCGAAGTCATCGATGATCGGCGTGGCGCCGGCGGCCGTGCCGAGGTTGTTCACGGTGACCGTGTAGGTGATCGTGTCACCCGGCTCGGGCGACGTGTCGTCAGCCGACTTCGCGACCCGGAGATCCGGCGCAGCGGCCACACAGACGTCGACGCCGGCGGCGGCGCCGCCGTTGGCCAAGGTGGCCTCGTTGCTGATCTCGTAGCGGCCGGGTCCACAGCCACCGGCAGGGTCGGTGTTGTCGAACGTCAGCGGCAGGGTGACGGTGTAGACGAACGACTGGGATCCGCCGTTGGCAGCGAGCAGGCCAGTGGCGCAGGAGAGCACCCGGTTCGTGTCTCCGGTGATCGAGCACCCGCTGCCCCCGGAGACCGGGGTGATGGTCACGTCCCCGGGGGTGACCCGGTCGTTGAAGTCGTCGAGGAAGGACGTCGAGCCTGACGCGGCGCCCCCGTTGGTCACGGTGACCGTGTAGGTGACGGTCTCGCCGGCCTCGGCCTCGGTCTTGTCGGCCGACTTGGTGATCGTGTAGTCGGGGTTGGCGGTCACGCAGACGACGGCGTCGTCGGCGTCGCCGTCGGTGAGCGTCGCGGTGTTGCTGATCGGGTAGGTGTCGACGCAACCGGCGCCGCCGGAGGACGGGCCGAAGGTCGTCGGCATCTCAGCGGTGTAGGTGAAGGTGACCGTGTCGCCGGAGTCGACGTCGCCGGTGCTGCACTCGAAGGTGCCGGACACCCGGGCACAGGTCGCGCCGCTGTTGTCCCCGGTCGGGACGCTCGGTGTGATGCTGGCGTCGTAGACGTCGGTGAACGAGGTCGCGCCGCTGGCCGGCCCGATGTTGCTGACCTGGATGGTGTAGGTGATCTCCTGGCCCGGAGTCGCGGAATCGTCGTTCACGGACTTCTCGATCGTGAACTCGGGTGCAGCTCCGATGCAGACCGTCTCGCTGTCGGAGCCGCCGGTCGCGAGCGTCGCGGTGTTGTCGACCGGGTAGGTGCCCGACGCGCAGCCGGAGCCGCCGGAGGGGCCGGTGAAGGTGGTGGGCATGTCCGCGGTGTAGCTGAAGACCCGCTCGCCCCCCGCCAGGATCTTGCCGGTGGAACAGGTCAGCTCGTCGCCGTCGTCGGTGCAGCCAGCCGGGACGCTCGGGTCGAGACGGTTGTCGTAGTCGTCGGTGACGGTCGTCGATCCCGACGCCGCGCCGGTGTTCCTCACGGTGACCGTGTAGGTCACCTCCTGACCCGGGTTCGCCTCGTCGACAGCAGACTTGGTGATCTCGAAGACCGGCTCGGCCTGGACGCAGACGTTGCCTGCAACAGGGGTCGCGCCGGTCAGGGTGACGGTGTTGGTGACCGTGTAGCCGCCAGCGCAGGTCGCGCCGCCGTCGAAGGTGCTCGGCATCGTCGCGGTGAAGATGAAGGACTGGGTGCCGCCCTCGGCTGCGAGCGAACCCGTCGTGCAGGTGTAGGTCTTGGTTGTCGGGTTCGTGACCGAGCACCCGGCGGGGACGGACAGGGTGATCCGGTCGTCGGCGTCATCGACGAACGTCGCCGGACCCGCGGCCGTTCCGTTGTTGGTGACGGTGACGACGTAGTTCACGGTGGAGTTGGGCTGGGGGGTGTCGTCGCTCGGGGTCTTGGTGATCGTGAAGTCGGCAGTGGCGTTGACGCAGACCGTTGCCGTTGCCGCGTTCGGTTGACCGGTGGTGACGACCGTGCCCGAGGCGAAGGTGGCCGTGTTGGAGACGGCGTACTGGGTTCCGGAACAGCCGGATCCGCCGGCCGAGCCGGAGAAGGTGGCCGGCATGTTCGCGGTGTAGGTCATCACGTACTGATCACCCGCGGCGATCGGCGGCGTCGTACACGTCATCTGTCCGCTACCGGGCGTGCAGATCGCTGGCGTGGTCAATCCGGTGACGTTGTCGTCGTAGTTGTCGGTGAAGGTGACCGGGCCAGGCTGCCCGCCGGTGTTGGTGACCGTGACGGTGTACGTCACCGTCCCCCCGGGAGAGGTGGCGTTCGGGGTCGCAGCCTTGCTGATCGTGAACGTCGGAGGAGGCGGCGGTGGCGTGTTCGTCCCGAACTTCAGGTTGTTCGTCTTGTTGCCGCCTTGAGTCAGAGCCAGCTGGACAGTGCCCTTGTCCTCCGAACCGCCCTGTGCCCAGGCGCGGGGGTTCGATGCCGGACCGGTCAGGGCCACGTGGGCGCCGAACATGATGACGACGGGCCCGGCCGCCGCGGTGGTGAAGGTGACGGTGGCCACTCCGGTCAGCGCATCAGGGTGCGACACCGTGGAACCGGTGATCTGGGTCGCGCCGTAGATCTTCCACTGGCGATCAGCCCCAGGCAGCTCGCGTTGCTGCACCGAGTTCGTGTACCCCGGGACGACGCTGCCCCGGTTGCTCGGATCCGAAGCCATCGCGCCGACGGCAGGGCTGCCCGCATTGCACACCGTCAGCGCAGCGCCCACCAGGCCGGTACAGACGCCTGCGTTCTGGGTGTAGTCCCAGCTGGCGAGGTAGTCGATCTTGTGGATGCCTCCCGAGACGTCCTGGTAGTTGACGCCGAACGTGTGCGTCCCGGGCCCGGACACCTGCGCTACCACCCGCTGGGGGACGACCTGGTCCTCGAAGAAACCGGTGACGTTGCCGGGGACCCAGTTGCTGCAGGTCGTCGCCGGAGTTCCGCGCACGCAGGACTCGAAGCTGTCGTTGGCGGTGATCACCGAGGTGGCCGACTGAGCGGTCACCACCGAGAGACCGGCGGCCGCCATCGCACCGGCAACGAAAAGACGGAAAGCACGCATCTCGGAACCCCCATAGGACAGCAAGGACGCCCCCCGAGGTGTCGCGCTTCCGGACTGGGAGGGAGGAAACGAAACGGGTGCAGTTGATTAGTAGTGTCCGGACGGAGGAGAGTCAATCGAGCCAACCGGTCGATTGATCACTGGTCTAGAATGTGCTAGAGGCAATTACGGCACCGTTGCGTCACTGTTTGGTACGGGATGCTCCTCTCGGCAGTTAACACCCGCCCCGCTAGCCTCAGAAGATGTCCCCTGATCGAGCGACTTCCTCGAGATCCTGGTTTGCGGAGAACACTTCTGCATGGGTCGACTACCCCATCGAGATCCTTCGAGGAGCACGGGAAGCGACCGGCCTGACGGTCAGCCTGGTCGTCCCGGCCCGGAACGAAGCCGCCACCGTCGGCGACGTCGTCACGCGGGTCCGTGAGGCGTTGATGGAGACCACCGACCTGCTCGACGAGATCGTCGTCATCGACTCCGACTCCACCGACGACACCTACGCGGTCGCCACCGATGCCGGTGCCGCTGTCTACCGAGCGGCGGAGATCCGCCCCGACCTGGGGATCGCGGTCGGCAAGGGCGAGGCGATGTGGAAGTCGCTCTTCGTCACCACCGGCGACCTGCTGGTCTTCATGGACGCGGACCTCCTGGACTGGGACACGCACTTCGTGCCCGGTCTTCTCGGGCCGCTCCTGACCCGGCCGGAGGTCGCCCTGGTCAAAGGGTTCTACGAGCGGCCGCTCCTCGACGGCACTGGTGCGGAGCTCGGCGACGACGCGGCGGCGTACGAGGGCGGCCGGGTCACCGAGCTGGTCGCGCGCCCGCTGCTCAACCTGCTCTTCCCCGACCTTGCCGGCTTGGTGCAACCACTCGCCGGTGAATGGGCCATCCGCCGCGATCTGTTCGGCTCCCTCGCGGTGCCGACCGGATACGCCGTCGAGACCACTGCGCTGATCGATACCGCCACCAAGCTCGGGCTCGGTGCTATCGCCCAGGTCGACCTCGGTCGGCGGGCGCACCGCCACCAGGCCCTGCGCGACCTCGGCGCGATGGCGACGCAGATAGCGGCCGCCGTCTGGCAGCGCGCCGGGGGGACCGCCCCGGACGGAGCGGTCGAGCTGCGTCAGTACCACCCGGTCGACGGGACGATCGCGCCGCTGACCCGGATGGTGGACGTGGCCGAACGCCCGCCGGCTGCCGGCTACCTGGGAGACTCGGGGGCATGACCCTGAAGCTCGGTCGGCACCGGTTCGCCGACGACGCGACCTTGATGATGGCGATCGTGAACCGGACCCCGGACTCGTTCTACGACAAGGGCGCCACCTGGGCCGAGGACAAGGCGTTCGACCGGGTCGCCCAGGTCGTCGAGCAGGGCGCCGAGATCGTCGACATCGGCGGGATCAAAGCCGCCCCCGGCGTGTTCATCGACGCCGAGGAGGAGAAGCGCCGGGTGGTCGCGTTCGTCGAGCGGGTGCGGACGTCGTACCCGGACCTGGTGATCTCGGTGGACACCTGGCGCGCCGAGGTCGGCCGCGCGGTCTGCGCGGTCGGGGCCGACGTCCTCAACGACGCCTGGGGCGGCGCCGACCCTGCTCTCGTCGAGGTCGCCGCCGAGTACGACGCCGCGATCATCTGCACCCACACCGGCGGCGCCACACCGCGCACCCGACCGTTCCGGGTCGAGTACGACGACGTCGTGAAGAGCGCGATCGCGGACACCGTCGCGTACGCCGAGCGCGCCGTGCACGCCGGGGTCTCCCGGGAGAGCGTCGTGATCGACCCGGCGCACGACTTCGGCAAGAACACCTTCCACTCCCTGGAGCTGACCCGACGGCTGGGGGAGATGGTGGCGACCGGCTGGCCGGTGCTGGTCTCGCTGTCGAACAAGGACTTCGTCGGGGAGAGCCTCGACCTCCCCGTCGGCGAACGGCTGACCGGAACCCTGGCGGCGACCGCGATCAGCGCGCTGGCCGGAGCCCGGATCTACCGGGTGCACGAGGTCGTCGAGACCCGCCAGACCGTCGACATGGTCAACACCATCGCGGGGCGACGGCTGCCGCAGCGGGCGATCCGGGGGTTGGCATGAGAGTGGTGGTCGTCCCCCCGACGCTCGCGCTGCTGCCGGCGTACGCCTCGCTCGACGACCCGGTCGCCGACCTGCGGGCCGCGGTCGACGCCGCGGTCGCGTGGGCGCAGGAGCCCGGGCCGGTGGTCGGCGTCGCGGGTTCGCCCGCGGGGCAGCGGGTGATCGACCACTTGGTCGGGGCACCGACCGACGCCGTACCGGGGCTGCTGGTGGCCGCGGGCGGTTCGGCGATGCGCACCGAGAAGGCGCCCGGCGCGTTCGACGAGCGGGCCGAGGCCTTCGACGCAGGCATCGGCACCGCGTTGGCGACCGGCGACCTGGACGCGCTGGCGACGGTCGACCTGACCCTGGCGGCCGAGCTGTGGGCCGGCGACGACGCGCTGGCGCTGGCGTCCCTGGGCCGACGGCTGAGCCGGAACGGCACCCGGGTCACCGAGGTGCAGGTGGATTACGACGCTGCCCCGTACGGCGTCCAGTACTGGGTGGTGAGGTGGCAGTGCTCGTGAGCCGACGCGTGCTGATCGACACCCTGTCCTCGCCCACCGCGGACCTGGTCGACCTCTACCGCCCGCCGCGGTTGCCGTGGCTGCGGGTCAACATGGTCGGCACCGTGGACGGGGCCGCCAACGGCGACTCCGGGAAGAGCGGGTCGATCAACAACGCGGCGGACAAGGCGGTCTTCGACGCGCTGCGCGCCCAGGCCGATGCGATCGTGGTCGGTGCCGGGACGGCGCGCACCGAGGGCTACCGGGTGGCTGCGGTGCCGCTGGTCGTGGTCTCGCACCAGGGGCAGGTGCCCGAGCAGCTCCGGGACGCCGAGCCCGGTCGGGTGCTGCTGGCGGTCTGCGCGACCTCGCCCGGGCTGGCCGAGGCGCGGGAGCACCTCGGCGCGGAGAACGTGCTCGTGGTCGGGGAGTCCCAGGTGGACCTGGCGGCGATGAAGGCGGCGCTCGTCGAGCGCGGGTGGGTGAACCTGCTCAGCGAGGGCGGTCCGCACCTGCTCCGCGACCTCCTCGCCTCCGGTGCCGCCGACGAGCTCTGCCTGACCATCGTGCCGCGTGCCATCGGCGGGGTGCATCCGCGGATCGTGATGGGCGGTTCGGTCGACGTCGACCTCGACCTCGCCGTCCTGCTCGAGCAGGACGGCACCCTCCTCGGCCGCTGGCTCGTCCGTTGACGGGCCTACCTCAGCGAGGTGGGGCCCAGGGGTTCTCGCGCTGCCAGAGGGTCGGGAAGGACAGCACCACGTCGTCCTCCTCGGCGAGGCGGGTGAGCACCCGCAGGGTGGCGTGCAGGTCGTCGCCGGCGTACGGCAGCGCGCGGAGCGGGGGGTCGTCGGCGGTCATCGGGAGCGGCCGGAAGAAGTCGTCCCAGTGGGTCAGCACCGCGCGCCGGGCGCCGACGGTGCGGACGGTCTCGGCCCAGTAGGTCTCGAGGTACTCCTCGCTCTGCAGGCCGAGCTGACCGACCCCGAGGTAGGCGACGTCCGCGCGCTGCCCGGCGAGCGATCCGACGACGTACCCGGCGCTGCCCTGGACCAGCAGGCTCGGTCCGCTGTCGTGGGTCAGGACGATCGACCAGGCCTCACCGCACTGGTACGCCGACGCCTTGACCGGGGGGATCACCGGGCTGGTGATCTCCCCGGGGTAGCGGTCCGGCGGGCAGTGGTGGGACGCCGTCATCCGGACCGTCCAGGAGCCGCGGGTCCAGGTCGATCCGGACCCGACGATGAGCATCCGGTCCTCGGCGAGTCCGGCTCCGCGGCCGATGTTCGCCGTCGACAGGCCGCCGACCAGGGTCGCGCCGGTGCTGCGGGCGACCTCGGCGGAGTCCATCGCGTGGTCGAAGTGGCTGTGCACCGGCACCACCGCGTCCAGGCCGATCACGGTCGGGCTCGCGGCGAGCAGGCGCTGCAGGCACCCGTGGATCCGGGGCAGGTCGGGACGGATCCTGCCCAGCGCGACCGGGAGCAGTCCCGGTCGGCTGAAGAAGCCGTCGGTGAGCACCGCCGTCTCGCCGTCGTCGATCAGCAGGGTGCTCACGCCGGCGAAGGTCACCCCGAGGCCCGCGTCGGCTCCCGGTACGTCGAACCGGTCGGCGTACCGGCTGAGGTCGGGGCGGCCCAGCCGGGGCCTCATCGCGGGCCGTCCACGTGCCAGAGCGCGTGCTCGCCCTCGAAGCCCTTGAGCTCGACCGCGACCGCCTCGGTGAACTCGTAGTACTCCGCCATCGCCTCGGCGATCTCGCCGGTGACGAGCACCTCGCCCCCCTGCGCCTGCGAGGCGACCCTGGCGGCCAGCGCGACGTTCTGGCCGAAGTAGTCGCCGTCGCGCTCGATCGCGGTCCCGGAGTGCAGGCCGATCCGCACCCGGATCGGCGTCCGGCGCAGCTCGCGGCTGCGGTTCCAGTTGGCGCCGAGGGCACGTTGGATGTCCAGCGAGGCGGCGATCGCGAGCTCGGGGGTCGAGAAGACCACCATGTGGCCGTCGCCGAAGCTCTTCACGATCAGGCCGCGGTACTTCTCGACGTAGGTCTCGACCAGGTGGTCGTGCGCGGTGAGCACCTTGAGCCAGCGGTTGTCGCCGAGCTGGGTGTTGAGCTGGGTGGAGTTCTCGATGTCGGAGAAGAAGATCGTGACGGTGCCGTCCTCGGCCGCCATCCGGCCGATCGCAGCACGCTGGTCGGCCGCCCAGCGGTTGAAGTCGTCCAGGGTGCTGAGCAGCATCCCGCCGACGCCCTGCTCGCGGACCCGGCTGACCGCCTCCAGGACGCCGCGCATCGCCGTGCCGGCGGTCAGGACCGCGCGCTGGGCTGGGTTGTCGGGCGGCGGGGGCGGGACCCGCAGGTTCGCCTCGGCGAGCTCGGCCCGGACGTCACGCAGGGTCTTGGCGAGCACGGCGAGGCCGACCAGCGCGAGCAGCAGCGCGCCGGCCAGGACCCAGGCAACCGTCGACGCATCGAGCACGGACAAACTGTGACACAGGACCTACGTCAACGCGCCAGGGCCATGAGATAGTAAGAACCTGTTCTAGTTTCGAGACGGGCCGCTGCCGGCCCTCCTCAACCCACGCGTTTCACCTCTCCGAAGGGTGCAGCATGACCGCCACGACTCCGGCCATCGAGGGCTGGTTCACGACCGGCACCGACTCGTCGGGGCCGGCCCTGATCGGCTCGGCCTGCACGACGTGCAGCACGGTGTTCTTCCCGCGCACGGCTGGCTACTGCCGCAACCCCGCGTGCGACGGTGACGAGTTCACCGACACCGAGCTCTCCCGCCGGGGCCGGGTCTGGTCCTACACCGACGCGCAGTACCAGCCGCCGGCGCCGTACATCCCGGCAACCGACCCCTACGTCCCGTTCGCGCTGGCCGCGGTCGAGATCCCCGAGGGCATCGTGGTCCTCGGGCAGGTTGCCGACGGCTACACCGTGGACGACTTCCAGGTCGGCGACGAGATGGAGCTGGTCGTGGAGACGCTGTACACCGACGAGACCGGTGACCGGACCATCTGGCGCTGGAAGCCACTGAGCAACGACGCGACAGGAGCCTCCGCATGAGCAACGACGTCGCCATCGCCGGGGTGGGCATGCACCCCTGGGGCAAGTGGGGCAAGAACTTCGTCGAGTACGGCGTCGTGGCGGCCCGCGCCGCGCTGGCCGACGCCGACATCCCGTGGACCGACGTCGACCTGATCGTCGGCGGGGAGACCGTCCGCAACGGGTACGGCGGGTACGTCGCCGGCGCCACCTTCGGTCAGGCGCTCGGCTGGAACGGCGCCCGCGTCGCCACGTCGTACGCCGCCTGCGCCACCGGTGCCCAGGCCTTGGACACCGCCCGGGCGCGGATCCTGGCCGGCCTCTCCGAGGTGGCGCTGATCGTCGGTGCCGACACCACGCCGAAGGGCTTCCTGGCCCCCAACGCCGGCGAGCGCTGGGACGACCCGGACTGGCTGCGGTTCCGCCTGCTCGGGATGACCAACCCGGCGTACTTCGCGCTCTACGCGCGCCGCCGGATGGACCTGTACGGCGCCACCAGCGAGGACTTCGCCCAGGTCAAGGTCAAGAACGCCAAGCACGGGCTGAGCAACCCCAACGCGCGCTACCGCAAGGAGGTCGACGCACAGGACGTGCTGAGCTCCGCGATCGTCGCCGACCCGCTGCACCTGCTCGACATCTGCGCCACCTCCGACGGTGCGGCGGCGGTGGTGCTCTGCTCGACGGCGTACGCCGAGAAGCACGGCATCGGCGGGAGTGCCGGCCCCGTGAAGATCAAGGCGATCTCCACGGTCACCCCGACCTTCCCGAACACGGTGATCGACATGCCGCTGATGTCGACCGAGTCCTCGGCCGGCGGGGTCCCGGAGTTCACCTTCAAGCAGTCGATCGGCCAGGCGGCGTACGAGGAGGCCGGGATCGGTCCCGAGGACATCGACGTCGCCGAGGTCTACGACCTCTCCACCGCGCTCGAGCTCGACTGGATCGAGGACCTCCAGCTGTGCAAGCCCGGCGAGGCGGAGCAGCTGCTGCGGGCAGGAGACACCACCATCGGGGGACGGATCCCGGTGAACCCGTCCGGCGGGTTGGCCTGTTTCGGTGAGGCCGTCCCCGCGCAGGCGCTGGCGCAGGTCTGCGAGCTCACCTGGCAGCTGCGCGGCCAGGCCGAGGGCCGTCAGGTCGAGGGTGCCCGGGTGGGGATTACCGCGAACCAGGGCCTCTTCGGGCACGGCTCCTCGGTGATCGTCGCCCGCTGACGCTTCCGCTGACCTCGTGACCTGGGTTACACATCCCGGAAACGTCACGCTCGAGGCGTGACCGGGCGGCCCGGAACTCGTTGACCAAGCATGCGACGTACTGCTGCCCTCACTCTGTCCGGTCTGCTCGCGACCGCCCTCGCAAGCGGTCTCGCCGCCACCCAGCCGGGCGCGACGGCCGCCTCGGCGCCGGCCCCGACCGCCCTGCGTGACGTGATGCTGGTCGGCAACAACTGGGCCGGCACCGCGACCATCGTCGACGCGCGGACCCGCAAGCTGCTGAAGACCGGGGTCAACTTCGTCCCGGACAAGGACCAGGAGATCGCGGACATCCAGAAGAGCCCGGACAAGCTCGCGTTCTACTACCTGATCCAGCAGGGGCCGGGCGAGGGGCACGACCAGTACGTCGACGACATGTTCACCACCAAGGACGGCAAGTACGTCGCCGTCTCCCGGCCCAGCTTCGCCGACGTCGTCTGGATCGACCTCGCCAAGGCGGCCGCGGCCGGGCCCGAGGGCAGCGTTGCCAGCATCGTCCGCGAGCAGCAGATGGACGGCTACCGCACCGACCACATGGGCCTGTCACCGGACGGACGCCGTCTGCTGGTCAGCGACTCCACCGAGGCCCAGGTGATCGAGTACTCGATGGTCGACGAGACCGTCGACGGCAAGAAGATCCGGATGGGCGACCGGCTCCGCAGCTTCCCGACCGGGGAGACGCCGCACGAGAACAACTTCTCCCCGGACGGCTCGCTGGTCTACCACGCCTCGATCGGCAAGGTGTACCTGCCGGGTGACCAGAACTCGATCGGCCCGATCAAGATCGGGCCGGTGCACGACGCGATCAAGGGCGACCGCTGGTACCAGATCGTCAACAACGACGACTTCTCGATCAAGTACCGCTGGGACATGGGCAAGGAGCTCGCGGAGGCGGGTCACGAGGGGATGAGTGCCGCGGTCCGGCCGATGGCGGTCGCGCCCGGCGGACGCTTCCTCTACTTCCAGGTCTCCTACTTCCACGGCATCGTCGAGTTCGACACCAAGGCCAAGGACATCGACGGCCTCGTCGGCTACACCGCCGGGGGGATCCCCGAGCCGCGGCTCGGGGCTGTCACCCGGCTGATCCACCTGCCGAACCGGGTGCCCGAGATGCCGCTGGAGCAGTACGTCAACGACTCCGCGCACCACGGTCTCGCCCTGGACGCTGCCGGCAAGACGCTCTGTGCCGCAGGCACCATGGACGACTACGTCGCCCTCGTCGACCGCGCCACCGGCGGGCGGAAGATCTTCGACAAGAAGACCACCGGCCACGAGTATCTGAAGCCGTACTGGACCACCGAGGGCCTGGGCAACACCTGTTGGATCTCGCTGAGCGGCTCCGACGCCGTCGCGGTGATCGACTTCCGGACCAAGAAGGAGCTCGCGTTCCTCCCGGTCGGGGACCACCCGCAGCGGGTCCGGCACGGCTACGTCCCCGAGCGGGTGGTGCGCAGCTGGGCCCCGGTCGTGGCCGGTCCGGTCACCGACCCCGGCGACAGCGGGGAGGAGAGCGGCGGCCTGATCAACGGCGTCGCCACCCTCCTGGGACAGCTGCTCTTCCTGCTGAATCCGGTACTTCCGCTACGGTGACCGCCGTGAGGGGTTCGCGGGGTACCGGGGTGCTCCTGGGTTCGCTGCTGGGTGCTGTGGTGCTCACCGGCTGCCAGAGCATCCCTGAGGATGCGGCCACGGAGGACTTCTGTAGCGCCGGCCAGAAGTACTCCGAGCTGCGCGGTGTCCCGTTCGCCGAGGCCGTCGAGGTGAGCAAGCAGCTCGCCGACGTCGGGACCCCGCCGGACATCGACGCGAGCGCCCGCGCCGGTTTCGTCGAGCTGATCGAGCGGATGGACAAGGCCAAGAACGGTGCGGACTTCCGCAACCGGACGACGGGCATGAGCGACGAGGAGCGTCGCCACCTGCTCGACCTGGACAGCTACATCCAGCGGACCTGCAGCTAACCGTTCAGTCCTCGAGGGTGTCGCCGTCGACGTAGGCCCAGCCGCCGGCCCGCGTCTCGAACCGGCTGCGCTCGTGGATCACCCCGGCTCGTCCCTGCCACGTCCAGTGCGCCCGGAACTCGACGACGCCGGACTGGACGCCAGCCTGGTCGCCGGTGGCCGGCTCGACCACGTCCAGGACCTCGAGCCCGGTCCAGACGAGGTCCTCGTCCGGGGTGACGTCCTCCGGCCGGGTCCGGGGGTGCCAGGTGCGGAACAGGTGGTCGACAGCACCCACGGCGTACGCGCTGTACCGCGAACGCATCAGCTCCTCGACGCCGGCGGCCCGGCGTTCGTTGCGGTGCAGGGGCCCGCAGCACGTGTCGTAGGACCGCGCGGTCCCGCACGGGCAGGGGGAGGCGGCCAGGACGTTCATGCCGCGCAGGCTACGCGACCTGGGTAGCCTGCAGAGGTGACCCCAACGCACCCTGCTGCCACTCCTCCCTCTGCCACCACCGTCGGCGAGCTCCGCGCCTCCGGGCACGTCCAGAAGTCGCTCCGGGCCGAGCTTCGCGACAACCTCCTCGACGCGCTGCGCTCCGGCCGCGATCCGTGGCCGGGGCTGCACGGCTTCGAGAGCACCGTCATCCCGCAGGTCGAGCGGGCACTGCTCGCCGGCCACGACATCGTGCTGCTGGGGGAGCGCGGCCAGGGCAAGACCCGGCTGCTGCGCACCCTCGTCGGCCTGCTCGACGAGTGGACCCCGGTGATCGCCGGGTCCGAGCTCGGGGAGCACCCCTTCGAGCCGATCACGCACGCCTCCCAGCAGCGGGCCGCCGCTGAGGGCGACGCGCTGCCGATCACCTGGCGGCACCGCGACGAGCGGTACGCCGAGAAGCTCGCCACCCCGGACACCAGCGTCGCCGACCTGATCGGCGACGTCGACCCCATGAAGGTCGCAGAAGGGCGCTCCCTGGGGGACCCGGAGACCATCCACTTCGGGCTGATCCCGCGCAGCCACCGCGGCATCGTCGCGGTCAACGAGCTCCCCGACCTCGCCGAGCGGATCCAGGTGGCGATGCTCAACGTGATGGAGGAGCGCGACATCCAGATCCGCGGCTACGTGCTCCGGCTGCCGATCGACGTCCTGGTGGTGGCCAGCGCGAACCCGGAGGACTACACCAACCGTGGCCGGATCATCACCCCGCTCAAGGATCGCTTCGGCGCCGAGATCCGGACCCACTACCCGGTCCGGATCGCCGACGAGGTTGCGGTGATCCGCCAGGAGGCGCACCTGGTGGCCGACGTACCCGACCACCTGATCGAGATCCTGGCCCGGTTCACCCGGGCGTTGCGCGGCAGCCAGTCGGTCGACCAGCGCTCCGGGGTCAGCGCCCGTTTCGCGATCGCCGGGGCCGAGACGATCGGGGCGGCGGCACTGCACCGGGCGACCGCGCAGGGGGAGCCGCACCCGGTCGCGCGGGTCGTCGACCTGCAGACCGCGGTGGACGTGCTCGGCGGCAAGATCGAGTTCGAGACCGGCGAGGAGGGTCGGGAGCAGGAGATCCTGACGCACCTGCTGCGCACCGCGACGGCCGAGGTCGTCCGGGCCCACCTCGGCGGGCTGGACCTGTCGGTCCTGGTGGACGCTCTCGAGGAGGACGGCGTCGCGGTCACCACCGGTGAGCAGGTCAGTGCAGCGGACTTCCTCGCCAGCCTCCCGGTTCTGCCTCCGACCGAGCTCAGCGAGTCCGACCTCTACGACCAGATCGCCGACCGGCTCGGCGCCGGCAACGACGGAGAGCGTGCCGGAGCGATCGAGCTCGCGCTGGAGGGGCTCTTCCTGGCCCGCAAGGTCGCCAAGGACGAGTCCGAGGCGGGAGAGACCATCTACCGTGGCTAGCTCCCCGGGAAGGAGAGACCGCCGCGGTGCCCGGCAGGCGAGGTACGCCCGGTACGACGGCGGTCCCGACCCGCTCGCGCCGCCGGTCGATCTGGCGGAGGCGTTGGAGCACATCGGCGAGGACGTGATGGCCGGCCGCTCCCCGGAGCGGGCGATGGCGGAGTTCCTGCGGCGCGGCGGCCAGGACCGCCGCGGTCTCGACGAACTCGCTCGGGAGGTGGCCCGCAAACGTCAGGAGCTTCTGAATCGCCACAACCTCGACGGCACCCTCAACGAGGTGCGGGAGCTGCTCGACAAGGCGGTGCTCGCCGAGCGGGGCCAGCTTGCCCGTGACGTCGACCTCGACGACGGCGACCGCGCCCTGCGCGAAATCCAGCTCGACAACCTGCCACCCTCGACGGCCGCCGCGGTCAGCGAGCTGGCCTCCTACGACTGGCAGAGCCCGGAGGCGCGCGCCGACTACGAGAAGATCAAGGACCTGCTCGGCCGGGAGCTGCTCGACCAGCGCTTCCAGGGGATGAAGCAGGCGCTCGAGGGCGCCACCGACGAGGACCGGGCCGCGATCAACGAGATGCTCAGCGACCTCAACGAGCTCCTCGAGAAGAACCGCCAGGGGATCGACACCCCGGAGGACTTCGAGGAGTTCATGCAGAAGCACGGAGAGTACTTTCCCGAGAACCCCCAGAACATCGACGAGTTGATGGACGCGCTCGCGCAGCGCTCCGCGGCGGCCCAGCGGATGCTCAACTCGATGACGGCCGAGCAGCGCCAGGAGCTGATGGAGCTCTCCGCCCAAGCGTTCGGGTCGCCTGAGCTGATGGAGAGCCTGAACCGGCTGGACGCGAACCTCCAGGCGCTCCGACCCGGTGAGGACTGGGGTGGGTCCGAGGAATTCGGCGGGGAACAGGGACTAGGTCTCGGCGACGGCACCGGCGTCCTCCAGGACCTCGCCGAGCTTGATGATCTTTCCGAGCAGCTCTCGCAGTCCTACGGCGGTGCTCGGATGGACGACCTCGACCTCGACAAGTTGGCCCGGCAGCTGGGCGACCAGGCGGCGGTCGACGCGCGCACCCTGCAGGAGCTCGAGCGCGCGCTGCGCGACTCCGGCTACCTCAAGCGGACCTCGGACGGACAGCTGCGGCTCTCCCCGAAGGCGATGCGCCAGCTCGGCAAGGCGCTGCTCCGCGACGTCGCGAACCGGATCTCCGGACGACAAGGCCAGCGCGACCTCCGACAAGCGGGCGCGGCCGGGGAGCGCAGCGGTGCGACCCGGGAGTGGGCGTTCGGCGACACCGAGCCGTGGGACATCCCGCGGACCGTGCTCAACGCCGTACGGCGGCGGGCCGAGTCCGGCGAAACCGGGGGGTCCCGGCTCTTCGAGATGGCCGACATCGAGGTGATGGAGACCGAGGCCCGCACCCAGGCCGCCGTGGCGCTCCTGGTCGACACCTCGTTCTCGATGGCGATGGACGGCCGCTGGGTGCCGATGAAGCGGACCGCCCTGGCGCTGCACCAGCTGGTCACCAGCCGGTTCCGCGGCGACCACCTCCAGCTGATCGGTTTCGGCCGGCACGCCGAGGTGATGGAGATCGAGAAGCTGACCGCCCTGGACGCGATGTGGGCGAAGGGCACCAACCTGCACCACGCACTGCTGCTGGCCAACCGGCACTTCCGCAAGCACCCGAACGCGCAACCGGTGCTGCTCGTCGTCACCGACGGCGAGCCGACCTCGCACCTGGAGCCCGACGGTCAGGTCTACTTCTCCTACCCGCCGCACCCCATGACGATCGCGCACAGCGTCCGCGAGCTCGACAACGCCGGCCGCCTCGGCGCGCAGGTGACCTTCTTCCGCCTCGGCGACGACCCCGGACTGGCCCGGTTCATCGAGCAGATGGCCAAACGGGTCGACGGTCGGGTCGTCGCGCCCGAGCTCGACGACCTCGGTGCTGCCGTGGTCGGCAGCTACCTGGGCTCCCGCGGTGGCCGGGACCGGGGGTCCGCGGCGGACGGGTTCGGCGGGTTCCCCGGCTGGTATGGCGGCAACCGCGGCTTCTGGGTCGGCTGACGCCGCCATCCGCGGCGACTCGCCGCGTTGTCCTCGCTCGACAGCCGCTCCGCTGCGCTCCGCTGAAGGCTGCCTTCGCTCGTCCGCCTTGCGATCCACCACGTCTGACGACGTCAGCAAGCTGACGCCGGAGGGTCAGCCGAAGAGCTGCTTGCCCATCGCGCCGATGACCGCGTTGAGGGCCTTGAACGGGCGCACCATCACGGTGAACCCCACGATCATCCCGTCGTCGTCCCAGGTGATCATGTCGATCCCCTCGACCTGGAGGTCGTCGACGACGGTGGTGAAGCGCAGCACGGCGTCGTTCTCGCGCTGCCACGTGTCGTGGTAGGTCAACTGGGGGCCAAGCACGACCAACGCGGCGCTCAGGTAGGCGATCACGGTGTCGCGGCCCTCCTGCGGCGTGTGCACCGCGGGGGACCGGAAGACCGCGTCGGGCGCGATCATCGCGGCGAGCATCTCCGGGTCGCGGGCCGCGACGACTGCGTGCCAACGCTCCAGTCCGACGTCGGACGGGGTCTTCATCAGTAGACGACCCGGGCGCGGACGATGAACGGCTGGTTGTCGAGGCTCAGGCTCGCGTTGGTCAGGGTCGCGACGACCGAGGCGACCTGGGTGCGGTTGAACCCGACCGTCTTGGCGCCGTAGCCGGTTCGGTTCAGGGTGATCGCGTAGTACTTGACCGTCCCGCTCTTGAGACGCACCTGGATCCGGGCAGCCGTGCCGAGGGCGGTGTCCGGACCGTTCACGACGACCTGGAGCTTGGCCTGGGTCGGCAGGCTCGACCCGGGGTAGACCACGAGAGGTGCGGAGGCGAGGTGGTCGATCGCGATCCGCGCCGCACCGGTGTCGCCCGCGCTCCTGCCGAGGGTGACCCTGGCCCACTCACCGGGGGTCTGGCCGTCGTTCTTGAGTGCCCGGAGCATGCCGCTGCGGTCGCGGTAGGTGCCGGCCGGCAACGTCGCCCAGACCGCCGCGCGCGCGAACGCGGGAACCCAGGCGTGGCCGCGGGCCCTGAGGAGGTCCTTGGTCGCGGCCAGACCCGTCTTGTTCCGCGGGAAGTCGGCCGCGGTCCAGATGCTCCGGATGATGCTGTTGCTGCGGTAGCCCTCGGTCAGGTACTTCCAGAAGGTGACGGCGCCGTAGCGCTCCAGGCCGCCGGTGGTGTTCACCGGCTGGAGGGGGCTGGCGAACTGGCTGAACTGGAGGTACTGGAAGTAGTCGTTGATGGTCGGGTAGACGATGTCCTCGGCCCAGACGGCGGTGCCCTCGGTGAACCAGGCGGTCTCGCCCGCGTCGTAGGCGAACTGGATCGCGTGGAAGAACTCGTGCGCGACCGTGACTCTCAAGGAGTGCTGCGGACCGAGCTGGAACTCCTCGAAGTTGTTGTCCAGGACGATGTACGGGGCGATCTGGCGGCCGTTGAAGTCGTCGGAGGAGACGTACCCGTAGATGCCCTCGCTGCCGATGTCGACGAGGTAGACGTCGATCTTGGAGTCCGGGTTCGACGCCGTGCCCGAGGTCCCGACATCGCTCTTCGGCTTCCGAAAGCCGAGCGTGCCGATCTCGGCGTCCCAGACGCTCTCGAGGACCGCCTTGGTCGCAGCGAGGTGCTCGGGCGTGGTGACCTGGTTGCGGCCCAGGAACGGCGGACTCGACTGGTAGTGCACCAGGAAGTGCTCGGTCGGGCTGGTCTCGATGGTGCCGTCGAGCAGCCGGCAGGCCCCGCACACGTGCGCGTCACCATTGGTGTTGGCGTCGGTCGGCCGGGCCAGGTACGCCTCCGCCGTACGCCGGTCCTCGCCGGTCAGCGCGGGGAGGGCGAGGCCGAGGTCGCGGAGCAGCAGGGTCACGTCCCGGCCGTGCTCGTCGGTCTTGCGACCCGTGGGCCGCGACGAGCGCGCCGCCGGCCCTCCGGAGAAGGCGGCGACCACGTCCGCCAGCACCTCGCGTGCCTTCTCTGCCGCCGGGTTTCCGGGAAGGGCGCTCGGTCCGGCCGGCGCTCCGGCGCTCGACAGCGTGGGCTGGGTCAGCAGCACGGCGGCGGACAGGACGGCGACGAGCACGAGGCGAACGAGACGGGGCACCTGACGAGCCTAGGACAGAAGGCCTACGAGTGCGACATTTCTGGCGTACTGGCGGCCCCCGTGATCCGGTAGCGTCCCAGGACGATGACGATCTCGATGGTCCTGCCCCCCGGCGCCGCGGACGCCGACAGGCGCCGGCGGCTGCGCCGGATGAAGTCGGTCGCGGTCGGGTTGCTGCTCTTCGCGGCCCTGGTCTACCTGCTCACCCTGGACCAGGACGGTTTCCTGGGTTACGTGAACGCGGGAGCCGAGGCCAGCATGGTCGGGGCGATCGCGGACTGGTTCGCGGTGACGGCGTTGTTCAAGCGCCCGCTCGGGCTGCCGATCCCGCACACCGCCCTGATCCCGCGGAAGAAGGACGAGTTCGGGAAGAGCCTGGAGGACTTCGTCGCCGAGAACTTCCTGCAGGAGGAGATCATCCGCGACCGGCTCGCCGCCGCCGGGATCTCGGCCCGCGCGGGGGTCTGGCTCAGTGACCCGGCCAACGCGGCCAAGGTGGTCGCCGAGGCATCCTCGCTGCTGACCGTCGGGCTGAACCGGCTCCGCGACCACGACGTCGAGGCGGTCGTCGCCGAGGTGCTGCTGCCGCGCCTGGTCCGGGAGCCGATCTCGCCGATCGCCGGCAACCTGCTCAGCGAGGTCCTCGCCGACGCCGCCCACCACGGCCTGGTCGACCTCGCCCTGGAGGAGGGCTACCACTGGCTGATCCACAACCAGGAGACGTTCACCGCGGTCGTCGGGGAGCGCGCACCCTGGTGGGCCCCGGAGCGGCTCAACGAGGTGGTCACCGACCGGATCCACCTGGAGGCGGTCCGCTGGCTCGCCGACATCCGCTCCGACCCCGAGCACCGGGCACGCAAGGCCCTGGACAGCCTGCTCGCGCAGCTGGCCGAGGACCTGCTCGCCAACCCGGACACCCAGGCCCGGGCGGAGCGGCTCAAGACCAGGCTCCTGGAGCACCCGCAGTTCCTGGCCAGCGGGATGGCGCTCTTCGACTCGGTCAAGCAGGCCCTGCTGGACGCCCTCGCCGACGACCAGGGACCGCTGCGCACCCGGGCCACCGCCGAGCTGGCGCGCTTCGGCGTACGGCTCGGCGAGGACACCGAGCTGGGTGCGCGCTTCGACACCTGGGCCGCCGACGCCGCGGTCTTCGCGGTGCGCCGGTACGGCGGCGAGCTGACCGCGGTGATCACCCACACCGTCGAGCGGTGGGACGGCCGGGAGGCGGCCCAGCGGATCGAGCTCCAGGTCGGCCGGGACCTCCAGTTCATCCGGATCAACGGCACCATCGTCGGTGGCTTGGTCGGGGTGACGATCCACGCGATCAGCGCTGTCGTGCACTAGGGCCGTCCGGCAGTAGGTAGGTTGCTGCCGTGCGCATGATCGAGATCCGGGACGACTCCATCCGGCTGGGCCAGCTCCTCAAGCTGGCCGACTTCATCGACGCCGGGAGCGAGGCCCGTGAGCTGCTCCTCCAGGGTCTGGTCCTCGTCAACGGCGAGGTCGAGACCCGGCGCGGTCGGCAGATCGTTCCGGGAGAAACCGTGACCGTCCGCGGCGAGACCGTTGGCATCGCCACCCGGGGACACTAGATTCGACGGTATGAGGATCAGCGAAGTCGTTGCCGGCAAGGCGAGCCAGGACATCGTCACCATCAGCCCCGATGCCACCGTACGGGACCTGATCGCCCTGCTCGCGACCCACAACATCGGAGCAGCCGTGGTCAGCGGCGACGGAACCTCGGTGGCGGGCATCGTCAGCGAGCGGGACGTCGTCCGGCGGTTGAACGGGAACGACGCGGCGCTCGGGGCGTCGGTGGCCGAGATCATGACCTCCGACGTCCAGACCTGCGAACCGAGCAGCTCGCTCGACGAGGTCCGCTCGATCATGACCGACGGCCGCTTCCGGCACCTCCCGGTGGTCGAGGACGGCCGCCTGGTCGGGGTGGTCAGCATCGGCGACATCGTGAAGAACCACATCGACCAGGTGGAGTTCGAGCGCGACCAACTGGACTCCTACCTCCACCAGACCTGACCAGCGTCGCGATACGCGGCACCTGGCTGCGTTCTCCTCGGTCGACAGCCGCTCCGCCGCGCTCCGCAGGGAGGGCTGTCATCCCTCGTCGGCCGTGCCCTGCACCACGTCTCACGACGCTGGCGCCGGGTCGTCTAGGCTCTGGCTCCATGAGCGAGAAGCCTGAGATCGATTTCTACGAGGGACCCCCGCCGACCGACCTGGTGATCACCGACCTGGTCGTGGGCGACGGCGACGAGGCCGTGGCCGGACGGAACGTGTCCGTCCACTACGTCGGCGTCGCGTACTCCACCGGCGAGGAGTTCGACGCGTCGTACAACCGCGGGTCGGCTTTCCAGTTCCCGCTCGGTGGCGGCCGGGTGATCGCCGGTTGGGACCAGGGCGTGCAGGGGATGAAGGTCGGCGGACGGCGCCAGCTCGTCATCCCGCCCCACCTCGGTTACGGGGACCGCGGAGCCGGTGGTGCCATCAAGCCCGGCGAGACCCTGATCTTCGTGGTCGACCTGCTCGCGGTCGGCTGACCCGGGAGGGGTCCTCGACGGCCGAACTCAACGGTCCTCGTCGGTCTGTCGGCGGCGTTCGGCGAGGTCGTGGACGGAGCCCCCGCCGCGCTGGGCGTGGCGGGACTCGTCGTCGACCGAGCCGAGGAACGCCAGCGCCTGGTCGTGCAGCTTGCCGTTGCTCGCCAGCGCGTTGCCGCCCAGCGGCCCGGGCTCGCCGTCCAGCGAGGTGAAGATCCCACCGGCCTCGCGGACGATGATGTCCAGCGCGGCCATGTCGTACAGCTCCAGCTCCGGCTCGGCCGCCAGGTCGACCGAGCCCTCGGCGACGAGCATGTAGGACCAGAAGTCGCCGTACGCCCGGGTCCGCCAGCAGCGGCGGGAGAGCGCCAGGAAGTCGTCCAACCGGCCGCGCTCCTCCCAACCGCCGAGCGAGGCGTAGGAGAGCGACGCGTCCTCGATCCGGGAGACGTCGGAGACCTGGATCTGGGTGGCGCGCAGCAGCGACGTGCCCGTCCAGGCGCCGCCGTCCTTCATCGCCCACCAGCGCCGGTTGAGCTGCGGCGCGGAGACGACGCCGACGACCACCTCGTCCTCGACCATCAACGCGATCAGGGTCGCCCACACCGGGACCCCGCGGACGAAGTTCTTGGTGCCGTCGATCGGGTCGACCACCCAGCGGCGCTGACCGCTCCCGGCTGAACCGGACTCCTCGCCGAGTACGGCGTCGCGGGACCGGGCCCGCGAGAGCGTACGCCGGATCCCGTCCTCGACCGCCTGGTCGGCGTCGGTGACCGGCGTCAGATCCGGCTTGGTCATGACGTGCAGGTCCAGCGCCTTGAACCGGGCCGTCGTCAGTGCGTCCGCGTCGTCGGCGAGCACGTGCGCGAGGCGCAGGTCGTCGGTGTAGTCGAGGGCCATGGGTCGAGGCTACCGAGGGTCCGAGCTTGCTCGTGACCGAGTGGCCGAGAACCCATTGACGAGCGAAGCGAGGATCATGGGTACAGGCTATCCAGGCTGTACCGACGGCGCGGTGCCGAGGCAGTCCGCCCGTCAGTCCCCGTCGCGCAGGTCCCGGGTGGCCAGCAACCGTCGGAACGAGTCGACCCGGTCGCGCTGGTCGCCCTCCGCCTCGTCGAGGCCGCACTCGGGCTCGCCGAATCCGTGGGTGCAGCCGCGCGGGCAGGCGCCCGTGAGCTCGTGCAGGTCCGGGAACGCTTCGATGAGCTGGTCGGGCTGGACGTGCGCCAGCCCGAACGAGCGGATCCCCGGGGTGTCGATGATCCAGCCATCGGCCGGGCCGGCGGCGGAGGGGAGCGGCAGCATCAGCGCGTTGGTCGAGGTGTGCCTGCCCCGGCCGGTGACGGCGTTGACGACGCCCACCGAGCGCATCGCGTCGGGAACCAGGGCGTTGACCAGCGTGGACTTGCCGACGCCGCTGTGGCCGACCAGGACGCTGGTGCGCCCGGTCAGCCGGGCGCGGACGTGGGCGACGTCCGCACCGCGCTCGGTGACGACGTACGGGACGCCCAGCGGGCGGTAGATCGAGACCAGCGTCTCGGGGTCGGCCAGGTCGGCCTTGGTCAGGCAGAGCAGCGGCTCCATCCCGGAGGCGTACGCCGCCACCAGGGCGCGGTCGATCAGGCGGGGTCGGGGTTCCGGGTCGGCCAGCGCCGCGACGATGACCAGCTGGTCGGCGTTGGCGACCAGGATCCGCTCGACCGGGTCGGTGTCGTCGGCGGTACGGCGCAGCGTGGTGCTGCGCTCGTCGACCAGGACGATCCGGGCCAGCGACCCCTCGTCTCCCGAGCTGTCCCCGACGAGCCGGACGTGGTCGCCGACCACGACTCCTTTGCGGCCCAGCGGCCGGGCCTTGATCGCCATCACGGTGGTGCCGTCGGGCAGCAGGCAGGTGAGCCGCCCGCGGTCGACGGTGGTGACCACCGCCGGCACCGCGTCGTCGTAGGCCGGCCGGTCCTTGGTGCGCGGACGGGTGCGGCGCCGTGGCCGTTCGTAGGCCTCCGGGTCGTGCTCGTCGTAGCGCGGACTCACGGCGAGGCCGTCTCCGGGAAGAGCGCGGACCAGGCCGTCTCGAAGCCGGGGAAGGTCTTCGCGGTGGTGCCGATGTCCTCGACCAGGACGCCGTCGACCGCGGAGCCGATCACGACGCCGGCGTGCGCCATCCGGTGGTCGGCGTAGGTGTGGAAGGTGCCGCCGTGCAACGTGGCCGGACGGATGCTCAGGCCGTCGTCGAGCTCGGTGACGTCCGCGCCGAGACCGGTGAGCTCGGTGGCGAGCGCTGCGAGCCGGTCCGTCTCGTGGCCGCGGATGTGGGCGATCCCGGTGAGTCGCGAGGGGGAGTCGGCGAGCGCGGCGAGCGCTGCGATCGCCGGTGCGAGCTCGCCGACGTCGTGCAGGTCGATCTCGATCCCGTGGACCGACCCGGTCCCGGTGACGCTCAGGCCGCGGCCGTCGCGGACGACGTCAGCGCCCATCGCGCCCAGGATCTCGCGCAGGGCGTCGCCTGCCTGGGTGGTGGTCGCGGGCCAGCCGGGGACCGTGACGGTGCCGCCGCCGGTCAGCGCGAGCATCAGGAACGGCGCGGCGTTGGACAGGTCCGGCTCGATCTCCACGTCGCGGGCGGCAACCGGGCCGGGCGCCACCGACCAGCGGTCCGGGACGCTGTCGTCGACCTCGACCCCACGGGCGCGCAGGCAGGCGATCGTCATCTCGATGTGCGGCAGCGACGGCACCGGCGCACCGTCGTGCCGGACGTCGATCCCGGCCTCGTACCGAGGAGCGGCCAGCAGCAGTGCGGAGACGAACTGGCTCGAGGCGGAGGCGTCGATCACCACGGTGCCACCACGGACCGAGCCCGTTCCGTCCACCGTGAACGGGAGTCGGTCGGCGCCCGGCGTCACCCGGACGCCGAGGCCCCGCAGCGCGTTCAGCACCTCGGCCATCGGTCGGGTCCGTGCGTGCGGGTCGCCGTCGAAGCGGACGGTGCCGCGCCGCAGCGCCGCCAGCGGCGGCACGAACCGCATCACGGTTCCGGCGAGACCGCAGTCGACCTCGACCGGGTCGTTGCCGGCGATCCCGGGGACGATGCCCCAGTCCGGACCGGAGGTGTCCACCGGCGAGCCGAGGACGCTCAGCGCCGCCCCCATCAGCTCGGTGTCGCGCGACCGCAGGGCCCGTCGGACGACGCCCGGACCGTCGGCGAGCGCGCCGAGGACGAGCTCCCGGTTGGTCAGCGACTTCGAGCCGGGCAGCTCGACCACGGCGTGCACCGGTTCCAGGGCGCGCGGAGCGGCCCAGAGGGCGCTGTTGCTGGTCGACGGCACGGTGCTCACTCGGGAAGGCTATCGAGCCGGAGCCGCGTCGTCGTCGGAGCCGTCAGCTCAGCAGACCGAGCACCATGCTGTCGCGGTTGTTGGCCATCGCCGGGTCAGGTACGTCCTTGGGTCCGGTGACCGTGGCCGTCGCGGTCACCGGCACGCCGTTGACCTTGAAGCGCAGGGTCGGGGGGAACGAGGTGACCTTGCAGACCATCGCGGCGCCGTCGGGGACGCAGCCGGTGCCGATCTGGGTCAGCGTTCCGCCGACCACCTCGACCCGGACCCATCCGGTGGTGCCTTCCGGGATCCCGGCGACCTTGGCGTGCAGGTTGCCCAGGGTGCCGGAGTCCGGGTCCCCGAGGATGCCGAGCTTGAGGCTGAAGGCCAGGTCCACGCTGACGTCGGCGCTGGCGGGGAGCGTCGGCGCCGGGGTGACCGGCGTGGTGGGCACCGGGACCGTCGGCGTCGGCAACGGGGTGAACGGAGGTTGCGTCGGCGTCGGCGACGGGGCGCGCGGGACGAAGACGGCCGGGGCCTCGCCGGGGTTGCCGGTCTCCTCGGGCTCCGCGGTCGGGGTCGGGGTAGGCGTGGGTGTGGGTGTGGGTGTGGGTGTCGGGCTCGAGGTCGGGTTTCCAGGCGCGGTGATGCCGGGGACCGGCGCGTCGGCCGACGGTGGCGGGGTGTTGGTGCCCGAGGTCGCGACGACGGCCGCGACGGCCGCGATGCCAGCGACACCGGCAGCGGCCCCGACACCGACCGCCACCTTGCCCTGGGCCAGGATCGCCTCCTTGACCCGGTCGAGGGCCGCGATGAAGCCGCCGAGCGCACTGGTCGAACCGGTGGTGCCGAGGTAGGCCACGGACGCGGAGCCGAGGACGGCCGGCGCGATCACACCGGCCATCGAGGAGTTCACCTCGGTGAGCTCGACGAACAGCGCGGTGCACTTCCGACAGGTGCGCAGGTGCTCCTCGACCTTGGCAGCGTCCCGTCGGGAGAGGCCCTTGCGCACGTAGGCGCCGAGCTTGTCGTGGGTCCAGCGGCAGTCCGCGTCGCCCACGTCGGCGGAGTGCATCTGGAGGTAGGCCTGCCGCAGGCCCTCCCGGGCGCGGTAGGCCAACGCCGAGACCGAGTTGGGGCTCATCCCGAGCAGGGGAGCGACCTCGGCCGGCTTCTGCCCCTCCACCTCGAGGTGCCACAGCACCAGCTGCCAGCGTTCGGGCAGGCTGGCGTAGGCCCGCGCGGCCGCACCGCCCTCGAAGCCGGCGATGACGGTGTCGTTGAACGGCTCGCCGCGGTCGAACTGGCTCAGGTCGTCGGTCGGGGTCGCCCGGGAGGTGGCCCGGATCCGGTCGACGTGGAGGCGGCGGACCGCGGTCAGCAGGTAGGCCCGGAACGCGACGTCGGGACCACCGCCGGCGAGGAGCACGTTGAGGACCTTCGCGAACGCTTCCGAGACCAGGTCGTCGGCGTCGGGGGCCGAGACCAGCTGCCGGGCCAGGCGGGTGGCAGCATCGCGGTGCCGGGCGAACAGGTCGCCGTACGCGGACACGTCGCCACCGCGAACGCTCGAGATGAGTTCGGCGTCGCTCTGTTCGCCCTGAGGCGTGGTGCGCTCAATTACGGTCATTTGTCTCTATAACGGACGAGTCGGTAAGAAGTAACGCCATCATCGCGGATCGCGCCCGGTGGTCCTGTTTCGCAGTATTCCGGTCCGATCGGAATTATTCTCGTTTCTGCGTCATGAATCTCCGAAGAGACCGTTCCTCCACTGTGGTCGGTCATCGGGGGAAGGCCGATCACGTCAAGGAAACAGTGAGCCCGGGGGGTTGGTGCATGGGACTCTTCGCGACGACGTCGAGAAGGTCCTCGGGCGCCACCGGCGGCAAGAGCCAGGAGATGTCCGAAAGCCTGCGGCAGGAGTTGCCCGCACGCTTCGAGGCAGTAGGGGAGGCTCTTTCCGCTGGCACCGATGCTCACGCCGCCTGTGCAGTGGTGGGCCGGGATCTGGCGCGTGACGGGGTCGACCTGGGTGAGGCGCTCCACGGACTCTGGTCCACCTTTGCACTGGTCCTCGGACGCGAACCCGACTTCGAGTCCACCCGCGCGCTCGGCATCGCCTGGAGCGACGAGACGCTCGGCTACCTGCACGAGGTCTCCTGCGAGAACCCGCTCACCGGTCTGGCCACGCTGGCGCACCTGCGCGGTCGGCTCGCCGAGATCCAGCGGGGGGCGGACTCCCGCGGCGTGGGCGGGGACAGCACCCACGCGCTGATCGTCGTCGACATCCCGCAGCTCGCGGTCGTCGAGCGCCAGCTCGGCAGCTCGCTGGTGCTCGCTCGGGTCGCCAGCCAGGTGCGGCTGGTCTTCGAGGGCGAGGAGACGGTGGCCGAGGCCAGCCCGAGTCGGCTGCTGGTAGTCGCCGAGCGCACCGAGAACCTGGGCACGCGGGTCGCCACGCTGCGCGAGCTGCTCGCCGTGGTCACCCCTCCGGACTCGGTGGTCCGGGTCTGGATCGAGGGTCTCCCGGCCAGTCCTGCCGCGACCTCGGCCTTGCTCGACGAGCTCGCCCGCACCTGACGACGCCTGACGGACGTCTGTCCGTGGGAGGTCTTAGCCTGGGTCTATGTGCGGTCGCTACGCCTCGAGCCTGGACCCTGAGGACATCGTCGAGGAGTTCGAGATCCGAACCACGGTCCCGAGCACCGATCTGCCGCGACTGCCGGCCGACTACAACGTCGCGCCGACCAAGGAGGTCTACGCCGTCCTGGAACGACCGCCTCGCCGCGAGTCCCCGGACGGTCCCGAGCTCCCCGCGGAGCGGCAGCTCCGGACTCTCACCTGGGGCCTCGTCCCGTCCTGGGCCAAGAACCCCAAGATCGGCAGCCGGATGATCAACGCCCGGGTCGAGACGGTCGCCGAGAAGCCGGCGTACCGGCGCGCGTTCGCCGCCCGGCGCGCGATCCTGCCGGCCGACGGGTACTACGAGTGGTACGTCACCGACCAGGTCACGACAACGGGCAAGCCCAAGAAGCAGCCGTTCTTCATCCGCCCGAGGGACGGCTCGGCGCTCGCGATGGCCGGTCTCTACGAGCTCTGGCGGGACCCGACCCGCGCTGACGACGACCCGCTGCGCTGGAGATGGACGTGCACGGTGATCACCACGTCCGCCACCGACGACCTCGGTCGGATCCACGACCGGATGCCGCTGATGCTGCCGCGGAGCGCGTACGACGCCTGGCTCGACCCGGCGCCCCGCGACCCCGCCGACCTGCTCGCCCTGCTCGAGCCCGCCGCCCCGGGACGGCTCGAGGCGTACCCGGTCTCGACCTTGGTCTCCAACGTCGCGAACAACGGTCCGGAGCTCATCGAGCCGATCCCGCTGGAAGGACTCGACCGGTGAGCGTCCAGGAGCGGCTGCTGCCGACCCCGCAGGGCGACGCCCGCGTCGTCGTACGGCGGGCCCGCAAGCCGATCGCCGACCTGGTGCTCACCCACGGCGCCGGGGGCGGGATCGACGCCCGCGACCTCGACCGGATCGCCACCGCGCTCCCCGGGCAGGGGATCAGCGTCGTCCTGGTCGAGATGCCGTGGCGTGTCCAGGGCAAGAAGCTCGCGCCCCGACCGGCGTCGATCGACGAGGCGTTCCGCGCCGTCCTGGCCGGGCTCCGTCCGCGGGCGCCGTTCGTGCTCGGCGGCCGTAGCGCCGGTGCCCGCTCGGCCTGCCGGATCGGCGCCGAGACGGGGGCGGCAGGGGTGCTGGCGCTGGCGTTCCCGCTGCACCCTCCGGGCAAGCCGGAAGCAAGCCGGCTCTCCGAGCTCGCCGGTGCCGGGGTGCCGGTCCTGGTGGTGCAGGGCGAGCGGGACCCGTTCGGGCGTCCCGAGGAGTTCCCGGACGGCACCGAGCTGGCCGTCGTACCTGCGGCCGATCACGCTCTGAAGGTGCCCCGCTCCGGTCCCGTCGACCAGGACGGCGCCCTGGCGATCGTGGTCGAGGCGACCCTGGAGTGGATCGTCCGGGAGGTCGCCGGGAATCGGGTGCGCTGACCCGGTGTTCTCCACCCATGCTCGCAACACTCGATCGCTCGGTACTGTGGGGGACGATGACCGATCCAACTGACCTCGACCTACCCGGCGCCGACGAGACCGAGGCTGAGCGACAGCTCCGTTTCGAGCGTGACGCCCTGCCCTTCCTCGACCAGCTCTACTCGGCGGCGATGCGGATGACCCGCAACCCGCAGGACGCCGAGGACCTGGTCCAGGAGACGTTCGCCAAGGCCTTCGCGGCCTTCCACCAGTTCAAGCCGGGCACCAACCTGAAGGCCTGGCTGTACCGGATCCTGACGAACACCTTCATCAACACCTACCGCAAGAAGCAGCGCGAGCCGCAGCAGTCGATGGCCGAGGACGTCGAGGACTGGCAGCTGGCCAGGGCCGAGTCGCACACCTCGACAGGCCTGAAGTCGGCGGAGATGGAAGCGCTCGAGCACCTGCCCGACTCCGACGTCAAGGACGCCCTGCAGCGGCTTCCCGAGGAGTTCCGCCTCGCGGTCTACCTCGCCGACGTCGAGGGATTCCCGTACAAGGAGATCGCCGAGATCATGGAAACTCCCATCGGCACCGTGATGTCGCGGCTGCACCGAGGTCGGCGCCAGCTGCGCGAGATGCTCTCGGACTACGTGCGCGAGAACGACCTGATCCGCACGGGAACGACGGAGGCAGCGCGATGAGCACCGATTCGACCCACAACCACGAGACCGACTGCTCCCAGGTCATCCACCAGATCTTCACCTTCATCGACAACGAGATGGACCAGGCGGACTGCGCCGTCATCCAGCGGCACCTCGACGAGTGCGGGCCGTGCTTGGCGAAGTACGACCTGGAGCGGACGGTGAAGTCGCTGGTCCAGCGCTCCTGCTCCGAGCAGGCACCGGACGCGCTCCGCGAGAAGGTGCTCGTCCGGATCCGTCAGGTCCAGATCACCATCGAGTCCGAGCAGGGCTGATCCCGGCGGGTGGTCCGAATTAGCGGACCGGGCGCGCACCTGAGAAGATGATCGCTGCTCCGCGTCGTCGCGGGGTGCCAGCTTCGAGGAGGACCACCATGGGTAAGACCGGACGCAAGCGTCGCGCGCGCAAGAAGAAGGGCGCCAACCACGGAAAGCGCCCCAACGCCTGATGGCGTTGGACGTTCCGTGCTCCGCGCTTGGCGCACCGTGCTGATTCGGGAGATGCTCCGCATCTCCCGGTACGGAAAGCGGCCCAACGCCTAGGCGTTGGCCCTTCCGCGGAACGACATGACTGACAACACCGAGCTCCTGGGTCGAACCTCGACCCGGGAGTTCGTGGTTTCCGAGACCGACACCGCGGTCGCGGTCGGGTCCGGATCGCTGCCGGTCCTCGGGACCCCGGTCCTGCTCGCGTGGTGCGAGGCGGCGACCTGCGCCGCCCTCGACCTGCCCGACGGTTCCACCTCGGTCGGCACCCGGGTGGCGCTGGAGCACCTCGCCGCCTCGACCGTCGGTGCGACGGTCGTGGTCACCGCCACCGTCGCGTACGTCGACGGTCGGCTGCTCCGCTTCGAGGTGGAGGCCCGCGACCCCCTCGGCAAGCTGCTCGGGTCCGGCGAGGTCACCCGGGTCGTCGTCGACGCGGAACGGTTCTTGAACCGGCTGTAGGCCCGGTCGGCACTCAGCGACGACGTCCGGGTGCCGTACCTCGTCAGATGCCGAAGGTCGCCCGCGGGTACGCCGCGTTCACGTCGGTGATCACGTTGACCAGGTACGGCACTCCCGAGGCGAAGGCGCGGTCCAGCGCAGCGCCGATCTGGGAGGGGTCGGTGACGGTCTCGCCGCCACCACCGAGCGCCTTGACCACCTCGTCGTACTTGGTCTGCGGCGCCAGGTCGGCCGCGACGTCGTACCCGTAGAGCATCTGCATCGGGCCCTTCTCCAGACCCCAGGCGGAGTTGTTGCCGCAGACCATCACGACCGGCAGGTTGTGCCGGACCAGGGTGTCGACGTCCATCAGCGACATCCCCGCGGCACCGTCGCCGTAGAGCAGCACCACCTGGGCGGACGGGCGGTGCAGCCGGGCCGCGATCGCGGCACCCATACCGGCCCCGAGGCAGCCGTACGGGCCCGGGTCGAGCCAGCCGCCGGGTCGCTTCGGTTCGACGAACTTGCCCGCGAAGGAGACGAAGTCGCCGCCGTCGCCGACCACGATGGCATCGTCGGCCAGCCGGGGGAGGAGCTCGCCGTAGATGCGGGCCGGGTGGATCAGGTCCGCGGTCGCACCGAGCAGGTCAGCGTCGCGGGCGGCGGTCGCGGCCACGGTCTCCTGGAGTCTGGTGACCCACGCCGACCAGTCCGGTCGCGCCTCGCGGGCGAACGCATCGGCGAGGCCGTCCAGGACCAGGGTCAGGTCGCCGGAGGCCGAGCCGGCGAGCTCGGCGTGCCCGGAGATCTGGTCGGCGGAGTCGGCGAGGTGGACCACGCGGGCGGGAGGAGCGCCGTTGTTCTTCTCGGGGCCGCCGAAGATCCCGTAACCGAGCCGGAAGTCGAGCGGTGTGCCGACCACGATCACCAGGTCGCTGGTGCCGAGCGCCTGGCCGCGGGCCTTGGTCGCCAGCAGGGGGTGGCCACCGGGGACGATGCCGCGCCCCATGCCGTTGGTGATCGTCGGGATGCCGAGGTCCTCGACCAGGCGCAACGCGGCGTGCTCGGCGCCGTCGGCCCAGACGTCCGTGCCGAGGATGACGACCGGGCGAGCGGATCCGGCCAGCAGCCGGGCGATCGCAGCCAGTGCGTCGGTGTCGGGCGCGACCGGGGCTACGGCCTCGACGGTCGGCCTGACCACGGCGGCGGAGTTGAAGAACTCGTCCATCGGGACGTCGACGAAGACCGGGCCGCGGTGCGAGGAACCGGCGACGACGAACGCTTCGTGCAGACCGTCGGCGACGTCGGACGCCGTGTGCAGGGTGCGGGCGAGCTTGGAGACCGGCGCCAGGATCGGCGGCTGGTCGAGCTCCTGGAGCGAGCCGGAGCCCCAGCGGTTGGCCGGCGCGCGCCCGCCGATGACGACCATCGGTGAGCCGGCGAACTGGGCCTGGGCCACGGCGCTGACACCGTTGGTGACCCCGGGACCCGCGGTCAGCACCGCCAGACCCGGCTTCCGGGTCAGCTTGCCGGTCGCCTCAGCGGCGAAGGCCGCGGTCTGCTCGTGACGGACGTCGAGGATCCGCATCGGGGGATCGGCCTTGACGGCCCCGTCGTACATCGGGAAGACGTGCGCACCGGAGAGGGTGTACATCGCCTCCACCCCGTGGGCGCGGGCCACCGCGACGGCGTGCTCGCCCGCGTGGGCCTCGACGGGGTTGTGAGCCTCTGAAGTCATGGTGTGAGGCTACTGGGTAGCCCTGACCGCTCAGTGCTGGCGCACGGGGGTGAAGTACGCCGGGTTGCTGGCGCGCAGGTGCGCCATCAGGACCAGCAGCAGGTCGCTGCGGACCTCGGGGTGGTCGGTGGCCAGCGCGAGCTGGAGGTGCAGGCTACGCAGGTAGCCCTGGACGTTCCCGGACACCTCGAACGGGTTGACGCCGTCGCTGCCGCCCTGGCTCCGGGCGCCGCTCGCCAAGCGGGCGACCCAGGGCTCGAGGACGTCGATGCCGACGACGTTGCGGCGCAGCAGGTGCATGGTCGCGTAGGCGAGCCGGTCGTCCTCGCCGCAGACCAGGAACGCGCTGGTCGGAGCCAGCAGCCGGTCGGCGATGACGTCCAGGATCACCGTCAGCTCGAGCCGCCCGAGGTACGGCGAGCGCGCCAGCGCGCCGAGGGCGTCGGCGCCGTGGGCCAGGGCGTGGGCCCAGCCCTTGCCCGGTACGAAGCCGCGCAGGTCCTGCTCGCGGGCGAGCCAGCCCATCAGCCGGTCCCCCCAGCGCAGCACGACCTCGGGACCGGCGAGGTCCGCGGCGGTGCTGCGGTCGATGCACTCGGTGAGGACCAGGGCGGAGAAGCTGCGCCGGAAGACCGAGTCGTCCTCGGTCCGGCCCAGGCCGATGCCGAGCCCGTGGCACATCCCGTCGCCGAGGCCGATCAGCAGGTCGTCGTAGACGCCGTCGTCGATCCAGGTGGCGATCGTCGGGAAGGCGATCCCGTCGCGGATCCGGGGGTCGGTGTCACCCAGCATCCGGGTCAGGTCCTCGGTCATCTCGACCAGGGACCGATCCGGCGGGACCTTCAACCCGTCGGCGACTACCTGCTCCCAAAACCCCGAGGTCATGGTCGGCATTCTTGCATCCGGTGACAGGCAGTCTCGATTCTGGGACTAGCCCGCTCGGCCACGAGCAAGTTAGGGCGCTCGCACGCGTAGGCTCCGCACGTGATCGTCGCTGCGCTCCTCAGCGTGCTGTCGCCCACTCGGCCACGAGCAAGCTCGGGCGCTCGCTGATCGTCGCTGCGCTCCTCAACGCTCCTCGCTACGCCGGCAACGGAGCAAGCTCCTTGCGGCTCCGCTCGCACGCGTAGGCTCCGCACGTGATCTCGTTGCCAGAGCTTGCCCGTGCTCACACCGACCTCGCCGACGAGGACGTGGCGTGGCTCGCCCTGCTGCAGGCCGACTGGCAGATCATCGCGGACCTCTCCTTCGCCGATCTGGTGCTCTGGCTCCCCGACCGCGACGGTTCCGGGTTCTGGGCCGCAGGCCAGATGCGTCCCACCACAGGTCCGACCGCCCTGGTCGACGACATCGTGGGCGAGTTCGTCCCGAGCGGACGTCGGCCGCTGCTCGACCGGGCGATCACCGACGGCCGGATCGCCCGCGACGGCGACCCTGAGTGGCGCGACGACGTCCCGGTCCGGGTCGAGGCCATCCCGGTGCGCCGGGAGGACCGGATCATCGCCGTGGTCGCCCGGAACACCAACCTGCACGGCGTGCGTACGCCGAGCCGGCTCGAACTCGCCTACCTCCAGACCGCGAGCGAATTGACCCAGATGATCGCGCGCGGCGCCTTCCCCTACGCCGGTCAGCGTTCGGACCACGCGGACTCGCCGCGGGTCGGGGACGGCTTCATCAGGGTCGACGCGTCCGGCCGGGTCGCCTACGCCAGCCCGAACGCGCTCTCGGTCTACCGCAAGCTCGGCCTGTCCACCGATCTCGCGGGCCAGGACCTGGCCGAGGTCACTCGGGCGCTGATCCCGCCCGCGCTCCGCCCGGACGAGGAGACCGTCAGTGCGGTGCTCGGCGCCCGGATGCCCCGGGACTCCGAGATCGGCAACCGGGAGGCGACGGTGATCCTGCGGGCGATCCCGTTGCGCCCGACCGGGACCCCGACCGGGGGGCTGATCCTGCTCCGCGACGTCACCGAGCTCCGCAGCCGCGACCGCGAGCTGGTGACGAAGGACGCGACGATCCGGGAGATCCATCACCGGGTGAAGAACAACCTGCAGACGGTCGCGGCGCTGCTCCGCCTCCAGGCGCGAAGGATCGACTCCGTGCGGGGCCGGGAGGCCCTCGAGGAGGCGGTACGCCGGGTGGCCGCGATCGCCGTGGTCCACGAGACGTTGAGCCAGAGCTTCGAGGAGGCGGTCGAGTTCGACGCGGTCGCGGACCAGTTGATCGGCCTGGTCAGCGAGGTCGGGCGGCACGAGGGGTCGGTGAGCCTGCGACGCACCGGGACCTTCGGAACGCTCTCCTCGGACGCGGCGACGCCGCTGGCGATGGTGCTCACCGAAGTGCTCCAGAACGCGATGGAGCACGGGTTCCCCGACGGCGCTGCCGGGACCGTCGAGGTCGACGCCTCGCCCGGTGTCGGCGACACGGGGGAGCCCCTGGTCCTCGTCCGGGTGCGCGACGACGGGATCGGGCTTCCGGCCGACTTCGACCTGGGGACGTCCACGAGCCTGGGTTTGTCGATCGTCCAGACCCTGGTCGCCGAGTTCGGCGGGACCCTGCGGATCGGTCGCCAGCAGGGCGGTCCGGGGACCGTGGTGGAGTTCGACTTCCCGCGTTAGGCGGTGCGCACCCGCGCCCGGGCGTTGCGGCGCTTCAGCGCGCGGCGCTCGTCCTCGCTCAGTCCTCCCCAGACGCCGTGGTCCTGCCCGGCTTCGAGTGCCCACGCGAGGCACTGCTCGCGTACGTCGCACCGACGGCAGACCACCTTGGCCTCCTCGATCTGGAGGATGGCCGGACCGGTGTTGCCGATGGGGAAGAACAGCTCTGGGTCTTCGTCGAGACACGCAGAGCGGTGGCGCCAATCCATGGCGAGGAACTCCTGTTCGTGAGGTGTGTGAACGCGTTCACTAGGTCACTCCTACGTCCGGGCCGATCGGGTCCGGGGCAGGGAGTTGTGACTACCACCACGGGCGGTGGGCGTAGTTACCTGTAGATGTTGGCAACAACTGCGTCCAACCACAAGACCCCGCGCAGGTCACCTTGATCACAAAAGCCCGCATTCGGCCGCATCTCACGGTGTGCTGCGGCAGGCCTACTACGCTCGGTCCCCGTGGACCCCGTCTCGTCGTACCCGCGCCCCCCGGCACCGTTCCCGCTCCTGGTCGCCGCGGCCGTGGTCGCCCTCGAGGGGCTGGTCTCGTTCGGGTTCGGCATCGCCGAGGCGCTGCACACGACCGGCGAGCGCGTCGCGATGGGGGCGAGTACCGCGCTCTTCTTCGTCGCCTTCGGGGCCGGGCTGGTGCTCTGCGCCTGGGGCCTGACCCGGCTGCACACCTGGGCGCGGGGCCCGGTGCTGCTGGCCCAGCTGATCTCCCTGGGTCTGGCCTGGAACTTCCGGGACGCCGAGACCGCACTCGCCTCGGTCGGCTTCGCGGTCCCGGCCGCGGTGGCCCTGGTGGGGATGCTGCACCCCCGGACGATCGCGGCGCTCCAGGACGAGCCGGTGCTGGTGGAGGACGACCCGACGCCGGAGGAAGACTGAGCGCGGTCACTCCATCGAGCCGCGGAGCTTCTCCAGGATCCGGGTGAGCAACCGGGAGACGTGCATCTGCGAGACCCCGATCTCCGCGGCGATCTGCGACTGGGTCTGCTGCCGGAAGAAGCGGAGCACCAGGATCTGCTGCTCCCGAGGAGGGAGACGCTCGATGAGCGGACGCAGCGACTCCCGGATCTCGACGTGCTCCAGGGCTGCGTCGTGGTCGCCGAGCGTGTCCCACCAGGAGCCGGAGTCGTCCTCGCCCGAGCCGGAGTCCAAGGACATCGCGGAGTAGGCGTTGCCGGACTCCATCCCCTCCAGGACGTCCTCGACGCTCACCCCGAGCTCCTCGGCGAGCTCGCGGGCCGTGGGGGAGCGGCCCAGCTTCTGGGAGAGCTCGCCGGTCGCCGTGGCGATCGCCATCCGGAGCTCCTGGAGTCGGCGGGGGACGCGGATCGCCCAGCCCTTGTCGCGGAAGTGGCGCTTGATCTCGCCGATGATCGTCGGCGTGGCGTAGGTCGAGAACTCCACGCCGCGCTCGGTGTCGAAGCGGTCGACGGCCTTGATCAGGCCGATGGTGCCGACCTGCACCAGGTCGTCCAGCGGTTCGCCGCGGTTGAGGAACCGGCGCGCGCAGTACTCGACCAGCGGGAGGTGCAGCTCGATCAGCCGGTTCCGGATCTCCTTGGCCTCCGGCGTCCCCTGGAGGCTGCCGAGCTCCGTGAACAGGGCCAGGCTCCGCTCACGAACGGTCGCAAGGGGATCCGGAGTCTCCGAGGTCATGGTCAGGCGGGGGTCGAGGTGCTCGACAGGACCGTGAGCCGGATCGTGACACCCTCCGGGGTAGCGGTGGCGCTCGCCCGCGCGGTGCTGGTGGTGAGCACCTGCCACCCGAAGCTGTCCTGGTCCGGCGGGCCCGCGTCGATCGCGTCGGCAGTCACGTGCATCTCGATCTGCTGGTCGCTGAGGAAGAAGCTGGCACGCAGGTCGCCGCCCGGGGTGGCGTCCGCGAGGACCAGGGCGCACGCTTCGCTCACGGCCATCTTCAGGTCCTCGATGTCGTCGAGGGTGAAGTCGAGCCGGGCGGCCAGACCTGCGGCCGCGAGCCGCAGCACGGCGACGTACGCGGTTTCGGCGGGGAGACGGACCTCGGCATCCGGGTGCATGGACCGAGCGTAGGCGAGATCTGGGCGGGAACGCCGAACGGGGCCGACCGTGTGGTCGACCCCGTTGTAGTCGGTGCTCGTGACCGAGTGGTCACCGGTTCAGGCCTTCTTGGTCCGGTCACGACCTCGCGAGCTCGGTCGTGCGGAGGACGGCGAAGGCCTTCACTCCGTTCAGGCCTTCTTGGTCCGGTCACGACCTCGCGAGCTCGGTCGTGCGGAGGACGGCGAAGGCCTTCACTCCGTTCAGGCCTTCTTGGTCTCCCAGAAGATCTCGGCGATCTGGTCGATCTTGGCGAGCAGCTCGTCGGCGGCAGCCGCGTCCAGGCTGCCCTTGGTGCCACCGGCGCCGGCCAGCTTGGTGGCCTCGTTCACCAGCGTGTGCAGCTGCGGGTACTTCTCGAAGTGCGGGGCCTTGAAGTAGTCGGTCCAGAGCACCCAGAGGTGGTGCTTGACCATCTCGGAGCGCTGCTCCTTGATGACCAGCGCGCGGGTGCGGAAATCGGGGTCGTCGTTGTCGGCGACCTTGGCGATCAGCGCCTTGATCGACTCGGCCTCGATGCGGGCCTGGGCGGGGTCGTAGACGCCGCAGGGCAGGTCGCAGTGGGCGGAAACCTCGACGGTGGGTGCGAACAGTCGCGCGAACATCCTCGGTCCTCTCAGTAGCTGACATCTGACCCGATGGGTCACCTGCGAGACTACTCCGCGTGCAGACGCGTCCTCCGTGGGGTCTCGCCCGGGTGCGTGGGCGGTCGATGACGCCGACCCTGCGCCCGGGGGACCGGCTCCTGGTCCGGTACGGCGCCGCCGTCACTGAGGGCGACGTCGTCCTCGCCCGGATGGTCGACGGCACCCTGGCGGTGAAGCGGGCCGCGTACGCCGCCACCACCGGTTCCGGCGAACCGGGGTGGTTCCTGCTCAGCGACAACCCCGAGGAGGGTGTCGACTCGCGGCACCGCGGTGCCCTCGAGCGCCCGGCAGTCCTGGGCGTCGTGCGTCTGCGGGTCTGGCCGCGGCCGGGCAGGGTCCGTCGGCGCGGCTGAGCGCCCGCGATGTCGGATCGGCCACATTCGTCGGATCTCCCTGTGGCCCGGCCTGGGGTCTGTGAGAACATGGTGGTGGGAGATCCCCCGAATTTCGCTCCACCTCTGGCCACTCCGCGGACCAACTCAGTGTCCGGCGTCGAGCAGCCTCACACCCCTTGTACCTGCTTGCCCGATGTCACGAGAGAGCCAACCTGATGGTTGCATTTGACCCCACGCCCGACCTGGATCCGGTCCCCGACCCGACCACCGACCGCGCGAACGACCCCGTCTTCGCGCTGCACGTCGGCGGCAAGATGGAGATCGCCTCGACCGTCGCGCTCAACGGCCCCGACGAGCTGTCGCTGGCCTACACCCCCGGGGTGGCCGACGTCTGCACCGCGATCGCCGAGGACCCGTCCCTGTACGGCGACTACACTTGGACGGCCAACACGGTCGCTGTCGTCACCGACGGCACCGCGGTTCTCGGGCTCGGTGACATCGGGCCTCGGGCCGCGATGCCGGTGATGGAGGGCAAAGCAGTCTTGTTCAAGCAGTTCGGCGGGATCGACGGCGTCCCGATCTGCCTGGACACCACCGACGTCGACGAGATCGTCGAGACCGTCGTCCGGCTGGCGCCCAGCTTCGGCGGCATCAACCTCGAGGACATCTCGGCACCGCGCTGCTTCGAGATCGAGGAACGGCTCAAGCAGGCCCTGGACATCCCGGTCTTCCACGACGACCAGCACGGCACGGCCGTGGTCACGCTGGCGGCGCTCGAGAACGCGATGAAGTTGACCGGCAAGTACCACGACACCGTCCGCATCGTCGTCTCCGGCGCCGGAGCCGCCGGGGTCGCGGTGACCCGGATCCTGCTCGCCGCGGGCTACCGCGACATCGCCGTGCTCGACCGGGCGGGCGTCCTGCACCGTGACCGCACCGACCTGAACACCTCCAAGCGCGCCCTTGCCGCGGACACCGCGGACACCACCGGCCGCTGGGGTTCGTTGGCCGCCGTGATGGAGGGGGCCGACGTCTACATCGGGCTCTCCGGCGGATCGGTGCCCGAGGAGATCGTCGCCTCGATGGCCGACGACGCGATCATCTTCGGGATGGCCAACCCGATCCCCGAGGTGCACCCCGATCTGGCGCACAAGTACGCCCGCGTCGTGGCCACCGGCCGGTCGGACTTCCCGAACCAGATCAACAACGTGCTCGCGTTCCCGGGGATCTTCCGAGGCGCGTTCGACGTCCGGGCGACCGCGATCACCGAGGGTATGAAGCTCGCGGCGGCACAGGCGCTGGCCGCGATCGTCGGCGACGACCTGCGCGAGGAGTACATCATCCCCTCGCCGTTCGACCCGAGGGTCGGACCGAGCGTGGCAGCGGCCGTTGCCGAGGCGGCGAGGCGCGACGGCGTCGCTCGGCGCTGATCAGCCGCCGATAGGGTCTGCCTATGTTCGCCGTCTACGCCGAGAAGTTCTCCTCCGACACTGGTAGCACCCGAGACGTGCTGTCCGGACTGGTGATCGGGGAGCGCCCCGATCCGGTGGTACCGGACGGGTGGGCCAAGGTCACCGTCAAGGCGGCGTCGCTGAACCACCACGACCTCTGGTCGCTGCGCGGGGTCGGCCTGCGCGAGGAGGCGCTGCCGATGATCCTGGGCTGCGATGCAGCCGGGTACGACGAGGACGGCAACGAGGTCGTCGTGCACGCGATCATCAACGACCCGACCTGGGTCGGTGACGAGACCCTCGACCCGAAGCGGTCGATCCTCTCCGAGCGGCACCAGGGCACGTTCGCCGAGTCGGTGATCGTCCCGCGCCGCAACCTGATCCCCAAGCCGGCCTCGCTCTCCTTCGCCGAGGCCGCGACGCTGCCGACGGCCTGGCTCACGGCGTACCGGATGCTCTTCACCCAGGGCGGCCTGAAGGCCGGCGACACCGTCTTGGTCCAGGGCGCCGGCGGCGGGGTTGCCACCGCGCTGATCACGCTTGCCCGGGCTGCCGGGCTCAAGGTCCTGGCCACCAGCCGCGACGAGGCGAAGCGTGCCCGGGCGCTGGAGATCGGTGCCCACGAGGTCTTCGAATCGGGAGCGCGGCTGCCCGTGAAGGTCGACGCCGTGATGGAGACGGTCGGCCGGGCCACCTGGTCGCACTCGATCCGGGCGCTGCGACCCGGCGGCGCGATCGTGATCTCCGGGACGACCTCGGGTCCGAACCTGGACGACGCCGAGCTGACCCGGATCTTCTTCCTCCAGCTCAAGGTGATCGGTTCGACGATGGGTTCCTCCACGGAGCTCGCCTCGCTGCTGAGCATGCTGGACGCGACCGGGACCAAGCCCCTGATCGACCGGGAGCTTCCGATGGAGCAGGCCCGCGACGGGTTCGCGGCGATGGCCGAGGGCGACCTGTTCGGCAAGATCGTCTTCACCCGCTAGGGCGACCAGGTCGGGGAGAGAGCGAGCCATGGACCTCTACGACGTCATGCGGACCACGGCTGCGGTCCGGGACTTCACCGGGGACCCGCTGCCCGACGAGGTCCTGCACACGATCCTCGACAACGCCCGGTTCGCGCCCAGCGGCGGCAACCGCCAGGGGACCCGGGTGCTCGTGGTCCGGGACGGCGCCGTTCGCGAGGAGCTGGCTCGGCTGACCGTTCCCGGCGCCCGTCGGTACGTCGCCCAGCGCACGGCTGGGGAAGGCCCGTGGAACCCGGTCACGCCGACCGCGCTGTCGGAGGAGGAGATCGCCGCGACCGAGGTGCCGGCCAGCTTCACCGCCCCGCTGCGCACGGCCGCCGTGGTGCTCGTCGTCTGCGTGGACCTGAGCCTGGTGGCGGCGGTCGACCAGGACCTCGGCCGGGTCGGTCTGATCAGCGGCGCCTCGGTCTACCCGCTGGTCTGGAACATCCTGCTCGCCGCGCGCAACGAGGGTTTCGGTGGCACGATCACCACCATGGCCGTCGCCCAGGAACCGGCGGTCAAGGAGCTTCTCGGGATCCCGGAGCAGTGCGCCGTTGCGTGCGTCGTACCGATCGGCAAGCCTGTGAAGCAGCTGACCAAGCTGACCCGTGTCGAGGTAGCCGACCTCGCCCGGCGGGAGACGTGGAACGGAGAGCCCTTCAATGTCTGACCCCACGGTGTCCGAGGAGCAGCTGCTGGCGATCGAGGCCGAGCGCGAGCGGATCCGCGCCACCTACCTGCTCGACGAGGGCCGGCGGCCGCCGTCGACGGCACGCGGGCTGCACCACGTCGCGATCCTGGCCCGCGACGTCGAGGAGACCGTGCTGTTCTACTCCGGGCTGCTCGGATTCCCGCTGACCGACATCTTCGAGAACCGCGACTACCGGGGCTCCAACCACTTCTTCTTCGACATCGGCAACGGCAACCTGATCGCCTTCTTCGACTTCCCGGGCTTGGACGTCGGTCCGTACGCCGAGGTGCTCGGCGGGCTGCACCACGTCGCGATCTCGGTGGAGCCGGACACCTGGGCCGTCCTGCGGGGCCGCCTCGACGAGGCGGGCGTGGAGTACCACAGCGCGAGCGGGACCTCGATCTACTTCCGCGACCCCAACGGTGCCCGTCTCGAGCTGATCGCGGACCCGCTCGGCGAGATGTACGGCACCCGTGTCCTCTGAGGGCGGCGGTCGGGTCCACCTCGTCACCGGTGCCGGCTCGGGGATCGGGGCAGACCTGACGGCGCGCCTCGAGGAGCGCGGCGACCGGGTGCTGAGGCTGACCCGCGACGTCGTCGACCTCAGTGACACCGAGGCTGTCCGGCGCTGGGCGGCGGAGCACGCCGCCGACGAAGCCTTCCTCGACTCGGTGGTCCACGTCGCGGGGACCGTCGAGCTGGCGGCGGTCGCGGACCTGGACGTGGGGGACTGGCAGCGACAGCTCTCGGTGAACCTGACCGCCCCGGCGGTGCTCACCGCTGCCCTGCTGCCGGCCCTCCGAGCGGCCGGCGGCACGGTGGTGTTCGTGAACTCGTCGGCCGGCCTGACCGCGAACGCCGGTTGGTCGGCGTACGCCGCGTCGAAGTTCGGCCTGCGCGCCCTGGCCGACGCCCTCCGGGCCGAGGAAGCCGGGAACGGCGTCCGGGTGACCTCGGTCTTTCCCAGCCGCACCGCGACGCCGATGCAGGAGAAGGTCCACGTGCAGGAGGGGCGGACCTACGACGCGTCCCGTTGGATCCGTCCGGGGACCGTGACCGACGCGATCCTGCACGTCCTGGACCTGCCCCGCGATGCGACCGTGCCGGAGATCGTGATAAGGCCCCGCTGACCCGGCCCGTTGCTCCCAGGATGCCCCAGCGGTCCGGGCGAGTGCACCTCGATGGCCGGACTGGTCCGGACCGAAAAATAATCCGTTCGAGGAATGTCGGTGCTTCCTCGTAGGTTCTTGCTCGGTCGCAGGTGTCGAAATCGCCGGTTCCCGTTCGTCGTAGGTGTGAGAACGGTTCTCGGGCGGGCGCTCGGCGGCCGCACCCCACGAACGAAGGACCCCTGAATGCATTCCTCCACCGCGCACGCCCCGGACGCTGGGCGCACCCGTGCGAGCGACATGGCCGTGCTCCGCTGGCTCGTCGCCGCGACGTTCATCGTGATCCTCAACGAGACGATCATGATCAACGCGATCCCGGACCTGAAGGCGCACTTCGGCGTCGGCAACGGTGCAGCCCAGTGGCTGACGACCGCGTTCATGCTGACGATGGCCGTGGTCATCCCGATCACCGGTTGGTTCCTCCAACGGGTCACCACCCGGCAGGCTTTCGGGCTGGCGATGGTGGTCTTCTCGCTCGGCACGCTGCTCGCGGCGTTGACCCCGTCGTCGATGTTCTGGCTCCTGATCGTGGCGCGGATCATCCAGGCCGCCGGCACCGCGGTGATGATGCCGTTGCTGATGACCACGCTGATGAACGTGGTGCCCGAGAGCGACCGTGGCCGGGTGATGGGCAACGTCACGCTGGCGATGTCGGTCGCCCCGGCGATGGGCCCGGCCGTCTCCGGCGTGATCCTGAACGTGCTGTCGTGGCGCTGGATGTTCCTGCTGGTCCTGCCGGTGGCGGTGGCGATCGGAGCCGCCGGTCTGCGGCGTCTGCAGAACGTCGGCGAGCCGACGGCCGGCTCGGTCGACCTGCTGAGCGTGCCGCTCTCCGCGCTGGGCTTCGGCAGCCTGGTGTACGGCCTGAGCCTGGTCGGCCGTGACGACGCGGCGGTCTCGCCGTTCCTGCTGATCGGGGTCGGAGCGGTCGCGCTCGCCCTCTTCGTGAGGCGGCAGCTCACGCTCCAACGTGTCGGATCGCCGCTGCTGGACCTGCGCACGCTGACCCACCCGACCTACACCGTGGCGCTCGCCCTGATGGTGCTCGCCTTCATGGGCTTCCTCGGCTCGTTGCTCCTGCTGCCGCTCTACCTGCAGGACGTCCGCGGCCTGTCCCCGTTGCAGACCGGTCTGCTGATGATGCCCGGAGGTCTTGCGATGGGTCTGCTCGGCCCGCAGGTCGGCAAGGTCTTCGACCGCGTCGGCGGTCGTCCGCTGGTGATCCCGGGTGCGGTCGGCATCACGGTCGGGCTGGGCCTGTTCACCCAGGTCGACCTGAGCACGCCGTACTGGTACGTCTTCGCCGCGCACGTCCTGATGATGATCTCGCTGGCTGCGGTGTTCACCCCGGTCTTCACGCTGGGGCTCGGGGCGGTCCCGCAGCCGCTCTACTCGCACGCGAGCTCGCTGCTCGGGGCGCTGCAGCAGGTCGCCGGAGCGATGGGAGCGGCGGTCTCGATCGCTGTCCTGACCGCGCGCTCGGACTCCCTGGTCGCCGAGGGCGCTTCCCGGTTGGCCGGCTACGTCGGAGGGATGCAGTGGGCCTTCGGCCTCAGTGCGGTGCTCTCGGTCCTCGTGATCCTGCTCGCGGTCTCGCTGCCGGGTCGACTCCCGACCGGGCAGCAGGAGGTCGTCGTGGACGCTGATCCGGAGGACGACGGCGCGTTCGTCGACGCCACCGTCCCGGTCGTGTGAGGTCTAGCCGGACGCGTTCGACTTCCAGTTGAGCGCCCCGACGATCACCATCAGCAGTTGGGTGCGAGCCCGGTGCTGGATGTCGGGGAGGTCCCGCGGGTCCGCCCGCAGGATCTCCTCCGACGTCGTGATCATCGCCGAGACGATCAGGTTCGACAGGATGCGCAGATCGTCCGCGGACCAGTGGTCCATCGGAAGCCGGGCGAGGTCGGTGGCGAGCTCTCGCTCGAAGAGCTGGAACTCGCGTCGGACGGCGTCCCGGACGACCTTGGAACCGCCGGACCGTTCGCGTGCGATGAAGCCGAAGTGGGCGTGCTGGTCGCGGACGTGGTCGACCAGCACGCTCACCGAGCTGTCGACGATCTGACCGAGTGACGGGGTGCCCTGGCGGACGTCGCGGATCATCGCGCGCAGCGAGCCGAAGCTCTCCTCGACCAGGGCGAGTCCGAGCTGGTCGATCGAGTCGAAGTGCCGGTAGAACGCGGTCGGCACGATGCCGACTTCCTTGGCGACCTGGCGGAGCGAGAGCCCGGCGAGCCCGGTGTCCTCGGTCAGCCTGAGCGCGGCGTCCAGGATGGCCCGGCGGGTGCGTTCCTTCTTCTCGCTGCGGCTCTCGGCGGTCGGGCTGATCGGCGGTACGGTCACGGGGGTCAGCGTAGCGAGGACGACGGGGCGCCGTTTCGGTGTACGTATGTGCACCGTGTTCGGCGTCACGTCCCGGTCGGCTTGACCCGAGGTTGCGGCTGCGGTCATAGTTTCAGTGTACGCACGTTCACTGAAAGGAGGCCACAAGATGAGCATCACCACCAAACTTCTCGGCTCCCGGGCCGTTGCCGCGCTGACCTCGCCGCACGGCGTGGACCGCTATCTCGAGATGTTCAACCCGATGTGGGCCGCCATCGAGGTTCGAGCCCGCGTCGTCGCCATCCACCGCGAGAACCCGGATGCGGCGGGCTCCGCCCCGGTCGCGACCCTCACGTTGCAGCCGACGAGCACGTGGCGCGGACACCGGGCCGGCCAGTACGTCCAGGTCGGTGTGGAGCTTCCCGGGTCGGCCCGGCGGATGACCCGCTGCTTCTCGATCTCCTCGGCCGCCTCGCTGCCGGGTGAGCGGATCACCCTCACCATCCGCGCCAACGACGAGGGCCAGGTCAGCAAGTTCCTGGTCAACGAGGCGAAGGTCGGCCAGATGCTGCACCTGAGCCAGGCCGAGGGGGACTTCACGCTGCCGTTCACGCCGACCACCGGCGGCCCGGACCCGGTGCTGATGATCTCCGGCGGATCCGGGATCACCCCGGTGATGTCGCAGGTCCGCACCCTCCTGCGGGATGCCCCCCGGATGGGGAACAGCGGCGGTCGGGCGAACCGGAAGGTCACCTTCCTGCACTACGCGCGCAGCCCCGAGGACCAGATCTTCGCTGACGAGCTCCGGGCGATCGCCGAGGACGACAACAACATCGAGGTCCACCTCCGCTACGGCGAGCAGACCTTCAGCGAGTTCGAGCTGCGGCGTCTGGTTCCCGACTTCGCCACCACCGACACCTGGGCCTGCGGTCCGGGCGGTCTGATCGAGCTGGTCCGGGGCGCTTACGGGGAGGAGAACGCTCGCCTTCGGGTCGAGTTCTTCAAGCCGCCGGCCTTCAGCGCCGGCACCGCGGGCGGGGACGTCTCGTTCACCCGCTCCGGCGAGACCGCCGAGAACACCGGCGCGACCCTGCTCGAGCAGGCCGAGGCACTCGGCCTCAAACCCGAGTTCGGCTGCCGGATGGGTATCTGCTTCTCGTGCGTCAAGACCAAGACCGACGGCACCGTCCGCAACGTCCTCACCGGCGAGGAGTCGTCCCTGCCCGACGAGGAGGTCCGCATCTGCGTGACCTCGCCCGTCGGCGACTGCTCCGTCGACCTCTGAACCTCAACTCCAACACCAGGGAGAAACCGATCATGACCATCACCGACATCGCCCCCAAGGCCAAGAAGAAGAGCACCGTCCGCGCCAGCGACCCGAAGAACCCCAACCTCACCCCGGAGCAGCTCGATGCGTTCGGCGAGGAGATGGACGCTCTGCGCCAGCAGGTCCTCGCCAAGCTCGGCAAGGACGACGCCGACTACATCCGGATGATCGTCAAGCGCCAGCAGCAGTTCGAGATCGCCGGTCGGGCGCTCTTCTACCTGCCCCCGGCCTGGCCGCTCGCCGTCGCCGCCCTCAGCGTCTCCAAGATCCTGGAGAACATGGAGATCGGCCACAACGTGATGCACGGCCAGTACGACTGGATGGGTGACCCGAAGCTGAACTCGCGGATCTACGACTGGGACACGATGGCCCCGGGCGAGAACTGGAAGTACGGCCACAACTACATCCACCACACGTACACGAACATCCTGGGCAAGGATCGGGACATCGGGTACGGCATTCTGCGGATGGACGAGGACCAGCCGTGGCGTCCGTACTACCTGGGCAACCCGGTCTACGCCCTGCTGCTGATGACCTTCTTCGAGGAGGGCGTCGCGCTGCACGACCTGGAGGTCGACCGGATCCGCGCCGGAGAGCGCACCTGGGAGGAGACCAAGAAGGTCGGCAAGCCGATCGTGAAGAAGGTCGGCAAGCAGGTCTTCAAGGACTACCTGCTGTTCCCGGCACTGACCGGTCCGCTGTTCTTCAGCACCCTGGCCGGCAACGCGGTGGCCAACCTGGTCCGGAACATCTGGACGTTCAACATCATCTTCTGCGGCCACTTCCCGGCGGGCGTCGCGACGTTCACCGAGGAGGAGTGCGAGAACGAGTCCCGCGGGCACTGGTACTACCGCCAGCTGCTCGGCTCGGCGAACATCACCGGTGGCAAGCTGTTCCACATCATGTCGGGCAACCTGTCCCACCAGATCGAGCACCACCTGTTCCCGGACATCCCGGCCCGGCGCTACCCGGAGCTCTCGGTCGAGGTGCGGGCGCTGTGCGAGAAGTACGGCATCGAGTACAACACCGGCGGTCTGACCCACCAGCTCTGGACGGTCGCGAAGAAGATCGTCCGGCTCTCGTTCCCGAACGGAAAGCCGAAGCCGGCTCCGACGGCGACGACGTACGACGAGGCTGATGCGGCCTGACGCTGCTGCTGTTCGCTGGGACGTGGGTCGGCTCACCTGAGAGCCGACTCACGTTGCCAGCAGGTCCTGCGGAACCCAGACTGGTCCCATGAAGGACCAGATCAGCAAGGCCGAGATCCGCAAGGACGCCATCCAGGACGGAGTCGAGGCCGCCACCCACGCCGTCGGTCAGGTGACCAGCATCGTGGTCGGCGCCGTCGGCGACGTCGCGAAGGCTGTCGGCGGCCTGGCCACCGACCTGTTCGAGATCCGCGAGGCGAGCAAGCGCGCCAGCGCCGATTCCCCGGACGCAGCGAGGGACGCCGACACCGACGAACTCTGACCTCGGCGCACGGCCAGCGCGTTGCTGGGTCCGGTGGCGGGGGAGCGGTCTTGCTACGGTGGATGCTTTCGTCAACCGCCGGAGGAATCTTGACCGCCGTGAAAGAGTCACCTCGAACCAGGTTTGCCGACCGTCTCGGAGCGCCGCGGGTCTTCGTGCCCGCAGCGGTTCTGCTGATCGCCTTTGCCGGTGTTGCCGTTGCCGCGCCCGACTGGCTCGCCGAGACCTTGAGCGACGCCAACACCACCGTTGTCACCGACCTCGGCTGGTGGTACGTGCTGCTGGTCACGAGCTTCGTCGCCTTCTCCCTCTGGGTCGCCTTCTCCCGGATGGGCGATGTCGTGCTCGGGAAGGACGGGGCGGCGCCCGAGTTCAGCATCCGATCCTGGTTCGCGATGCTCTTCGCCGCCGGGATGGGGATCGGGCTGGTGTTCTGGGGGGTCGCGGAGCCGCTGAACCACCTGGCCACGCCGCCTCCGGGGGTAGCGGGGGATCAGGCTGCACAGGCGCGTGCGGCCATGGATGTGACCTACCTGCACTGGGGTCTGCACGCGTGGGCGATCTACGTCGTCGTGGGCCTCGCGATCGCCTACGCCGTCCACCGCAAGGGTCGGCCGGTGTCGATCCGCTGGGCGCTCGAACCCCTGCTCGGCAAGCGCGTCACCGGGTTCTGGGGCGACGCGATCGACGTCATCGCGATCGTCGGAACGCTCTTCGGGGTCGCTACCTCCCTCGGGTTCGGGGTGACCCAGGTCGGTGCCGGTCTGGAGTACCTCGGCGTGATCGAGAGCGCGAGCAAGGGCCTTCTGGTGGTGCTGATCGTGGCGATCACCGCTGTGGCGCTGGTGTCGGTCGTCACCGGGATCGACAAGGGGATCAAGATCCTCTCGAACCTGAACATGGGCGTTGCCGTCGGGTTCATGGTCGCGATCCTGCTCCTCGGTCCTACCGTCTTCCTGCTCAGCGACTTCGTCCAGCAGGTCGGTTCGTACCTGCAGAACTTCCTGAAGCTCTCGTTCAACACCTACTCGTTCCAGGGTTCGGACGGTCAGGGCTGGCTCTCGGGCTGGACCACCTACTACTGGGGCTGGTGGATGAGCTGGGCGCCGTTCGTCGGCATCTTCATCGCCCGGATCTCCCGAGGTCGTACGGTGCGCGAGTTCGTTCTCGGCGTCCTCCTGGCCCCGACCCTGGTGACCTTCCTCTGGTTCGCCGTCCTCGGCGGTTCGGGTCTCTACCGCGAGCTCTTCGGTGGTGGCGGGATCATCGATTCCAGCGGTGCGGTCTCCACCGACCAAGCGCTCTTCCAGCTCCTCGACGGCCTGCCGATGAGCGCGTTCCTCAGTGCGGTCGCGATCTTCCTGATCGTGGTCTTCTTCGTGACGAGCTCGGACTCCGGGTCGTTCGTGGTGGACATGATCGCTTCCGGGGGCAACCCGAACCCGCCCGTCTGGAGCCGAGCCTTCTGGGCGTCCGCCGAAGGCATCCTGGCCGCGGTGCTCCTGCTCGCCGGCGGCCTGGCAGCACTGCAGACGATGGCCATCCTGGTCGCCCTGCCGTTCAGCATCGTGATGGTGCTGATGATGATCTCCACCTACCGGGCGTTGGCCGGAGAGGCTCGAGCGATGGCGAAGCGTCGGCGCGCGGACCTCGCCGCAGACATCGCCGACCAGATCGTCGCGGACGGCGAACCCGACCTCGGGCCCGTGAAGTCGCCGTCGGGGGTCGGCCCGCTCAGTAGCCGGTAGCGAGCGCAGGTCGGGGGCACCCAGGCGCCCCGGAGGACCGCCGTGGATGGGCTTGACCCTGCACCTAGGTGCAGGGCTGACGGTGGTGGCATGACACCTGACACCACCGACAACGGCACCGTACGACGCGTCGTCCGCGCCTCCGCCTTCTACGACCTGGTCGTCACCGCGGCCTTCGCCACCCCCTGGACCGCTGCTCACGCGTTGGGGATCGTCGCCGACGTGCACCGGACACTCGGGCTCGACGGGGCGCTGCCCGTGGTCGAGGACCCGTTCACGATGCTCTTCGCCAACCTGCTCGGCAGCATCGTCGTCGTCTGGTCGGTGATCCGGCTGCTCCGGCCGACCGCGCTCCTCGGCGCCGGTGACACCGTCGGGCGGCTGCTCTTCTCCGCCTGGTTCGCCTGGGCCCTGCTCGAGGGTGCCTCGACGGTGCTGGTCGGGTTCCTGGTGCTGGAGATCGGCTGGGGCCTGGCGCAGGGGTTCACGGTGTGGAAGCCGGTGACGAGGCAGTGGCGCGACGAGCGACGTCGTACGCTCGCCGCATGCTGATTTCCGAGCTCGCCGCGGCAGCCGGCGTGAAGGTTTCCACCATCCGGTTCTACGAACGCCGGGGGATCCTGACCAGCCCCGAACGCACCTCCGGCGGCTACCGCGCGTACGACCAGGCCGACGTCAACCGCGTTCGCTACCTCAAGCGCGGCCAGGAACTCGGGTTCACGCTGGTCGAGCTGAGCATGCTCGGCAGCCTCAGCGGGACCGGTGAGCCGCTCTCGGGCGAGATCGCGGCGCTCGGCGCCGCCAAGCTGGCCGAGATCGATCAGCGGATCGCCGACCTCGGGCGGGTGCGCTCAGCGCTGGCGGGTCTGCTGGCGGCGCAGTGCGTCGAGCCGGACGTGCCGTGCCCGATCATCTCCGCGCTGAGCGATCAGCCGACAGGTGCCCAGAGCGCGGGCACTCAGCCGAAGGACATCCGGAAGTCGGCCTGACGGAACGACGCGAGCGAGCGCTTGCCCGCCAGCCAGCCCAGGGCGCCGTCCGGGTTGAAGTCCCAGTGCGCGCGGCAGGGGGCGGCCTTGGCGGACCCGGCCAGGGTGGCGGTCACCTCGGTGCCGTCCTCGCGCTGCTGCCAGGTGCTGCCCTTGAACGGGACCCGCGGAACCGCTCGGGAGAGATCGGCGAAGGACGCCGTCACGATCGGGACGCCGTCGAGCTCGGCGGTCCACAGCGCGCGGGTGAGCGGGCCCTTCTGCGTCACGGTGAGCGAGAAGTCGCAGAGGTCCTTCGGGATCGCCCACAGGTCGCGGCCGCCGTGCACCGACTGGATCGAGTCGACCCAGATGTCGGTGATGTTCACGGCGCCGTTCCGCGGCCGGGCGACCAGGATCTCGCCGTACGTCAGCGGGCTCGGCTCCTCGTACTTCACCAGGGCGACGCCGTAGATACCCGGCTCGCGGTCGGGGTGGTCACCTGCCTTCACCTTGAACAGCGAGAGCCAGAGCTGGCCGGTCATGTTCCAGGGGGCTTCGGGGTAGGTGACGTCGCCGGAGGTCGGGGAGGAGATCCACTGCACGCTCATGGCGGCATCCTAGGCGACCGGACGCCGTCGGTTACCGGGGTCCGTCAGTCGTCGTCGGGGTCGTCGGCCCGGGCGAGCCAGGTCGCGAACCGCTCGATCGGGTTCTCGTCCTCGGGGTGGATGTCGACGTACGCGCGCAGCTGGTCGGCGATCCACGCCAGGGTGACCTCCTCGTCACCCCGACGCTTCTCGAGCTCCTCGATCCCGCGGTCGGTGAAGTACATCGGGTTTCAGCTTCCGATCAGGCGAAGGCCTGGTCGAGCAACGCCCTCTGCTCCTCGACGTGCCGGGAGTGCTGCCCGACCGAGGGGGAGGACGACTCGGGCCGGGCGATGACGGTGACGTCCTGGTCGAGCTGGTCGAAGAGGTTGAGCCGGAAGTGCGGGGACGGGCCCATGTTGTGCGGCTCGTCCTGCACCCAACGCACGGTGCGCAGGTTGGGGAACCGGCCCAGCTCGGCCCGGAGCTCCTCGACGGGGCGCGGGTAGAGCTGCTCGATCCGCACCACGGCGGTCGTGGGGTCCTCGCCCTGCCGCTTGGCCCGCTCGACCATCAGGTCCCAGGTGATCCGGCCCGAGCAGAGCAGCACGGTGGACACCTTGGTCGGGTCCACCGTTTCGTCGCCGATGACCGGGGCGAACGAACCGTGCGTGAACGCCTCGGGCTGCGAGGCCGCCTCCTTGCGCTTCAGCATCGACTTCGGCGTGAAGATGATCAGCGGCTTGTGGTCGGCGCCGAGCGAGTGCCGCCGGAGCAGGTGGAAGTGGCTGGCCGGCGTCGAGGGCTGGGCCACCACGAACGCATCGTCGGCGGCCATCGTCAGGAAGCGCTCGATCCGCGCCGAGGAGTGGTCCGGTCCCTGGCCCTCGTACCCGTGCGGCAGCAGCAGGACGACGCCGGACTGCTGGCCCCACTTGGTCTCGCCCGCGGTGATGTACTCGTCGGTGACGATCTGGGCGCCGTTGACGAAGTCGCCGAACTGGGCCTCCCAGAGGACCAGGGCATCGGGCCGGGCCACCGAGTAGCCGTACTCGAAGCCGAGCGCGGCGTACTCGCTGAGCAGCGAGTCGTAGACGTGGAACGGGGCCTGGTCCTCGGTGAGGTTGGCCAGCGGCGTCCACTCGTCGGCGTTCTTGCGGTCGATGATCGTCGCGAACCGCTGTACGAAGGTGCCCCGACGGGAGTCCTGACCGGCGAGCCGGACCGGGTGCCCCTCCATCAGCAGGGAACCGAAGGCAAGGATCTCGCCGGTGCCCCAGTCGATCGGGCCCTCGTTGATGGCCGCGGCCCGGCGCTGCAGCTGCGGCAGCACCTTCGGGTGCACCGTGAAGCCCTCGGGCGGGCTCACGTAGGCGTCGGAGATCCGCTTCATCACCTCGGGACTGATCGCGGTCTGGGCCTCGCCGGTGGCGAGCTTGTCCGGGTAGTCCGGCACGGTGGTCCAGGAGTCCGGCTTGGTGTCGGCCTCGCGCACCTCGGTGAACACCCGCTCGAGCTGCTGCTGGTAGTTCTGCAGCACCTGCTCGGCCTCCTCCACGGTGATGTCGCCGCGACCGATCAGCGACTCGGTGTAGAGCTTGCGCACCGAACGCTTCTGCTCGATCAGGTCGTACATCAGCGGCTGGGTGTACGACGGGTCGTCGCCCTCGTTGTGACCCCGGCGGCGGTAGCAGACCAGGTCGATGACGACGTCCTTGTTGAACGCCTGCCGGTACTCGAAGGCGAGCCGGGCGACCCGGATGCACGCCTCGGGGTCGTCGCCGTTGACGTGGAAGATCGGCGCCTGGACCATCCGGGCGACATCGGTGCAGTACAACGAGGAGCGCGAGGACGCCGGGGAGGTGGTGAACCCGACCTGGTTGTTCACGATCACGTGGATCGTGCCGCCGGTGCGGTAGCCGCGGAGCTGGGAGAGGTTCAGGGTCTCGGCGACCACGCCCTGCCCCGCGAACGCGGCGTCACCGTGGACCAGCAACGGCAGCACCGGGTACTCGGCGCCGCGGTTGAGGACGTCCTGCTTGGCGCGCGCGATGCCCTCGAGGATCGGGTCGACGGTCTCCAGGTGCGAGGGGTTCGCCGCGATCGAGACCTTGATCTTCTCCCCGGACCCGGCGACGAACTCGCCCTCCGCGCCCAGGTGGTACTTCACGTCACCGGATCCCTGGACGGTGCGCGGGTCGATGTTGCCCTCGAACTCGCGGAAGATCTGGTTGTAGGACTTGCCGACGATGTTGGCCAGCATGTTGAGCCGACCGCGGTGCGCCATCCCGATGGTGACCTCGTCCAGGGCTGCCTCGGCGGCGGCCTCGCAGATCTCGTCGATCAGCGGGACGGTGGTCTCGCCGCCCTCGAGGCTGAACCGCTTCTGGCCGACGAACTTGGTCTGCAGGAAGGTCTCGAACGCCTCGGCCTGGTTGAGCTTGAGCAGGATCCGGAGCTGCTCCTCACGTGGCGGCTTCTGGTGCGGCTGCTCGACGCGCTCCTGGATCCAGCGACGCTGCTCGGGGTCCTGGATGTGCATGTACTCGATACCGACGGTGCGGCAGTAGGAGTCGCGCAGGATGCCCAGGACGCTGCGCAGCTTCATGAACCGGCGCTCACCGCCGAACTCGCCGGTGGCGAACTCGCGGTCGAGGTCCCACAGGGTCAGACCGTGACTCTCCACCTCGAGGTCGGGGTGGCTGCGCTGCTTGTACTCCAGCGGGTCGGTGTCGGCCATCATGTGGCCGCGGACCCGGTAGGCGTGGATCAGCTCGAGGATGCGGGCCTGCTTGCTGACGTCCTCGTCGTGGCTGTGCGACTTGTCGACGGCCCAGCGGATCGGCTCGTAGGGGATCCGCAGGCTGCGGAAGATCTCGTCGTAGAAGCCGTCCTCGCCGAGCAGGAGCTTGTGCACCCGGCCCAGGAACTCGCCCGACTGGGCGCCCTGGATGACGCGGTGGTCGTAGGTCGAGGTCATCGTCATGATCCGGCTGATGGCGTTCCGGGTGATGGTCTCCTCGGAGGCGCCCTGTGCCTCCGGCGGGTAGTCCATCGAGCCGACGCCGATGATGGCGGCCTGCCCCTGCATCAGCCGCGGCACCGAGTTGTTGGTGCCCAGCCCGCCGACGTTGGTGAGGCTGACCGTCGTGCCGGAGTAGTCCTCCATGGTCAGCTTGTTGTCCTTGGCCTTGCGCACGATCTCCTCGTACGCCGTCCAGAAGTGTGCGAAGTCCATCGACTCGCAGGCCTTGATCGAGGGCGCCACCAGCTGTCGGGTGCCGTCCGCCTTCTGCTGGTCGATCGCCAGGCCGAGGTTGATGTGCGGCGGGGTGACCATGGTCGGCTTGCCGTCGACCTCGGCGTAGGTGTTGTTCATCTCGGGCAGGGACTTGATCGCCTTGATGATCGCGTAACCGATCAGGTGCGTGAAGGAGACCTTGCCGCCGCGGGCGCGCTTGAGGTGGTTGTTGATCACGATCCGGTTGTCCCAGAGCAGCTTGACCGGGATGTTGCGGACGCTGGTGGCGGTCGGGACCGAGAGGGAGATGTCCATGTTCTTCGCGGTGGCGGCGGGGATGCCGCGCAGCACCGTGTAGACGTTCTCCTCCGAGGTGGCCGCCGGCGCCGGTGCCGCGGCCTCCTTGGGGACCGGCGGCGCAGCCGGGGTGGTCGGCGCGGCCGCGGTCGGCTCGGTCACCGCGGCCGGGGTCGGTGCCGGAGAGGGCGTCGCGACGGGGGTCGGGGCCGGAGCGGTCACCTGGGCGGCTGCCGGCGGGGTGGCCGGCGGGGTGGCCGGCGGGGCGGCCGGAGCAGCAGCCGGCGAGGCAGCCGGGGCGTTGGCGCCGTTGTAGGTGGCGAAGAAGTCCCACCAAGCCGGATCCACCGTGCTCGGATCCTTCTGGTACTGCTCGTACATCTCGTCGACGAGCCACTCGTTGGCTCCGAACGCTTCGAGGGGGTTGCCTTCTGCTGACTCTGGCACGGCTTTAGTTCGCCTCTTCCGATGCGGTGCTGGTGGTGGTGTCGCGGGGGATGTCGCTGCTGACGTCGCAGCCAAGGTTAGTCCGCGGTGTACCGGGACGCAGCCTCGGCGGTGAGAGTTTGGTCTCGCATGTCGTTCCGCTCACGGCGCGCAGCCTCCGATGCCCCCGATGTCCGGGTTTCGCAGGTGGCGGCCACGGGTCGTGAGGTCGTAGGCGGAGCAGTAGTAGAAGCTCAGCGCACCGACTCGGTCCAGGGTGACCGGCGCCCAGACGCCCCGGCCGCGCGGTTCCAGGTAGGTCCACGAGGTGCCGAGCAAGGCAGCGTCGTTCGGGACGTGCTTGAGGTACCGGTCGAGCCAGAGCTGGACGTAGGTGCTCGTCAGCGCCTGGCCGTAGCGGCTCGCCGGGAGCACGTAGGGGATGTCGGTGTACTCCAGGTGGGTCGACGCGCGCGGTACCACCAGCATCGTGTCGATGCCCGCCTCCGCCCAGGTGTCGAAGCCGGTGACCCGTTCCCGCATCGGGTCCGGCAGTCCGAGACCGGGCAGGATGCTGCTCCCGCCGCTGAGGAAGTACGGCGAGACCGTGAAGCCGTACTCCGACTGGATGGCGAGGGCGGGCACTGTCGGGGTGTTCGGGGTTCCTTCGCTGCCGCCGGGGGCGCCGGTGGTGCTGCTGGCCCCGGCGAGCTTGTCCAGCGCCACCACCGCCGCGACCCGGTCGTCGGTGCCCTGCACCTGCGAGACCGCGGCGGCACCCATCGAGTGGCCGATGATCGCGATCCGGCTGGTCCGGCCCGGCGTCGCGGGTCGGGGGTCCGGAGTTCGGTCGATCTGGGCGAGGTAGGGGTTGGCGGGGGAGAGGAACCAGTCCAGGGCGTCGGTGGTGCCGGTGGTGAAGGGGGCGAGTTGCTGGGAGGGGAAGCCCGGGCACCCGGTCGTGTTGCCGTCGACCGGAGGGTCGAAGGGGTTGCAGAACGGGTAGGCCATCCCGGTCGTGTGCGGGAAGGTCTCGCTGGTTCCCTGGCCCTGGGTGTCGTAGGTCAGCACCACGTACCCGCGCTCGGCGAGGTCCTGGGCGAGCCACACGTACATCCCCTCCGACCCCTGGATCGAGCCGGGTGTGATCACCACGCCGGGGAACGGGCCCGCGAGGGTCGCGCCCGAGTACGGGTCCTTGGCACCGGGTTTGGGTGCGTAGACGGTGCCGCGGATCAGGGCGCCGTACCGGTTGGGGAAGGAGATCGGACGGGAGGTCCCGCGGGTGCCGTTCCAGCCCGTGCGCAGCGGGTTGCCGACGTTCCAGCCGGGAAAGAGGTTGCCCGCGGTGACCGCCGGTCGCAGCGGGTTCGCCGCTTGCTGGAGCAGCTGGGTCGCCGTCAGCCACGTGGACGCGTTGATCAGGGCCGGCAGGTAGTTCGGGTTCGCGATCTGGCCGCCCGGTCCGATGACCCGCCCGTAGGCGTCGGTGACGTTCTGCAGGTCGCGGGCGACGTACGCCGGCGTGTTCGGCTCCGGAGCCGTCGCGGCGCGGGCCGGGAGGGCGGAGACGGTGAGGACGGTGAGCGCGGTGAGCGCCGGGACCAGGAGGCGTCGCATGCCGGTCTAACGAGCAACCGGGCGCCGTGCTACGCGGGGTGCGGCGTCTCAGTCGGCGCGGACCGCGAGCACGGCCCGGTGGTCGGACGGGGTCGGGATCAGCCGGACCGAACTCGCCGGCCCGGGGCCGTGGACGTCGTCGAGCTTGCGGGTGCCGCGGCCGAAGGTCCCCGGCTCGTCCTCGCGGCCTTCCCAGGCCGAGGTCAGACCGGCCAGGCGTTGCAGGTGGACGTTGGCGTCGCCGACGGCGTAGACGGTGTGGCCGGCCCGGCCGAGCCCGGCGACCAGGGCCTCCAGGCGGCTGACCTCCCGACGGTGCCGGGCGACCAGCAGCGGCCGGTCGGTGCGGTAGCGGCCGTCGGTCTCGACGCCGGGCACGAGGTGGTAGCTGATCAGGGCAACCATGCGGTCGACGACGCGGTCGCGGAAGATCCCCAGGGCCGCGAGACGGGGTGGCTCGGTGCGCAGGAACCGGTCGGGCCGGTCGGAGCGCCCGAGGCCGGTGAGCAGGACCGAGCGTCCCTCGACCAGGTCGAACCGGTCGGCGCGAGCACCGACGACGTTGCCGTCGGCGAGGGTGGCGACCCAGTGGTAGCGGGATTCCCGGGCCGGCACCCGGAGGATGCCTGGTTCCAGCCGCACGTCCCCGGTACGGCGCAGCAGCGGCAACCGGGGCAAGTACCACTCCTGCAGGCCCACCAGGTCGGGCTCCTCGGCCAGTACCAAGTCGAGCACGGTGCGCGCCTCGTGCGCGGGCAGCGTGTACAGGGTGTTCGCCGAGACGACCGTGGTCATGGGCCCAGTCTGCCCGGCGTCAGTGAACGTCAGGAACTAGGGCCGGCAAGCGGTGAATGGCGACATGTCCATCACTTTCGGCGCAATCGACCTGGCAATTCAGTGTCGCTATGGGTACCCGCCCAGCAGTCTCCTGCTCGGGCAACTGAGGAGGGCCACCATGGCGATCATTGTCCGCAACGCTCTCGTTCGGGTCGTCACGCGAGTACGCAGGTACGTCGTCGCGGTTGTCCCGCTGGTACTCGTAGCGTTGGTTCCGCTGCCTCCTGCCCACGCCTACTGTGCGAGCCCGGTCTTGAAGTGGAACACCAGCACGTTGCACGTCAACACGTCTTCGTTCATTCCGAGCGGCTGGACCAGTGCGCTCTCAGCGTCCGCTTCACAGTGGAACGGTATAGCCGGAGCGAACTGGACACTGAAGTACCACAGCTACAACAACTCGAACACCTCCGGCGAGCACGTCTACCTTTACCGATTCGGCGACGCGCCCCCGCCGGGCTTCGGGGGTGCACCCGCCATGACGGCACTGGTGTACTCGGGCGGCGAGATCACCGGGGGCAACATCTTCTTCAACTCGGCCTTCACCTGGAACACGAGCGACACCCTGAATCAAGCGCAGAAGAAGGCGGACGTGCGGACCGTAGCCGTACACGAGTTGGGACATGAGGTGTACCTGAACCACCCCAGCGCTTGTGGCACCGTGACCAGTGCAGAGAAGGCTGCGGCTATGCATCCGAACTGGACCACGAAGTGGTACACGAAATCTGACGACAAGGCCGGATTGGCGGTGCGGAAGTGAGGCGGTCTTTCCGGGGCCTGATCGCAGCGACCGTGGTGGTCGGTCTGGGTGGCTGTATGAGCAACGCGTCTCAAGGTCAACTCGAGACCGCCCCCGACGGGACCCCGGCCATCGAGACGTTGATCAGTTCGTATCCGCTCGACGCGGGCGTCGTTGCGCTGGTAGCAAGTCGGCCTCAGGTGCTCGTGGTGGTTGACCATGTCGTGGTTGAGCACGACGATTCACGAGCGTTTCCACTTGGGCCGGCCGAGCCAGGTGGCGAGCCCGTCATGGGCGCCTCAACGCCTGCGAAAGCCCACGTGATCGACGACCTGGCCGGGTCCCCTTCCGGGGGCGACGTCAAGATCATTGTGCCCGGCGGGAGCGTCGATGGTGTGTCCGTCAGAACCGAGGACGATCCGCTCGAAGCCTTGGACTCGGCACCTCTCAGTGACAGGTTCTTGATCGGAGGGCGATGGGTGTCGAGCCCCACCTTCGGCACCGTGCTTGAGCCTCATTTCCTCTACCGCCTTGAGGGTGAGACTGCCACCAGTCTGCTGGCGAGCGCTGGAGCCGACCCCTACCCGACGTTCGAGCTTGCTGACCTGCGGGAATTGCTCGCTGCCCGGTAACTCATCGTGGCCATGGGTCCGTCTGTCCCCGTGGTTCAGCGCGGCGAGGCCACCCCCCAGAGCGCCGCGACGTGCCGGCTGTCGGTGCCGCAGCAGCCGCCGAGGACCGAGATCGTGGGGACCTGGGCGCGCACGGCGCCGGCCGAGGCGGTGAGCAGGCCGATGTCGCCCGCGTCGAGGACCTCCATCGCGTCCAGCTCCTCGTGCGTCATCGTCGAGGCGTTGGGTCGTAGGAACCGGAGCTTGGCCTGCCAGTCGCTGCCGTCCAGCGCGGGGGACAGGTGGGTCGGGTGCGCGCAGTTGACCCCGTACCAGTCGGCCGGGGCGGCGGCCTCGACCGCGTCGATCGCGTCCGCGAGGGCGCTGCCGTCGGGGAGCCGGCCGTCGGTCTCGACGGTGAACGAGACTGCGACCGGGAGCCCGGCGGCGCGCGCCGCCCGGGCCACGCCGATGCCCTCGGCAGCCCCGGTCATCGTCATTGCGTGCACCAGGTCGGCTCCCGCGTCGGCGAAGGAGCGCACCTGGGCGGCGTGGTACTCCGCGGCCTCGTCCGGGTCGGTGCCTCCGGCCAGGTAGCCGTCACCCCGCGGGCCGACGGCACCGCTGACCAGCGCCTGCCCCGGTGCGTCGGCGATGACCCGGCGGACCAGCGCGACGGCGGCCTGGTTGACCCGGTCGAGCGCGGCGGCGTCGTACCCGAGGACCCGCCCCCAGTCCGGGTTGGCGCGCCAGGTCGGGGTCTCCAGGAGCAGACCGGCGTCCGCGGCGGCGGCTACTGCGACGTACTCCCGGAAGTAGGACTCGAGCGCTGCGGTCCCCGCGGGGTCCTCCACCAGCGGGAACGAGGCGAACTCGGGGAGGTCGATGCCCTGGTTGAAGAGCAGGTCGGTCTCCAGGCCGCCGTCGGTGACCCAGTGGGTGCCGTCGAGGGGATCGGGTGCGTTCATGGGTGGCCTCCTGGGTAGCAGACTGAATGGTCTGTTTGGTGATCCGTTTGTATCAGACCATTCGGTCTGAAACAATAGGAGCATGCCTCGCGACGGAACTCGGACCCGGTTGCTGCTGCTCGACACCGCCCAGGACCTGATCGAGCGCAACGGGTTCGCCGCCACCTCGGTGGACCAGATCATCGATGCCTCCGGCAGTTCGAAAGGCGCCTTCTTCCACCACTTCGCGAGCAAGCAGGCGCTGGCGGACGCGCTCGTGACCCGGTACGTCGACGCCGACCTGGAGATGCTCGCCGCCGGACTCGCGGCCGGTGCGGAGATCGCCGACCCGGTCGAGAAGGTGCTCGCCTTCGTCGGGTTCTACGAGCAGTGGGCCGAGACGCTTCTCGAGTCCGAGACCTCGTGCCTCTACATCGCAGCGCTGACCGAGCGGAACCTGCTCGACGCCTCGACCAGGGCTGAGGTCGAGCGCGGCATCCGTGGCTGGCGGACGGCGCTGGCGGGGCTGCTCGCGGACGCGTTCGCCGCGGCCGACGTAATCGACGGGCCAGACGTCGAGGAGTTCGCCGACCACCTGTTCGTCACCTTCGAGGGCGCGTTCCTGCTCTGCCGCGCTCTCGGCTCGGCCGACCCGATGCGCGCCCAGGTCCGGGTCTACCGCCAGCTCCTCGCCGCGGTCCTGCGGGCTCGCTGAACCGTCGCTCCGACCGGCAGACCACTATCGAAACCGGGTCGGATCGTATTAACGTGCCAGGGACCGCTCGTCCCTCCCGTAGGAGCGCTCCATGACCCGCATCCGTGCTCGTGCCCTCTCTCTCGCGCTGGTCCTCGCTGTCGCACCGGTGTCGTTGGCGGCCCCGGCGAACGCCGAGGAGAAGCTGCCCCAGACGCTGCGCTTCACCTCGGAGGCCCCGACCGACGCCATCGTCGGCTACCGGTACCACTACGCGGTGACCGCGGAGTCGAGCTCGGGGCTCCCGGTCGAGCTCAGCGCCGACCCGAGCACGCCGGCCTGCGGGGTCAGCCCGTCTCCGCCGTTCATCTACGGGAACGTCATCGCGCTCCACGGCGGCACCTGCCGGGTCTTCGCCGACCAGCCGGGAAACGACGAGTACGCCCCCGCGGAACGGATCGTGATGACCTTCGAGATCGCTCGCGAGCTCACCACGCTCGACGCGGCCAGGGCCACCAAGGGCATTCTCGGCCTCTCGGCGACGACGTTCAGCGCCAACCTCCACCGCCGGGGCTGGTTCGGGCCCGGGTACGGCGCCCTGTTCGGGTACGGCGACCAGCAGGTGTCGTTCTTCGTCGGTGGCAGGAAGGTGTGCACCGCGACCACCGTGCCCGTCGACGACGGCACCTTCTACGGCGGGGCGATCGCGACCTGCAAGGCGCCGATCGGCGTGAGCGCCGCGCTCACCCAGAGGACCTACGAGGCGAGGTTCGCCGGCAACCAGGACTACCTGCCGGTCACGGCGGTCGGGGTGCTGCGGTAGATCGAGCGCCTTCGGCAGGATTCGAACCTGCGACACCTGGTACCGGAAACCAGTGCTCTATCCCCTGAGCTACGAAGGCATGCGACCCGGATGATCACCAGGACGCGAAGCAGCACACTACCGGGCGAAACTGGTGCGGAGGAAACCGGGACCCGCCGATAGGCTTGCCCGGTGAATCCTGCGCAGCTCTCCGCGACCGTCGTCGATGCCCTGGCCGCCCTCGTCAGCACGGGCGAGCTCGACCTGCCCGACGGCGTACCCGGCGAGGTGACCGTGGAGCGGCCGCGCAGCAAGGAGCACGGCGACTACGCGACCAACGTCGCGCTGCAGCTCGCGAAGAAGGCGGGCACCAACCCGCGGGCGCTCGCCGAGCTGCTCGCGGCCGGGTTGCGCACCGCCGACGGCATCGCTGCGGTCGACGTCGCCGGCCCCGGTTTCCTCAACATCACCGTCGAGGCGGGCGCGCAGGGTCGGATCGCGGCCGACATCGTCGCGGCCGGTGCGGCGTACGGGTCCTCGGACTTCTTCGCCGGCGAGAAGATCAACCTCGAGTTCGTCTCCGCCAACCCGACCGGTCCGATCCACATCGGCGGGGTCCGTTGGGCGGCGGTCGGCGACTCGCTGGGTCGGATCATGACCCACGCCGGCGCCGAGGTCACCCGGGAGTACTACTTCAACGACCACGGCGGCCAGATCGACCGGTTCTCCGGCTCGCTGCTCGCCGCAGCCCACGGGCGTCCGGTGCCCGAGGACGGGTATGGCGGCGCCTACATCGACGAGATCGCCACGAACGTCCTGGCCCAGAGCCCGGACGCGCTCAGCCTGCCCGACGAGGAGGCCCAAGAGGTCTTCCGGGCGATCGGGGTGGACCTGATGTTCGCCGAGATCAAGCAGAGCCTGCACGACTTCGGGGTCGACTTCGACGTCTACTTCCACGAGGACAACCTGCACACCTCAGGCGCCGTGGAGAAGGCGATCGCGCGGCTCACCGAGCTCGGCAACACCTACGAGCACGAGGGTGCGCTCTGGCTCAAGACCGAGCAGTTCGGCGACGACAAGGACCGGGTGATCATCAAGTCCGACGGTCAGGGCGCCTACCTCTCCGGCGACATCGCCTACTACCTGGACAAGCGCAGTCGCGGCTTCGACCGCTGCTTCATCATGCTCGGCGCCGACCACCACGGGTACGTCGCCCGGCTGATGGCGATGTGCGCCGCGTTCGGGGACACCCCGCACGTCAACCTGGAGATCATGATCGGGCAGATGGTCAACCTCCTGCGCGACGGTCAGCCGATGCGGATGTCGAAGCGGGCCGGCACCGTAGTCACGATCGACGACCTGGTCGAGGCGATCGGCGTGGACGCCGCCCGCTACGCGCTCACCCGGTACTCGACCGACTCCAACATCGACATCGACCTGGACCTCTGGGCCTCCCAGACCAACGACAACCCGGTGCACTACGTGCAGTACGGGCACGCCCGGACCTGCCGGATGATGGCCAACGCCGCCGACCTCGGGATGACTCTCCCGGACGACTACGACCCGACGCTGCTCACCCACGAACGCGACGGTGAGCTGCTCCGGGCGCTCGCCGAGTTCCCCCGGGTGGTGGCCAGTGCCGCCGACCTTCGCCAACCGCACCGGATCGCGCGCTACCTGGAGGACACCACGTCGGTGTTCAACAAGTGGTACGACACCAAGGAGTGCCGGATGCTGCCGCAGGGCGACGAGCCGGTCACCCCGGTCAACGAGGCCCGGCTGGTACTGGTCGCGGCGGCCCGCACCGTGATCGCCAACGGGCTCGGCCTCCTCGGCGTCTCGGCCCCGGAGCGGATGTGAGGGCGCACGAGGCCGGCTGGGCCCACGCCGTCCAGTCGGTCCGCGGTCCCGCCTGGCTGCGGGAGCCCACCGACGTCAACGCCCTGCTCCCGCAGCTGTGGTCGAGCACCGCGGTCAAGGTCGACGGCGTCCTGGAGGTCGGGGGAGTCCGCCTGACCGACCTGGTCGCCGAGCACGGCTCGCCGGCGTACGTGCTGGACGAGGACGACTTCCGCAGCCGCGCCCGCGCCTTCCGGACCGCGTTCGCCGACTACGACGTCTACTACGCCGGCAAGGCGTTCCTCTGCACGACCGTCGCGCGGTGGATCACCGAGGAGGGGCTCTTCCTCGATGTCTGCTCCGGCGGCGAGCTGGCGGTCGCGGAGCGCGCCGGCGTCCCCGCCGAGCGGATCGGCTTCCACGGCAACAACAAGTCGTACGCCGAGCTGTCCCGCGCCGTGGAGCTCGGTGTCGGCCGGATCATCGTGGACTCGTTCCACGAGATCGAGCGACTGGCGAGCATCGTGCGGGACCGCGTCCCGACAGGCCCGACGACCATGGTGCGGGTGCTGATCCGGGTCACCGCCGGCGTCGAGGCGCACACCCACGAGTACATCGCGACCGCGCACGAGGACCAGAAGTTCGGCTTCTCCATCTCCAGCGGGGACGCGCTGGAGGCAGCCCGTCAGATCACGGCCGTGCCCGGCCTGGAGCTTCTCGGGCTGCACTCCCACATCGGCTCGCAGATCTTTGACTCCTCCGGGTTCGAGGTCGCCGCCCGCCGGGTGCTGGCGCTGCACGCCCAGATCTCCGAGGAGGTCGGCGTGGTGATGCCGGAGATGGATCTCGGCGGCGGCTTCGGCATCGCCTACACCACCCAGGACGACCCCGCGGACCCGGCGCAGCTGGCGATCGAGCTCACCAAGATCGTCACCGAGGAGTGCCGGAACCGCGACCTGGCCGTCCCGCGGCTCTCGATCGAGCCCGGCCGGGCGATCGTCGGGCCGGCGATGTGCACGGTCTACCAGGTCGGCACCGTGAAGGCGGTCGAGCTCGACGGCGGTGCCGTCCGTACCTACGTCTCCGTCGACGGCGGGATGAGCGACAACATCCGGACGGCCCTGTACGACGCCGACTACTCCGCCACCCTGGCCGGCCGCGCCTCGGCGGCGCCGGCCCTGCTCTCCCGGGTGGTCGGGATGCACTGCGAGGCCGGCGACATCGTGGTCAAGGACGAGTTCCTTCCCGGCGACCTGGGTCCGGGGGACCTCCTTGCCGTCCCCGGGACCGGCGCGTACTGCCGCTCGATGGCCAGCAACTACAACCACGCCCTGCGGCCGCCGGTGGTTGCGGTCAAGGACGGGGTCACCACGGTGGTGCTGCGCCGCGAGACCGTGGACGACCTGCTGAGACTCGATCCCGGCCCCGTCGCCCGGATGGAAGACTGACCCCGATGAGTACTCCCATTCGCGTCGCGCTCCTGGGCTGCGGCGTCGTCGGCACCCAGGTCGCCCGGCTGCTGCACGAGCAGGCCGACGACCTCACCGCCCGTGTCGGCGCTCCCGTCGAACTGGTCGGCATCGCCGTACGCCGCCTCGGTCTCGAGCGGGACGCGCACCTGCCCGCCGAGCTCTTCACCACCGACGCCGAGGCGCTGGTGACCCGTGCGGACGTCGACGTGGTCGTCGAGGTGATCGGGGGCATCGAGCCCGCTCGCTCCCTGATCCTGGCCGCGCTCGGGGCGGGAGCCTCCGTGGTGACGGCCAACAAGGCGCTGCTCGCCGAGGACGGCCCGACGCTCTACGCCGCCGCCGAGGCCGCGGGTCGTGACCTGTACTACGAAGCGGCTGTTGCGGGAGCGATCCCGATCCTGCGGCCGCTGCGCGAGTCGCTCGCCGGGGACAAGGTCACCCGGGTGCTCGGCATCGTCAACGGCACCACCAACTTCATCCTCGACAAGATGGACTCCTCGGGCGCCGGCTTCACCGAGGCGCTCGCCGAGGCTCAGGACCTCGGGTACGCCGAGGCGGACCCGACCGCCGACGTCGAGGGCTTCGACGCCGCTGCGAAGGCGGCGATCCTGGCCAGCCTGGCGTTCCACACCCGGGTCACCGCAGCCGACGTGTACCGCGAGGGCATCGCCGAGGTCACCGCCAGCGACGTCGCCTCGGCCCGCCAGATGGGCTGCGTCGTGAAGCTGCTCGCGATCTGCGCCCTCGAGCAGGGGCCGGACGGGACGGCGGTCTCGGCCCGGGTGCACCCGGCGATGATCCCGGCGAGCCACCCGTTGGCCAGCGTCCGCGGCGCCTACAACGCGGTCTTCGTGGAGAGCGAGGCGGCCGGTCAGCTGATGTTCTACGGTCCCGGGGCCGGTGGTTCACCGACGGCCAGTGCCGTCCTCGGCGACCTGGTCACGGTGGCGCGGAACCGGCTCGGCGACGTCCGGGGCGCCGGCGAGTCCGCGTACGCCGACCTGCCGATCCTGCCGATGGGTCGGACGGTCACCCGCTACCACGTGCAGATCGACGTGGACGACAAGGCCGGTGTGCTCGCCGCGATCGCGCAGGCGTTCGCCGAGCACGACGTCTCGATCCAGACCGTCCGGCAGGAGGGTCGCGGGGACGACGCCCAGCTCGTCGTGGTCTCGCACGCCGCCAGCGACGCCGACCTCGCCGCCACGGTGGAGTCGATCCGAGCGATGGCGTTCGTCCGCGACGTGTCCTCGGTGATGCGGGTTGAAGGAGACCAGTAGATGACCACCCACCAGTGGCTCGGCGTGATCGAGGAGTACCGGGACCGCCTCGACATCCCCGCGGGGACCCCGACGATCACCCTGCGCGAGGGTGGCACCCCGATGGTGCGCTCGGACTGTCTCTCCGGTCTGACCGGTGCCGAGGTCTGGCTCAAGGTCGAGGGCAACAACCCGACCGGGTCCTTCAAGGACCGCGGGATGACGGTGGCGCTCTCGGTGGCCGTCGGCCAGGGCGCGAAGGCGGTGGTCTGCGCCTCGACCGGGAACACCTCGGCTTCGATGGCCGCGTACGCCGCCAAGGCCGGGATCAAGGCGTTGGTGCTGGTGCCGCAGGGCAAGATCTCCGCCGGCAAGCTCGCTCAGGCGGTGGTGCACGGCGGTCAGGTGATCATGGTCCGCGGCAACTTCGACGACTGCCTGACGATCTCCCGCCAGCTCGCCGAGGACTACCCGGTCGCCCTGGTGAACTCGGTCAACCCGATGCGCCTGGAGGGCCAGAAGACCGGCTCCTTCGAGATCGTCGACTTCCTCGGTGAGGCTCCCGACGTACACGTGCTGCCGACCGGCAACGCCGGGAACATCTCGGCGTACTGGAAGGGCTACCGGGAGTACCTCGAGTCCGGTGACTCCACCCGTCTCCCGGTGATGCGCGGCTGGCAGGCTGCCGGTGCAGCGCCGCTGGTGCTGGGGGCCCCGGTGCCCGACCCCGAGACGGTCGCCTCGGCGATCCGGATCGGCAACCCGGCGTCGTGGGACCTCGCGATGGCCGCAGCCGCCGAGTCCGGCGGCATGTTCCGCAAGGCCACCGACGACCAGATCCTCGCCGCCCAGCGCGAGCTCGCCTCCCGCGACGGCGTCTTCGTCGAGCCGGCTTCGGCGGCGGGTGTCGCCGGCATCCTGATCGAGCACGACGAGGGTGCGGACCTGCGCGGCAAGACCGTGGTGATCACGGTGACCGGGCACGGCCTGAAGGACATCGACACCGCCCTGTCCACCTTCACCGACCTGGTCGACACCGTCGTGGACCCGGACGTCGTGGCCGCCGCTCGCGCGGCCGGTCTCGAGTGATGGCCTCCGACTTCGTCGCTGGTCCGGTGACCGTGGCGGTCCCGGCGACCAGCGCGAACCTGGGTCCCGGGTTCGACTGCCTCGGCCTGGCCCTCGACCTGCACGACGTGCTCACCGCCGAGGTGGTGCCCTCGGGTCTGGAGATCGAGATCGCCGGCGAGGGCGCGGGCACCCTTCCCCGGGACGAGCGGCACCTGGTGGTGCGCTCGATGCGCGCGGCCTTCAAGGTCCTGGGCGTGGAGCCCAGCGGTCTGCGGCTGCGCTTCGAGAACAGCATCCCGCAGAGCCGCGGCCTCGGGTCGAGCTCGGCCGCGATCGTGGGCGGGCTCGCCCTGGCGCGGGCCCTGACCGTCGACGGCGCGCGGTTCGACGACGACTCGCTGCTCTTCCTGGCCAACCAGATCGAGGGCCACCCGGACAACGTCGCCCCGGCCGTGGTCGGGGGATTCGTGGTCAGCGGGCAGACCAGCGACGAGGTCTGGGCGCTCTCGGCGCCGATCGCCTCCTCGATCGCGGCGGTCGCGTTCGTGCCGCCGACCGGGGTCTCCACGGCCGCAGCCCGCGGCCTGCTGCCCGAGCAGGTCCCGCACGCGGTGGCCGCCGCCAACACCGGTCGCGCCGCGGTCCTGGTCGCGGCGTTGGCCGGGGCTCCCGACCAGCTGTTCCGCGGCACCGAGGACTTCCTGCACCAGGAGTTCCGGTCCAGTGCGATGCCGGACTCCTACGCCCTGGTGACGTCGTTGCGGGACCGCGGGAAGGCGGCTTTCATCTCCGGCGCGGGGCCGACCGTCCTGGTGCTGGGGACGGCGTCCGACCTCGACGGTCTCACCGGCGAGTGTCCGCCGGGGTGGGTCGCCCACGAGCTCCCGGTGGACCGCGGGGGCGTCCGGGTCGTCACGCCCTGACCGGTTCGGAGTGCTACTGTTGAACTCGCGTCCAGTGAGATCGCACGGCTGATCCGATGACCAGCACGACACCCTGACGCATTCCCCCGATCGCATACCCGGCCCGGATTCCTGTGCTCTCGCAGGTGACCGAGCGGGATCGGGACATCCGCACCGCCGAGGCACTCAGCCGCACGGCCCAGTACCTGGGGAAGGACCCCGCATGACGGAAACCACCGAGACGACCGCCGCCTCCGGGTCGGGCAAGGGCGTCAGCGCGATGCTGCTGCCCGAGCTCAAGCGGGTGGCCGGCAGCCTGGGCATCAAGGCGGCCGGGATGAAGAAGGCGGATCTGGTGGCCGCGATCAAGGCGGCCCAAGGCGGCCAGGCTGGCGCCCAGGGCGGCAACCAGGGCGGCAACCAGGGTGCCTCTCGCGGCGAGCAGGAGGCGGACCGGGCGCCGCAGCGTGCGGAGCGGCCGCGCACGGCCGAGGCTGCTGCTGAGCCGTCCGCTGAGCCGTCCGCTGAGACGCGGAGCGAGCAGCGCGAGCCGGTCGACCAGGGCGAGTCGTCCGACCAGGGCGAGACCAAGCAGAACGGTGGCCGGCAGCGGACCCGGAACGGTAACCAGAACGCGGGCCAGAACGCGGGCCAGGACGAGGGCGGACGTACCCAGGGCAACCAGGGCGGCAACCAGGGCAACCAGGGCAACCAGGGCAACCAGAACCAGCAGGCCCAGAACCAGCAGGGCGAGGAAGAGGGCGGCAGCCGCCGGAACCGGCGGCGGCGTGGTCGCGACCGGGACCGTGCTGCACAGCCGGGCCAGCCGGGCGGGCAGCAGAACCAGGGCAACCAGGGTGGCGGCCGCGCCAACCGGCACGAACCCGACCTGCAGATCCTCGAGGACGACGTTCTTGCCCCCTGCGCCGGCATCCTGGACGTGCTCGACAGCTACGCGTTCGTCCGGACCAGCGGCTACCTGCCCGGCACGGACGACGTGTACGTCTCGCTCTCCACGGTCCGTAAGTACGGGCTGCGCCGGGGCGACGCGGTCACCGGTCAGGTCCGGCAGCCCCGTGAGGGCGACCGCAAGGAGAAGTTCAACCCGCTCGTCAAGCTCGACTCGGTCAACGGGGGAGACCCGGAAGCGGCCCGGACCCGCGTCGAGTTCAGCAAGCTGACCCCGCTCTACCCCTCCGAGCGGCTGCGGATGGAGACCACCTCGACGAACATGATCGGGCGGGTCATCGACATTGCCTCCCCGATCGGCAAGGGCCAGCGCGGACTGATCGTGTCGCCCGCCAAGGCCGGTAAGACGATGATCATGCAGTCGATCGCCAACTCGATCACCACCAACAACCCCGAGTGCCACCTCATGGTCGTCCTGGTCGACGAGCGTCCCGAGGAGGTCACCGACTTCGAGCGCTCGGTCAACGGTGAGGTGATCAGCTCGACCTTCGACCGTCCGGCCAGCGACCACACGATGGCGGCTGAGCTCGCGATCGAGCGGGCCAAGCGTCTCGTCGAGCTCGGTCACGACGTGGTCGTGCTGCTGGACGGCATCACCCGCCTGGGCCGTGCGTACAACCTGGCGGCCCCCGCGAGCGGACGGATCCTCTCCGGCGGGGTGGACTCTGCCGCGCTGTACCCGCCCAAGAAGTTCTTCGGGGCTGCCCGCAACATCGAGGACGGTGGCTCGCTCACCATCTTGGCGACGGCTCTGATCGAGTCGGGGTCCAAGATGGACGAGGTGATCTTCGAGGAGTTCAAGGGCACCGGGAACATGGAGATCCGGCTGCGCCGCGACTTCGCCGACAAGCGGATCTTCCCGGCGATCGACGTCGTGCAGTCGGGTACCCGCCGCGAGGAGCTGCTGATGAGCGCCGAGGAGCTGGCGATCATCTGGAAGCTCCGCCGGGTCCTCTCCGGCCTCGAGGGCCAGCAAGCCCTTGAGCTGCTCCTAGAGCGTCTGAAGAAGTCCCAGAACAACCTGGAGTTCCTGATGCAGGTCCAGAAGACCACCCCGACCCCGGGCGGCACCGAGGTCTGAGCGGCGACGACCGGCATTTCGGGTAACCGTCGGACGCGGTCCCCATTCTCGATATGCTGCTCGGTGAGGCCACTGCTGGGGGTAGCGGCGTGAGGGCAAGCAGAGACTGAGGGGGACCGCATGGCGCGCATCGTGATCGCGGACGACGACGCTGACATCAGAGAGCTGGTCGTCTTCAAGCTCCGTCACGCCGGGCACGAGGTGCTGCCCGTCGCTGACGGGACTGCCGCGGTCGAGGCCTGCCTGGCGGACCGGCCCGATCTGGTCATCCTGGACGTGATGATGCCCGGGATGAGCGGCCTGGAGGCTGCCCGGGTCCTGCGTGCCGAGGCGAGCATGAACGGCGTGCCGATCATCATGCTGACCGCCCGTGCCCAGGAGTCCGACATCGAGCAGGGCTTCGAGGCGGGTGCCGACGACTACGTCGTGAAGCCGTTCAGCCCGCGTGAGCTCGCCGTCCGGGTCGCCGCGGTCCTGGGCGAAGAGGTCTCCTAGGTCGCTCGCGACCTGCGGAACAACCCGGCGCCCGCGGGCGTTGTGCCCGTGCCGTTCGCGGCGTGATTTCGTCCCCGCCCCCGGGTGGTGGCAGAATCGCTCCTTGGCTCCGGTTCACGTGCGCATCCGCGGACGACCCGGCGGCCCGCTGACCCGAGAGGAACCCCATGAAGAAGGACATCCACCCCGCGTACGTCGAGACCCTGGTGACCTGCACCTGCGGCAACTCGTTCACGACGCGCAGCACCTCGCCTGAAGGCAAGCTTCACGCCGACGTGTGCTCCAACTGCCACCCGTTCTACACCGGCAAGCAGAAGATCCTCGACACCGGCGGTCGCGTCGCCCGCTTCGAGGCCCGCTACGCCAAGAAGGACGCTGCGAAGTAGCTCTCCTGAACGCCGGTCCCGCGGCCTGACCTCGTGTCAGGGCCTGCGGAGGCCGGCGTTCTGGTTGTCCGGAGCCCGTCGAACGGCTTCTCCGTCCGGTCCCAGCGAGAGTGAGGTGTCAGCGATGTTCGAGGCAGTCGAGGGCCTGATCGCCGAGCACGCGGAGCTCGAGACCACCTTGGCCGACCCCGCCATCCACGCCGACCAGGCGCTGGCGCGCAGGTTCAACCAGCGCTACGCCGAGCTCTCCGCGATCGTGCGGACCTACCGCGAGTGGCTCCAGCTCGGTGACGACGCCCAGGCTGCCCGCGACCTCGCCAGCGAGGACCCGGACAGCAGCGACGCGTTCACCGCAGAAGCCCTCCAGCTCGAGGAGCGTCGGACGGCGGTGGGGGAGCGGCTGCGCCACCAGCTGGTCCCGCGCGAGGCCTCCGACAGCAAGGACGCCCTGCTCGAGATCAAGTCCGGGGAGGGCGGTGAGGAGTCCGCACTCTTCGCCGCGGACCTGCTCCGGATGTACACCCGGTACGCCGAGACCCGGGGGTGGAGCACCGAGATCCTCGACGCCGCGGAGTCCGACCTGGGCGGGTACAAGTCGGTCACCGTCGCGGTGAAGGCCAAGGGAACCGCGTTGCCCGGTGAGGCGCCGTACGCCCTGCTCAAGTTCGAGGGCGGGGTGCACCGGGTCCAGCGGGTACCGGTGACCGAGAGCCAGGGGCGGGTGCACACCTCGGCTGCCGGGGTCCTGGTGGTTCCCGAAGCCGAGCAGGTCGACGTCACGATCAACGAGAACGACCTGCGCATCGACGTGTACCGCTCCTCCGGCCCCGGCGGCCAGAGCGTCAACACGACCGACTCCGCGGTCCGGATCACCCACCTGCCGACGGGGATCGTGGCCAGCTGCCAGAACGAGAAGTCCCAGCTCCAGAACAAGGAGCAGGCGATGCGCATCCTGCGCGCCCGGCTGCTCGCGGCCGCCGAGGAAGCCGCGAACGCGGAGGCCTCCGACGTACGCCGGTCCCAGGTGCGCACGGTGGACCGTTCCGAGCGGATCCGCACCTACAACTACCCGGAGAACCGGATCTCCGACCACCGCACCGGGTACAAGTCCTACAACCTCGACCAGGTCCTGGACGGTGCTCTGGAGCCCGTGGTCGAGTCCTGCGTGGCCGCCGACATGGCTGCCCGGCTCGAGGCGCTTGGTGACTGAGTCGCGCGCTCTGCTCGCCCGGGCTGCCGCTCTGCTGGAGGTAGCCGGGGTCGCGAGTCCGGCGAACGACGCGGAGTGGCTGCTGGTGCACGTGCTGGGCATCGGCCGGGGCGAGCTGCTCGGGGTGGGGGAGGTCTCGCCCGACGACGCCGCCGAGTTCGAGGCACTCGTCGCGCGTCGCGCGACCCGTGAGCCGCTGCAGCACCTGACCGGCTCCGCCGGCTTCCGGTACGTCGAGGTGGCCGTCGGACCCGGTGTTTTCACTCCTCGGCCGGAGACGGAGCTGCTGGCGGGGTGGGCGGTCGAGGAGGCGTTGCGGGTGTCGGGCCGGCCTCCCGTGGTCGTCGACCTGTGCACCGGCTCGGGCGCGATCGCCCGCAGCGTCGTCGACGAGGTCCCGCACGCGAACGTCCACGCGGTCGAGCTGGATCCGGGCGCCCATCACTGGGCGCAGGTCAACCTGTCGGCGACCGGAGTCGACCTGCGTCTGGGCGACATGGCCGACGCGTTCACGGATCTCGACGGGACCGTCGACGTGGTGGTCTGCAACCCGCCGTACATCCCGCTGGAGGCGTGGGAGAGCGTCGCGCCCGAGGCGCGCGACCACGACCCGCACCTGGCGCTCTTCTCCGGCGACGACGGGCTGGTCGCGATGCGGGTGCTCGAGCAGGTCGCGGGTCGGTTGCTGCGGGTCGGAGGTGTGGTCGGGGCCGAGCACGCCGACCTCCAGGGGGAGTCCGCCCCCGCTGTCTTCGCATCCGCCGGGCGGTGGGGCGACGTGCGGGATCACCGCGATCTGGCAGGTCGTCCGCGCTACCTGACCGCGCGACTGGCACGATGAGGGCTGTGTCCACCCGTTACGACGCCGCCGACGACGCCATGCTCGAAGCAGGTCTGGCCGCGGCGACCATCGCGATCCGCGCCGGCGAGCTCGTCGTGCTCCCGACCGACACCGTCTACGGCCTGGGCGCGGACGCCTTCGACCCCGTGGCCGTCGCTCGGCTGCTGGAGGCCAAGGGCCGTGGCCGCGCGATGCCGCCGCCGGTTCTGGTCGGCTCGCCGGCGACCCTGGAGGCACTCTCCTCCCAGCTGCCCGAGTGGGCGAGAGTCCTCGTCGAGCACTACTGGCCCGGGCCGTTGACCCTGGTGGTCCGGCAGCAGCCGTCGCTGCAGTGGGACCTCGGGGAGACCCGGGGGACCGTCGCGGTCCGGATGCCGCACGACAAGGTCGCCCTCGAGCTGCTCGCCCGGACGGGTCCGCTGGCCGTCTCCTCGGCGAACCTGACCGGGATGCCGGCGGCCACCGACGCCGACCAGGCGGCGGAGATGCTCGCCGAGAAGGTCGCGGTAGTCCTGGACGGCGGCCCGACGCAGGACGACAAGCCCTCGACGATCGTCGACTGCACCGGCTCCCAGCCCCGGGTGCTGCGGGTCGGGGCGATCGGGGTGGAGGAGCTCCGCACCGTCCTGGCGGGCGTGGAGGTCGCGGTGGTCGACCTGACCGCGGAGCACCCGGGCCAGGACTCGGGCACCGGCGGGTCCGCCGGTGCGTGAGTACCTCCTCGTCTTCCTGTCGGCCGCGGTCGTCTCCTACCTGCTCTGCGGCGTCGCCCGGGAGCTCGCGATGCGGACCGGTGCGGTCGCCCAGGTCCGCGACCGCGACGTGCACGTCATCCCGATCCCGTACTTCGGGGGACTGGCGATGCTCGGCGGTCTGTGGGCCGGGCTCCTGGTCGCGAAGAACCTGCCGTTCCTCGGGCTCTCCCAGACCCAGGTCTTCGACGACGCGACAGTGGTGCTCACCGGAGGCCTGATCATCTGCCTGGTCGGTGTGCTGGACGACCTGATCGAGCTGGACGCGCTCACCAAGCTCGGCGGTCAGATCGTGGCGGCCGGCTACCTGGTGCTCAACGGCGTGCAGCTCTACTCGCTGCGGCTTCCGGGTGGCGACCAGCTCGCGTTGGAGCCGACCCAGGCGATCCTGCTGTCCATCCTGCTGATCGTCGGCACCGTGAACGCGATCAACTTCGTCGACGGGCTCGACGGGCTGGCCAGCGGGATGGTCTGCATCGGCGCGTTCGCGTTCTTCGCGTTCTCCTACCGGCTGGCGGACACGAACAACCTGACCCTCGCGATCACCGCGGCGCTGCTGTGCTCCTGCCTGGCGGGCGCCTGCGTCGGGTTCCTGCCCCACAACTTCTACCCGGCCCGGATCTTCATGGGGGACTCCGGCTCGATGCTGCTGGGACTGGTGCTCTCCGGCTCCGCGCTGACCTTGACCGGGCAGTTCGCGGGCGTGGAGCTCGCGCCCCAGGCCGACGGCACCAACACCACCACGACCCTGGTGATCCTGCTCCCGATCCTGCTGCCGATCTCGATCCTGGTGGTCCCCTTCGTCGACCTGGTCCTGGCGGTCGTGCGCCGGACCCGGCGCGGGCAGATGTTCTACCAGCCGGACAAGGAGCACCTGCACCACCGGCTCCTGGAGTTCGGCCACAGCCAGCGCAAAGCCGTGGTGATCATGTGGCTCTGGGCCGGGTTGATCGCCTTCGGAGCGGTCGCGATCAGCCTGTACGCCGGGCCGGTCAGCATCGTGGCGATCGGGATCTGGGCCGCCCTCACTGCCGTGCTGACCTTCGTCGTACCGCGGTTGCGCACCTCTGCCTGAGCCTCCTGACCAGGCTTGGATCGGTCCAATTTCGCGCTCGAAAAGTTTGTGCTAGTTTTCACAAGCAATCCCGGAACCACCCGCCGCCGCCCTGCTGACGACCACCCCGAGGCCGCCATGACGACGAAGACAGCACCCGAGCAGAGGACTCCCCGAGTCCTGCTCTCCGGCGTGCTGTGGGTCCTGGCGAGTACCACCGCCGCCACCATCTGCGGGGCCGTCGCCCAGGACCGGACCGCGGCCCTCTCGGCCCTCCTCGGTGGCGGCATCGTCCTGGTCTTCTTCGCGTTCGGGGCCGTCGTGGTGGGGGCGTCCGCCCAGCTCGCACCGCAGACCGCACTCCTGGTCGCGATGGTCACCTACACCTTCCAGGTCGTGCTCGTGGCCCTGGTCTTCGTCGGCCTCACCAAGGCTGCAGCTTTCGAGTCCGACCTCAGCGCGGGCTGGCTCGCAGGAGCCCTGATCGCAGGCACCTTCGCCTGGATGGCCGGCCAGCTGATCGCCACCGTGCGGTCGCCGATCGAGCCCTGGGAAGGGCCTGTCGCGGACGGACAGGAGGTGGGTGCGTGATGTCCCCCAACGGCTGCTATTGTCCGGTGCGCGATGTCCCAGCCGGATCCTGCGCACGACTCACCCGAATCACCCGAAGAGAAAAGCCAAGGCGACCCCTGGCACGCCTTCGGGTATCTCGTCTCGGGTGTTTTCCTGTACGGCTTCCTGGGATGGCTTGCGGATCGCTGGCTGGACACGGAATTCCTGGTCGTGATCGGGATCCTCTTCGGAGCGTTCCTGGGGATCTACATGACGATCAAGCGCTTCGACGCTCTGCCGAAATGGCCGCGCGCAGGCGAGAAGACGAACGACGTAGAGAAGAAGTAGGGGTACTCAGGTGAGCAGTGCAGGGATGTTCGTCCCAGCCGCCGGTAGCGGGGGCGAAGGGTTCGAGGCGCCGGGTCCGGCGAGCTTCGACCTGCCCGCGTTCTTCGAGATCGCCGGCCAGCCGGTCACGAAGCCGATGTTCCAGCTCGTGATCGCCGCTGGTGTGGTCTTCGCCTTCTTCTACCTCGCGGCGCGCCAGCGCTCGCTGGTCCCCAGCCGGCTGCAGTTCGCCGGCGAGGAGGCCTACGGCATGATCCGCAACTCGGTGGCCCGTGACGTCATCGGCAGCCACGACTTCCAGCGCTTCGTCCCGTACCTGGTGACGATGTTCTTCTTCATCCTGCTCAACAACCTCTTCGCGAGCATCCCGGGGATCCAGTTCCCGACGTTCTCGCGGGCATCGATGGCCTACGCGCTCGCCGGTCTGAGCTGGCTGGTCTACAACTACGTCGGCATCCGCAAGCACGGCTTCGTCGGCTACCTCAAGCTGCAGTGCGTGCCGTCGGGCGTGACGCCGCTGATGTACCCGCTGCTGGTCCCGCTGGAGTTCTTCTCCAACCTGGTCGTCCGACCGGTCACGCTGGCGCTCCGTCTGTTCGCCAACATGTTCGCCGGCCACCTGCTCCTGATCCTGTTCTCCACCGGTGGCCTCTACATCCTCCAGCACGAGGGTCTCGCCCTCGCGCCGGTCGGCATCGTCGCCTGGATCCTCGCGGTGGCGATCTCCTTCCTGGAGCTGCTGGTCCAGTTCCTCCAGGCCTACGTCTTCACCCTGCTCAACGCCATGTACATCTCAGGTGCGCTCGCCGACGAGCACTGAGAAGCACGACCGCACCACCTGCACCACCCGCACCACAGTGACACCCACAAGCAGCACCACGAGAAGAAACTCTGAAAGGACAAGCCAATGGATGGCTCCGTGAACATGATCGGTTACGGCCTGGCTGCGATCGGCCCGGGTATCGGTATCGGTCTCATCTTCGCCGCGTACATCAACGGCGTCGCTCGCCAGCCCGAGGCGCAGAGCCGCCTGCAGTCGATCGCGATCCTCGGCTTCGCGCTCGCTGAGGCGCTCGCGATCATCGGTATCGCGCTCGCGTTCGTTCTCTAGTGACCCCTGTTCCGACTGACGAAGGATCACGACCATGACGTCGTACCTGTTGCCCTTGGCGACTCCCGAGTCCCCGCTGGCGTTCGTGTGGGTGGAGTTCTCGATCGCTCTGGTCGTGTTCGGCATCCTGTTCTTCGCGATCAAGAAGTTCGTCGTTCCGAACTTCGAGAAGACGTTCTCCGAGCGCACCACCGCGATCGAGGGCGGCCTCCAGGCTGCCGAGTCGAAGCAGGCGGAGGCCGATGCCAAGCTGGCCGAGCTGGAGAAGCAGCTCGCCGACGCCCGGCACGAGGCCGCGCGCATCCGCGAGGAAGCGCGTGAGCAGGGTGCGCAGATCGTCGCCGAGCTCCGGGAGCAGGCCCAGGCCGAGGCTGCCCGGATCGTCGAGCACGGCAAGACCCAGATCGAGGCGGAGCGCCAGCAGGCGGTCACCTCGCTCCGGGCCGAGGTCGGCACGCTGGCGACGACCCTGGCCGGTCGGATCGTGGGCGAGAGCCTGGACGACGACGACCGCTCCTCGCGGGTGGTCGACCGTTTCCTGGCTGAGCTCGAGGGAGCCAACTGATGCAGCTGCGTGGAGCATCGGCTGAGGCCCTGGCGGGGCTGCGTACGAGTGTGGACGCAGCCGCCGCCGGCGACCTGGCCGCTCTCGGCGAGGACCTCCTCGGCGCGGCGTCCGTACTCCGGGCCGAGCCCGGGTTGCGGCGCGTCGCGACCGACCAGTCCCTCGACGCCTCGGCCAAGTCCGGGCTGATCCGCGAGATCCTCGCGGGCAAGCTCTCGGCCGCCGGCCTGGACGTCGTCGCGAGCGCGGTGACGCGCCGGTGGACGGCGACCCGGGACCTGGCCGACGTGCTGGAGCACCTCGGGGTCGTCGCGGTCGTGAAGTCGTCGGGTGGCGACGCAGCGCGGCTGGCCGACGAGCTGTTCTCGATCAGCCAGCTGGTCGGCGAGAACGCCGACCTTCGTGCGGCGCTCTCCGATCCGACCCGTACGGCGGCCGACAAGGGCACGCTGCTGCACAACCTGCTGGACGGCAAGGCGCTCGCGGCGACGCAGCGGCTGGCCGGGCTGGCCCTGAACGGCAGCCACCGCACGGTGGTGGTCGCGCTCGAGGAGTACCAGAAGATCGCCGCCGCGGTGCGGGACCAGAGCGTCGCCAAGGTGCGCGTCGCCCAGGACCTCTCCGCCGCTGACCGCGATCGCCTGCAGAACGCACTGACGAGCCAGTACGGCCGTCCGGTGCACCTGAACGTCAGCGTCGAGCCCGACCTCGTCGGCGGCATGCGTGTCGAGATCGGTGACGACGTCATCGACGGCAGCGTGTCGAGCAGGCTCGACGAGGCACGCCGCCGGCTCGCCGGCTAGTAGACCCACCGGGGCCTGACCGGGCCCGACCCAGAACTGCAAACGTTGAAGCACAAGAGAGTAGGGACCTGAAATGACGGAGCTTTCGATCCGTCCGGAGGAGATCCGGGACGCGCTGCAGCGCTTCGTGGCCGACTACAAGCCCGAGGCCGCGAGCAAGGAAGAGGTCGGCACCGTTGCCGAGGCAGCGGACGGCATCGCCCGTGTGTCCGGCCTGCCCTCGTGCATGGCGAACGAGCTCCTGGAGTTCGAGGACGGCACGCTCGGTATCGCGCTGAACCTCGACACCCGCGAGATCGGTGTCGTCGTGCTCGGTGACTTCGACAAGATCGAGGAGGGCCAGACGGTCCGCCGGACCGGGGAGATCCTCTCGGTCCCGGTCGGCGACGGCTACCTGGGCCGGGTCGTCGACCCGCTCGGCACCCCGATCGACGGCCTCGGCGAGATCGCGACCGACGGACGTCGGGCGCTCGAGCTGCAGGCTCCCGGCGTCATGGCCCGCAAGTCGGTGCACGAGCCGCTCGCCACCGGCATCAAGGCGATCGACGCGATGACCCCGATCGGCCGCGGCCAGCGCCAGCTGATCATCGGCGACCGCGCCACCGGCAAGACCACGGTCGCGATCGACACGATCATCAACCAGAAGCAGAACTGGGAGTCCGGCGACCCGAACAAGCAGGTCCGCTGCATCTACGTCGCCATCGGCCAGAAGGGCTCGACCATCGCCTCCGTGCGGGGTGCCCTGGAGGAGGCCGGCGCGCTCGAGTACACGACCATCGTCGCCTCGCCCGCGTCCGACTCCGCCGGCTTCAAGTACCTCGCGCCGTACACCGGCTCGGCCATCGGCCAGCACTGGATGTACGACGGCAAGCACGTCCTGATCGTCTTCGACGACCTGACCAAGCAGGCCGAGGCCTACCGCGCCGTGTCGCTGCTGCTCCGCCGTCCGCCGGGCCGCGAGGCGTACCCCGGTGACGTCTTCTACCTGCACTCCCGCCTGCTGGAGCGTTGCGCGAAGCTCTCCGACGAGCTCGGTGCCGGGTCGATGACCGGTCTGCCGATCATCGAGACCAAGGCCAACGACGTCTCGGCGTTCATTCCGACCAACGTCATCTCGATCACCGACGGTCAGATCTTCCTCCAGTCCGACCTGTTCGCGGCCAACCAGCGCCCGGCCATCGACGTCGGTATCTCCGTCTCCCGAGTCGGTGGTGCCGCGATGACCAAGGCGATGAAGGCCGTCACCGGTTCGCTCAAGGTCGACCTGGCGCAGTTCCGTGCCATGGAGGCGTTCGCGATGTTCGCCTCCGACCTCGACGCGGCCTCGCGCCAGCAGCTCGACCGCGGTGGTCGGCTGATGGCTCTCCTCAAGCAGCCGGCGTACTCGCCGTACCCGCTCGAGGAGATGACCGTGTCGCTGTGGATCGGTACCTCCGGCCGCCTGGACAAGGTCCCGACCGACGACGTCCTCCGCTTCGAGCGCGAGTTCCTCGACTACCTGCGTCTCTCGCACGCGGCGATCCTGGACACCATCCGGGAGACCCAGAAGTTCGAGGACGGTACCGAGCAGAACCTGGTCGCGGCCTACGACTCGTTCCTCAACCAGTTCGAGACCTCGGACGGCCAGTCGATCAAGGCTGGCAAGGAAGTCCACGAGGCACTCGAAGAGGGCGACGTCGAGCAGGAGCAGATCGTCAAGCAGAAGCGGGGCTGACCCATGGCCCTTTCGGTGCGCGAATATCGCGCGCGGATCAAGTCGACGCAGTCGATGAAGAAGATCACGCGCGCCATGGAGCTCATCGCTGCGTCCCGCATCATCAAGGCGCAGCAGCGAGCGGCTGCCGCAGCGCCCTACAGCCGCGAGCTCACCCGGGCGGTCTCGGCGGTGGCGACGTTCTCGAACGTCGACCACGCGCTGGTGACCGAGCCGGCCGAGTCGGACCACGTCTCGGTGCTGATCATCACCAGCGACCGCGGCCTGGCCGGCGCCTACTCCTCCAGCGTCATCAAGGAGGCCGAGCGGCTCATCGAGAAGCTCAAGGGCGAGGGCAAGGACGTCACCATCTACACCTCGGGTCGGAAGGCGGCGGCGTACTTCAAGTTCCGCAACCGCCCGGTCGAGAAGAGCTGGGCGGGATACTCCGACCAGCCGACGTACGGCGACGCCAAGGAGATGGCCGACACCCTGATCGCGGCGTTCGTCGCCGAGCAGGACCAGGACTCCACCGACGAGGTGCACGTCGTCTACACCCGGTTCCGCTCGATGCTCGTCCAGGAGCCGGTCGCGGTGCGGCTGCTCCCGCTCGAGGTCGTCGAGGGCACCGAGGCTCCCGAGCCCGGTGACGTGCTGCCGCTCTACGAGTTCGAGCCGTCGGCGCACGACGTCCTGGACGCGCTGCTGCCGAAGTACGTGACCAGCCGCATCTTCACCGCACTGCTGCAGGCGGCTGCCTCCGAGCTCGCTGCCCGCCAGAAGGCGATGAAGTCCGCGACGGACAACGCCGAAGAGCTCATCAAGAAGTACACCCGAATTGCCAACCAGGCCCGACAGGCCGGCATCACCCAGGAAATCAGCGAGATTGTCGGTGGCGTCAACGCGCTCGCCGACGCCACCGCAGGGAGCGAGTGAGAGACATGACTGCCACTATCAACGAGACCGGAACGACGTCGGGCGGCGCAGGCGGGGTCGGACGGGTTGCCCGCGTCATCGGCCCGGTCGTGGACATCGAGTTCGCGTCCGGCGAGATGCCGGCCATCTACAACAAGCTCGAGGTCGACATCACCCTCGGCGGTGAGACCATCACGCTCCCGCTCGAGACCGCCCAGCACATCGGCGACGGCATGGTCCGCGCCATCTCGCTGAAGCCGACCGACGGCGTGGTCCGCGGCTCGCAGGTGCGCGACACCGGCGGCCCGATCACGGTCCCCGTCGGCGACGCCACGCTCGGCAAGGTGTTCAACACCACCGGTGACGTCCTGAACCTGGCCGAGGGGGAGACCTTCGAGCCGGCCGAGCGCTGGGGTATCCACCGCAAGGCGCCGGCGTTCGACCAGCTGGAGTCGAAGACCCAGATGTTCGAGACCGGCATCAAGGTCATCGACCTGCTCACGCCGTACGTGCTGGGCGGCAAGATCGGTCTGTTCGGTGGTGCCGGTGTCGGCAAGACCGTTCTGATCCAGGAGATGATCGCCCGCGTCGCGAAGGACCACAGCGGTGTGTCCGTGTTCGCCGGCGTCGGCGAGCGCACCCGTGAGGGCAACGACCTCATCGTCGAGATGCAGGAAGCCGGGGTGTTCGACAAGGTCGCCCTGGTCTTCGGCCAGATGGACGAGCCGCCGGGCACGCGTCTGCGCGTCGCCCTGTCCGCGCTGACGATGGCGGAGTACTTCCGCGACGTCCAGGGCCAGGACGTGCTGCTCTTCATCGACAACATCTTCCGGTTCACCCAGGCCGGTTCCGAGGTCTCGACCCTGCTCGGCCGGATGCCGTCCGCGGTGGGTTACCAGCCGAACCTGGCTGACGAGATGGGTGTTCTGCAGGAGCGGATCACCTCGACGCGCGGCCACTCGATCACCTCGCTGCAGGCGATCTACGTGCCCGCCGACGACTACACCGACCCGGCTCCGGCGACCACGTTCGCGCACCTGGACGCGACCACCGAGCTGTCCCGTGAGATCGCGTCGCTGGGTATCTACCCGGCCGTGGACCCGCTGACCTCGACCTCGCGGATCCTCGACCCGCAGTACATCGGTCAGGCGCACTACGACTGCGCGATCCGCGTCAAGCAGATCCTGCAGCGCAACAAGGAGCTCCAGGACATCATCGCGATCCTCGGTGTCGACGAGCTCTCCGAGGAGGACAAGACCATCGTCCACCGCGCGCGTCGTATCCAGCGGTTCCTCTCGCAGAACACCTACGTGGCCAAGCAGTTCACCGGCATCGAGGGGTCGACGGTTCCGGTCGCCGACACGATCGAGGCGTTCAACAAGATCGCCGACGGTGACTACGACCACGTGGCCGAGCAGGCGTTCTTCATGTGCGGCGGTCTGGACGACGTCGAGAAGAAGTGGGCCGAGATCCAGGCGAGCCTCTGATGGCAAGCCTGCAGGTTGAGCTCGTCTCGGCCGACCGCCTGGTGTGGTCGGGCGAGGCGAGCATGATCATCGCCCGGACCTCGGAGGGTGACGTCGGCATCCTGCCCGGTCACGCCCCGGTGCTCTCGGTGATGGTGGACGGCGTCGTCGACGTCACCACGGTCGACGGCGAGACCTGGATCGCTGCGGTCGACGCCGGGTTCCTCTCGGTGGCCGACAACCGGGTCTCGGTGCTCGCCGAGCACGCGGAGATGGCGCGCGACATCAACCTCGAGAAGGCCAAGGCCGACCTCGAGCGGGCTCACAAGGCCCACGAGGACGACGACAGCGCCACCGAGGCCGTCGCGATCGCCTGGGCCGAGGCCCGGATCCGCGCGGTCGAGAAGGCCGGTTGAGCCTGACCGCCTGCACCTGGCACCATCGGGACTGCGATCACCAAAGGGACGAGGGATAGATGCCGTTGTGGCAGTGGCTGCTCGATGCGGCCGGTGTCCTGCTGCTTCTGGTCGCGCTCTACGGCTGCCTGCTCGTCGTACGTCGTCGCCTGATCGCCCGTAACGGCGGAACCTTCGAACTCTCTGTCCGCGTCCGGTCCTCCAGGGCCGGGCGCGGCTGGGTTCTAGGGCTGGGGCGCTACCACGCCGAGGACCTCGAGTGGTTCCGGATCTTCTCCCTCTGGCCGCTCCCGGCCCGGCGCTGGCCGCGGCACGACCTCCAGATCGTCGGTCAGCGGCCGCCCTCGGACCCGGAGTCCTTCGCGCTCTACAGCGGCCACCGGATCGTGGAGTGCCGGACGCCAGGCGGCCCGGTTCTGCTCGCGATGAGCCCCTCTGCCGTCACCGGGTTCTCCGCGTGGTTGGAAGCGGCCCCGCCGGGCACGGACTGGGACCAGCCGCCCCAGCAGCGCTGACCGGCCGGGCTCACTCGGCGGAGCGTTCGCCCCCCGGGACCCACAGCACGTCCCCGTTCTCGCGGTTCGCGTACCGGGCGAGGATGAAGAGCAGGTCGGAGAGCCGGTTCAGGTACGTGATCGCGAGCGGGTTCATCACGGCGCCGTACTCGCTCCAGGCGGCCCAGGCCTCCCGCTCCGCCCGCCGTACGACGGTGCGCGCGACGTGCAGGTGCGCAGCGGCCGGGGTCCCGCCGTTGAGGATGAAGGACCGCAGCGCCGGCAGGTCCTCGTTGTACTGGTCGCACCAACCCTCGAGCCGGTCGACGTAGTCCTGCTCGATCCGCAGCGGGAGGTACTCGGGGTTCTCCACCACGGGGGTGCAGAGGTCGGCGCCGACGTCGAAGAGATCGTTCTGGACGTGGGTCAGGACCGCGACCACGTCGGTTTCGAGCTCTCCGGTCGCGAGCACGACGCCGAGCTGGGCGTTGGCCTCGTCGACCCCGGCGTAGGCCTGGAGTCGGGGGTCGGTCTTGGTGGTCACGCTCATGTCGCCGAGCCGGGTCTCGCCGGCGTCGCCGGTGCGGGTGTAGATGCGGGTGAGGTTGACCATGCGTCCAGGGTAGTAGCCTCGCCCCGTGGAGAGCTTCCAGGTCACCTCGGCGGGCCCGCACGTGCACCCCCTGGACGGGATCGTCTACGTCGGCGGCGCGAAGAACTCGGCGCTGAAGCTGATGGCGGCCGCACTCCTGGCCCCCGGCACGAGCACGATCCGCAACGTCCCGGACATCCTCGACGTGACCGTGATGGGCCAGCTGCTGCGTCAGCTCGGCTGCACGGTGGAGATCGACCACCCGGTCGACGCCGACCCCACCCAGGGCCTGATCAGCGGCGTGGTCCGGATCGACGTGCCCGAGGAGCTCGGGTGGGAGGCGCCGTACGAGCTGGTCCGCCGGCTGCGGGCCTCGATCGCCGTCCTCGGACCGCTGGTGGCCCGCTGCCGCCGGGCCAGCGTGGCGCTCCCCGGAGGCGATGCGATCGGCTCCCGCGGCCTGGACATGCACATGGCGGGGCTCCGTGAGCTGGGCGCCTCCTGCCGGGTCGAGCACGGGCAGGTCGTCGCGGAGGTCCCGAACGGGCTCAAGGGCTCGGCCCTGTGGCTCGACTTCCCCTCGGTCGGGGCGACCGAGAACCTGCTGATGGCCGCGGTGCTCGCCGATGGGACCAGCGTCCTGGACAACGCCGCCCGCGAACCGGAGATCGTCGACCTCTGCCAGATGCTGGTCGAGATGGGTGCCCGGATCGACGGGATCGGCTCCTCGACGCTGACGATCGAGGGCGTCGACCGGCTCAGCCCGGTCGACCACGTCACGGTCTCGGACCGGATCGTCGCCGGCACCTGGGCGTTCGCCCCCGCGATCGCCGGCGGCACCGTGACGATCCACGGGGGAGTGGCCACCCACCTCGACCTGGTGCTCGACAAGCTGGTCGACGCCGGGGCGGAGATCACCACCCACGGTGACGGTTTCACCGTCAGCGTCGGCAAGCGGCTGCGCTCCTTCGACGTCGTCACGCTGCCGTTCCCCGGGTTCCCCACGGATCTGCAGCCGTTCTCGATGGCGCTCGCCTCGGTCAGCGACGGCACCGCGATGATCACCGAGAACGTCTTCGAGTCCCGGTTCATGTTCGCCCAGGAACTGGCCCGGCTCGGGGCGGACGTGCACACCGACGGCCACCACGCCGTCGTCCGCGGGGTGCCGCTGCTCTCCGGCGCCCCGGTGGTGGCGCACGACATCCGCGCGGGCGCCGCGCTGGTGCTGGCCGGGTTGGCGGGGGTCGGCGTGACCACGGTCGCCGAGTCGCACCACATCGACCGCGGCTACCCGCACTTCGCCGAGGTGCTGGCGAGTATCGGCGCGGATGTGGTCCGGGTTCCCGACCCGGCGGCGTGATCTGGGCCACGCGGGTGTGACCTATCGGACGTCGTTCTCGGCGCCCTAGGCATTACCGATCAGTAGCCGAACGATTTACCCTTCCTTCCATGACCTCGACGGACAACCCCCAGCACAAGCCCAAGGACAAGCCCTGGGTGATGCGCACGTACGCCGGCCACAGCTCCGCGGCCGAGTCGAACAAGCTCTACCGAGGCAACCTCGCCAAGGGCCAGACGGGTCTCTCGGTCGCTTTCGACCTGCCGACCCAGACCGGCTACGACCCGGACTCGCCGCTGTCGCGCGGAGAGGTCGGCAAGGTCGGCGTCCCGGTCCAGCACCTGGGTGAGATGCGGAAGCTCTTCGCGGACATCCCGCTGACCGAGATGAACACCTCGATGACGATCAACGCCACCGCGATGTGGTTGCTGGCGATGTACCAGGTCACCGCCGAGGAGCAGAACCCGGAGATGTCGCCGACCGAGGTCGCCGCGAAGCTCGCCGGCACCACCCAGAACGACATCATCAAGGAGTACCTGAGCCGGGGGACCTACGTGTTCCCGCCGGAGCACTCCCTGCGCCTGATCAGCGACATGATCGCCTACACCGTCCACCAGATCCCCAAGTGGAACCCGATCAACATCTGCAGCTACCACCTGCAGGAGGCCGGCGCCACGCCGACCCAGGAGCTCGCCTACGCGCTCACCACCGCGATCGCCGTCCTGGACGCGGTCAAGGACGCGGGTCAGGTGGACGAGAAGGACTTCGAGCAGGTCGTCGGTCGGATCTCCTTCTTCGTCAACGCGGGCGTCCGGTTCATCGAGGAGACCTGCAAGATGCGGGCCTTCGTGCAGCTCTGGGACGAGATCACCACCGAGCGGTACGGCGTGAAGGACCCGAAGATGCGCCGGTTCCGGTACGGCGTCCAGGTGAACTCGCTCGGTCTGACCGAGGCGCAGCCCGAGAACAACGTCCAGCGGATCGTGCTGGAGATGCTCGGCGTGACGCTCTCGAAGAACGCCCGTGCCCGTGCCGTCCAGCTGCCGGCGTGGAACGAGGCCCTCGGGCTGCCGCGTCCGTGGGACCAGCAGTGGTCGCTGCGGCTCCAGCAGGTGCTCGCCTTCGAGTCCGACCTGCTCGAGTACGAGGACATCTTCGACGGTTCGCACGTGATCGAGGCCAAGGTCGCCCAGCTCGTCGCCGACGCCCGCGCCGAGATGGACCGGGTGCAGGCGATGGGCGGCGCCGTCGCTGCCGTCGAGTCCGGGTACATGAAGTCCGAGCTCGTCTCCGCCCACGCCACCCGCCGCGCCCGGATCGAGAACGGCGAGGACATCGTCGTCGGGGTGAACAGGTTCGAGACGACCGCTGAGTCGCCGTTGACGGCCGACCTCGACGGTGCCATCCAGACCGCGGACCCGGAGGCCGAGCGGAACGCCATCGACTCGCTCAACGCCTGGAAGGCCGAGCGTGACGAGGCCGCGGTGGCCGCGGCGCTGGCGACGCTGGCCGCCGATGCGAAGACCGACAAGAACCTGATGGCCGCCACGCTGGCCGCGGCCCGTGCCGGAGTCACCACCGGGGAGTGGGCGGGCACCCTGCGGGAGGTGTTCGGGGAGTTCCGGGCGCCGACCGGCGTGGCCGGGGCCGTCGGTGTCGCCGAAGCGGGTGCCGAGCTCAGTGCGGTCCGGGACCGCGTGAAGGCGACCGGGGAGGAGCTCGGCGGCCGGCTGCGGCTCCTGGTCGGCAAGCCGGGGCTCGACGGCCACTCGAACGGCGCCGAGCAGGTGGCCGTGCGTGCCCGCGATGCCGGTTTCGAGGTCATCTACCAGGGAATCCGGCTGACCCCGGAGCAGATCGTCTCGGCCGCTGTCGCCGAGGACGTGCACTGCGTCGGGCTCTCGATCCTCTCCGGCTCGCACATGGAGCTCGTCCCGGACGTCCTGGACCTGATGAAGGCCGAGGGCGTGGGCGACATCCCGGTGATCGTCGGTGGCATCATCCCGGACTCGGACGGCAAGAAGCTCAAGGAGCTCGGTGTCGCCGCGGTCTTCACGCCGAAGGACTTCAGCCTCACCCAGGCCATGGCGGGCATCGTCGATGCCATCCGTGCGGCCAACGGGCTCACCTGACGCTTTCGGTCCTGGCTAGTCCTTTTGTCCCAACTGCGCCATTTTCAGCCGGCCGCACCGCTGGCTCGATAGCATGAGAGGCGCGCCGGCTAGGGAGCCCGGGGCTTGGGGTAAGGGAGTTGCGTGTGACCGGCACGGGCTCGGGCGACGAGCGGGGCCCGTCCGACCTGGGCGGGCTGCTGGAGGCTGCCCCTGACGCCATGGTCGTGATCGACCGGCAGGGCACGATCGTGCTGGTCAACGCGCAGACCGAGAGCGTCTTCGGCTACTCCCGGGCCGAGCTCCTGGGCAGGTCCGTCGAGATCCTGGTGCCTGAGACCCTGCACGAGATCCACCGCAAGCACCGGCAGGAGTACGTCACCGAGCCGCACGTCCGCAGCATGGGTTCCGGGCTGGACCTCCAGGCCCGGCGCAAGGACGGCAGCGAGTTCCCGGTGGAGATCTCCCTGGCGCCGCTGGAGACCGGCGGGCAGCTGCTGATCTCGGCCGCCGTACGCGACGTCTCGAACAAGCGTCGTGAGGAGCGCCTGTTCCGCGGCCTCCTCGAGGCGGCTCCGGATGCGATGGTGATCGTCGACCAGACCGGCACGATCGTCCTGGTCAACGCCCAGGTCGAGCGTCGCTTCGGGTACGAGCGCAGCGAGCTGATCGGCAAGACCGTCGAGATGCTCGTCCCCGAGCGGTTCGCCGGGATGCACGTCGCCTTCCGCTCCGGGTACGTCGCCGGCCCGCGCACGCGTCCGATGGGTCTGGCCGGGGATCTCTACGCCCGGCGCAAGGACGGCTCCGAGTTCCCGGTGGAGATCTCGTTGGCGCCGCTGGAGACCGACGAGGGCCTGCTGGTCTCCGCCGCGGTCCGCGACATCAGCGAGCGCCGCCGGATGCAGGAGGAAGCCGACCGGGTGAAGGACGAGTTCTTCGCGACGGTCTCCCACGAGCTCCGGACCCCGCTGACCTCGATGCTCGGCTACAGCGAGCTGATGGCCGAGCTCGAACAGCTCAGCCCGCAGGGGAAGCGGTTCCTCTCGGTCATCACCCGGAGCGCCGAGCGCGAGCTGAGGCTGGTCGACGACCTGCTCACCCTCGTCGCGATCGAGGAGAGTGGACTGACGATCCGGACCGCGATGATCGACCTGGAGCCGATCGTGCGCGACGCGGTCGAGGCGGCCCGCCCGCGGGCGGAGGAGGTGGACATCGACCTCAGCCTGGACATCCCGGGCTTCCCGATCCAGGTGATGGCCGACCGTGACCGGATCGGTCAGGCGTTGGACAACCTGCTCTCGAACGCGCTGAAGTTCACCCCCGCAGGCGGGTCGGTCAAGGTGCGCCTGCGGGCAACCGCGACCGACGCCGAGATCGAGGTCAGCGACTCCGGGATGGGGATCGGCGAGGTCGACCCGAACCGGATCTTCGAGCGGCTCTACCGGTCGGGCTCGGCCATCGCCCAGCAGGTGCCGGGTGCCGGTCTCGGCCTCACCATCGCCCTCGCGATCGTGGAAGCCCACCGGGGGACCATCGGCGTGGTGAAGACGGGAACGACGGGGACCACCTTCCGGATGAGCTTCCCGATCGCGGACTCAGCAGCACCGGAACCGGACAGCGACGCGCGCGAGGCGACCGCCGCCGGCTGAGGTCAGAAGAGCCGTTCGGTCGGGTCGTCCAGACCGCGGAGCGCGTCGTAGTCGACGGTCGCGCAGGTGATGCCGCGGTCCTCGGCGAGCACCCGGGCCTGCGGCTTGATCTCCTGGGCGGCGAAGATCCCGCGGACCTCGCCCTTCCCGGTGAGCAGCGGGTCGCGGTTGAGCAGGTCGAGGTACCGGGTGAGCTGCTCCACCCCGTCGATGTCGCCACGGCGCTTGATCTCGACGGCAACGGACTTGCCGTCGCCGTCGCGGCAGAGCAGGTCGACCGGGCCGATCGCGGTCGGGAACTCGCGGCGTACCAGGGTCAGGCCCTCGGCGAGGGTCGCGGGGTGGTCGGCGAGGAGTTCTTGGAGGTGCTTCTCGACCCCGTCCTTCTGCAGCCCCGGGTCGGTGCCGAGCTCGTGGGAGGTGTCGTGCAGGATTTCCTCGATCAGGATCCGCAGGGTGTCGTCGGTCTTGCTGGTGACGACCCACTCGACCTGGCCGTCGTCGCTCTTCCCCTCGCGCACCGTGCACGGCGGGCTCATCCAGTTCAGCGGCTTGTAGGAGCCGCCGTCGGAGTGCACCAGCACCGACCCGTCGGCCTTGAGCATGAGCACCCGGGTGGCCATCGGCAGGTGGGCGGACAGACGGCCAGCGTAGTCGACCTGGCAGCGCGCAACGACGAGTCTCACGCGTGGAGCCTATCGAGCGCCCGCCGAGCGCCAGCGAGGTGCGGCCGAGTGGGCGACGTCGCGCTGACGAGCGGAGCGAGGATCACGGGGAGAACTTACCTCCCGCGCAGCCGCCGTACGACGTCGCGGGCGACCGCGCTGCCGATGGTGACCGGGTGGTTGGCGAGGGTGGCGATCCGGCCGCGCAGCGTCAGCGGGTCGTGGGCGATCCCGAGCTGCCGCAGGAGGGTCGCGGAGTCGAAGTAGGGGCGCTCGCAGACGATTCCGGCGTCGTCGTCGAACTCGAAGACCGCGATGCACCGGACCTCGAAGGCACGCCCGGTGGCGGGGAGGCCGCGGAACGGTCCGAGGTGGGTGCCGCGAAGCCAGAACTCGACCACGATCGAGGAGTCGCCGTGGTGCAGCGCGATCAGCTCGTTGCGCTGGTCGGGGAACGCGGACCGGGACTCGGCGAAGTACTCCCGCACCCGTTCGGTGCCGTCGAAGACGTCGCCGGTCGGGACGATCTCGTAGCGCGGGTGCGAGAACGTGCCCATCGTGACGTCGTACTCGTGGGCGTTCTCCGATTCCATGTGCTCACGGACGACCTCTTCGCGGCGAGCGCGCAGGGCGTTGCTGGGGGCGGTGCTGGGGGCGGGGCTCATGGGGTCACGCTAGCTCCGGCCCTAGGCTCATCGGTATGGCCGTGCGCGACACCGATCACCTCGACACGAGGCTGCTGTCCACCGGTGCCTCGATCTTCACTGCGCTCTCCGGGACGGCGAACGTCGTGATGCAGCTGAGCCGCCCCGAGATCGGGTACGGCGTCAAGGACAGCCCGGTCACCGAGGGGAGCCTGTTCGGCAACCCGCGGCGCCGGCAGCGGACCACCGCCGGACTGCTGGCGGTCGCGGTCTTCGGCACTCCGGAGGAGCGGGCGACGTACCGGGCGGCCACGAACTCCTCCCACGCTCGGGTCCCCAACGCGTTCGACCCGGAGCTCCAGCGCTGGGTAGCGGCGTGCATCTACCGCGGCTTCGAGGAGGCCCGCGAGTACACCTACGGCCCGCTGGTCGGCGCGGAGCGCGAGGAGTTCTACCGGCAGGGGATGGTCTTCGGATCGATGCTCCAGATGCCGCCCGAGCTGTGGCCCGCCGACCGGGACGCCTTCGAGGAGTTCTGGACCACCTCGCTGGCGTCCGCTCGGATCGACGACACCGTGCGGGACTACCTGCTCCGGGTGATCCGGCTGGAGTACCTGCGTCGGCCCGTCCCGGACGCGGTGATCCGGTTCCGGTTCTGGTTGGTCAGCGGCTACCTGCCCGCCGAGCTGCGGGCCCAGCTCGGCCTGACCTGGACCCCGCGGCAGCAACGCCGCTTCCTCCGGTTCAACCGGACGCTCGGCCGTCTGGTGCGCTGGCTGCCCGCCGGGGCGCGCGCGTGGCCGTTCACGCGTTCGATCCGTCACCTCCGGGAGCGGATCGCCGCGGGGGAGCCGGTGTTCGGGTCCTGAGATGACTTACTCATCAGTAGGTTCCCCGGGAATTCACGTGGCACCATTCTGGCCATGACTGAGAACGCCCAGATCGCGCAGACGCTTGTCCTCCCGTACCTGAACCACGCCGTACGCATGTACGAGCAGAAGTACGCCTCCCGCGGCGACATCGACGCGGCGATGCGGTTCGGCTGCGGCTACCCGCGGGGTCCGCTGACCACGCTGGACGAGCTCGGCCTGGACACCGTCCGCGACGCGCTCGCCGCGCGGTTCGCCGAGACCGGCGACAACCTGCACAAGCCCGCCGACCTGCTCGAGGAACTCGTCGCCGCCGGGCGCACCGGCAAGGCTGCCGGCCGCGGCTTCTACACCTACGCCGACGCCCCGGATGGTGAGCGCAGTGTCGTGGCCGACGACGAGACCCCGTCGGCCGACGACCAGCCGCAGCTGAAGCACACGATCGCCAAGGTCGGCGTCGTCGGCACCGGCACGATGGCCTCCGGCATCGTCCAGGTCTTCGCGCAGGCCGGGTACGACGTGGTCTTCGTCGGCCGCGGCGAGGAGAAGGTCGCCGGGGTGATCGCCGGGATCACCAAGGGCCTCGACAAGCTCATCGAGCGCGGCAAGTCCGACGAGGCCACCAAGGCTGCCGTGCTGGGCCGGCTGACCGGCGCCACCAGCCGTGAGGCGCTGGCCGACGTCGACATCGTCGTCGAGGCGATCGCCGAGGACCTGGAGCTGAAGCTCGAGCTCTTCCGCGACTTCGACCGGATCATCAAGCAGGGCGCGATCCTGGCGACGACCACCTCCTCGCTCCCGATCACCCAGCTGGCCGAGGTGACCTCGCGTCCGGAGTCGGTCATCGGCATGCACTTCTTCAACCCGGCCACGGTGATGAAGCTGGTCGAGGTCGTCACCGCCCCGTCGACCGGTGCCGACGTCAACGAGACCACCCTGGCGCTGTGCGCGAAGGTCGGCAAGGTCGCCGTCTCGTGCGCCGACCGCTCCGGGTTCATCGTCAACGCGCTGCTCTTCCCGTACCTCAACGACGCCTGCCTCCTGGCCGAGGCCGGCACCGAGCTCACCGTGATCGACGAGGCCATCAAGGCCGAGGCCGGCTTCCCGATGGGCCCGTTCCAGCTCCTCGACGTGGTCGGCAACGACGTGTCACTGGCGATCCAGAAGGAGCTCTACGCGGAGTTCAAGGAGCCCGGCTTCGCCCCGGCCGCCTCGCTGGAGAAGGTCGTCGCCGACGGCCACCTGGGTCGCAAGACCAAGAAGGGCTTCCACGACTACAGCTGAACGCACGAGCTGGACGAACCACGGAGCCGGCGCCCTTCCGGGCGGCGGCTCCGTGCGTGAGCGGGGTCCTGTGTCAGCCGAGTGGCGTCAGCGTGCGGAGGTCGGGCACGCATCGGGTCCAGACCTGCGGTTCGAGCACACCGGGCCCGGCCGCGATGGCCAGGGGGATCGCCTGCAGCATCGGTACCGCGGTCGCGTAGTAGGCGGCCGGTGTCGTGTCGCCGTCGGCATAGCGTTGGTCGCGGGCGAAGGAGTACTGCATCTCCAACTGCATCCGCACCGACGTCGGAGCTCCCTCGACGGTGATCGTCCAGTGGTCGGGCGCCGGGAGCGGGATCGGCGACAGGTCCGGATGGGCGATGAAGTGCTCCTCCAAGCGCAGGAAGGGCCTGCCCTCGACGATCGCGGTGAACGCGTGCTGGACCGATCCCATCGTGCCGGCCGGGATCACCACGGCGCCCACCTCGTAGTCGCGGTCCGCCAGCACGTAGTCGAAGTCGGCCTCAACGCGGTCCACCTCGCGCCCGAGGATGGCACACGCGTGGGTGATCGACTCTCCGTAGTAGCGGGCGGCCATGTCGACGATCAGCTGCATCGGGGGCGGCCGCTGGCCCCAGCCGATCATCGCCATCATGTCGGGGGAGTCGACCGTCGCGCCGACCCCGACCTCTTGCACCAGGATCGAGTCGATCCGGGTGCAGACCGCGGTGAGGGTGGTGAGGATCCGCTCGGAGAGCAGTCCGGGGTTGATCCCGGTGCCGTGGATCGTGGAACCCCCGACCTGGCACGCCTCGAGCAGTGCGGCCTCGAGAGCCGGGTCGAAGGCCGGGTGGTGGTAGCCGTTGGCCGCGATCACGTTGCTGCCGTTGCGCAGCAGTCGCAGCACGTCCTCCGTCGCCTCCGACCCGAGTGCGGCCCCTGCGGTCGCCTGCGGGCAGAACAGCACGACGTCGGGGCGGAGGGCGACGACGGCGTCCTTGTCCGTGGTCATGGTGACCCCGACCGGATCGCGGCCCAGGTGGGTGCCGACGTCGAGCCCGTCCTTGGCGGCGCTGTAGCAGAGCACCCCCACGAGGTCGAGCTCGGGTTTGGCTACCACCTCGCGGAGCAGCGCGGTGCCGAGGACGCCGGGGCCCCACACCACGACCCGGTACGGCGGCCTCGTCACGGCGCCGGGACCTGGTCCTGACGCGGCAAGCCCTCGATCAGCGGGGCGTCGGCGTCGACCACTCCGACCCGGGCCGCACCACCGGGCGATCCGAGGTCGTCGAAGAAGCTCACGTTGGCATCGGCGTACCCGGCGTGCTCCGCCGGCAGGTCCTCCTCGTAGTAGATCGCCTCGACCGGGCACACGGGTTCGCACGCCCCGCAGTCGACGCACTCCGTCGGGTGGATGTAGAGCATCCGGGTGCCCTCGTAGATGCAGTCGACCGGGCACTCGTCCACGCAGGCGCGGTCCTTGAGGTCGACGCAGGGTTGGGAGATGACGTAGGTCATGCCGGGCTCAGTTCCGGGCGTCTTCCAGCACCTGGTACGCCGCGTTGTACCCGGGGATGAAGGTGATGCCCGGGCCGCCGTGGCAGCCCGCACCACCCAGGTAGATGCCGGCGATGTCGATCGGCAGGTCGGTGAACCCCTTCGGCCCGGGTCGGTTCGGCCCCATCAGGTCGGGGTGCAGCAGGCCGTGGCAGAAGTCTCCGGACGGCGCCGCGAACATGGTGTCCATGTGGTGCGGCGAGAAGGTGATGTGCCGGATCTGGATGTCGCGGAAGTTCGGGGCGTAGCGGGTGATCTTGTCGATCATCTTCTCGGCCATGACGTGCTTGAGCGCCTGGTCGTTCCCGGACTCCACGGGGAAGGCCCAGGCGAAGGCGCTTGCGGCGTGCTTGCCCGCAGGTGCCATCTTCGGGTCGTGGACCGAGGGGATCTGGAGTCCCATCGACGGGTTGTCCGGGACGATGCCGCGTCGGCACTCCTCCCAGTCCTGCTGCTGCTTCTCCGGGGAGTTGAAGATCCCGATCGAGCCCATCATCAGCGGGTCGTTCATGAACGCGTAGTCGCCGGTGAACTCGGGCAGCCCGTCGAGTGCGAAGTGGATCTGGACGAACGAGGCGCGGTGGTCGCGGTCGGAGAGCCGGGTGACCAGGTCGGGGGAGAGGTGCTCGGACCCGACCATGCTCACCAACGTCTGGTCCGGGGAGAGGTTGGAGATCACGACCGGGGCGCTGATCTCAGAGCCGTCCCGCAGCCGGACCCCGGTGGTCCGGCCGTTCGAGACGAGGATCTTGTCGACCTTGCTGCGGTAGCGGATCTCGCCGCCGGCGGCGAGGAACCGGTCGCGGAGGTGGTCGCAGAGCGCCCCGATGCCGCCCTCGAGCTTGGTCATCATCGCCGTGGTGTCGTCGGGGACGGCGAGGGCGAACGCCAGGCAGGTCGCGCTGCCAGGCGTGTACGGCCCGCGATAGGTGGAGTTGACGGCGAGGAACGCGAGCATCCCGCGCAGCACGGCGTGCTTCTCCTTGTCCGGGAGGTAGCGGTCGATCACGTCCATCGCGGTACCGAACAGGCAGTCGTGGATCGCCTTGCGCTCGGCCTCGTTGGCCGCGCAGGCGTACATCTCGTCGTACGTCTTCGGGGGCTTGCGTACGTCGAAGCGGCCCAGCGCCTTGGCCGGTCCCTGGCTCCAGGCGATCAGCTCGGCCATGCCCATCACGGCCTCGATCCCGACCGTGCCGCCGAGGTGCTCCATCAGCTTGACCGGGTCGCGGTAGAAGATCATCGGTGCCTGGCCGTCCTCGCCCAGGTTCACCGACATCACCTCGGACTCCAGCGTCGGCAGCTGGTCGAGGCCGAGCTCTCTACCGATCTGGGCGGGCATCGGGAACTGGACCGAACCTGCGATCTCGTAGTGGAAGCCGTCGATGAGCTCGACCGTGGCGGCCATGCCGCCGGCGTAGGTGTTGGCCTCGAGGACCAGGGTGCTCATCCCGGCGCCCTGCAGGATCGCGGCGGTGGTGAGGCCGTTGTGCCCGGAGCCGACGATGATCGCGTCGTAGCTGCTCATGTTCGGTTCCCTTCGTGGTTGCGCAATTCATGTCAGTACTGACACGATGCACCATGTCAGTACTGACGCGATTTGGCAAGGAGTCCTCTACGATGACGGCGATGACCAACCGCCCGAACCTCCAGGAACAGCGCCGCGTCGCCACGCGGGAGGCGCTGCGTGCTGCCGCCCTGGCGAGTTTTGCCGAGCGCGGTTTCGGCAACGTCACCGTGACCGAGCTCGCCCAGGAAGCCGGGGTCACCGAGCGCACGTTCTTCCGCCACTTCCCGACCAAGGAAGCGGTGCTCTTCCGCGACTTCGAGACCCAGACCGAGTGGCTGCGGTCAGCCCTGGCTGAGTGCGACCCGTCCGCCCCGCTCATCGACGCAGTCCTGGCCAGCATCGCCAGCTTCCCGCACGACTTCGAGGTGGTCCGCCAGGCCGCCATCGCCCGGACCGAGCTGATCAGTGCCGAGCGGATCGCTGCTCACCTCCGGGTGGTGCAGGCGGCTTTCGCCGAGGTGATCACCGCCTACGCCAAGCAGCGGCAACCCGACCACCCCGACCCGGACCTGGCCGCCGAGGTCGCCGGTGGGGTGATCGCGGCCGCCCTGGTCTGTGCGGTCGAGGGGTGGGGTCGTAACGGCTGCACCGATGACCTCGGCGAGCGCACCCTGGCAGCACTCGAGCTGGTCCGTTCCGGTCTGGCGGTCTTCCAGTGATCCGCCGGGCCGCGGTGGCCGTGACCGTCGGCTTCTCGTTCGTGCTCGCCGGATGCGGGGGCTCGCTCGTCGAGCCGGAGGACTTCATCGGCGTCGGGGGTCCCGTCGTCCAGGGCACCGGTGGCCCGGCACTCGTGCCGGACGGCTCCGCGGACCCGACCGCGGGTGAGGTCCTCCCCGGCGGTACGGCGACACCGACCGGGAACGCGAGCAGCGGCGGCTCCGGGCAGGTCGTACCGGCCCCCGGCGGCGCCTCGTCCGGGGGGGCTGCGCCCGGAGTCAGAGCGGGCAACTGCGCCGGGTTGAAGAGCACGACGGGGATCACCGACAAGGAGATCACCATCGCCACCATCGCGGACGTCAGCGGCGCGGTGCCCAACGGCTTCAAGTCGGCGTTCGACGCCATGAACGCCTACGTCGCCTACTTCAACTCGACCTCGACCATCTGCGGTCGCAAGCTCGCTCTCCGCACCATCGACAGTGGGCTGAGCGCCAACGGAAGCAACGCTGCTTCCAAGGCGGCCTGTGCCTCCGCGTTCGCCGTCGTCGGCTCGTTCAGCGCCTTCGACGGCGGGGGCGCCGAGGTGACCGCGGGCTGCGGTCAGCCTGACCTCAGGGCCTCCGCGGTCGAGCGCGCCCGGCAGCAGTCGCCGACCACCTTCATGGCGATGCCGATGAACACCGACCAGCCGTACCTGCAGCCGTGGATCTGGGCGAAGCAGAAGTTCGGTGCGGAGGCCATCAAGAACTCCGGGTTCGTCTACCTCAACGCCGGCGCCTCCAAGGCGATCGTCGACGGCTGGATGAAGGCGACTGCCAAGCACCTCGGCTACGTGTGGAAGAAGGTGATCCTGGTCGACCTGACCGGCGTCCCGAACTGGAACGGCTACGCCAACCAGCTCAAGGCTGCCGGAATCACGTTCGTCACCACCAACCTGGCCGACTTCACCCCGAAGATGGCCGCAGCGTTCAAGCAGGCCGACTACCACCCGGCCTACCTCTCCGACGGATCGGTCTACGGGCAGAAGTACCTCAGCGGCGCCGACGGTGCCGCGATGGACGGAACCTACCTGTGGACCCAGACCATGATGATCGAGGAGGCCGACCGGGTGCCGGAGATGGCGCGCTACCAGACCTGGCTGCAGCGCACCGGGGGCGACGCCCCCAGCTACGCCGGCGCCCAGGCCTGGGCGGCCGGGGTCCTGTTCACCCAGCTGGCGACCGAGCTCGGCGGCAAGCTGACCCGAGCGTCCCTGGTCCAGGCCGCAGCGAAGGTGCACCGCTTCACCGGCAACGGGATCCTTCCGCCGACCGACCCGGGAGCCCGACGGACCTCGGGGTGCTTCACGATCATGCAGATCGTCGGGACCCGGTTCAAGCGGGTCACGCCGTTCCCCTACACCTGCGGCCCGCTCGGCTAGGCGACCAGGGTGGAACTCTTCGTCGCTACGACCGTCTTCGGGCTCTACATCGGTTCGGCCTACGCGATCGCCGCCAGCGGTCTCGTGCTCACCTACGCGACCACCCGGGTCTTCAACCTCGCGCACGGGGCGATCAGCATGGTGATGGCGTTCCTGTACTGGCAGCTGCGGGTGAGTGCCGGTCTGCCGACCCTGGTTGCGGTTGCGCTCGTGGTGCTCGTCATCGCCCCACTGGTGGGGCTGCTCCTGGAGCGGATCATGCGGGGCCTGGGGGAGGCGCCGGTCAGTGTGATGCTGGTCGTGACGATCGCGCTCTTCATGGGCGCCATCGGGATCGCGACCCAGGTCTGGCCGAACACGATCGTCCGTTCCGTCGAGTTCTTCTTCGGGTACTCCTCGGTGGAGATTCTCGGGGCGCGGGTCGGCTACCACTATCTGCTCACGATCGCGCTTGCCGCGGTCGTCGCCGGCGCGCTCTACGTGCTGCTCAACCGCACCAAGGTCGGGATCGCGATGCGGGCCTGCGTCGACAACCCCGAGCTCCTCGAGGTCTACGGCATCGAGGCGCGGCGGGTCTCGCGGCTCAGCTGGATGCTCGGATCGATGCTGGCTGCGCTCGGCGGCGTGCTGCTCGCGGCGTACACCGGCCTGGACTACTACAGCCTTACCTTCCTGGTGATCGCCGCCTTCGCGGCCGCGATGCTCGGCCGGCTGCGGAGCCTGCCGCTGACCTACCTCGGAGCGCTGTTCCTCGGCCTCGGGAGCGCCTACATCGACAGCTACCTCGGGGTCTCGCCGTACGTGCAGGTCGGGTTGCAGACCTCCCTCCCGACCTTCTTGCTGTTCGTCGTCCTGCTCTTCGTCCCGCAGGTGCGGCTGCGGGTCGGGCAGGTGAAGGGGATCGTCTCGGCGCGTATCCCGTCGGCAGAGCAGAGCGTCCGGGCGGCCGCAGGTGTCCTCGGCCTCGGACTGGTGCTGGTGAACCTCGCCGACGGAGCCCAGGTCCAGGACCTCGGGGTCGCGGTGGCGTACGGGATGGTGATGCTCTCGATGGTGCTGCTGACCGGGTACGGCGGCTACCTGTCGCTGGCGCAGTTCACCTTCTTCGGCATCGGCGCGGCGACCGTCGCCAAGCTGGACACCTCCTCGGCGCTCGCGATCGTCCTCGCGGTACTGCTCGCCACCCTCGCCGGAGCGCTGGTCGCGCTGCCGGTGCTCCGGCTCACGGGGCTGTACCTGGCTCTGGCCACGCTCGCCTTCGGCCAACTGATGGACAAGCTCGTCTTCAACGCCGCCTTCGTCTTCGACGCCAACGGGTCACTGCCGGTCCAGCGGGTCGCTCCGCTCGGCATCGACCTGAGCGACGACCGCGTCTACGTGCTGGGGATGCTCGTGGTCTTCCTGGCACTGGGGTTGCTGATGCTCGGTGTCCGGCGGGGTCCGATCGGACGCCTGCTCCTCGCGCTGCGCGACAGTCCCCAGGCGGCAGCGACCCTGGGGCTGAGCCACCGTTGGATCCGGGTGGCTGTCTTCAGCGCCGCCGCCGGGGTGGCCGGTCTTGCCGGGGCGATGCTGGCGGGCCTGGAGGAGATCGCCGCGCCGGGATCGTTCTCCACGATCGCCAGCCTGCCGGCGATCCTGGTCGCCGTCGTGGCCGGTGTGACCACGGTCTCCGGTGCGATGCTCGGCGGCGTGCTGCTGACCGTCACCCTGACCAGCACCGGGAGCACCCAGGGCCTGCTCTTCCTGGTTCTGGCCGTCGGCGCCGTGCTGCTCGCTCGCGACCCGAACGGGCTGGTCAACCTAGCGTTCACCCGGGTACGGCGCCTGCGCCCCGGTACGACGACGCCGGAGGGTGGTTCCCATGCCGCTGCTTGAGGTCAAGGACGTCTCGGTCCGATTCGGGGGCATCCTCGCCGTCGACCGGACCTCCTTCGAGGTCGAAGCCGGGTCGGTCACCGGCCTGATCGGTCCCAACGGCGCCGGGAAGACCACCACCTTCAACGTGATCACCGGCCTGCAGCCGCCGACGTCCGGTGAGGTCTGGTTCGACGGGCACAACGTCTCCCGGACCCAGGTGGACCGGCGGGCGAAGCTCGGGATGGCGCGAACCTTCCAACGTTTGGAGGCCTTCGGTTCGCTGACGGTGCGCGAGAACATCACCGTCGCGCGGGACATCGTGGCTGGGCCTCGGTCCTGGTTCCGCAACCGCCACGACCCGGTCGTCGAGAACCTGGTCGACCTGGTCGGGCTCGGGCCCTACGCCGAGGTCAGGGCGGACCTGCTGCCCACGGGCGTCGCGCGCCTCCTCGAACTCGCTCGCGCGCTCGCTGTCGAGCCGTCACTGCTGCTGCTGGACGAGCCGTCCTCGGGCCTCGACGAGGCGGAGACCGCCAGGTTCGGTGCCCTGCTCTCCGAGCTCGCCGCTGCCGGCACCGCGATCCTGATGGTCGAGCACGACATGAATCTGGTCTTCTCGGTCAGCCACCAGATTCACGTGCTCGAGTTCGGTCGGATCATCGCGTCGGGGACCGCTGCGGAGATCCGGGTCGACCCGGTGGTGCAGGCGGCCTACCTCGGGGTCGGGGAGGCGAGCGCGTGAGCACGGCGCCGATCCTGGAGCTGCGCGACGTCCGCGCGGGCTACGGCCGAATCGAGGTGCTGACCGGTGTCGACCTGGTGGTCCCGCGCGGGGCGGTGGTCGCGTTGCTCGGCCCGAACGGCGCCGGCAAGACCACGCTGCTGCGGGCCATCAGCGGCCTGCTGCCGCCGTCCTCGGGCCACGTCCACCTGGACGACGAGCACATCGAGGGAGTCTCCGCGGCGCGGTTGAACCGGGCCGGCGTCTGCCTGGTGCCCGAGGGGCGCGGGATCTTCCCGAACCTGACGGTGGAGGAGAACCTGGTGCTGGCCTCGCTCGCTGGGCCGCCGACCCGCACGGTCCTCCGAGTCGCCTACGACCGGTTCCCGGTCCTGCACCAGCGTCGGAGCCAGCTCGCCGGAAGTCTCTCGGGTGGCGAGCAGCAGATGCTCTCCCTCTCCCGGGCGCTCGCCTCCGAGCCGGCACTGCTGCTCCTCGACGAGCTCTCGATGGGACTGGCGCCGATGATCGTGGAGGCGCTGTACGACACGGTCGCTGAGATCGCCGCCACCGGCGTCTCGGTGCTGGTCGTCGAGCAGTTCGCCGCCGCGGCGCTGCGGGTCGCCGACTACGCCGCCGTGATGCGGGGCGGGCGGATCATCGCCTCCGGTGAACCCCAGCAGATCGAGGCGTTGCTCGACGAGCTCTACTTCGGGGGTGCGGCATGAGACGCGTCGTGGTCGCCGCCCTGGTCGCCACCTCCCTCACGACCCTCGCGCCCGCGGCCACGGCGGGTGCCGGGCTCGGCGCCTACTCGGCCCTCGCCGAGGCAGGCATCGTCCGGATCGGCCTGTACGAGCAGGCGATCCCGATACCCGCGGAGCCCCAGGTGGACATGGGCATCGGTTTCACCCGGGCCAACACCGCGAACGGACCCTCCTCGCGCGGCCTGGCCAGTTACCTGTGGCCCGGCGACGCAGTGGGGGACGGGCTCGGCGTACTGATGGGCAACGAGTCACTGGCCTACCCGGTCAAGACCAGTGCCAGCTACCCGGCTACCGAGACCAGCCCGGCCGAGAACTCGGTGCAGATCAAGGACGGCAGCGGGATGTCGTCCACAGCCGATGACCGGACCACCCGGGCGACCGTCGTCGGCCTCGGGCTGGGCAACGGGACCGGCGGCCCGGGAGACCTCCCAGAGCCGGTGGCAGCGGCAGCGACCATCGAGAACCTCAAGAGCCAGAGCACGGTGGTGCTCGAGGAGAACAGCATCACCGCCACGGCTCGCAGCGTGGCCTCCGGCATCTCGGTTCTCGGTGGTCTGATCACCCTCGACGGTCTGGACATGCGCTCGGAGGCGAGGTCCGACGGCGTGACCGGCAAGGTTCGGGGGATCGCGAAGTTCACCGGCCTGCGTGTCCTCGGGCAGGCGGTCGACCTCGGCGACCCGGTCAACCTCGCCGGCCAGACGTCGCCGCCTCCGAAGCTGCCGCAAGCACTGGCAGACCTGGGTATCACCGTGGAGTACCTGGAGAACCAGCGCACCACCGACGGCGCCGCCGGTGCCCTCCAGGCGGAAGGGCTGACGATCACCCTGGACGTCGCGCCGCTGCGTGACCTGCTCCAGCTCGGCGGGCTCTCCGACGTCGTCTCGCCGGCGCTCGTCAACGTCGATCAGGCCGGACCGGTGCTCCTCGGGCTGCTCAAGCTCGGATCGAAGATCGTGATCACCCTCGGTGACGTGCGGACCCGAGCGAGCGCCGCGCCGGCGTACGTGGTCCCGGACGTCCCGGTCGCCGGTCCGGTCGAGGGCCCGCCCGTCCCCGGCGGTCCGATCGCACCGGGCAACCCCTTCCTGCCCGAGGATGCCGGGATGCCGCTGGCGCCGCCGCTCGCACCGCCGGCCGTCACGGTTGCTCCGGCCTCGGTCGACCTGCCCGGCCTCGGTGAGGTACCGCGGTGGTTCCTCCTGGCCGGGTTGGCACTGGTCGCCCTGGCCGGGTGGGGGCTGCGCGGCTTTGGCACCTGGGTGTTCGGCGGTGGGACGTGCCTGCACGGAAACTCCCTCGGTGTCCCCGACCTACGAAAGGCACTGTCGCCATGACCAACTCCTCGGAGCGGCCCGCGAGCAGACGGGAGTGGAAGCTGCCGGCCGACCGGCTGCGGTTCGCCTCGGTCCTGCTCTTCACCGCCGGCGCGGCCCTGATGCCCCTCGGGGTCTTCGCGGTCGGCTACGGCTGGTACGGCGCCGCGCGTGCCCGGTACGCCTACGACCAGTTCCCCTACCTGCTCTCCGGTGGGTTGATCGGGGTCTGCCTGACGACGATCGGCGGGTTCCTCTACTTCGGAGCGTGGATCGCCCGAGGGCAGGCAGAGCAGCGGGCCGCCGCCGAGCAGCTCAACGAGCACCTTCAGGCCCTTCCGGCCCGGCTGGCACGACAGCTGGCGACCGTGCTCAACGGCGACGTCGACCCAGCTGCTCCGGTGATCGCGGGCGTGGACGGTGCCCTTGTGCACCGCCGGGACTGCAGTCTGATCGCCGACCGCGACGACCTGCGTCCCGCCGCCGCCGCGGATTCGGGGCTGTCCCCGTGCCGCGTCTGCCACCCGGTCGCGCCCCCGGATCCGGGGCAGTCAGAATAGGGGTCGTGAGCGCCGCCGAACTGCACACCACGTCGTACGGCGACCAGGGCAGCCGCGTCGTCTTCCTGCACGGCCTGTTCGGGCAAGGGCGGAACTGGACCCAGTTCGCCAAGGGATTGGCACCGCAGCACCGGGTCGACCTGGTGGACCTCCCCGATCACGGTCGGTCGGCCTGGGTGGAGCACTTCGACCTGGTCCAGGTCGCCGACGTGCTCGCCGAGAACCTCGGCGCCGGCGGGCCGTTCGCGCTGGTCGGCCACTCGCTGGGCGGGAAGGTCGCGATGGTGCTGGCGCTCCGGCACCCGGACCTGGTCGAACGTCTCTGCGTCGTCGACATCTCTCCGGTCGCGTACCAGCGGATGGGCGAGTTCGCCGGCTACATCGACGCGATGTGTGCCGTGGACCTGACCGCCCTCCGCCAGCGTGCGGACGCCGACGCGGCCCTGGCCGAGGCGGTGCCGAACGCGACGGTGCGCTCGTTCCTGCTCCAGAACCTGCGCCGCGAGACCCGGCCCGACGGCGACAGCGGCTGGCGCTGGCAGGCCAACCTGCTGGGGTTGCGCGCCGACCTACCGGCGCTGGGCTCCTGGCCCGAGGAGGCCCTCGCCGACGCGGCGCCGTACCCGGGACCCGTGGTCTGGGTCGCGGGGGAGCGCTCGGACTACGTGACCGCGGAGTACACGCCGGCGATGGACCGGTTGTTCCCGCTGAACCGCCGGGTGACCGTCAAGAACGCCGGCCACTGGGTGCATTCGGAGCAGCCCGAGGTCTTCGGCGAGGTGCTCCGGCGGTTTCTGGCCTGAGCCGGTCTACTCCTCGCGGTCCGGCTGCTTGCTGTCCGGTTCGTCGTCGTCGGCGGCGAAGCCGGACACCACGTCCTTGAGCGCGCCGAGCTGGGCGACAATCGCGTCCCGGCGCTTGGAGACCCGGTCGACCTCGGCCTTGATCGCGGCCAGGGCCCGCTCGGACTCGGCGTGCCCGGTGCTGCGGATGCTCTCGGCCTCCTTCTTGGCCGAGTTCACCAGCTGCTCCGCCTCTCGCCGTGCCTTGGCGAGCAGGGCGTCGGCCTCGACCCCGGCCTGGTCGCGGTGCAGGTTCGCGGCGTTGATGGCTTCCCGGGAGCGTTCCTCGGCCGCATTGGCGCGCGCCTCGGAGTCCGCGACCAGACGCTGGGTCTCGGCGGTGGCGGTCGCGTGGTGCTCGGCGGCCTCGCGGACCAGCCGCTCCCGCTCGACGGCCATCACCCGGCGGGCCTCGGTGACCTCGCGGTCGACCGCGGCGCGCATCTGCTCGACCTCGCGGGCGGTATTGGTGCGCAGTGCGTCGGTCTCCTGGGTGGCGGCGAGACGCTTCTGGTCGGCTTCGCGCTCGGCGGCGGCCAAGTGGTCCTCGGCGTCGGCCTTGAGCCGGCGTCGCTCGGCCTCGAGCTCGGCCATCGTGCGGGTCCGGAGGTCGTCGAGCTCGCCGAGCTGCACGACCCGCATGTCGTCGGCGTCGTTCTCGGCGCGGGCCCGGATCGCGGCGGCATCCCGGTCGGCCTGGGCGAGCACCGCTTCGGCCTGCTCGGTGGCCTCGCGGACGACGTCCTCGGCCTGCTCCTCGGCCAGGCGCAGCATCTCGCTGGCGCGACCGCCGAGTCCGGCGTACGAGGGCGTCTCGATCTCGCCGATCTTCTCCCTCAGTTGGGCGTTCTCCGCCTGGATCCCGCGCAGCTTCTCCTGGGCCTCGTTGAGGCTGGCGATCAGACCGGCCTTCTCCGCCGAGGTGGTCCGCAGGAACCGGTCGACCGCGTCCTTGTCGTACCCGCCGCGCCGTACCAGCGGCAGCGCGGCGGCGCCGGTGGACGCAGCCTTGGGCGGGACGAGCGGGGCGTTCGGGGATCGCGGCACGCCGGTCTCCGCGGGGGCCACCGGTGTCGCTGGTGTCGCTTGGGCGGGCTCGACGCGGGGGATCACCTGCGTCGGCTCGTCGGCCTCGGCGGTCTCCTCGTCGAAGATGGACAGTCCACGGTCTTCACTCATGATTTCCCTCGCGGTCGGCGGTGCATCGTTCCCCGCGGCTCAGTCTGGCTGATTCGGTCCGCGATCCCAAGCCCGGCCCGGTGAGAGAGAGGCAACAGGGGCCGATTCCCTTCCGGAGAAGGTGAATCGGCCCCTGCTGCTGCGCCCAGCGGCGGTCAGATCCCGCGGAACAGGTTGATCTTGTCGAGGTGCTTGGCGCGGAGTTCCTCGTTCTTGACGCCCAGCCCCTCCTCGGGGGACAGGCAGAGCACGCCGACCTTGCCCTGGTGCTTGTTGTGGTGCACGTCGAGGGCGGCCTGGCCGGTGTCCTCGAGCGAGTAGGTGCGCGACAGGGTCGGGTGGATCTTGCCCAGCGCGATGAGGCGGTTGGCCTCCCACGACTCGCGGTAGTTGGCGAAGTGGCTGGAGATGATCTTCTTGAGGTTCATCCACAGGTACCGGTTGTCGTACTCGTGCATGTAGCCCGAGGTCGAGGCGCAGGTCGTGATGGTGCCGCCCTTGCGGGTGACGTAGACCGAGGCGCCGAACGTCTCCCGGCCCGGGTGCTCGAAGACGATGTCGATGTCCTCGCCGCCGGTGAGCTCGCGGATGGCCTTGCCGAAGCGCTGCCACTCCTTCGGGTTCTGCTGGGTGCCCTCGTCGTTCCAGAACTTCGGAGCCAGCTCGGAGCGGTTGATCACCATCTCCGCACCCATGTTCCGCACGATCTGGGCCTTCTCCTCGTTGGAGACCACGCAGATGGGGTTGGCGCCGCCGTTCAGCGCGTACTGGGTCGCGAAGCCGCCGAGGCCGCCCGAGGCTCCCCAGATGAGCACGTTGTCGCCCTGCTTCATGTTGCCGCCGTTGACCGAGACGAGCTGCCGGTACGCCGTGCAGTTGACCAGGCCGGGGGAGGCAGCCTCCTCCCAGGTGAGGTGCTCGGGCTTGGGCATCAGCTGGTTGGCCTTGACCATGGCGACGTCGGCGAGGCCGCCGAAGTTGGTCTCGAAGCCCCAGATCCGCTGGGAGGGGTCCATCATCGTGTCGTTGTGGCCGTCCGGGGCCTCGAGCTCGACCGAGAGGCAGTGGGCGACGACGCGGGCGCCGGGCTTCCACTTGGTCACGCCGGGGCCGACGGCCAGGACGACGCCGGAGAGGTCGGAGCCGACGATGTGGTACGGCAGGTTGTGGCGCGCGCCCAGGTCCGACTCGCGGCCGTAGCGCTCGAGGAAGCCGAAGGTGGAGACTGGCTCGAAGATGGAGGTCCAGACGGTGTTGTAGTTGATCGCCGACGCCATCACCGCGACGAGCGCCTCGCCCGGGCCGAGCTCGGGGAGGGGCACCTCGTCGAGGTGGAGCGACTTGCGGGGGTCCTTGTCGCGCGAGGCGACGCCCTCGAACATGTCGACCTCGTCCTTGTGGACGGTCATCGCCCGGTAGGACTCGGGGAGGGCGAGGTTGGCGAACTCGTCGGCCGAGGCTTCGGCCGTGATCGCATCCAGGATGTGCTGCACGTCAGGGACTCCTGATCTGGGTAGTGGGACCCGCGCGAGCGGGTCGAACTGACTGCCACCGCCGGCACGGGCCGGCACGCGGAGGAATGTTACCCGCGAGTTGTCTACGGGGGTCGTGAGTGTGCCGAGGGTCTCAGTGCGCGGCCGGCTCGACGAGCTCGACCAGGACGCCGCCGGCGTCCTTGGGGTGGACGAAGTTGATCCGGCTGTTCGCGGTCCCGCGCTTCGGGGCGTCGTAGAGCAGTCGCAGGCCGCGTTCGCGGAGGACGTCGGAGACCTTCTCGACGTCGGTGACCCGGTAGGCGAGCTGCTGCAGGCCCGGGCCGGAGCGGTCGAGGAACTTGGCGATCGTGGACTCGTCGTTAAGCGGCGCGAGCAGCTGGATCCGCTGGGTGCCGGAGAGGTCCGAGCCACCGGCGCCCGAGCTGATCTGCACCATGGCCTCCTCCACCTTCTGTTCCTCGTTGACCTCGCGGTGCGCGACGGTCATGCCGAACACGGTGGTGTAGAGCTCGATCGCCGCGTCCAGGTCCGGTACGGCGACGCCGACGTGGTCGATGCAGACGAACAGGTCTTCGGGCAGGTCCAGG
>JBFJNH010000005.1:0-116122 GCA_041618295.1 Marmoricola sp.
CGGTTCCCCGGTCGCGACGTCTTGGTAGTGCTGGTCGGACTCAGAAGTCCATGCCGCCCATGCCACCGGACGGGTCGCCCATCGGGGCGGCCTTCTCCGGCTTGTCGGCGACGACGACCTCGGTGGTGAGGAAGAGGGCCGCGATCGACGCCGCGTTCTGCAGCGCGGACCGGGTCACCTTCGCCGGGTCGATGATGCCGGCGGCGATCATGTCGACGTACTCGCCCGTGGCCGCGTTGAGGCCCTGGCCGGCGGGAAGGTTGCGCACCTTCTCCGACACGACGCCGCCCTCGAGGCCGGCGTTGACCGCGATCTGCTTGAGCGGGGCCTCGGAAGCGAAGCGCACGATGTTCGCGCCGGTCGCCTCGTCACCGGTGAGCTCGAGCTTCTCGAACGCCTTGTCGGTCGCCTGCACCAGCGCGACGCCACCACCGGCGACGATGCCCTCCTCGACGGCTGCCTTCGCGTTGCGAACGGCGTCCTCGATGCGGTGCTTGCGCTCCTTCAGCTCGACCTCGGTGGCCGCGCCGACCTTGATGACCGCAACACCGCCGGCCAGCTTGGCCAGGCGCTCCTGCAGCTTCTCGCGGTCGTAGTCGGAGTCGCTCTTCTCGATCTCGGCACGGATCTGGTTGACACGACCCTGGATCTGGTCGGCGTCACCGACGCCCTCGACGATCGTGGTCTCGTCCTTGGAGATGACGACCTTCCGGGCCTGGCCGAGCAGCTCGATGCCGGTCGACTCGAGCTTGAGGCCCACGTCCTCGGAGATGACCTGGCCACCGGTCAGGATCGCGATGTCCTGCATCATGGCCTTGCGCCGGTCACCGAACCCGGGCGCCTTGACGGCGACGGACTTGAAGGTGCCGCGGATCTTGTTCACGACCAGGGTCGAGAGCGCCTCGCCGTCGACGTCCTCGGCGATGATCAGCAGCGGCTTGCCCGACTGCATGACCTTCTCCAGCAGCGGGAGCAGGTCCTTGACCGTCGAGACCTTCTGGTTCGCGATCAGGATGTAGGGGTCGTCCAGGACGGCCTCCATACGCTCCGGGTCGGTCATGAAGTACTGGGAGATGAAGCCCTTGTCGAACCGCATCCCCTCGGTCAGCTCGAGGTCGAGCCCGAAGGTGTTCGACTCCTCGACCGTGATGACGCCTTCCTTGCCGACCTTGTCCATGGCCTCGGCGATGGCGTCACCGACCGTGGTGTCAGCAGCGGAGATCGACGCGGTGGCGGCGATCTGCTCCTTGGTCTCGACGTCCTTGCTCATCTCGAGCAGCGCGTCGGAGACGGCCTTGACGGCCTGCTCGATGCCGCGCTTGAGCGCCATCGGGTTGGCGCCGGCCGCGACGTTGCGCAGACCCTCGCGCACCATGGCCTGAGCCAGCACGGTCGCGGTCGTCGTACCGTCACCGGCGACGTCGTCGGTCTTCTTGGCAACTTCCTTGACGAGCTCGGCCCCGATCTTCTCGTACGGGTCCTCCAGCTCGATCTCCTTGGCGATGCTCACACCATCGTTGGTGATGGTGGGGGCACCCCACTTCTTCTCGAGTACGACGTTGCGGCCCTTGGGGCCGAGGGTGACCTTGACGGCGTCGGCGAGCGTGTTCATGCCACGCTCGAGACCGCGCCGGGCCTCCTCATTGAAAGCAATCAGCTTCGGCATAACTCTTGCGATTCCTCACGCAGATGAGTTGGACGGCCGATTCGTCGCCCGCGACGGACGATCCGGGCTGACCCGACGGACCCTTCCCGGCGGCGCCTTCGGACCTCGACTTCTTCGGCCCTGGGGTGGTGCTTCAGCACTCTCACGGGGAGAGTGCCAACGCAATTGTTAGCACTCGACCCCTGAGAGTGCAAACCCCTCGACCGGTCCTCAGCGGCGCAGGAGCCCCGCCACGAGCGCCGCGAAGGCCGCCCCGTTGCCGGGCAGCTCCTCGAGGTAGAGCCCGGGCTCGGTCACCTCGAGCTCGCTCAGCGCGAGCCGACCGTCCGCCAGGCGCATCTGGTCGACGCGGGCGTAGTCCAGGACGGCACCGAGCAGGCTCTCGGCGGCGGCGACCGCGTCCAGCGCCAGCGCGGTGGCCTCCGGGCCGACGGCAGCCGGTTCGGTGCGGCCGCCGTACTCCTCGTGCACCCGGATCTCGTCGCCGGCGGGGAACTTCCGCGCCCCGGAGACGACCTGACCGCCGAGCACGTAGACCGACCACTCCCCCTCGGTCCGCACGGACTCGACCAGCGGCTGCACGATCCAGGGGCCCGGACCGAGCTCCGACTCGTCGAGCGAGGGCGGCCCACCGTCGGTGCCGTCGAAGACGACGACGCCGCGACCACCGGCGCCGACCCGGGGTTTGACGACCGCGTGCAGCCCCCGCTCGTCGGCGAACGCGGCGAGGGCTGCCGGCAGTTCCTCCTCGCCGTCGACGGCGATCGTGGGCACCACCGGGAGTCCGGTCCGGGCCAGCTCGGTCAGGTAATTCTTGTCGGTGTTCCAGGCGAAGACCTCGGCACCGTTGAGGAGGCGGGGAACCGAGCGCGCCCAGGCGAGGAACTCCTCGCGCCGCACCTCGTAGTCCCAGGACGAGCGGACCGCCACCAGCGCACTCCCCCAGTCGACGGTCGGGTCGTCCCAGCAGACCCAGCGCGCCTGCACACCCGCCTGCGCCAGGGCCTCGTCGAGCACCTCGTGCCCCCGCTCGCCAGCAGCCATCGCCTGGCAGGTGACCAGCAGCAGGTCGCTCACCGGCCCGCCCCCAGCCGCCCGTCCAGCCGGACCGCGCCCCCGGCGAGCAGCAGCATCAGCGCCGAGACGCCCAGGCAGTTCAGCGCGACCACGCCGTACCCGTGCTCGAGGACGTCGATGAACGGGTACGGGTACCAGTCGACGAACGCCCCCCGCACCAGCGTGTAGCCGAGCCAGACGACCGGCAGCACCAGGAACGGACCGAGATCAGCCGCCGTCGCCCGCCCGCGCGGACCGAAGAACACCCACCCGGCGATCGCGAGGAGCGGCACCGCGACGTGCAGCAGCTTGTCCGCGGCCAGGTTCCAGCCCTCGAGGTCGAGCAGCGGGCGGAGGAGGAAGAAGTGCACGATGCCACCGCCGAAGCAGATCACCACCGCGTCGAGGCGGAGCGCCCGCCAGACCGGGGTGTCCCGGTCCCGGCCGAGCGCGAGCGTCAGCGTCGACCAGGCGACCAGCAGGTTGCTCCAGATGGTCAGGTACGACGCGAAACGAATCACCCGGGTACCCGTGTCCGGCCGGCTGGTCTCGTCCAGGACGCTGTTGCCCTGGAGCACCAGCACGAGCTGCAGGACGACGGCGAAGGCGGCGACCAGGAAGGTCACCAGGTGGAAGGCCCGGGCACGACTCATGGGCCCGACCCTAGTGGTGCGCGCCGAGGCGGCAGCAGAACTCGACGTATCACCGGCGCGTCCGGGGCCTCATCACCACCGAGTCCGGGTCCGGCAGGTTCCGCCGTGGGGGTGTGTCGAACCTGTCGGGTCCGGAGTCAGCCCGCGAGGCGTGCGGCGTACCCGACGTCGAAACCGGCGCAGACCGGGGCGTACCAGCCCGGGAGCCGCGAGTCCGCGCTCGGACCCTGGAGGGCGTCGAAGAGTGCGTGGGAGGCCCAGCCGGCTGCGAGCAGCCGTCGGCCGGCCACCGGCGACCTCGTCGCGGCGAACGCTGCCAAGGCGGTGGTGGCGAGGACGGTCGCCGCTTCGACGACCAGGCCTGCCGACCGGGCGTGGTCGCGGCGAGCAGCCGGGTAGATCACCGCGCAGGTGACCAGACCGGCTCCGGCGGCGAGAACACCGCCGCGGGGCGAGAGCCGCCGGACCGGCTCGGCCGCCGCGGTCCCGAGCGCGGCACCGGCGACGAGCGCCAGCCCGTCAGGGCCGCTGAGGCCGGCCACGGTCAGCCGCCCGCGACCGCGGGGATGATCGAGAGCTGGGTGCCGGCCGGGGTCGCGGTGGCGAGACCGTCGAGGAAGCGGACGTCCTCGTTGCCGACGTACACGTTCACGAAGCGTCGGATCTCGCCGCTGTCGTCCAGGATCCGCGCCTTGATGCCGGGGTAGTTCGCCTCGAGGTTCTCCAGGACCGCGGCCAGATCGGCGCCGTCGGCGGTCACCTCCGACTCACCCCCGGTGTAGGTGCGCAGGATGGTGGGGATGCGGACGGAAACGCTCACGTGCTGCTCCTGGTACGGATCTGGGACGTCCCGACGAGCGCGACGTCCGGGGTTGCTCGGTTCAGATGATGCCGGACGCGGCGAACGCGTCGTAGGTGGGCGCGATGGTGGCGACCGGGCCGACCCGGTCGCTGATCGCGTCCAGGGTCTTGAGCCCGTGGCCGGTGTTGATCACGACGGTCTCCAGGCTCGGGTCGAGCTGGCCGGTCTCGACGAGCTTCTTCAGGACCGCGACGGTGGTGCCGCCGGCGGTCTCGGTGAAGATCCCCTCGGTCCGGGCGAGCAGCACGATGGCATCGCGGATGGCGTCGTCGCTCACCTCCTCGATCGCACCGCCGGTGCGCCGGGCGATGTCCAGGACGTAGATCCCGTCGGCGGGGTTGCCGATCGCCAACGACTTCGCGATGGTGTCCGGCTTGACCGGGCGGATCGCGTCCACCCCGGCCTTGAAGGCGGTGGCCACCGGGCCGCAGCCCTCGGCCTGGGCCCCGAAGACCTGGTACGGCTTCTCCTCGACCAGGCCGAGCTTGATCAGCTCCTGGAAGGCCTTGTCGACCTTGGTGAGCTGCGAGCCGGAGGCGACCGGGATCACGATCTGGTCCGGGAGCCGCCAGCCGAGCTGCTCGGCGATCTCGTACCCCAACGTCTTGGACCCCTCGGCGTAGAACGGACGGACGTTGACGTTCACGAACGCCCAGCCGTCCTCCTCACCGGCGATCTCGGAGGCGAGCTTGTTGACGTCGTCGTAGTTGCCCTCGACGGCCACCAGGGACTCGGTGAAGATCGCCGAATTCACCTGCTTGGGCTGCTCGAGGTTGCTCGGGATGAACACCACGGTCTTGATCCCGGCGCGGGCGCCGGCGGCCGCCACCGCGTTGGCGAGGTTGCCCGTCGACGGACAGGCGAAGACCTTGGAGCCGAACTCGACCGCGGCGCTGAGGGCGCACGCGACGACCCGGTCCTTGAAGGAGTTGGTGGGGTTCGTCGAGTCGTCCTTGACCCACAGGTTCGCGATCCCGAGCTCGCGGCCGAGGTTGTGCGCCCGGAGCAGCCGGGTGAAGCCGGGCTCCGTGTTCGGCGAGGACTCGATGTCGTCGGGGACCGGCAGCAGCGCCTTGTAGCGCCAGATGTTGGCCGGGCCGGCCTCGATCTGCTCGCGGGTGATCGCCGGGAAGTCGTAGGAGATCTCGAGGGGTCCGAAACACTCCGTGCAGGCGTAGTGCGGGCCGAGCTCCTGGGTGGTGCCGCACTCGCGGCAGATCAGCCCGGTGGCGTTGCCGAACGCGCCGTCGCGAAGGACGGTGCCCGCAGCCGTCTGGGTAACGTTGCTCAAAGGAGGCCTCCTTCTCATCTTCCCCCGGCCGGATCTCGACCAAGGACGGATTTGGCACCACACCCACGAATCCAGAGCCGGACAACGTGTCCGGCGATCGGAGGCTCGTGCGGCGGTTGCCGGGACTTCAACGGGCCGTTCCCTCAGTCCCTCTCGATGAGCTGTGCTCTAGCGTAGAGAGCCGTCTCAGTATGTGCACATTGATTCCGACATACGAGACAGACCTGTCTCGGCCTGCGAACCGCTAGGAGCCGGCCGCGGCGATCCGGGCGGTGAGGTCCGCGAGCAGGTCCATGACCCCGTCGGGACCGTCCACCACGGCGTCGGCCAGGTCGCGCAGCACCGACTCCTCGTCGGAGCCGGAGCAGACCAGCAGGGTCGGCATCCCCTGCTCGCGCAGCTCCCGGACCGCGTCGAAGGCCGGTACGTCGCCCAGGTCGTCACCGACGAAGACCACCCCGCCGAGCCCGTGCTCGACCACCAGCGAGTGCAGGGCGATGCCCTTGTCCATCCCGCTCGCCCGGATCTCGATGACCAGCCGACCGGGTTCGACCCCGAGGTGGCGTTCCCGGGCAGCCTCGGTCAGCACCGGGAGCAGCGCCTCGAACGCGGCTCGCGGATCCTCGCACCGGCGGGTGTGGACCGCGACGGCCAGACCCTTCTGCTCGACCCAGGCGTCGGTGACCCCGGCCCGGCGGAAGAGCCGCGGCAGGTCGCTGATCAGGCTCGCCAGACCGGTCGGGGGCTTGGGCGAGACGACCCGACGGACGTTCGAGGTCCAGCGCTCGTTGCCGTACTGCCCCAGCACCACCAGCTCGCGGTCGGCCGCACCGATCCGGTCCCCGACCTCGTCCAGCCCGCCGAGCGCCAGGACCTGCCGCGCCGGTCGGCCGGTGATCACCGCAACGGTGCCCACCAGACCCGAGAGCTCGACCAGCAGGTCACCGGCCCGCTCGTGGATCAGGGCCACATCGGGGTTCTCCACGATCGGCGCGAGGGTGCCGTCGAAGTCGAGGGCCACCAGCAGGCGGCTGCCGAGACGGGCGACCGCGTCGTACTGCTGGACGCCGGCGGCGGAGCGGAACTCCATAGGTCCACTCAATCAGAGTGCGACGACCCCGGGCCTACTGGTAGTCCGTGGTGAGGATGACGGTCAGCCGGTCCGGACGCATCGGGGAGATGAACGGCTTGATCCGCTTGATGCCGAGGTCCTTCGCCAGCAGGGCCGCGGCAGCCTTCAGCTTCGGCCCGTAGTAGACGGTGCTGGCGTCCACCGACCCGACCCAGTTGTCGGTACCGATGACCGTCCAACCGGCCTTCTCCGCGCGGGTCGCGGTCTTGCCGGCGAGGCCCCGGATGTTGGTGTTGTTGAAGACCACCAGGCTGTAGTCGTCGCGCACGATCTCCGGCACCGGCTTCGGCGTCGGGGTGGGCGTCGGCTCCGGCGTCTCGGTACGCAGGTTCTGCGGACCGGCGTACCCGGTCGGCGAGGAGGACGCCGCGGACGAGGGGGTCACCTGATCCGGCCCTTCGTCGCCCTGGGTCGCCACGAAGACCAGTCCGGCCAGGGCCACGAACGAGACGCTGAAGACCATCAGTCTCGTCGGCAGGACGAAACCGTCGTCGTTGCGGCGGGACCGACGCAGGGACATGGCCCTTACAGCTCGAAGCCGAGCCGGCGGGCCGAGCGCTGGCGCTGGCGCGCCGCACGAAGCCGGCGCAGCCGACGGACCAGCAGCGGATCGTGGGCGAGGGCCTCGGGACGGTCGATGAGGGCGTTGAGCACCTGGTAGTACCGGGTCGAGCTCATGTCGAACTTCTCGCGGACCGCGCTCTCCTTGGCGCCGGCGAACTTCCACCACTGACGCTCGAAGTCGAGGATGCCCCGATCACGCTCGGACAGGCTCCCGGACTCGCTGGGCTGCCCGGAGCTGAGCGCTTCACTCGCGACCATCGTGGGGAACTCCTCAGGTGCTGCTGGTGGACTCCGACCATCCTAGGCGACAAACCACACGGATGTCATTCGATCCGGTCGGGCGCGTCCCGAGCACGCCGTGCCGTGGACAGAACGCATAGGGTGGAGACGTGAGCCGAGCCAGTGGACCGCGCGCCGACCTGGTCATCGTGGCGAACCGCCTCCCTGTCGACCGGGTGACCGATCCGGACGGCGCGACCTCCTGGCGTCGCTCCCCCGGCGGGTTGGTCAGCGCGCTCGCCCCGGTGATGACCAGCCAGGACGGCGCCTGGATCGGGTGGCCCGGAGACGTCGGCGCGGACCTGCGACCGTTCGAGCACGAAGGCATGACGCTGGTCCCGGTGAGCATGTCGACCGAGGAGTACGAGGAGTACTACGAGGGGTTCTCCAACGCCACCCTCTGGCCGCTGTACCACGACGTCGTCGCCAAGCCCGCCTTCCACCGCGAGTGGTGGGAGGCGTACGTCACCGTCAACCGCCGCTTCGCCGCAGCCGCCGCCGAGTCCGCCGCTCCGGGCGCGCTGGTCTGGATCCAGGACTACCAGCTCCAGCTGGTGCCGGCGTTCCTGCGCGAGCTGCGCCCGGACCTGCGGATCGGCTTCTTCCTGCACATCCCGTTCCCGCCCGCCGAGCTCTTCTCCCAGGTGCCGTGGCGGCGCGAGCTGCTGGAGGGCCTGCTCGGAGCCGACCTGGTCGGTTTCCAGCTCTCCGGTGCCGCCCAGAACTTCATCCGGCTGGTCCGGCAGCGGGTCGGGCACAAGACCCACCGCGACTCGGTCTACCTACCCGACGGCCGGGTGGTGACCGCGAAGGCGTTCCCGATCTCGATCGACACCGCCCAGTTCAAGGAGCTGGCCAGGTCGGCCCCTGTCCAGGCACGGGCCGCCCAGATCCGCGAGGACCTCGGCAACCCGCGGCGGATCTTCCTCGGCATCGACCGGCTCGACTACACCAAGGGCATCTACGCGCGGCTCCGGGCGTTCAGCGAGCTGATCCACGACGGGCACTTCACCGTCGAGGACGCGACCTTCGTCCAGGTCGCCAGCCCGTCGCGCGAACGGGTCGACCAGTACCGGATCCTGCGCGACGACATCGACCGCCTGGTCGGCCACATCAACGGCGACCTGGGCCGGATCGGCCGGCCGGCGATCTCCTACCTCAACGCCTCGTTCCCGCAGGCCGAGATGGCTGCGCTCTACGTCGCCAGCGACATCATGGTGGTGACGCCGTTCCGCGACGGGATGAACCTGGTCTCCAAGGAGTACGTCGCCTGCCGCTACTCCGAGGACGGCGCCCTGGTGCTCTCCGAGTTCGCCGGCGCGGCCGAGGAGCTCCGCCAGGCCTTCCTGGTCAACCCCTACGACATCAACGGGATGAAGGCCCAGATGCTCGACGCCTACCAGGCCGAGCCCAAGGAGCTGACCCGGCGGATGCGGGCGATGCGGCGTACCGTCGCTGAGAACGACGTGTCCAACTGGGCCACGAACTTCCTCACCGATCTCGCCGCCGTCCGCCCGGGTCACGCCAAGAACCTCAAGCCCGCCAAGCGCTCCTGAGCGGCGAGACCTAGGCGCGGTCGCCCTCGACCTCCTAAGGTGCGGCAATGAGCCGGAAAGTGCTGAAGGTCAACGACTCCGCCTGGTTGTACGCCGAGTCGTACCGGACCCCGATGCAGGTCGCCATGCTCGCGACCTTCGCCGTACCTCAGGACGACCCGGACTTCGTCCGCGACCTGGTGGCCCGGTGGCGCGAGGTGCGCGAGTTCCAACCGCCGTTCAACTACCTGCTCAAGGCGGCACCGGTCCCGGGCTGGAAGGAGCTGCGCTCCTCGGAGATCGACCTCGACTACCACTTCCGGCACTCCGCACTGCCGCGGCCCGGCTCGCAACGCGAGCTCGGCGTCCTGGTCTCCCGGCTGCACTCGGCGAAGCTCGACCGGCGCTACCCGTTGTGGGAGTACCACATCATCGAGGGCCTCGAGCAGGGCCAGTGGTCGATGTACATGAAGGTGCACCACTCCCAGATCGACGGCGTCGGCGGCATCCGGCTGCTCAAGCGGATCCTGAGCATCGACCACGACGCCCGCGGCATGCTGCCGCCGTGGGCCGTCGGCACCCGGGGCCCGGACCAGTCCGGGATCCCCCGCAAGGTGACCCCGCCCGAGCCCGGCGAGCGCGGCTCGATCTCGATCCGCGGTGCCGCGGCCGGCGGCGGGGCCGTGGTGAAGTCGCTGGGGCGCACCTACGGCGAGAGCCTGCTGGGCACCAAGGACGAGGTCCGGGCGGTGCCGTTCCGGGCGCCGAAGACGATCTTCAACGGCCGGATCCACACCCCCCGCCGGTTCGCCACCCAGCACTACCGCATCGACCGGATGCGCGCCGTCGCCTCCGCGGCGGGAGGCAGCCTCAACGACGTCTTCCTGGCCATCTGCGGCGGCGCGATGCGGGAGTACCTGCGCGAGCTCGGCGAGCTGCCCCAAGAGCCGATGATCGCCAACGTGCCGGTCTCGGTCCGGGAGGGCGAGGGGGCCGGGGTCGGCAACGCGATCACCTTCCTCTACTCGACCCTCGGCACCGACCTCGCGGACCCGATCGACCGGATCCGGGCGATCAAGGCCTCCACCCGCCTCGGCAAGGAGCGGCTCCCCGACGTCGGTGGCCTCGGGATGGACGCCTACACGGCGGCCCTGATGGCGCCGTTCCTCTCCCAGTCGATCCTCGGCTTCGGCGGCCGCGGCCGCCCGGCCTCGAACGTGGTGATCTCCAACGTCCCCGGTCCGGCCGAGCCCCGGTACCTCGACGGGTCCCGGCTGCTGGAGATCTACCCGGTGTCGCTGCTCTTCAACGGCCAGGCGTTGAACATCACCGCGGTCTCCTACGACGGCGAGTTCAACATCGGTTTCACCGGGTGCCGCGACTCGATCCCGTCGCTGCAGAAGATCGCGGTGTACGCCGGCGAGCAGCTCGAGCTCCTGGAGCGAGCCTTCCGGGTCTGATCTCCGGGTCTGATCTCCGGGTCTGATCTCCGGGTCTGATCTCCGGGTCCGATCCTCAGCGCGACCCGTACATCCGCGACACGACCTGGTCGAAGACGACGTCCGGCGTGTAGTCCCGGCTCAGGGTGATCGCACGAGCGCCACGCCCCACCGGGTAGCGGGCGGCCGGACGCCGCTTGGTGGCGGCCTTCCGGATCTTCTTCGCCACGGTTTCCGGCGTGGACGCCCGACCGGGCTTGTCGAACTCGGTCAGCAGGGCGTGCGCCTTCGTCGCGTAGCGCGCGTACGCCCCCGCACCGGAGCGTTCGAGCAGCGAGTCCCGGGCGATCTCGTTCCACTCGGTGATGATCGGGCCGGGCTCGATGATCACCACCTTGATCCCGAAGGGCTTGAGCTCCATCCGCAGGCAGTCGCTGAAGCCCTCCACCGCGAACTTGGTGGCGTGGTACCAGGCACCGAACGGCTCGTAGAACTTCCCGCCGATGGAGCTGATGTTGATGATCCGACCGGACGACTGCGCGCGCATCGGGGGCACCACCAGCTGGGTCAACCTGGCCAGCCCGAAGACGTTCACCTCGAACTGCCGGCGGGCTTCGGCGATCGGGACGTCCTCGACCGCGCCGTACGAGCCGTAGCCGGCGTTGTTGACCAGGACGTCGATCCGGCCCTGCTCGGCGATGATCCGCTCGACCCCGGCGACCATGGACGCGTCGTCGGTGACGTCCATCGCGAAGACGTGCGCACCCCGGGAAGCCAGGGCAGCCATCCGCTCGACCCGGCGGGCGACCGTGTAGACCGTGAAGCCGGCGTCGAGCAGCTCGACGACCGTGCGCTCCCCGATCCCCGAGGAGCCACCGGTGACCAGGGCGACCGGGGCGCTCACGAGGCGGTCGGTTCGTCGAAGGTGGTCTGCGGGTGCATCAGCCGGGTGATCGTCTCCGCAAGTTCCGGCCCGAGCTGGCCCCACCCGTCCTTGTAGCCGTAGACGGAGCCGAGCGACCGGGCCTCGTAGTCACCGCAGAAGATGTCCACGTCGTCGGCGGTGATGAGGCCGGGGTGGGCCACCCCAACAGCAGCGGTCACCTTCATCAGCTCCTTGCGCAACGTGGTGACGTAGTGCGCGCACCGTACCGCCTTGGACGTCGAGTCCAGGCCGTGCACCAGCCAGGGGTTCTGGGTCGCGACACCGGTCGGGCAGTGGTCGGTGTGGCACTTCTGGGACTGGATGCAACCGATCGCCATCATCGCCTCGCGGGCGACGTTGACCATGTCCACGCCGAGCGCGAAGGCCACGACCGCGTTGTCGGGCAGGCCCAGCTTGGCCGACCCGATGAACGTGACGTCGTCGGTCAGGCCGAGCTCGGCGAAGGCGCCGTACACCCGGGAGAAGCCCATCCGGAAGGGCACCGCGATGGAGTCGGCGAAGATCAGCGGGGCAGCTCCGGTACCGCCCTCGCCACCGTCGATCGTGACGAAGTCGACGCCCCGGTCGCCGCGGGACATCAACCGGGTCAGGTCGTGCCAGAACTGCATCTCGCCGACAGCGGACTTGATCCCGACCGGCAGCCCGGTCTCCGCGGCGACGTACTCGACGAAGTCCAGCATGCTGTCGACGTCGGTGAAGGCCGTGTGCCGGGACGGTGAGGCGCAGTCCTTGCCCTCGGGGATGCCGCGGATCTCGGCGATCTCCTTGGTCACCTTCGCTGCCGGCAGCAACCCGCCGAGACCCGGCTTGGCACCCTGGCTGAGCTTGATCTCGATGGCCTTGACGGGTGCCGAGTCGACGACCGCCTGGAGCCGATCGATGCTGAAGGCGCCCGACTCGTCGCGGCAGCCGAAGTACGCGGTGCCGATCTGGAGCACGATGTCGCCGCCGTTGCGGTGGTACGGCGACAGCCCGCCCTCACCGGTGTTGTGCATGCAGCCCGCGGCGGCGGCGCCCTTGTTCAGCGCGGTGATCGCGGCGCTCGACATGGACCCGAAGCTCATCGCGGAGATATTGACGACCGAGGCCGGACGGAACGCCTTCGCGCGACCGCGGGGACCACCCAGGACCTTGGCGCTGGGGATCGTCGCGGACTTGTCGTGGTCGTCGGGCAGCCGGCTCGCGAACGTGCGGTGCTTGATGTACGCGTGCCCCTGGGTGTGCTCGACGTCGACATCGGTGCCGAACCCGAAGTAGTTGTTCTCCTCCTTGGAGGAGGCGTAGATCCAGGTGCGCTGGTCCCGGTTGAACGGGCGCTCCTCCTCGTTGGAGGTGACGATGTACTGCCGGAGCTCCGGCCCGACGGTCTCCAGCCAGTAGCGCGCGTGGGCGATGACCGGGAAGTTGCGCATCAGCGCGTGCCGCTTCTGGGTGAGATCGCGCACCGCGACGATCCCGAGACCGACAGCTGCCCCACCGACGAGCCGACTCATCTTCATGGGCTTCTCTTCTTCATGGGCTTGTCCTACCGCCCCGGTCGTCGTGGTGTCCATCACCTGTTCCGGCACCCGTCCGGGTGACCGAGCCCGTCCAGCCTGCGGACGTTGGTCGCCGTCACGCCATTGTTGGTACTTTCCGAGGCATGGATCTGATCCCGAAGCCGGACCAGGTCGCCTCCGCTGCCAGCAACGTCGCCCACAAGGTGCTCTACGGCGGGCTGGCAGACCTGCGCCCGATGCCCCGCACCCTGATCGACGACGGGCCCTTGCGCGAGGTCTACCACTACCGACCGCAGAAGCAGGTCCGCGCGACCGGCGACCCGGTGCTGCTGGTGACCCCGCTCGCGGCTCCGGCGATCTGCTTCGACCTGCGTCGCGACTGCTCGTTGGTCGAGCACTTCGTCAAGGCCGGTCGACCGACGTACCTGGTCGAGTACGGCGAGATCTCGTTCAAGGACCGCAACCTCGGGATGGAGCACTGGGTCGACGAGGTCGTCCCGGAGGCGATCCGCGAGGTCAGTCGGCACGCCGGCGGCCGGCCGGTGCACGTCATCGGCTGGTCGCTGGGCGGCATCTTCGCAACGCTCGCGGCCGCCTCGGACGCGAAGCTGCCGATCGCCTCCCTGACGATCGTCGGCTCGCCGTTCGACGTGCGACAGGTCCCCCTGGTCGCGCCGTTGCGCCCGATCCTCAAGCTCACCGACGGTGGCATCGTCACCCAGATCTACCGGGCGATGGGCGGCGCGCCGAAGCCACTGGTCCGACGCGCCTTCCAGCTCAGCAGCGGCACCAAGCTGATCACCAAGCCGATCGCGATCCTGCAGCACCTCGACGACTCGGAGTGGCTCGCCCAGATCGAGGCGGTCGACCGGTTCACCGCGAACATGCTCGCCTACCCCGGCCGAACCTTCGGCCAGCTCTACCACCGGATGCTCAAGCACAACCAGCTCAACACCGGCAAGGTGAACCTGAGCGGCCACCTGATCGACCTGGCCGACATCAAGGCGCCCGTGCTGGTCTTCGCCGGCAACACCGACGGCATCGCGCCGATCCCGGCCGTCAGGGCCGTCGTGCCGCTGCTGCGGAACGCGCACGAGGTCCGGTTCGAGATCGTCCCCGGCGGCCACCTGGGCATGCTCACCGGCCGGGCGGCACGCAACAGCACCTGGTTGGTGATGGACGAGTGGATCACCCAGCACTCGACGCCCGACGACCGGGAAACGGCCCCGAAGAAGGCGTCGACACGCAAGACTGCCGCCAAGAAGGCCGCTGCCAAGAAGGTCGCGGCCAAGAAGGCCAGCACCTCGGGGAAGGCAGCGGTGAAGACAGCAGCAAAGACGGCGCCGCGACCGGCCGCGGAGGTGGCACCGGACCGTTCCGCGATCGGCTCGAACCGGGAACGCAGGTTCTCCTCGGGAGCCTCGCGGGACCTGGCCCAGAAGCGATGAAGCGCGCCTACCCGAAGGCGGCGATCACCCTCGTGGCCGGCGCCCTGGCCGTGGTCGCGAGCGGCTGCGGCGCGGGGGGCTTCGGTCCTGCCGAGCCGACCCCGCGGGACACCTCGATCGGCACCTACGTGGCACTCGGCGACGGCTTCACCGCGGCGCCGTACGTCGGCCGGACCACGTCGAAGGAGGGCTGCCTTCGCTCCGAGGGCAACTACCCGACCCTCCTGGCCGCCGACCTCGAGGTCGACGAGCTCGTCGACGTCTCGTGCTTCGGCACCGGCACCCAGGCCCTGACCCGTTCGGTCAGGTCGCCGGTCAGCAAGAAACCGCTGCCGGCCCAGATCGACGCCGTCGACCCCGAAGCCGATCTGATCACGATCGGCACCGGGTTGGCCGACGACAACCTGTTGAGCAGCCTGTTCAAGGTCTGCCTGACCTTCCCCCCGTGCGGGGACCGGACACCGGTCAACGAGCTCCAGGGTCACCTCGACAACCTGGAGACGAACCTGACCGCGGCCGTCCGCGCCATCCAGGAGAAGGCCCCCCGGGCCTACATCGTCCTGGTCGGCTACCCGCAGCTGATGCCGGCGCGGAACCCCTGCCCGGCACTGCCCGACCTCGAGCCGGCAGAGCTGGATGCTGCGTACATCGTGCTGGGCAAGGTGAACGGTGCGATCCAGTCCGCCGCGCAGCGGACCGGGAGTACGTACGTGAACATCGCCGCGGCCGGTGCCGACCACCACGTCTGCGCGGACGAGCCGTGGGTGCACGACAAGCGGTCGATCGCTGGTCGGCAGAAGGCCTTCCACCCGCTAGCGGTGGGCCAGGAGGCCGTCGCCGCCGAGATCGCAGCCCGGGTCAAGGCCCGTTGACGGCCGATCCGCGCTACCAGCGACCCGCCATAATGGTGCCGCCATGCAGACCGTGACCGACCAGCGCAACCGAACCGCCGGACCCCGCCGGGCCCGGGCGGTGACGGCAGCCCTCCTCGCCGCGGCGCTCGTGGTCCTGAGCGCCTGCGGCACGGACAACCCACCCAAGGGCGCTGGCGAGATCAGCACTTACGTCGCCCTGGGTGATTCCGGTACCTCCGGCGTCGGCCTGCTCCCGGTCACCAACGAGGCATGCAACCGTTCCTCGCTGAACTACCCGTCCCTGATCGCCGACCGGCTCGGGTTCGACTATTTCGTCGACGCGTCCTGTGCCGGAGCGTCCTCAGCAGACCTAGTTGCCGCTCAGAGGACAGAGAAAGGAGTGAACGCACCGCAGTTGGAGCAAGTCCCGGTGGACGCCGACCTGGTGACGATCGGCATCGGTCTCAACGACCACGGCCTCTCTTACTACCTGCTCTACATCTGCCTGGAGACTAACGGCGTGGTCGGACCGGAGTGCCGCAACTACCTCCAGCAGCCTGACTCGGTCATCGACGCGATCATCGGGGCCATGGCGGGAACGCTCCAGACGGACCTCGAGGCCATCCGCGAGCGAGCACCCGACGCCAGGATCGTGCTGATCGGCTATCCGCGCCTACTTCCGGAAAACGGCACCTGCCCCCGCGAGGTCCCGCTCACAGCGGACGCGATACCGCGCTTCCGGTACTCGCAGCGGAAGATCAGCGAAGCAATGGCTACGGCAGCCAGGGGCGCCCGGGTCGACTTCGTAGACATGTACACCGAATCCGAGGGGCACGATGCCTGCTCGACGGACCGTTGGATCAACGGCCAGAACATCGAGCCGGGCAAGGCGCTTGCCTTCCACCCGTTCGCGTCGTACCACGCCGCCGTCGCGGCGAAGCTCGAGACCCTGCTCGACCCGGCGTAGGCGGACGATGGGCGCCCTGGCCGAGCTGAGCGCACGCGGGCTGGTGGCTCCGGACTGGGCCGAGGCACTCGCCCCGGTCGAGCCGGATCTGGTGAGGATGGGCGAGTTCCTGCGCGCCGAGCTGGCGGCCGGACGCGGCTACCTGCCCGCTGGGGAGCAGGTCCTGCGCGCCTTCCAACGGCCGTTGGCCGAGGTGAAGGTGCTGATCGTCGGGCAGGACCCCTACCCCACCCCCGGACACCCGGTCGGCCTGAGCTTCTCGGTGGCGCCCGACGTGCGGCCGTTGCCCGGGAGCCTGCGCAACATCTTCACCGAACTGGTCAGCGATCTCGGCGTAGCGGCACCCAGCACCGGCGACCTCACCGCATGGGCCGAGGCCGGGGTGATGCTGCTGAACAGGACGCTGACGGTGGCACCGGGGGTCTCCAACGCGCACCGCGGCAAGGGCTGGGAGCCGGTGACCGAGCGGGCCCTCTGGGCACTGGCCCATCGCGGCGGCCCGCTGGCCGCGATCCTGTGGGGTCGCGACGCCCAGTCCCTGAAACCGGCCCTGGGCCCGGTCCCCTGGGTCGAGTCGGTGCACCCGAGTCCGCTCTCGGCACACCGGGGCTTCTTCGGCTCGCGGCCGTTCAGCCGGGTGAACGCACTCCTGGTGGAGCAGGGCGGTGAACCGGTCGACTGGTCGCTGCCCTGAGCCCGGCCGGGCGGTGCGCGACCGCCGCGGCGAGCCGGCCGAGCCGTTCGGGAGCCTGCCCCCGGTCGTCGGGCCGGTCGAGACGTTGCTTGAGGTTGAACTTTCAACTACTCTGGTTTCATGACCACCTCACGGATGCCCGCGCTCTACCTCGGGCACGGCGCACCCCCGCTGCTGGACGACCCGGTGTGGTCCGCGGAGCTCCGGACCCTCGCTGGCAGCTTCGCCCGCCCGACCGCGATCCTGATCGTCAGCGCCCACTGGGAGTCCGCACCGCTCTCCCTGAGCGCCAGCGGACCCGGCACCGAGCTCGTCTACGACTTCGGCGGCTTCGACCCGAGGTACTACCGCATGCGGTACGACACCCCGGACGCGACGGCCTTGGCCGCCCGGGTGGCGGCGATGATGCCGGACACCGAGAGCGTCTACCAGCACGCCAGCCGCGGACTCGACCACGGCGCCTGGGTGCCGCTGCGGATCATGTACCCGGAAGCCGACATCCCGGTGCTGCAGATGTCTCTCCCCACCCACGACCCCTACCGCCTGCTCACCCTGGGCACCCGGCTGCGTGAGCTGCGGGACGAGGGCGTGCTCGTCATCGGGTCCGGCTTCCTGACCCACGGGCTGCGGTTCCTCACCGAGTTCAGGATCGACGCAGCCGCCCCCGGCTGGTCGACGGACTTCGACCACTGGGCCGCAGACGCCCTCCACCGCGGCGACGTAGCCGAGCTGGCGGCGTACCGGACCAAGGCGCCAGGGATGCCCTACGCACACCCGACGGTGGAGCACTACACCCCGCTCTTCGTCACCCTCGGCGCCGCCACCGACCCCGAAACCCCCGCCGACCACGTCATCGACGGCTATTGGATGGGGCTCTCGAAGCGGTCGTTGCTCGTTCGCTGATCGCCACAGGTTTCACTGGCTACCCAGTGAAACCTGTGTGGAGCACGCGTTGTTTTGCGTGCTCCACACAGGTTTCCGGTGTTCAAGTCGTACGGCGAACCGCTCAGCCGCCCAGGATGATCTGAGCCGCCTTCTCGCCGATCATGATCGCCGGTGCATTGGTGTTGCCACCGGTGATCGACGGCATGATGGAGGCGTCGGCGACCCGGAGGCCCTCGACGCCCCGGACCTTGAGGTCCGGGGTGACCACGGACAGTTCGTCGATGCCCATCCGGCAGGTGCCGACACCGTGGTAGACCGACGTGGCCCGGTTCAGGATCTCCTGGCGCAGGTCCGGACCCTGGAGCTTGACCCCCGGGTGGATCTCCTCCTTGACGTGGCCCTTGAAGGCGCCGTCCGCCATGATCGCCCGCGCCATCTCGGAACCCTCGAGGAGCAGGTCGAGGTCCGCGGCGTCACCGAGGTAGTTGAAGTCGATGAGTGGCGTCGACGTCGGGTCCGTGTTCGCCAGCCGCAGCGTGCCCCGGCTGTGCGGGTAGATCAGGGTGACCAGGATGGTCATTGCGGTCCGCGGGTCGACGTCATGCATGATCGGCTCGTCCTGGTTGGGCGAGACGTAGGACCACGGCAGCATGTGCAGCTGAAGGTCCGGCACGTTGTTGGTCGCCTGCGAGGTCTTCACGAAGCCGACGGACTCGAAGACCGAGTTGGCCAGGAACGTCGTACCGGGCCGCAGCACCTCCTTGGCGATGCCCTTGGCGAAGAACGCCGGGCTGCCCTTCATCTTGGTGGAGGTGGTGTGGAAGGTCATCGCGTGGAACATGTGGTCGTGCAGGTTGTCGCCGACCGGCAGGTCGGAGACGACCTGGATCCCGTGGTCGCGCAGGTGCTGGGCGTGGCCCACGCCAGAGAGCATCAGCAGCTGGGCCGACCCGACGAACCCAGCCGAGAGGATGACCTCCTTGCCCGCGCGGATGGTGCGCTTGGCGCCGTTCTTGTCGGTCACGTCGACGCCGGTCGCGCGCCCGTTCTCGATGTTCACCCGGGTGACCATCACCTCGCTCTGCAGCTCCAGGGTCTCCGGGGCGAGATTGTGCACGTAGCCGCGGGAGGCGCTGTAGCGCAGCCCGTCCGCGGCGTTCTGCTGCATCCGCGAGATGCCTTCCTGCGACGCCCCGTTGTAGTCCTCGTTGATCGGAACCCCGAGCGCGTTCGAGGTCGCCTCGATGAACTGGTGGGTGCCCTCCTGGGGGAACTTGTTCTTGGTGATCCGGATCGGACCACCGACACCCCGGTAGGCGTCCTCGCCGCCTTCGTAGTCCTCCATCCGCTTGTACGCCGCGTTGACCGAGTCGGCGTCCCAGCCCTCGTTGCCCTCGGCGGCCCAGGAGTCGAAGTTCGCCCGGTTGCCGCGGACGTAGACCATGCCGTTGACCGAGCTCGAACCGCCGACGACCTTGCCCCGCGGGACCGGCATCTTGCGATCGAGGATGTGCTTCTGCGGGGTGGAGTAGAAGCCCCAGTCCACCGTCTTCTTGATCTGCGGGACGGCGTGCATCGGGCCGATCATGCCCGGCTTCTTGGTGAGGAACTTCAGGTCGCTCTTGCCGGCTTCCAGCAGGATCACGCTGTGCCCCGCCTCGGCGAGTCGCCCAGCGACCGCACTGCCCGAGCTCCCGGATCCGACGACGACGTAGTCAGCTTCGTTGGACCGCTTCTTTGCCATGGTTTCCTCATTCGTCCGCGCAGTGGTGAGCCGGATCACCCCGGCCGGATAAATGTAACAAGTTCTAGTTTCGGCGTACAGGTCGGGCCACCGCACCGCGCCGGCCCAGGTGGGAGGATCGCCAGGTGCGGATCCTCTCCATCCAGTCGTCGGTCGCCTACGGCCACGTGGGCAACAGCGCCGCCGTCTTCCCGCTCCAAAGACTGGGGCACGAGGTGCTGCCGGTGAGCACCGTGCTGTTCTCCAACCACACCGGGTACGGCGCCTGGCGCGGACCGGTGCTGACCGGAGCCGACGTCCACGAGGTGATCCTCGGCATCGAGGAGCGCGGGGCCCTGGCCGAGGTGGACCTGGTCCTCTCCGGCTACCAAGGCAGCCCCGAGATCGCCGAGGTCGTCCTGGACGCCGTCGCCCGGGTCCGGGCAGCCAACCCAGGCGCGACGTACGCATGCGACCCGGTGATGGGCAACGCCCGGTCCGGCTGCTTCGTGGATCCGGCGATCCCTCCCCTGATCCGCGAGCGGGTGGTCCCGGACGCCGACCTGATCACCCCGAACCAGTTCGAGCTGGGGGTCCTCCTCGGGCAGCCCGAGATCGACCGGGCCGCCACCGTGGCCGACGTCGTCGCCGCGGCGGACGCCGCCCGTGCGCTCGGCCCGGCGACGGTGCTGGTCACCAGCGTCACGTACGGCGAGCAAGCGACCGACGCGATCGGGATGGTGGCGGTCACCGGCAGCGGCAGCTGGTACGTCGAGACGCCCCGCCTGCCGATGACGGCCAACGGCTCGGGCGACGTCACCGCCGCGCTCTTCTCGGCCCACCTCACCGCCTCCGGCGATCCCGCCGACGCGCTCGCCCGGACCGCCTCGAGCGTCCACGACCTGCTCGCCCAGACCCTGGCGGCCGAGTCCCGAGAGCTGCGGCTGATCGAGGCGCAGGGGTGCTACGTCCACCCCCGGCTGCAGTTCCCGGTCGTCCGCATCGGCTAGAGCTCAGACCGGCTCGTGGGAGAGGCGGGTCCGGCGTCGTACGAAGCGCCGGTCGGCGGCGGTGAACCGCGCCTCCCGGATCCGCAAGGTCGCGCCGTCGACGGCGAGCACCTCGGCGATCTCGTCGGGTTCGCGGGTCCAGGCCAGCGCCGCGGCGTAGTCCTCGAGCGGGATCAGCCGCTCGGCGGCAAGCGTGTTCGCGGCCAGCTCCTCCCGGCTCTCGAAATGGCCGCGCGCCGGATGGGTGTGCCCGAGGTCGAGGTGCGCGACGGCGTGCGCGAGCGAGCAACGGGCGACGTACGGACCGAGGGTGCTGTCGAGCAGGATCACCCGGCGCATTGGGCAGAACACCTCCGCGACCAGACCACCGAGGTCGGCCTCGGCCACCAGCCAGTCCGGGTACCGACGTGCGACGTCGGCCACCGGGTCGTAGCTCAGTGGCCCCGACCCACCCGTTCGATCTGCCACTCGAGGAAGTCCTCCACCTTGTCCCGCACCTGCGACCACTGCTGGTCGCTCAGGCCCTCGGGACGTCGGAACCGCAGTGAGTCGTCGTACTGGTCCTGATCATGGCGGCGGGCACCGACAGCGACGACGGGCTCGGGGCCGCCGGCCGCGATCAGCCGCAGGGTGCCCGGAGCCCAGCCCAAGGCCCGCTCGATCTTGCCCTGGGTGCCGATCTTGGGCCAGCGCTTGCCGTTGAGGAAGTCACCGATGGTCCCCGGGTCGGCTCCGGTGGCGGCGACGAGCTGGGTGTTGTTCCACTCCAGGTGCGCCATCCAGGACGCGACCGCGTGCGCGGCGCGCTGCTGGTTGGTCGTCTGGGCCATGACTCGCGAGCTCCATGCACTGCTGGGGAGTAGTGAGGTTCGAGGGAACATCACCCGTCGCGTCGTTGTACACCGGGGAACTAGACCGGGAACTTTGCCCATCTCGTCCCGGATCAGACCGCTCAGGTGCGCGATCTTCGGCTAGTTATCCACAGGATTGACCTGGTGTTCCTTGACAAATCTCCGCCCTGATGATGCTCAACCGGTGCAGAACCGGCGAAAATCTCGGGAAGATCAGGGCGAAACTCGCCTCACGACCCGCCGCCAACCGAAGAACGCCACTGCGATCAACCAGGAGCCGGCGACCACGAGGAGCGCCCACACACCTCGCGAGAGCAGGAAGACACCGGTCTCCTGGAGCGCCCAGGTGGTGCTCAGCGCCTTGCACCCGCGGTCGTCGTCGATCGGGTACGCCGCGCAGCCCTCCACCGCGACCTCCTGCCCGTCCCGGACGCTGATCTCGCTGACCGGCGCAGGGCCGGTGTCCGTCGATCGGATCCCCGGGGGCTGCAACGCCGCGAGCCCGGTGTCGGCGCCGTCGACCTGCGCGTCCAGCCAGCGCTGGAACGCCGCGTTCATCGCCGCGTGCCCCCGGGGGTTGGGGTGCAGGCTGTTGTGGTGCCACTTGGTCGGGTTCAGCCGGTGCTCCAGGAACCCCCCGACCGACCGGATGCCGATGAAGTTGATCCCGGGACCGGTCGGCGAACTGCCGCATAGCTGCAAGTTCTCGTCGCGCAACGCGTCGACCATCGGGGCGGCGTAGTAGAACCCGTAGTCGTCGGCCACCGTCCGGATCCGCTCGTTGAGGGACGCCAGGAACTTCCGGATGAAGACCACGTCCCCGGTCGAGAGGTCGGCCGAGCTGCACGGGGCCGAGGACGCGAGCGGGTCCGGGTACGGCGCCACCACGACCGGCGTCGTCTCGAAGGTGCTCCGGACCTGGGAGTAGACCTGGCGCAGCCGGTTCTCCACCCGGTCCAGGTTCCCGTCGCTCCACAGCTTCGAGGGCTGGTCGTCGTTGCAGTCACCCGGCGCCAGACAGGTCAGCCCGATGCTCGCGAAGCCGGCGTCGTTGCCCCCGATACTCAGGACGACCAGAGCGGGCGCACCCTTGCCCGCGAACCGCGCCCGGTACTCGGCGAGCTGGGTCAGCCCGGGCCGGTACTGAGGCTCCGGGAGCGGCTCCTGGTCGGCGCGCCGCCCCTCGCTGTAGCGGAGGTTCCACGAGTCCGCGCCCGAGCAGGCCAGAAACACCAGGCCCCGCCCGAGCTCCTCGCTCGCCCGCACGGCCCAGGCGGTGCGGGCCCGACGGCACTCGTTCCCCCCGCCCTCGTCGGTGCCCTCCAGGTACCGGTCGGCGCCCTCGCCGGACATGTAGGAGTCGCCGAGCGAGACGATCACGCCGGTCGGGTCGGTGACCTCGGGCAGCGGCGCGTCCGAGGGCACCGTCACCCCGAGCAACGCCACCACGGCGAGCACGACGGCGACGTCGACCAGGGTGGCCGAGGCGATCGCGACGACCAGCAGACCGAGACCGAGCATCAGGAAGACCGGGAGCGCCGTCGCGCCGAGTGCCCAGCTGACCAGGGTCCCGACGGTCGCGAGCAGCAGGCCGACCAGGAAGACCATCCAGCGCCGGTCCCGGGTCGCCCGCTCGCACGCACGGATCGCGGTCTCCGAGAGCAGGCTCAGCGCGAACGGGAACGCCAGCACCCCGAGGGCGACCAGCAACGGGGCGATGGACACCGAACCGAGCAGACCGAGGCCCGCGGTCACCAGCACGAGCATGACCCCGATCGCGATCACCGGCACCGGGACCGGCTGGGGCGTCCCCACCCACAGCAGCAGCCGCTCAGCCCGGTTCAACCCGCCCGCCGCGGTGAAGCCCGTCGCGGGGGTGCTGCTGCTCAGAGCCTGGCCGATCCCGGCGCGGGTGCGGACGATCACGAAGCCGAGGCCCCAGTAGAGAGCGATGACGCCGACCAGCAGCAGCACGCCGGGTCCCCGCACGAGAGCCAGGTTGGCGAACCAGCCCAGCGGTTCGGTCCCCTCCTGCTCCTGCGGACCGACGACGACCCCGTAGCCGACGAGCGCCAGGCCGACGCCGCAGACCACGATCACGGTGCGCCAGGTCGGAACGGTCGGGCTCCCTCGCAGCGACTCCTGGTACTGCGCGCGAACCCAGAAGAAGGCGATCACCCCGTAGCCGGCAAGGGCGAGCAGCACGACCGGGCGGGGCAGACCCCAGCCTCCGGTGACGAAGAGGACCGCGAGGGTGGCGAGCAGCGCCACATTGAGACCGACGATTCGCTGTTCGGGCGCCGTGTTCGCGCCGTCCGGGTCGAGCTGTTCGAACGCCGCCGCGCACCAACGGCCGATCGGCGAGAGCCACCGGCGTACGGCGGCGAGCCAGGTCAGGAGTGAGTTCAGCATCCCTAGCTCCTTCGAGGAGTACGCACGGGACCATCACGGTGTTCCGACGCTAGCGAGGCGCCCGCCGTGCAGCAACAGGTTCTCGGGCCGATCTCGACCTCCCGGACGGTTGCGCCGCCGGGCGCGTGCCACGACAGTGGGGGCAACGGCCGACCATCGACCGCTCACGATCAAGGAGCAGGCATGAGTACCGAGAAGTACATCGCCCCGGCAGGCGAGGTTCCCCCCGGGACCGTGACCGGCTTCGAGGGTTTCGCGGTCGGGAACAACGGCGCCCCCTTCGCGGTGAGCCGGCGGTGCCGCCACCTGGGCGCCGACCTCGGCGACGGCAGCATCGCGGCCGACGGTTGCCTGGTCTGCCCCTGGCACGGCGCGGCGTACGACGTGCAGAGCGGACGGATGGTCCGCGGACCCGGGGGTGTCTTCGCCAAGGTGCCCGGGCTCGGGGCTGCCTTCAAGCTGCTGACCCGGGTGGCACCGCTGCGTCGCGGACGGGTCTCCGAGCGCGAGGGGAAGCTCTACCTGGAGCGCCCCTGATCGTCCCTGCGGAGCCGCGTGTCAGATTTGAACTGACGACCTGCTGTTTACAAGACAGCTGCTCTACCCCTGAGCTAACGCGGCGTGCCGGTCGAGCCAGCGGCGTCATCGTACCGACGCGCCGCACGCCCCGTGACGTCAGATGACCGTGCCGACGTCGGAGGTGACGATCCGTTTCATCGCGCGCTCCGCGATCGCTGCGATCGTCATCGACGGGTTGCACGCCGCGGCCGTCCCCGGCAGCAACGCGCCGTCGAGGACGTAGAGACCCGACTGATCCAGCACCCGGCCCTCGGTGTCGCAGACGGAGCCCATGCTGGCACCCCCCATCGGGTGCCAGGTCCAGGGCAGCACCAGGTTGGTGTCGACGAGCAGCGACGCCGGGCCGGCGATCGCCCGGACCCGCGGACCGATCCGGCTCTGGATCTTCCGGTCGCCCTCGTAGGCCCAGGTCAGCACGGCGTCGTCGAGGACACCGTTGTAGTCGAACCGGCCGCGCGCCGCACTGACGCCGTACCCGACCAGGATCGTGGACCTCGTCGGCAGTCCCGGTCCGCCGAGGAGGACCGGCGGGATCGAGGCCTGGATCACCGTGTTGGCGTACGCCGCGTCCTGCCAGTCCAGGCTGCCGTAGACGACCGGGCCGCCCTGCGGCGCACCGAAGTCGTCGGCGAACGACGTCCAGGAGTAGATGCGGTCGGCGTTCGTCCCCCAGTTGGTGCCCAGCCCGTCGGGAAGGTCCGGGATCTGGCCGGTCGCACCGGCACGGACGAGCATCCGGGTCGTTCCCATGCTGCCGGCAGCGAGGACGAGGGTCGGGGTGGTGATGACCAGGTGCTCCTGGGTGGTGCCGTAGACGTTCGTCCGGGCGACGCGCACCTCCCACTCCCCCGACGACGTACGGGCGATGTCGGTGACCCGGTGCAGCAGCCTGACCTCGAGCCGCCCGGTCTGCTCCGCCTGACGCAGGTAGGTCACGTCCAGGCTGTTCTTGCCACCGTTGTTGACCCCCAGCGCACAGTCGCCGTTGGTGTAGGACGCCTTCATCTCCCCGGCGAGCTCGCGCAGCGCGAACGACCAGTCGATCGGCATCGGGATCCGGTCGACGGCGAACCCGGCGGCCTCGGCGTTGCGTTTGAAGATGCGCGCCGGTTTGTAGGACGGGCTGGCGATGAGCGCGTCCGGCGCAGTCTGCGCTCCGAGCATCCGCCGGACCCTCGGGTAGTGCTCGGCGTGCATCTCGTCGTAGTCGATCTCGTGGGGGAACTCGTGCTCGAAGACGTTCCGCGCCGGCTCCAGGGTCATGCCCTGGTAGGTCAGCGACCCACCGCCGTACCCGACGCCGCTCAGGACGGTCATGGTCGGCGCGACGACGGCGTTCAGCAGACCGGCGTACGGCGGGAGCTGAACGGGTTGTCGGAAGACCTGCGGCGCCGAACCGTAGAAGACCGCCCGCTGGTCGAGGGTCCGCAACGTCGGGAAGGTGTCCGCGTTCGGACCTGTCGGCCAGGCCCGCCCCTGCTCGAGCAGGGTGACCGGGACCCCGGCCCGGGTCAGCCGCAACGCCGCGACCGACCCGCCGAACCCGGAGCCCACCACGACGACGCGGCGGCGGAGCCGGTTCACCGGGGCCACCGTCGCCCGTGCGGGCGACGGGACGAGGCTTGCGCAGACGGCGCCTGCCGAGACCTTCACGAACGCTCGACGCTGCACCGGTCCTCCAGAGCCCCTCGCCCTGCTCGGAACCCTAGACGCCGCCGAGGCCTTCTCGGAACCCCTTCTCGGCACCCCTTCTCGGACCGCCGATCGGATCAGGGAGGATGGTGCCGTGGACGCGCTGCTGCACGACCCCCACCACGACGGATCCCCCCTGTACGCCGAGCAGGAGTCCGCTCCGCTCGGCGCTTCGGTCCGGGTCCGCGTCCGGACCAGCACGCACCGTCCCGCCGAGGCCGTCTGGCTGCGCACCGTCGAGGACGGTGAACCGTTCTTCACCGCCTGCGCGGTCGAAGGGACCGAGGGCGAGACGGTCTGGTGGGGCGCCGACGTCACCATCCACAACCCGGTGCAGCGCTACCGCTTCCTGGTGGCCCACGGGGAGTCCTTCGTCTGGCTGAACGCCGCCGGGGTCTTCGAGCACGACGTCACCGACGCGCACGACTTCACCCTCAGCTGCCACGACGCCCCGCCGGACTGGGGACGCGACGCGGTCGTCTACCAGGTCTTCCCGGACCGGTTCGCCCGGTCCACGGCGGCCGCCGGGCGCCCGGTCCCGGCCTGGGCGGTCCCGGCCGCGTGGGCCGACGACCCGATCCACGTCGGCCCGGACACGCCCCTGCAGTACTACGGCGGCGACCTCGACGGCATCGTCGACCATCTCGACCACATCACCGCGCTCGGCGCCGACACGGTCTACCTGACTCCGGTCTTCCCGGGCGAGAGCAACCACCGCTACAACGCGAGCACGTTCGACGAGGTGGACCCGCTGCTCGGCGGGGACCCGGCCTACCGCCGGCTGATCGACGCCGCCCACGCCCGCGGCATCCGGGTGCTCGGCGACCTGACCAGCAACCACACCGGGGACACCCACGAGTGGTTCCTCGCGGCCGCCGACCCGGACGCCGCCGAGCGGGCGTTCTACTACTTCGCCGAGGACGGCAGCCACGAGGGCTGGAAGGGGCACGGCACCCTGCCGAAGCTCGACCACACCGCGCCCGACCTCGGCGAGCGCTTCCGCGCCGTGGTCGCCCGGTGGCTCGAGTTCGGCCTCGACGGCTGGCGGATCGACGTGGCCAACATGACCGGGCGACGCGGCGACGTCGACCTCGCGCACGAGGTCGCGCGGGCGATCCGGCGTACCGCGGTCGGGGTCCGCCCGGACGCCCTGGTCCTGGCCGAGCACGGGCACGACGCCACCGGCGACCTCGCCGGCGACGGCTGGCACGGGACGATGAACTACTACGGGTTCTCGTTCCCGGTCTGGGAATGGCTGCGGAACCCGGAGCACCCGACGCCGAGCTTCGGCCTGCCGGTGGACCTGCCGCGCCGGGACGGCACGGCGATGGTCACCGCGATGCGTGCGTTCACCGCGAGCTTCGGGTGGCGGGCGGTCTCGACGAGCTGGAACATCCTCGGCTCGCACGACTCGCCGCGGATCCGGACGACCACGGGGAGCCCGGAGTTGCACCACCTGGCCGCGGTCCTGCAGTTCACCCTGCCCGGGGTGCCGATGGTCTTCGCCGGCGACGAGCTCGGCCTCGAAGGCGTCGACGGCGAGGACTCCCGGCGAACGATGCCCTGGGACGACCCGGCCGCTCTCGACACCCCGACCCGGGACCTGTACGCCGCTCTCGCCGCGGTACGCCGCGCACACCGCGCGCTGCGACGTGGCAGCCTGCGCTGGGCGCGGGTCGAGGCGGACTCGGTGGCCTACCTCCGCGAGCACCCCGACGGGTCGGTGCTGGTCTGCGTCTCCCGGGACGGCCGCAGCCCGCTGGACCCGACCACGCTCAGCGTCGACCTGGGTACACAGCTGCTCGCGGTCGGCGCCGACGGTGGACCCCAGGCAACGATCTGGCAGGTCGGCTAGACCCGGAGGACCGCGGGGGCCCCGACGGGGTCGCCGTCAGCCGCCGCGCTTCTGGGCCACGGCGTACAACGCGATCGACGCGGCGACACCGGCGTTGAGCGACTCCAACGAGGAGCTCATCGGCACCGAGACGAGCTGGTCGCAGGTCTCGGAGACGAGGCGCCCCAGACCGTCGCCCTCGGACCCGACCACGATGACCAGCGGGCCGTCGGCGAGGTCGAGGTCCGGCAGCGCGACGTCGCCGTCAGCAGCCAGACCGATCACCATGCAACCGGCCTTCTGGTACTCCTTGAGCTGCCGGGTCAGGTTCACCGCCTGCGCCACCGGGATCCGGGCGGCGGCACCGGCCGAGGTCTTCCAGGCCGACGGCGTCATCCCGGCGGCACGGCGCTCGGGGATCAGCACGCCGTGCGCACCGAAGCCCGACGCCGACCGGACGACGGCACCGAGGTTCCGCGGGTCGGTCACCGAGTCCAGCGCCACGATCAGCGGCTTCTCACCGCGCTCGGCCGCGAGCTGGAGCAGGTCGTCGGGGTGCGCGTACTCGTACGCCGGTACCCGGGCAGCAAGACCCTGGTGGACGGCGCCCCCGGTCATCCGGTCGAGCTCGACCCGCGGGACCTCCATCAGCGAGATGCCGAGGTCGGAGGTGAGCTGGAAGGTCTCCCGCAGCCGGGCATCGCGCTCGGCGCCCTCGGCGACGTACACCGCGATCACCGGCATCTTGGCGCGCAGCGCCTCGACAACGGAGTTCCGGCCGGCGACCCACTCGGCCTCGCCCGGCTTCGCGCGCCGCTTCGGGCGCGCCGAGGCGGCCCTCTCCTCGCGCTGCTTGGCCTTGTAGACCTTGTGGTTCGGGCGGTCCTTCGCCTTCGGCGTGGGGCCCTTGCCCTCGAGGCCGCGCTTGACGCGCCCACCCGATCCGGCGGTGGGGTTGCCCTTGCCGGTCTTCTTGATCGCTCCCCTGCGGGAGGAGTTGCCTGCCACTACTTACTACTCTCCAGAGTCCACCGCGGGCCTGCCGGAGTGTCCTCGATCTCGATGCCGGCAGCCGCGATCTGGTCGCGGATCTGGTCGGCTGCAGCGAAGTCCTTCGCCGCGCGTGCGGTCTGTCGTTGGTCGAGCAGAGCACCCACGAGAACGTCGACCGCCGAGGTCAGCCGCTCCGCCGAATCGCTCGACTCACCGGACCAGTGTGGATCAGCGGGGTCCAGACCCAAAACCGAGAGCATCCGGCGTACCGAGGCGGCGTTCCCGCGGAGCGCGGGCGAGTCGCCGTCGGCGAGCAACCGGTTGCCCTCCCGGACCACGTCGTGGATCGCCGCGACCGCCGCCGGGGTCCCGAGGTCGTCGTCCATCGCGGCGACGAACTCCGCGCACAGCACCCCGGTGTCCGGCACCGGGCCGACGACGTCCTCGACCCGGCGCAGGAAGCCCTCGATCCGGCGGAAGCCGGCGGCGGCTTCCTCCAGCGCCTCGAAGGAGAACTCGACGTGCGAGCGGTAGTGCGCCGCGACCATGTAGTAGCGCAGCTCGATCCCGCGGACCTTGCGGAGCACCTCCGGGACCAGCAGCGAATTGCCGAGCGACTTGCTCATCTTCTCGCCGGACGTGGTGATCCAGGCGTTGTGCAGCCAGTACGACGCGAACGCGCCACCGGCCGCGCGGGACTGGGCCTGCTCGTTCTCGTGGTGCGGGAACCGCAGGTCGACGCCACCGCCGTGGATGTCGAAGGCGTCACCGAGGTACTTGCCGGCCATCGCCGAGCACTCGATGTGCCAGCCCGGGCGGCCGCGACCCCACGGCGCCGGCCAGGATGCGGTCGCCGGCTCGGAGTCGGACTTCCAGCCCTTCCAGAGGGCGAAGTCGCGGGGGTCGCGCTTGCCGCGCGGGTCGGCGTCGGTGGCGGCCTCCATGTCGTCGATGCCCTGGTGGGTCAGCTCGCCGTACGCCGGCCACGAGCGGACGTCGAAGTAGACGTCGCCGGAGCCGTCCTCGGCCGGGTAGGCGTGCCCCAGCCCGATGAGCTTCTCGATCAGCTCGATCATCTCCGGCACGTGGCCGGTCGCAGCCGGCTCGTAGGTCGGCGGCAGCACGCGCAGCGAGTCGTAGGCCCGGTCGAGCTCGCGCTTCATGTCGTAGGCGAGGTTGTACCAAGGGCGACCCTGGTCCGCGGACTTCGTCAGGATCTTGTCGTCGATGTCGGTGATGTTGCGGATGAAGGTGACGTCGTACCCGGTGTCGGTCAGCCAGCGTCGGAGCACGTCGAAGTTCACCGCGGACCGGACGTGCCCGACGTGGGGCTCGCTCTGGACGGTGAGTCCGCAGACGTAGATACCGGCCTTGCCCTGCTGCAGGGGCACGAAGTCACGGACTTCGCCGGTCGCGGTGTCGTAGAGCCTCAGAGTCACCGGGGAAGTCTAAGGGGCGCGACGCGGTGTGAAGGTTTCCTACTCCTGGGGCTGTTGGGGTTACGGTCAGGTGGTGCTTCCCCGCCTCTTCCTCGCGCTCCTGGACCGACCCCGCGTCCTGGTGACGCTCCTCGTGCTCGGGCTGGTGGTCCCACTCGCCGTCACGGGGCGCAGCGGGGACGCCCCCGCGACCGGTCCCGACCAAGCGCAGCTGAGCGCGGCGACCACCACCCCGAGCGCCTACAAGGTCTTCACCAAGAACGCCGACTTCGCGCTCGGCACCCACGCCGGCCTGGAGGCGTCGGGGGGAAGCCTGACCATGACCACGCCGGTCGGCACCCGCACCTGGGCGGGCCGCACCTACGAGTACTCGACCTGGACGTCTCCGTGGACCAGCCGATCGCGACCGTTCACCCAGCTGGTCCCCTCCTGGACCGCGACCACCCCCACCGGGACCTGGGTCCAGGTTCTGGTGCAGGTCCGCGACGAGACCGGGACGTACAGCCGCGTGAAGGACCTGGGTCGCTGGGCGAGCGGGGACTCGGTGCTGAAGCGCACCAGCGCCGGCACCCAGGCCGACGACGTCGCGAAGGTGGCCACCGACACCGTGCTGGCGACCGGCCGACCGCTGACGGCGTTCCGACTGTACGTGAAGCTGATGCGGCGTCCCGGCGATCCCAGCCCCACGGTCGGCTCCCTCGGCGCGGTCACCTCGCGGCCCACGACGACGTTGCCGCGGACCTCGACCCCGCTGAGCACCAAGCCGGTCAGCCTGGCGGTCCCGCGGTACTCGCAGATGATCCACCTCGGCGAGAACCCCGAGTACGGCGGCGGGGGTGAGGCCTGGTGCTCGCCGACGTCCTTGGCGATGGTGCTCAGCTACTACCGACGGCTGCCGGCCGCCTCGACGTACTCCTGGGTGTCGTCGTCGTACGCGCAACGTTGGGTCAACGGCATCGCCCGCTCGGTCTTCGACCACACCTACGACGGCACCGGCAACTGGCCGTTCAACACCGCGTACGCCGCGACCCGGGTCTCCGGCGCGTTCGTGACCCGGCTGACCGACCTGCGGATGGCCGAGCGCTTCATCCGGGTCGGCATCCCGCTGATCGTCTCGATCCGTTTCGACCGAGGTCAGCTGACCGGGGCGCCGATCACCTCGACCGACGGGCACCTGCTGGTCCTGACCGGTTTCACCGCGGCGGGCAACCCGATCGTGAACGACCCCGCGGCACCGTCCTCGAAGACCGTCCGACGCGCCTACAACCGCACCCAGTTCGAACGGGCCTGGCTCCGCGGCTCCCAGGGGATGACCTACGTCGTACACCCCGCCGGCAAGCCCTTGCCGCCCAAGCCGACCGGCGTCTACGCCTGGTGAAGCACGGAGCACCGTCGACCGAGAGGCCTGGACCTACGGCCTGACGCGAGCCAGGGTGGCGTCGTAGAGACGGTTGCCCCAGATGTACAGGGGCCCCCAGGGCTTGACCGGTCCGGCCCAGTGGATGATCCGAGCAGCCTCGATCGGGCCGTGGTTCGGCACGTGGTTCCACGACGGATCCAGGTAACGGACCCGGCCGCTGGCATAGACGTTCAGGATGTCCTGATCGTCGAAGTGGCAGTGCTCAGCCAGGTAGAGGTACGACTCGGTGAACTTCTCGGCCCGCATGGTCGCCAGGTCCATCACCAGCACGCCTGCGTTGAACGTCCGCGCTGTCAGCGTGTGCGTGTAGTGCAGCCGCCGCCGAAGCACCCAGGCCTTCTCGGCGGGCAGGTGCAGGGACGCTCGAGTACTCGGCCGCACCGCGGTCTTCCACAGTCTGTGCTCGGACTGCTTTCCGGCGATGACCGCGCCGTCGAGCTCCAGGTCGAACAGTTCCGCCACGTCGTCCTGAACCAGGATGTCGGCGTCCAGGTAGACGACCTTGTCCACGTCAGCGAGCAGCTCGGGCAGGAAGAGCCGATCCATCGTCGACACCGTGATGTGCGCCAGGCTGCGCAGCGCCTCGCCGTAGTCGACGAGTCCGAAGTCGTAGAGCGTGAAGGAAAACTCGGGGAGAAGGGCGTGCAGCCGGTCGAGGTAGGTCTCGTCCAACCCCCGGCCCATCAGGTGCACATCCATCCGCCGGGTCGTGTGATCGGCGATGGACCGGAGGACCACCGCGAGCTGGTCCTTGAGGTTCTGGTCGATCGCGAAGGCCAGGGGGACCTCCCCCACATCGCCCGAATCCGACAGCCGCGTCAAGGCGGACCTACGGATCTGCGCCACGGTCGCCGCGACGTCGATCGACGTCGGTTCGGGGTCGGGGAAGGTCGCACGGTACCTGTTCGCGAACTCGACGTCGGGTGCCGCCAGCTCCCGCCAGAGCTGCATGACCTCGTCAGGGCTCTGCCCGCTGAAGATCGCGGTGAAGACCTTCTCGAGCCGATCCTCGATGCCGGTACGCATCGCCAGGAACGCTTCCTCGTCGAGGTCGAGCAGTCCTTCGAACCGGATGTCGGCCCGGTTCTTCGGCCGGAACTCGACGTTCAGACCCATCGAGGTGGCCGGCAGGTAGCAGTGCAGCCGATGGGTGTACACGGTCTCGACGGGGAGATAGCCGATCAACATCTCGCGTGCGTCGCGCACACCCTCGACCAGGGTGAAATCCCGGACGTACTCGCCGATCTGCACGACCGTGTCGACCTTCTTGCCGACCAGTTCCTCCGGCGACATGGCGGCCTCGACGACGGCAATACGATCTGGCTCGGTGTGGGTGATCGGAGGCATCACCTGCCCGACCGTGGAGGTGAGGCAGCCACTGAAGAAGGCCTGCACCCCGAAGTCGGCGAGGCGGTACACCGAGGTCCAGTCGCGGCACCCGATCGGCTCGTACGGCTTCAGACGGTCGGCCACCTCCTGATCGAGGAGATCGGGATCATTCACGTGGAACGACAAGAAGATCGGGTGCACCGTCTCGGGGAACGGGAAATCGATCTCGCCACGGTAGGTGCGCTGCATGAACCAGCCGTTGCACAGCAACCAGGTGTCGCTCGGGTACTGACGCCCCGAGGAGAAGTCACGATCGAGCGGAATCGGTGCCACCTTCGCGGCGACTCCGGGAAGGCGTCGCTCCGGCTTGATCTCACCTTGCAGCTCGGTGAGCAGTCCCGCCAGGTCCGAGCCGGACACGAACTCGACGTCGCTGAACCGGCAGATGTTGGCGAGCGCCGCGAGCGTCTGGACGTAGTCGCCGCGGTTGGCCGGCGTGCGGGAACGGTCCAGCAACTGGTAGTCCATCACCGCGAGGCTGATCGTCCCTGCGTCGAGGCGAGGTGCAGGCTCACCGACGTGCTCGACGCGGGCTGCGAACCAGCGCATCAGCTGCGCGCCCTCCTCGTCGAGCTGGGGCGTGGCCGTTTGCCGTTCCTGCAGGTACGGCAGCTCAGCCGCCAGGACAGCCACCTTGAGGTGCCGCGCGAAGACCTTGAGCAGGTCCAGGTGCACCTGGAGGGGGAGTTCGTCGCGATGGCTGGCCAGGTACTCACTCAGCTCCCGCGCACCAGCGTCGGCGTCCGCGGCCAGCTTGGCCAGGAAGTACTCGACCGGCGCGAACTCGCGGGCCGTCTCGGGCCCGGCCAGGGTGAAGCAGGAATCGCTGGCGACGTACATCTCCTCGAGGGCCAGGTAGACGCCGAATCCGAGATGTCCGAGACGTGACGTGGACGGCCTCTCCATCAACGCCTGGCAGAACGCTCGGGCCGCGCGGACCGCTCGAGGGTCGTCGTTCTCGTGTCCCGACCGCACAAGGTCGACGACCGCCAGCTCCAGGGGCGCTCCGGTGGCAAGGATGTCCTCGAACGGCGCCCACCGACGCAGCTCGGTCACTTCCCGCGTCAACGCCTCGTTCTCCCGGCGCAGCTCGAGGACCCGTTCGCGCAGCTCACGCACGCGATCACGTTCCGCCAGGACCAGCTCGCGGTACTTCTTGGCGCCGGGCATGGTCTGCGTCTGTGGCGCCGGCGCCGGTTGTTGACGACGAACCAGCCAGCGAGGCAGTCGGCGCAACGGCTTGTTCAACACGACGAGTGTCTCCCTGGTTGGCGTGGCAGAGCGCGGCAGATCCGCAGCGTACACGGGGCGGGGGCGCCTGCTGTGCTCCGCGAGGTCGGGCCCTCCCCCTCGGACGACGGCGGCTACTGGCCGTAGCCGCCGTCGACGTCGACCTTCTGCCCGCTGATGAAACCGGCCCGGTCGCTGGCCAGGAAGCAGACCGCCTCGGCGATGTCGACGGCCTGGCCGAACCGGCGCAACGGGATGTTGGCGCGGGTCACCTCGAGGGCGCGCTCGTCGAGCTCGCCGGAGCTGATCAGCCGGTCAGCCATGCCGTCGGTGAGCATCCCCGGGCCGACGCAGTTGACCCGCACCCCGAACCGGCCCTCCTCGACGGCCAGCGCCCGCACCAGCGCCTCGACCGCGGCCTTCGGCGCGGACGAGAGGCCGTCGCGGATGGGGAACCGGGTCGTCGCGGCGGTGGTGACCGCGACGATGTTCCCCTCGCTCTCCCGCAGTGCCGGCAGCGCCGCTGAAGCGACCCGGAAGAACGCGCCGGTGTCCGCGTCGAGCTGGGCGGCGAGCTCCTCGGGTGCGACCCTGCTGAGGTGCCGCATCGGTACGTGCGGTCCGGCCGCGTAGACCAGCGTGTGCAACCCGCCGTACGTCGCGACGACGTCGGCGACCAGTGCCCGGCAGGCCTCGCCGTCGAGGGTGTCGAGGGCACGCGTCTCGCCGCGGACGCCGTACGCCACGGCCTCGGAGACGGCGAGCTCGGCCTTCTCGCGCCCCGAGCGGTAGGTGGCGACCACGTCGCTCCCGCGTTCACCGAGCATCCGCACGATCGCTCGGCCGAGGCCGCCGCTGCCCCCGATCACCAGGGCTGCACCGTTCCGGTCCGCGAAGTCGCCTGAGGTCATGAAGGCACCCTAGGCCAGGGCTTCGAGAAACCCCGGGCGGGTCAGGTGGCGTCGAACTCGATGCCGTGCCAACCGGTCGCACCGCTGGGCACGACGTAGGTCTCGACCGGCGTCTGCGTGTAGCCGCTCTTGTCGGTGGCCCGGACCACCACCGTGTGCCGCCCCGGCCCGACCTCGACCTCGCCGGACCACTGGACCCAGGTGTCGACGTTCGGGACGCTGCCCAGCTGAGCGCGGGTCCAGCTGCCGCCGTCGACCTGGAACTCGACGTAGTCGATACCGGTGTGCTGGGCCCACGCGCTGCCACCGATCCGGACGGTCCCGGCCCGGGTACGGGCACCATCGCGGGGAAGGTCGATGCGGGAGTGCGTGAGCACCGGCGCCTGCTCGGCCCAACCACGGCGGGTCCAGTAGGCGTCGAACTGGTCGAACCGGGTCACCTCGAGATCGACCAGCCACTTGGTCGCGGAGACGAACCCGTACAGACCGGGGACGACCATCCGGACCGGGAACCCGTGCTCGATCGGCAGCGGCGTGCCGTTCATGGCCAGGGCGAGCATCGCGTTGCGGTCGTCGGTCAGGGCGCTGAGCGGGGTGCCGCAGTTCCAGCCGTCGTCCGAGGTCTGCAGGACCGCGTCGGCGCCCTCCTTGACGCCGACCTCGGCGAGCAGGTCGCGGATCAGCACCCCGGACCAGAACGCGTTGCCGATCAGGTCACCGCCGATCGGGTTGGAGACGCAGCAGAGCGTGATCCAGTCCTCGGTGAACTGACGTTGGACGAGGTCGTCGTAGCTGAACTCCATCTCGTTCTCGACCATGCCGTGGATCCGCAGCCGCCAGTCGGCCGGCGTGATCGACGGTTCGGTGAGCGCGGTGTGGATGATGTAGAAGTCGTCGTTGGGGCTGCGCCACGGCTCGATCCCCGCGACACCCAGGTCGGCGCCGCTCGGGACGGGGGCGTCGGTGACCGGAAGTCGCAACAGCTTGCGGGCCTGCTCGACACGGCGGCGGCCCTGGCTGGTCAGACCGCCGATGGCACCGACGAGGGTGACCCCGGCAGCGACTCCGGCGAGCCGGCGCAGGAAGGAACGGCGGGTCTCGTCGCCGACCTGATCCGCGGTGCCGACGAGCGGCGCGGTCAGGACCCGGTGCACCACCAACCAGGTGATCAGCCCGACGACGATCCCCAGCCCCGAGGCCATGCTGGAGTTGTCCAGGCGCGCTACTGCGGCCAGACCGAGCGCAGCCAGGGCGAAGTAGACCAGGTCGCTCAGCCACGGTCGCCGTACCGCCTGGGTGCCGATCCAGGCACAGATCGCCAGCAGGATCACGGTGGTGCCGCCGATGAGGAGCGGCTTGTCGGCCCGGCCGACCAGGTGGACCAGGTCGACGGCCAGGTCACCCGGAGTCAGGTCCCGTACGGCGCTGGCGACCGCGACGACCGGACCGTTCTTCGCCTGCAGGCCCCAGACGACTGCCTGGCTCGTCACCAGACCGGCGACACCGGTCAGAATGCCGGCCAGCGCCAGGGCGCGACGGGTGCTGTTCACGCCACCATCGTTGCGCACTGTGCCAACCACCGGTCCGCAATCGGTGTTACCGATCGATTACCGTCAGCACATGGACCTTCGGATCGGCATCGGCACCGACGTCCACCGCCTCGTCGCGGGGCGCCCGATGCGGATCGCCGGGCTCGACTGGCCTGAGGAGACCGAGGGTCCCGAGGGTCACTCCGACGGGGACGTGGTGCTGCACGCGGCCTGCGACGCGCTGCTGTCCGCAGCCGCCCTCGGCGACCTCGGCAGCAACTTCGGCACCGCGGAACCGCAATGGGCGGGCGCCTCGGGTCACGATCTCCTCGCCGAGACCCTGCGCCGGGTCCGGGCCGAGGGCTGGGAGGTGGTCAACGTGGCGGTGCAGCTGATCGGGAACCGCCCACGGCTGGGCACCCGCCGGGGCGAGGCGGAAGCGTCGATCGCCGCGGCCCACGGGATCGTGGTCGCGCTCTCCGCCACCACGACGGACAGCCTGGGCCTGACCGGGCGTGGCGAGGGGCTCGCCGCGGTCGCCACGGCGCTGCTTCACCGCGACCGGGACTGAGACCGGGAGCCCGAAGTACCTGTGACACTGTGTGTCGGATACTTCACAATGGCTTCCAAACGGCCCAGGAACCGGCACACTCGTTCCCTATGAGGACCTTTGACGGCCTGCGCCTCGACGTGCGCACCTACGGACCCGAGGACGCCCCGCTCACCGCGGTCCTGGCGCACTGCTGGACCCTCAACCAGGCGGACTGGCACTACCAGGTCCGCGATCTCCAGAAGGAGTTCGGGCACGGCATCCGGATCGTCACCTGGGACCACCGCGGCCACGGCGCGTCTGACGAGTCGCCGCGCCAGGACTGCCGGATCAGCAACCTCGCCCGGGACATGAGCGACATCATCGACACCTACGCCCCGCAGGGGAAGCTCGTGCTGGCCGGTCACTCGATCGGCGGGATGACGATGATGGCCCTCGCCGAGCAGCGCCCTGAGCTCTTCGACCGGGTCGTCGGCGCCGCGTTCATCGCGACCTCCTCCGGCGGGCTCGACACCGTCACCCTCGGCCTGCCCGAGATGGGCACGCTGGTGAAGGCCCAGATCCCCCGGATCCTCGCGTTCCGGTCGCGGACCCTGACCAAGAAGGCCCGCCGACGCGCCCCGATCATCGAGCGCCAGGTGGTCCGCCGGTTCCTCTTCGGCAAGCCGATGCGCCTCGCCGATGCCGCGTTGACCGTGGAGGGGATCATCACCTCCCCGGCCGCCACCATGGTCGGCTACTACCAGGACTGCATGGTGCACGAGCGTGCCGCGGCACTGAAGGTCTTCGACGGAATCCCCACCCAGGTCCTGGTCGGAACCCGCGACGTCCTGACCCCTCCGGCGCACGCCCAGCGGATTGCCGAGAACGTCGAGGGCTCCGTGCTCACGGTCGTCCCCGACGCCGGGCACATGCTGCCGCTGGAGCGTGACGACCTGGTTTCCGGGGTGCTGATCCGGCTGATCCGCCCGCACCTGTGAACGAACCGGGAGGCGGCGCCGCGATCGTGCTGCTCGCCGCCGGTGCGGGACGCCGGGTGGGCGCGGAGACCAACAAGGTGCTGCTGCCCCTGGACGGCGTCCCGGTGCTCGCGCACAGCGTGCGTACCGCCCTCGCCGTCCCGGGCGTCCACCGGATCGTCGTCGTGGTGCGACCCGAGGACCGGGACGCCGTCGCCGCCGCCCTGGTGCCGCACCTGGGCAGCCACGACCTCTGGCTGGTCGACGGCGGGACGGAGCGGCACGAGTCCGAGTCCCGGGCCCTGGCGGCGCTGCGCACGGAGATCGGGTCCGGGGAGATCGCGGTCGTCGCGATCCACGACGCGGCCCGGCCGCTGGCGACCCCTGACCTCTTCACCGCGGTCCTCGCCGCCGCGGCAGAGTACGGCGGCGCCGTACCGGCCCTGCCGCTGCGGCCTCTGAACCGAGATGACGGCACGCTCGCCCCGGCCGACCTCGCGGCGGTCCAGACCCCGCAGGCCTTCCGGGCCCGCGACCTTCTCGCCGCCTACGACGCCGCTGCCACGGACGGGTTCGTCGGCACCGACACGGCCGCATGCCTGGAGCGCTACACCGCGGTCGAGATCCGCTCGGTTGCCGGCGAGCCGACCAACCTGAAGGTCACCTTCCCGGAGGACCTCGCCCTGGCCGCCGAGCTGCTCAGACCGGCGTCCCATCCGGAGAACCACCCAGGGACCGACTGAGCGCCTCCAGCACCCGCAGCTCGGCCTCGTCGGCGATCCGACGTCCGATCGGGGGCGCCTCCAGCCAGGTGAGCTCGCCGAGCTCGGCCAGCTGCGCGACCAGACGGGCCAGGTCGGTGGTGTCGAGAACCTCGAGGCGAGCGAGCACCGAGGTCGGGACGACGACCGGCGACGCGACCACCCGCAGCCCCTCACGGTCGACGGTCTCCCCGAGGCTCTCCCCTGCGGTGCGCTTCACCGTGTCGGTCACCGGTCGGTAGCCGACGACGACCGTCCCGGTCTCGACGCAGCGACTCGCCGCAGCCGCGAGGAAGTCGGCCGGGGTCAGCGGGCAGAGCGGGTCGTGGACCAGCAGAGCCCACCCGGACTCCCGGACCTGCTCGAAGGGGACCGAGGCGTCGAAGAGCCGGACGCCGGACTCGCCGACGGCCCAGGAGGCCGCCGCCACGAGCGACTCCCCGTGCACCAGGGCGAACGGCAGCGAGCCGCGGCCCTCCAGCGGGACCCAGCCGAGCACCTCAAGGTCGTCGTCATCCACGCACCCAGGAAAGCAGAACGCCCCCGGTCACCAGGACCGGGGGCGTTCCCCACGTTGCTAGGAACCGTGCTTCAGGAAGCCAGCACCTCGTCGAGGATGGCCTCGGCCTTGTCCTCGTTGGTGTGCTCGGCCAGAGCAAGCTCGGAGACGAGGATCTGACGCGCCTTGGCGAGCATCCGCTTCTCGCCGGCCGACAGTCCCCGGTCGCGCTCCCGGCGCCACAGGTCGCGGACGACCTCCGACACCTTCATCACGTCTCCGGAGTGCAGCTTCTCCAGGTTTGCCTTGTAGCGGCGCGACCAGTTGGTCGGCTCATCCGGGACGATCGCACGCAGTACGTCGAAGACCCGGTCCAGTCCTTCCTTGTCGACCACGTCCCGAACCCCGACCAGGTCGAGGTTGCAGGCGGGGACTCGCACCACGAGGTCCTGCTGGGCCACGATGCGGAGTACCAGGTACTCGCGCTCCTCGCCCTTGATCGTGCGCATCTCGATGTCCTCGATGATGGCGGCCCCGTGATTTGGATATACAACCGTTTCGCCGACGGTGAAAGTCATCTGCAGAAAACCCCTTTCAAGGTGACCAGTCTAACACGCTCGGCCGAGTGTCGATTTCGCGTTTGCGCAGGTCAGACGGCTAATGGGGGCTTGACAACGACGCGACCCCTGTGCGTCCTCGGTCGCAACCCCTGCGCAGCCCGGCCGCGTTCGTCCCACGCGGCCGTGCGCGCTATGGGTAGTTTTCGTCCATGAGCGAGCCCAGCAGCGCGAGTACGACGTCCGTCCGGCGGAGTCGCCAGCGGATCCGCGACGTCGTCCGGTGCATGCACCCCAAACAGTCGCTGCTGCTCGCGGCTGCGATCGGCGTCCTGGCCGCCGCGGACGGTCGGCCGACCCGCGAGTTCCTCTCCGCCGCAGGCGCCGTCCTGCTCGTCCAGCTCTCCCTGGGGCTGAGCAACGACATCTGCGACCAGGCCCACGACTACCGGGCCCAGACCCCGAGGAAGCCGCTGGCCAGCGGACTCGTCGACGCCGGCACCGCGAGCTACGTCCTGATGGTGCTCGTGCTGCTCTCGGTCCCGGTGTCGGTCCAGAACGGTGCCGCCGCTGGCGGAGCGCTGCTGATCACCCTGCCGATCGGCTGGATCCACAACCGCTGGCTGCACCGGACCGCGTTCTCGTTCCTCGGCTGGACCGCGACCGCGGCGCTGTACCCGGCTTTCCTCGCGTACGGCGGGTGGGCCGGGACCGTGCACGGCTCCGCCCCGACCTGGGCGGTCACCCTGGCGGCCGCGGCGGTCGGTTTCTGCGCCCACCTGGTCACCTCCCTCGGCGACCTCGTCGACGACAACAAATCGGGGGCCCGGACCCTGCCGTTGCAGATCGCGTTGCGCATCGGGGCACCCCGGCTGCTGTACCTGACGATCGTGCTGACGGCCCTGTCCGTGGCCGGTCTCGTGACGGCCGGACTCGCGGTCGGCCTGCGTCAGTGAGACGGTAGGCTGCTGCGCGCATCCCCCCTTGTTCTGCAGCCTCCTGAGAGGACCCGAGGTCTCGTGAAGTCCCCGTTCCAGCGCCGCGCCGCGATCGCTTCCCTGCTCCTGCTGGCCCCGGTCCTGGGCGCCTGCGGGTTCAGCGCCCAGACCGACCAGGTCTACCAGGCGGCCGTCGGCCCCGACGCGCGCGACAGCGACGTCGACGTCCTCAACGCGGTCGTGGTGACCAACGGGACCGGCCAGGGCACCTTCGCCGGCAGCCTGGTCAACAACACCGACACCGACGACCGGATCGAGAACGTCACCGCGGACGCGGGCGTCACCCTCGTCCCCGGCGGGGACCTGACGATCCCGGCGTACGGGTTGGTCAACCTGAGCAACCTGCTCGACAACGGCGAGATCCCGCTGCTCCTCGACGGCGACCCGGTCTCCGCAGGCGGGTACGTGACGATCACCTTCACCTTCGCCAACGCCGAACCGGTCACCATCATGGCGCCGGTCGTCGACAACACCGGGGTCAACCAGGACTACGAAGGCGTCCCGCTGGCACCGACCCAGGGCGAGGTCCCGGCGGACGCGTCCGAGGACGAGGAGCACTCCGGCGACGAGACGCACGCCGAGGACGAGGGCTCCGAGTCCTGATGGCGACGCTGATCCTGCTCCGCCACGGCGAGAGCGAGTGGAACGCGAAGAACCTCTTCACCGGCTGGGTGGACGTCGCCCTGACCGAGAAGGGCCGCGCCGAGGCGGTCCGCGGCGGCCAGCAGCTCGTCGAGGCCGATCTGCTGCCCGACGTTCTGCACACCTCGCTGCAGCGCCGCGCGATCACCACCGCTCACCTCGCCCTCGACGCTGCCGACCGGCACTGGATCCCGGTCCGCCGGTCCTGGCGCCTCAACGAGCGCCACTACGGCGCACTGCAGGGCAAGGACAAGAAGCAGACCCTCGAGGAGTACGGCGAGGAGCAGTTCATGCTCTGGCGTCGCTCCTTCGACGTACCGCCGCCGACGCTGGACGACGCCGACGAGTACTCCCAGTCCGGCGATCCCCGGTACGCCGACCTCGGCGACGACCTGCCGCGCACCGAGTGCCTCAAGGACGTCATCGCCCGGCTGCTGCCGTACTGGGAGGACGCGGTGGTGCCGGACCTGGCCTCCGGCAAGACGGTCCTGATCGCCGCCCACGGCAACAGCCTGCGGGCGATCGTCAAGCACCTCGACCAGATCTCCGACGACGACATCGCCGGACTGAACATCCCCACCGGGATGCCGCTGGTCTACGAACTCGACGACGACCTCCGCCCCACCGTGCCCGGCGGCCGGTACCTGGACCCCGAGGCGGCGGCTGCTGCGGCTGCCGCCGTGGCGTCGCAAGGTCGGTAGTTCCGCCTCAACGCTCGTCACCAGGTTTCGACACGCTCGGTATCGACTTCGTTCCTCAGTCGATCTCGCTGCTCAACTGATGTGATCGCGCTGCGCGCTCAGTTGAGGTGATCGCGCTGCGCGCTCAGCCTCGCCCTCGCTCGCGGCCCGTTCGAGCAAGCTCGACGGTCGCTCGCTCAGTTGAGGTACGTCGGCTGCTCGCCGGTGACCAGGAAGACCACCCGGCGCGCGATCGAGACGGTGTGGTCGGCGATCCGCTCGTAGTACCGGCCGAGCAGGGCGATGTCGACGGCCGGCTCGACGCCGTGCTTCCAGTCCGACCCGAGCAGCTCGCGGAACGAGGAGCGGCGCAACCGGTCCATCTCCTCGTCCACCTGCTCCAGCTCCTCGGCGGCGGCGATGTCGGAGTCGGCGATGACGTGGCCGACCTTCGCGATCATGACCTCGGCGACCGCGGCCATCCGGGCGATGGTGGGCACGACCTCCGCCGGGACGGCGACCTCGGGGACGCGGAGGCGGGCGATCTTGGCGATGTGTACTGCCAGGTCGCCCATCCGCTCGAACTCGCTGACCATGCGCAGCGAGGCGACCAGCATCCGCAAGTCACCGGCGACGGGGTTCTGGAGCGAGAGCAGCTCGAAGCTGTGGTTCTCGATCCGGACCCGCAGGTCGTCGATCGCGACGTCCGCGGAGATCACCTGCTCGGCGACCCTGGCGTCGCCGTCGAGCAGTGCTCGGGTGGCGTGGGAGACGGCGTCCCCGACGAGTCGGGTCATCGAGAGCAGGTCGTCCCGGATCGAGTCCAGCTGGTCGGCATAGGCATCGCGCATGGGGATCAGGTTATTCGTGATTGGTGAACATCAGGGGACGTTCGGTGAACGGGGCACGAACAGTCCTTGAAAGCGGCTGCCGCGGGCCGAACATCAGGTGAAACCCTGCGTACCATCGCAGGCGTGAGCCCGACGACCCAAGCTGTGCTGTTCGCCCTCCTCGGGGTGGTCATCGGCGGCGGTGTCGTCTTCGCGTGGCGGATCAGCGAGCAGCAGACCCGGCCCGTCTCGCTCCCCACCCCGGTTCTTCCGCCCGGCGTCGCTGCGGTCCTCTCGGTGCTGCGCAGCAGCGCCCTGGTCGTCGACGCGAGCGACGAGGTCCTGAAGGCCTCGGCCCCGGCCATCGCGATGGGACTGGTCCGGGACCGCCGGATCGCCGCCCCCGAGCTGGAGGAGCTGGTCCAGCAGGTACGCCGGGACGGCCAGATCCGGGAGACCGAGGTGGTGATGCAGCGCTCGCCCGGCATCCCCCCTCGCTACGTCACCGCCCGGGTGGCACCGCTGAGCTCCCAGCTCGTCCTGGCGCTCGTGGAGGACCGGACCCGCGAGCGCCGGGTCGAGTCGATCCGCCGCGACTTCGTCGCCAACGTCAGCCACGAGCTGAAGACCCCGGTCGGCGCGATCCGGCTGCTCTCCGACGCGGTGGTCGACGCGAAGGACGACCCCGAAGCGGTGCAGCGGTTCGCCGGCCGGATGCACACCGAGAGCGAACGGCTCGCCCGCCTCGTGCAGCAGATCATCGAGCTGTCCCGGCTGCAGGGCGACGACCCGCTCGACGAGCCGGTCGCGGTCGACGTCGACTCGATCATCACCCGGGTGATCGACGAGAACTCCACCGACGCCGGGGCCAAGAACATCTCGCTGGTCCACAACGGCGAGCGCGGCCTGACCCTGCTCGGCAACCGCGAGCAGGTCGCCGTCGCGATCGGGAACCTGGTGGCCAACGCGGTCGCCTACTCCCCCGAGAACTCCTCGGTGGTGTTCGCCGCGAAGCGCGGTGACACCACCGTCGACCTCTCCGTCACCGACCAGGGGATCGGCATCCCGGCCGCCGAGATCGACCGGATCTTCGAGCGCTTCTACCGGGTCGACCCGGCCCGCCACCGGTCCACCGGCGGCACCGGTCTGGGTCTGTCGATCGTCAAGCACGTGGCGGCGTCGCACGGCGGCGACGTCCGCGTCTGGTCGGTCGAGGGCCAGGGATCGACGTTCACCCTGACCCTGCCGCGCAAGACGTCCACCAGCACCATCGAGACCAGCACCGAGACCAGCACCGAGACCAGCACCGCGGAGGCAACCCCATGACCCGAGTACTCGTCGTCGAGGACGAGGAGAGCTACAGCGACGCCCTGGCGTACATGCTCCGCAAGGAAGGGTTCGAGGTCGCGATCGCAGCCGACGGCCCGGCGGCTCTGGCCGAGTTCGACCGTGCGGGCGCCGACATCGTGCTCCTCGACCTGATGCTCCCCGGCATCCCCGGGACCGAGGTGTGCCGCCAGATCCGGCAGACCTCCAACGTCCCGGTGATCATGGTCAGCGCGAAGGACGACGAGGTCGACAAGGTCGTCGGCCTGGAGCTCGGCGCCGACGACTACATCACCAAGCCGTACTCCCCGCGCGAGCTCGTCGCCCGGATCCGCGCCGTGCTCCGTCGGGGCACCGAGCCGGACCTGGCTCCGCAGACCCTGGAGGCGGGCCCGGTCCGGATGGATACCGAACGACACGTGGTGACGATCAGCGGCGAGGACGTGCGGCTGCCGCTCAAGGAGTTCGAGCTCCTCGAGATGTTCCTGCGCAACCCCGGACGGGTGCTGACCCGGGGCCAGCTGATCGACCGGGTCTGGGGCTCGGACTACGTCGGCGACACCAAGACCCTGGACGTGCACGTGAAGCGGCTCCGGGCGAAGATCGAGCCGAGTCCGGCCGAGCCGAAGTACCTCACCACGGTGCGCGGGCTCGGGTACAAGCTCGACCTGTAACGGCCTGCCGGGCTCGCCCACCCGGCGGCGTAACCTGTCGAAACCCTGCGCGCAGGACTAGGGTCGCGGCGTGACCCGGTCCTCCCTGCTGCACGACACCCTCGGCGTCCCCGACCCGCTCCGCCGGGCCCGGATCCCGAAGGATCTCGGTTCAGTCACCTCGGTCGGTGCCGAGGTCGACCCGACCGAGGTCGGGATGACCACCGACAACGTCGAGTCGATCTGGGAATCGGTCGAGCACCTCTACCGCTCGGGCATCCATCCAGCGGCGGCCCTGTGCGTACGCCGGCACGGGCAGGTCGTTCTGGACCGCGCTATCGGGCACGCCAGCGGCAACGGCCCGCAGGACGCCAAGGATGCCGAGAAGGTGCTGGCCACGCCGGAGACGCCGTTCTGCATCTTCTCCGCGACCAAGGGCACCACCGCGACGTTGATCCACCTGCTCGACGAGCACGGCCTGCTGCACATCGGGGACCCGGTCGCGGAGTACCTGCCCGAGTTCGCCCGCAACGGCAAGTCCAGCATCACCATCGGGCACGTGCTCTCGCACCGCGCCGGCATTCCGAACGCGCCGAAGGAAGCGCTCAACTTCGAGACCCTCGACGACTGGCAGGCGCAGCGGGAGTACATGTACAACGCCAAGCCGATGTCCCGGGCCGGGAAGCGCCAGGCCTATCACGCAGTCTCCGGCGGAAGCCTGCTCGGCGAGGTCGTCCGGGAGATCACCGGCAAGGACATCCGCACGGTGCTCGCCGAGGAGATCCTGGACCCCCTCGGCTTCCGCTGGATGAACTACGGCGTGGCCGCCGAGGACGTGCCGCTGGTCGCGCAGAACTACCCGACCGGACCGCCCCCGGTACCGCCGCTGAGCACCTTCCTCACCCGGGCGCTCGGGGTCCACCCGGACGAGGCAACCCGGATGTCGAACGACCCGCGGTTCCTCACCGCGATCCTGCCCGCCGCCAACGGGGTCAGCACTGCCAACGAGCTGAGCCGCTTCTACGAGATGCTCCGCTGCGGCGGCGAGCTCGACGGGGTGCGGGTGATGGAGGAGCGGACCATCCGGCGGGCCCGGGTCGGCGTCTCCCACCTGGAGGTGGACCTGAGCCTGGGGCTGCCGATCGGGTTCAGCAACGGCTACATGCTGGGCGGCAAGGTGCTCAGCCTGTACGGCCCGAACACCACCAAGGCCTTCGGTCACCTGGGCTGGATCAACATCATCGGCTGGGCGGACCCCGAGCGGGCCCTGTCGGCCGCCCTGATCACCACCGGCAAGTCGGTGCTCTACCCGGAGGTGGTCCGGTTCTGGGAGGTCGGGCACCGGATCGGCAAGGAAGCGGCGCCGATCTGAACCGACGCCCGGGCCTTGGGTTTGCCGCGGATACTGGGACGGTGAGCAGCGAGGTCGTCCCCACCGGAGCGGAGGCTACGGCGCTGGCCGACGTACTCGGCGACCGGCGGTGGCTGGTCCTCACCGGCGCCGGCGTCTCCACCGACTCGGGGATCCCCGACTACCGGGGCCCCGGCGCACCGCAGCGGCGGCCGATGACCAGCCAGCAGTTCGCCTCCGGTGCCGCGGCGCAGCAGCGGTACTGGGCCCGGGCCTACCTCGGCTGGTCGGCGATGGGAACGGCCCGGCCGAACCGGACGCACCACGCGCTGGCGGCGCTCGAGGGCGACGGCCGGCTGAGCGGCCTGATCACCCAGAACGTCGACGGCCTGCACTCGGCCGCCGGCAGCCGCGCGGTCGTCGACCTGCACGGGCGACTGGACCGGGTGCTCTGCCTGGGGTGCGGCGACCGGTCCGACCGGGGCGACCTCCAGCAGCGCCTGGCTGCGCTGAACCCGGCGTTCCGCGCCGAGGACCTGGTGGTCCTCCCCGACGGCGATGTCGCCCTGGAGGCGACCACGGAGTTCGTCCTGGCCGACTGCGTGCGCTGCGGTGGCCCGCTCAGGCCGGACGTGGTCTTCTTCGGCGAGAACGTCCCGCCCGAGCGGGTGGGACGCTGCAGCGCCCTGGTCGAGGAGGCCGAGGCGCTCGTGGTGCTGGGTTCGTCGCTGCACGTCTTCAGCGGCCGACGCTTCGTCAAGCAGGCCCACCAACGCGGGATCCCGATCGTGATCGTCAACCGGGGCGAGACCCGCGGCGACCCGGTGGCGACGTTGAAGATCGACGCCGGGTGCGCCGAGGTGGTCGGCGGCTACGCGGGGATGTCGAGCGCCGGCAGGGCGGAGCCCGCGCCCAGGCTGCGGATTCGGACCGCACCTACCTGATCGAGCCGGATCACGTAGCGCTCGAAGTTCTCCCCGTCGAGGGCGACCCCCATGCCGTCGAGGTTCGCGATGAGGCCGGAGAACCAGTGCCCTCCGGCGAGGACGTCGACGGGCTGACCCTGGTCCCAGGCCCGGCTCAGGGCCGAGCCGATGGTGACCTGCATGGAAGTCTGTACGCTCATTTGTCCATTATGCCGGATTTATGCCGTTTTTGCGACGGGTGTCTTCCGCCGGGTCACCAGCACCCCGGCCACGCAGAGCGCGCCGCCGACGAAGGCCAGCGCCGGCGGCACCTCGTCGAGCAACGCCCAGGCCATCACGGTCGCGATCGCCGGCACCAGGAACGTGGTCAAGGACAGCTTCCCGGCATCGGTGTGGCGCAACGCGAACGCCCAGGTGCTGAAGGCGATCGCGGTCGGAAACACGCCCAGGTAGGCGATCAACGCGAGGGTCCCGGTACCGCCGTCGCGAACCACTGCTCCCAGGTCGCCGAGCCACGGCAGGCAGACGGCGGCCCCGATCCAGCAGGCGTAGCAGGTGACCTCGAGCCCGGAGAGACGGCGGAGCAGCACCTTCTGGCAGACCACCCCGACCGCGTACGTCGCCGCAGCCAGCAGGGCGAGCAGGACGCCGTCTCGGTCGGAGCCGCCGTCGCCGCGCATCGCGCTGCCGATCACCACCACGCCGCCGAACGCGATCGCCATCCCGAGCAGCAGCCACCCGGTCAGCCGCTCCCCCAGGAACAGCGCCGCCAGCAGGGCGATCAGGATCGGACCGACCTGGACCACCATCGCGGCGGTAGCGGCGTCGATCCGCCGCTCGCTGTCGTTCAGCGCGAGGTTGTAGATGCCGAACCAGGAGACACCGCAGGCAAGCAGCAGCACGACCTCGTTGCGGGTGAAACGGCTCCGCGGCGCCCGCGCCAGCAGCGCGGAGAGCACGACCGCGGCGATGAGCAACCGGCCCAGCGAGAGTGCCCCCGGGGTGACCTCGTTACCCAGGTGCCGGATCGCGACGAACGCCGAGGCCCAGAGGACCAGGGTCACCGAGATCGCCGCCACCGGCTGCCAGGTCGGGACGCCCGCGGCGGTGGGCTCGACGGTCTGCTCCGGCGTCTGGGTCACCCGAGGAACCTACGGGGCGGGGTCTGGCCGGGACGAGCGATTTTCGGACGCCGTACCGCGCGATCCGGACGTTCTCAGTCGTCCTCGGGCCGCGGTTCCTGAGGAGGTTGCGCAGCAACCGTCTCGAAGGGCTCGAGCCAACCCCGGAAGGCCTCCAGGTTCGCGGTTGACTCACCTGTGGCGATCCGCCACTCCCACTCCTTGCGGATGGACGTCGCGAACCCCAGCTCCAGCAGCACGTTGAAGGACTCGTCGGCGTAGGTCAGCACCGACCCGAGGAGCCGGTCGACCTCGGCCGGGGTGACGACCCCCAGCGGCAGCCGGGCGTCGAGGAAGATGTCGCCGACGGCGTCGAGGGCGAACCCCACCCCGAACATCCGCATGTTCCGCTCGAGCATCCAGCGGTAGACCGCCTCGAAGTTCTCGTCCGGTTTGCGGCACACGAAGGCGTGCACGCTCAAGGCGTGCGGCCCGACCTCGAGCCGGACCGGGGTCTGCAGCTTCCGCTCACCCGGCAGGACCACGTCGAAGATCCCGGGGGTCAGCTCCTGCCAGTCCAACCCACCCTCCGAGAGCACCTCCCGCAGGACGGCGGCCGCAGCGACCTGCGGGTCGGTCACCGGAGACCCTCGGCGGCCATCAGCGCGACCGCACGCCGGTAGACCGCCAGGGTCGCGTCCGCGGTGCGCTCCCAGCTGAACCCGGCGGCCTGGGCCACCGCCCCGACCGAGAGCGCCGCCCGGAGTGCCGGGGCCTCGATGATGCTGGCGAAGACCCGCGCGTAGTCGCTCGGGTCGTGCCCCTCCACCAGGAACCCGGAACGACCGTCGTCGACGGCGGTGGTCAGGCCACCGACGGCGGCCGCGACCACGGGGGTGCCGACCGCCTGCGCCTCCACGGCGACCAGGCCGAAGCTCTCGTTGTACGACGGGACGCAGACCAGGGTCGCGGCGGCGTACCAGTCGACGAGCTCGTCGCGGCGTACCGGCGGGACGAAGCGGACCACGTCGGCGATGCCGAGCGCGGTCGCCAGGTCCGCGAGTGCGGTCGGGTGCTCGAGCCCGGTGCCGGACGGGCCGCCGACGACCGCGACCACGAGCCGGGAACGGAGCGCAGGGTCGCGCGCGATCAGCTCGGCGGCTGCGCGGAGCAGCACGTCCGGCGCCTTCAGCGGCTGGATCCGGCCCACGAAGACCAGCACCACCGCGTCCTGGCGCAGCCCGATCCGGGCGCGCGCAGCGGCCATCGAGGTCGGTCGGAACGCGTCCAGGTCGACGCCGGGGTGGACGACCTCGACCCGGGACGGATCGGCGTCGTAGCTGTTGATCAGGTCCTTGGCCTCGTCGACGGTGTTGGCGATCAACAGGTCGGCGGCAGCGACGACCTGTTCCTCGCCGATCACCCGGGCGTGCGGTTCGGGGACGTCCCCCTCGGCCAGCAGCTCGTTCTTCACCTTCGCCATGGTGTGCATCGAGTGCACCAGCGGCACACCCCAACGGTCCCGGGCGAGCGCCCCGACCTGTCCGGAGAGCCAGTAGTGGCTGTGCACGGCGTCGTAGTGACCCAGGTCGAACTGCGCCTCGGTGCGCAGCACCTCGCGGGCGAAGACGCACAGCTGCCCCGGGAGCTCGTCCTTGGCCAAGCCTTCGAACGGCCCGGCCACGATGTGCCGGACGTTGACGCCCGGCGAGACCGGGACCAGCGGCGGCAGCTGGGAGTCGGTGGCCCGGGTGAAGATGTCGACCTCGATGCCCCGGTCCGCGAGCCGGCGGGCGACCTCGGTGACGTAGACGTTCATCCCGCCCGCGTCGCCGGTACCCGGCTGGTCGAGCGGCGAGGTGTGCAGGCTGATCATCGCCAGCCGACGCAGCGGGGAGGCAGCAGCAGTCTCGGCGGGTACGGCGTCGTACACCAGTCCGCTCATCTGCTCACCTCCGTCCGCCGAGACCTCACCCATAACCGCGTGGCATTCTCCCGCATTCCCCGTGCCAGGATGACCTAGCCCTCTGTTCGGGCCCGGTTCGGGCCCGATTCGACCGACCGCGAGGAGAAGCCCGTGTCCAGCCCGGATGAGCCGACCCGTCCCGCGCCGAGCGACCGGGTAGCCGTGGTCACCGGGGCCAGCAGCGGAATCGGCGCGGCCTCCGCCCGGGCGCTGGCGGCGGCCGGGTTCCGGGTCGTCTGCGCCGCCCGGCGTACCGACCGGATCGGGGCACTGGCCGAGGAGATCGAGGGCACCGCGGTCACCTGCGACGTGACCTCCGCCGGGTCGGTCCGGGCGCTCGTCGATGCCGTCGGCCCCCACCTCGACGTCCTGGTCAACAACGCCGGCGGGGCGTTCGGCGCCGACTCCGTCGAACACGGCGACCTCGCCCAGTGGCAACGGATGTACGACGTGAACGTGCTCGGCGCGGTCCGGGTGACCCAGGCGCTGCTGCCCGCGCTCCGGGCCAGCGGACAGGGGTTGATCCTCACCATCGGCTCGACGGCGGGCCGCACGGCGTACCCCGGAGGCGGCGGCTACACGGCGGCCAAGCACGCCGTGCACGCCGTCAGCCAGACGCTGCGTCTCGAGCTCAACGGCGAACCGGTCCGGGTCACCGAGATCATGCCGGGGATGGTGCACACCGAGGAGTTCTCGCTGGTCCGGCTCGGCGACCAGGACCGCGCCGACGCGGTCTACGCCGACGTCGACAGCCCGCTGGTGGCCGAGGACGTCGCGGAGGCGGTGCGCTGGGTGGCGACCCTGCCGCGGCACGTCAACATCGATGAGCTGGTGATGCGTCCGGTCGCCCAGGCGGCCCAGCACCAGCTCCACCGGGGCCCCCTCTTCGACCGCTGAGTTCGCCCCCCTGACCGGTCGAGTCGGGTTCTTCGACGCCGATATCTCCGTTTCGATGGGTCAGAAGGCCGAACTCAACGGTTCAGGAAGCGGCGGACCCCGTCGACGACCGCCATCGCGTACGACGTCCTCCCGGCGACGGTCGTCATCCGGGCGGCATCGCTGCGGTTGCGCATGTTGCCGATCTCCACCAGCGCCACCGGGACGTCGGAGAGGTTCAGCGTGGCCAGGTCCGCGCGGGTGACCAGAGCGGTGCCGCCGCCGACGTAGTCGGCCCGCGGCAGACCGCGCGCGTCGAAGCCGGCCCGCAAGGCGAGCGCCAGGTCCCGCGACGCAGCGGCGACGTCCGTGGTCCCCGGGGCCCGGGCAGCGGGGACGATCACGTGGAAGCCGCGGCCGCCGGGGGCGGTGCCGTCGGCGTGGATGCTGACCACCAGGTCCGCGTCGACCGAGGCTCCGAAGCGGCCGCGCACGTCCACGCAGGGACCCCACCGGTCGCCGCTGTTGACGGTCCGGGTCAGCAGCACCGTCGCGCCGAGCGCCTCGAGCCTCGCCCGGGCGCTCTGGGCCACTGCGAAGGTCAGGCTCGCCTCCGGGTAGCCACTGTCGGTAGCGGTCCCGGTGGAGTTGCACGGCTTCCGGAAGCCACCGGCGTCGACGAACCGACCGGTCCGCGCGGCGAAGCGGGCGTTCCCGAGCTGGTGACCCGGGTCGAGAGCGATCCGGACCCCCGCGAGCGGCGCGACCACCGGTCGCAGCACCACCCCGGGCTCGGTAGCGGCCGGCGCCACCACCAGCCGGCCGTCGACCGCGTCACCGGGCAGCACGACGAGGGCCAGCCCCGCCACCGCCGCCAGGGCGGCGCCGACAGCCCCGAGGGTCCGCATCAACGATCCAGGCCCTTCGCGATCCTCTCGACGGCGTCGTGGATCGCGCTGGCGGCAGCAGCGTGCGCCTCGGCGCCACGGCGGAACGGGTCCGGGACGTCCTGCTCGACCGAACCCGCGGCGGACCGGTGCGCCCCGGCCCACTTGACGATGTCGAACGGCGTGCCGCCGTCACTCATCTCGGTCAGCGCCGCGAACTCCAGCACCGTGAACGTACGCCGCAGCGCCCCCGGGGACTCGGCGAGGACTTGGGAGCGCAGGTCCCGGGTGGCGGTGAGGAGCACGTCGGCCTCCTCGATCAGCTCCGGGGTCAGCTGCCGGGCGGCGAAGCCGGCGGGGTCCCCGCCGTAGCCCTTGAGCTCCGCCGCGGCGTACCGGCTCATCGCGTAGCCGACCATCGCCCCGACGCCGGCGCTGGAGACCTCGAAGCGGTCCGCCGGGAGCCGTGCGGCGAGGAGGCGCTCCGCCACCGGCGAGCGGCAGACGTTGCCGATGCAGACGAACAGGACCCGGAACGGGCGCTGGTCGTTCTGCGGTGGCACGGCGGACATGAGAGTCACGATAGACTTCGGGGTCGTCGTTCGACGTACTCACCCCGTGAGAACCCCCTGTTACGAGACCTGTCTCACCCTGCCCGGAAGGCTCCACCAGCTCATGGCTACCAGCACCCGCTCCGACCTGCGCAACGTCGCGATCGTCGCGCACGTCGACCACGGCAAGACCACCCTGGTCGACGCCATGCTCCTCCAGGCGGGGGCGTTCACCGAGCACCAGGCCGAGGGCGTCTCCGAGCGGGCGATGGATTCCGGCGAGCTCGAGCGCGAGAAGGGCATCACCATCCTCGCGAAGAACACCGCGGTGCACTACACCGGCCCCGCTGGCGGCGGCCAGCCGATGGTCATCAACATCATCGATACCCCCGGCCACGCCGACTTCGGCGGCGAGGTCGAGCGCGGACTCTCCATGGTCGACGGCATCGTGCTCCTCGTCGACGCCTCCGAGGGCCCGCTCCCGCAGACCCGGTTCGTGCTCCGCAAGGCGCTCAACGCCGACATGCCCGTGATCCTGGTCGTGAACAAGACCGACCGCGGCGACGCCCGGATCGCCGAGGTCGTCGACGAGACCTACGAGCTGTTCATGGACCTGCTCGACGAGTCGCACAGCCAGGACGCCCTGGACTTCCCCGTCGTCTACGCCTCCGGCCGCGCCGGGATCGCCTCGCTGACCGCGCCCGAGAACGGCACGATGCCCGACGGCGACAACCTCGAACCGCTCTTCCAGACGATCCTGGAGACCATCCCGGCGCCGACGTACACCGAGGGCGCGCCGTTGCAGGCGCACGTCACCAACCTCGACTCCAGCCCGTTCCTCGGCCGGCTGGCGCTGCTCCGGATCCACGAGGGCACCCTGAAGAAGGGCCAGAACGTCGCCTGGATGAAGCGCGACGGCACCTCGAAGACCGTCAAGATCACCGAGCTGCTGGTCACCGAGGGCCTCGAGCGGAAGCCCGGCGAGACTGCGGGCCCGGGTGACATCGTCGCCATCGCCGGCATCCCGGACATCACCATCGGCGAGACCCTGGCCGACCCGGAGAACCCGGTCGCGCTGCCGCTGATCCACGTCGACGAGCCGGCCATCTCGATGACCATCGGCACCAACACCTCGCCGCTGGCCGGCAAGGGACCGACCAAGAACACCAAGGTCACCGCCCGCCTGGTCAAGGACCGCCTGGACAGCGAGCTGGTCGGCAACGTCTCGCTCCGGATCCTCCCGACCGAGCGACCCGACGCCTGGGAGGTCCAGGGCCGCGGCGAGTTGGCGCTGGCGATCCTGGTCGAGCAGATGCGTCGCGAGGGCTTCGAGCTCACCGTCGGCAAGCCGCAGGTGGTCACCAAGGAGGTCGACGGCAAGCTCTACGAGCCGACCGAACGCCTGACCATCGACGCCCCCGAGGAGCACCTCGGCGCGATCACCCAGCTGCTCGCGCTGCGCAAGGGCCGGATGGAGCAGATGACCAACCACGGCACCGGCTGGGTGCGGATGGAGTTCCTGGTCCCCTCCCGCGGTTTGATCGGCTTCCGGACCGACTTCCTCACCCAGACCCGCGGTACCGGCATCGCCCACCACATCTCCGAGGGTTACGAGCCGTGGGCCGGACCGATCCAGTCCCGCTCGCAGGGGTCCCTGGTCGCCGACCGGGCCGGCGCTGCGACGGCGTACGCGATGACGAACCTGCAGGAGCGGGGGGTCATGTTCGTCGAGCCGACCACCGAGGTCTACGAGGGCATGATCGTCGGCGAGAACTCCCGTGCCGACGACATGGACGTGAACATCACCAAGGAGAAGCAGCAGACCAACGTCCGCTCCTCCACCTCGGACAACTTCGAGAAGCTGATCCCGCCGAAGAAGCTCAGCCTCGAGCAGTGCCTGGAGTTCTGCCGCGACGACGAGTGCGTCGAGGTCACCCCGGACACCGTGCGGATCCGCAAGGTGGTGCTGGACGCCGGCGAGCGCAACCGCGCTGCTGCTCGGGCCCGCTCGGCTGCGAAGAACGCCTGAACAGCGGCCCGCTCAGGCGGGCTGCTCGGCCGTCGCCTTGATGGCTTCGAGGGTCTCCCGCATCCCGGCGCGGGTGATCTCGGTGAACGTGGCCTGGCCACCCAGGAAGCCGTCGGTGAGCTCACGGGAGAGCTCGGAGATCCCGTCCGGCGCTTCGCGGCGCTGGGTGAGCCGGGTGCCACCTGCTCCGCCGGCGACGGTGAAGGACCAGATCACCCAGTTGTCCGCGATCCGGAAGGCAACCTGGTGCCCGGGCTCGAACCGGACGATCTCGCCGACCGTCTTCCACTCCAGCTCGCCGAGCCGGTTGAGGTTGGTGAACTCGATCCCGAGCGCCACCTCCTCGGCGCCACCGCGCAGGCGGGTGGAGACCACCTGGGGGCTCCACTCCGGGTAGCGCCGTACGTCGGCGACCAGCGCCCAGACCTGGTCCGGTGGCGCGGCGATCTCGATGCTGTCCTCGAGCAGCGGCTCGACGTCCATCAGTAGGCCCCTTCGGAGGCGAAGACGGCCTTCACCGTCTTCATCATGATCACCAGGTCGATCACCATCGACCAGTTGTCGACGTAGTACAGGTCGAGCCGGACCGCCTCGGCCCAAGAGAGGTCCGAGCGCCCGGAGACCTGCCAGAGCCCGGTCATCCCGGGGCGGACCAGCATCCGGCGGTGAGTGTCCTTCTCGTAGCGCTCGACGTCGGCGGGCAGCAGCGGACGCGGCCCGACCAGGCTCATCTCGCCCTTGAAAACGTTGATCAGCTGCGGCAGTTCGTCGATCGAGTACTTGCGGATGAAGCGCCCGAACCGGGTGATCCGCGGGTCGTTCTGCATCTTGAACAGGACGCCGTCGACCTCGTTCTGCGCCTCCAGCGAGGCACGCAGCTTCTCCGCGTTGACCACCATCGAGCGGAACTTGATCATCTTGAACTCTTCGCCGTGGATGCCCACCCGGGTCTGCCGGTAGAACACCGGACCTCGGTCCTGGAGCCAGATGATCAGCGCGGTCCCGAGCAGCAGCGGCGAGAGCATCAGCACCACCGCCGACGCAGCGACCAGGTCAAACGCTCGCTTCAACCAGCCACCGGCGCGGTCGCTCTGCGGCTCCTCGACCTGGACGAACGGCAGCCCGGCGACGTGCCGCATGTGCACCCGGGGGCCGGCGATATCGGTCAACGAGGGCACGACCAGCATGTCGAGGTCGAGGCCCTGCAGAGCCCAGCCCAGACGACGCAGGTCAGCGGCCGAGGAATAGGAACCTCCGGCGACGATCACGCCGTCCGCGCCCTGGTCGATGGCCACCTGGCGGACGTCGTCGATGTCGCCGAAGACCGGGACGCCGGTCCCCAGCGGGTCGTGCCCGCCCGGCACGCACATGCCGACCAACCGGTATCCCATCCAGGAGGCCCGACTCAGGACGTCGACGAGCTCGGAGATCGCGGTCGGAGACCCCACCGCGATCACCTTGATCGCAAGCCGGCCCTCCTTGCGCGCCTTGTGCAGGGTCTGCCGGTCGATGTACCGGACCAGCAGCAGCAACGGGGTGCCGAGGGCGAAGAAGATCAACGGATAGCCGCGGGTGGGCTGGTAGTACGACAGGAACCCGCCCGCGCAGGCGACCCCGAACGAGATCGCCGAGGCCACCGTGATCGCCCGGAACTCCTCGAAACCGGTCCCGTAGTTGCGGGTCCGGTAGGCGCCGAGGACGACGAGCATGAACAGCCAGACGACGATCAGCCCGGGGCCAAGCAACGGTGCCCAGTCGAACGGGTACGGCTTCTCAGCCCAGTACTTGTCGATCGACCCCTGCCAGTACCAGGCCAGGACCGAGGTCACGAAGAGCACACCGGCGTCGAGCATGAAGACGCCGACCAGCATGTTGCGGATCCGCTGCTTCAGCGTCTGGCGTTTGGGGGCCGCCACGTCCTGCGGCGCCGTCTCCGGGTCGTCCGACACGGCGCTGCTCATCGGCGCCGCGTCACGGCGGAGAGGGCGGGCTTGACGTCGAGGAGGTACACGAAGGCGGCCACCGTGCCGAGCAGCGACAGGATGCCGTAGGGCCGGGGAAAGACGATCTGCGCCACCAGGGTGAGGCCGAGGATCCAGAGCCAGGCTGCCTTGGTCTGCTTGTCCGCGGCGACGTAGGCCGCCGCCGGTCGGGTGATCGCGTCGACCAGGGCCCAGACCTTGACCACCGTCAGCGCGAGGATCACCAAGGACAGCACGCTCGCCTCGAGTTCCCAGATCTGCACGACCCCAGCCTAGAGCGCGTCGCGCGGCGGCGTCCCGGGTACCGGTACGTAGGTGGGCCGGAACGCCCCGGCCGGGCCCGCCCCGGAAGCACGCAGGGCCCCTGGGAGATCCCAGGGGCCCTGCGCGGTGCTGCGGCGGTTCAGGAGGCCTTCTTGGCGGCCTTCTTGGCCGGAGCCTTCTTGGCCGGGGCCTTCTTGGCGGCCGTCTTGGTCGCCGGAGCCTTCTTGGCAGCCTTCTTCGCGGCCTTCTTGGCGGGCTTCACGTTGGCGACAGCCTTGACGCCGTCCTTGCGGACAGCAGCAACGAACTTCTCGCCGCGGGCGGCCAGCTCGGCGTAGGTGGAGTTGAGCTCCTCGAGCGCCTCGTTCAGCTTGGCCTCGAACTTCGCGGGAAGCTCCTTGGCGTCCTTCTGGACCTCGGCGAGCTTGGCCTCGAACTTCGCCTGCGCCTCCTTGGCGTCGGCCTGGATCTGCTCGACACGGGTCTTCGCCTGCGCCTGGAGCGCCTTGGCGTCGAGGTCGACACCCTGCACCCGGGCCTGCACGTCGGAGACGCGGGCCTGGACGTCGGAGACGCGGGTCTGGGCGGCGTCGAGGCGGGCCTGGGTCGCCTTCTGGGCCTCGGTCGCGTAGCTGCGGGCCTTGGCAACAGCGAGTTCGGTGGCGCCGGCGGCGGCGTACAGCGGCTTCACGGCCTCGGTCTTGATCTGCTCGGCATTGAACTGGGTCTTAGCCATCTCAATTTCCTTCGGTTGGGTTCGCCGACGCGGAATCGTCCGGCCGGGCGTCTTCGGTGGGGGTGGGGAGGGGAGCAACGTTGCTCAGGCCAGCTGCCGGCTCCGCGTGCTGCTCGTCGTTCGCGGACTCAGCCCGGAAGGACTGGTAGACCGCGAGCAGCGCCTGCTTCTGCCGTTCGGTGAGAACGGGGTCGGCGAGGACAGCGAGCTCCACCGAGCGGACCTGGTCGTCGTCCGGGTTGAGGATCCCGGCCTGGACGTAGACCTGCTCAGCGGAAATCCGGAGCGCCTTGGCAAGCTGCTGCAGCACTTCGGCGGAGGGCCGGCGCAGACCACGTTCGATCTGACTCAGGTAGGGGTTGGATACCCCTGCCTGCTCGGCGAGCTGGCGCAGCGACAACTGGGCGTTCACACGCTGCTCGCGCAGGTATCCACCCAGGGTCTCGACGGTCAGCCCGACGTTGATTTTCTTGGCCACACCCCCATGGTGCTAACTATTGCTAGCACTCCGCAACTTGGCGCACGGTGAGACGGGTCACATCATCGGAGAACAGGCGGTCCTGACGTCGAACCGGTGCTAGCAGACGGGCTCGCACGCGGGGAGTTCCCCGATGTCCGCCTAGGCTGCCGGGCATGCTCCCGGTGATCGCAGAGGTGGTCCGCTCCGGCTTCGTCGAAGGCCGCCACCACGGATCCGCGGTCGCCCTCGACACGACCGGCCGGACCAGCTACCGGCGTGGCGACGTCACCGGTCCGTTCCTCCCGCGGTCGTGCAGCAAACCGCTCCAGGCCCTCGGCATGCTCCGCTGCGGTCTCGACCTGGACCCGGAGCTGCTCGCCCTCGCCTGCGCGTCGCACTCCGGCGAGCCGTTCCACCTCGACGGCGTCCGGCGGATCCTGGCCGGTGCCGGCCTGGAGGAGTCCGCGCTGCGGAACCCGGCGGGCTGGCCCCTGGCGGACGCCGCAATGCACGCCCTGCTCCGCGCCGGCGGCGAGGCGTCCGTTCTGGCGATGAACTGCTCCGGGAAGCACGCGGCGATGCTGGCGACCTGCCTCGTCAACGGCTGGCCGACCGGCGACTACCTCGAGCCGGACCACCCGCTCCAGCGGGCGATCGCCGCAACTTTCGCCGAGCTGACCGGCGAGGCCGTCGAGCACGTCGCGGTCGACGGCTGCGGCGCACCGCTGCTCTCCACCTCGCTGACCGGCCTGGCCCGGGCATTCTCGACGTTGGCCACCAGCGACCGCCCCGAGGAGCGTCGGATCAGCGCCGCGATCCGGAGCCACCCGGAGTACGTCTCCGGCACCGCGCGCGACGAACGGGAGCTCCTGGTCGCGGTGCCCGGCGCGATCGGCAAGGCCGGCGCCGAAGCCGGGTACGTGGTAGCCCTGACCGACGGCCGCGCGCTGGCGCTGAAGGTCGAGGACGGCGGCGCCCGCGCGCGACCGGTCGTGATGGCGGCCCTCCTCCGCCGCCTGGGCGTCGACGTCGAGGAGGGCGTCGACACCGAGGCCGTCCGGCGCACCGGCACGGCACCGGTCACCGGCGGCGGGCGGGTCGTCGGCGAGATCCGCGCCGTCCTCGACGACACCCTCTGACACGATGACTCCGTGCCTGCCCAGTTCTGCCCCACCCCGCGCGAGCTCGACGACCTCGAGCTGCTGCTCAACGGCGGCCTCGCCCCGCTGACCACCTTCATCACCGACGGCCCGGTCCGGCTGGCGCTGCCCGAGGAGCTCCGGCACGCCGAGGAGATCGAGCTGGTCGACCCCGAAGGACTCCCGCTCGCACTGCTGACCGGCACCGGTCTCACCCCGCTGAGCGCACCGTCGTACGGGCCGTTCCGGCGCCTGCACCTCGGGCCGGCCGAGACCCGGGCGGCCCACCCCGATGCGCTGACCGTCCCAGTGGCAGCACCGCTGACCCGCCAGGACCTCGCGGTCATCGACGCGGCCCGGGCCGGACGCCCGGTGGTCCTGCTGGCGTTCGTCGGGACCGGGACCCCGCAAGGCGTGAGCGGCGTGGGCCTGGTGCGCGCTTCACTGGCCGCCGCCGACCTGCTCGGCGACGCGCACGTGGTCGCCGTCGCGCTGGCAGCCCACGGAGACGCAGCCGCCGACCACGAGCTCGGTCAGCAGGTGGCCGCGACCTACGCCGCCGGCGACCTGCTCGCCGTCACCGGCGAGGGCGAGCTCTCCGACGAGATCGCTGCGGTGGTCGAGGCCGACCAGCCCGACGAGCCGGGGGTGGTGGTCTTCTTCACCGGCCTCTCCGGCAGCGGCAAGTCGACCCTCGCGCAGGCCCTGCTGGACCTGGTGCTGGAGGACGGCCGACGAACCGTCACCAGTCTCGACGGCGACGTCGTACGGCGGAACCTCTCGGCGGGCCTGACGTTCTCGCGGGAGGACCGGGAGACCAACATCCGTCGGATCGGCTGGGTCGCCGCCGAGATCGCCCGCCACCGGGGGATCGCGATCTGCTCCCCGATCGCGCCGTTCGACGAGACCCGGCAGCAGGTCCGCGCGATGGTCGAGGAGGCAGGCGGGATCTTCGTCCTCGTGCACGTGGCGACTCCGCTGGAGGAGTGCGAGCGGCGGGACCGCAAGGGTCTCTACGCGAAGGCCCGCGCCGGCGAGATCCCCGAGTTCACCGGGATCTCCAGCCCGTACGACGAACCGCAGGATGCCGCCGTGCGGGTGGACACGACCGGGCGCAGCATCGAGGATGCGCTCAGCGACGTGCTCGGTGCCCTTCCGTTCGACCTGCCCGGCTGACCCGCTCCGCGCGACCGACAGAAGTGGATCCGAACCGTGCCTGACCTGATGACCATCGACGCCCTGTCGATCCTCGGCGTCAGCTTCGGCGTCGGCATCGTCGTCGGTCTGACCGGGATGGGCGGCGGCGCCCTGATGACGCCCGCCCTGATCTTCCTGGGCGTCAACCCGGCGACCGCGGTGGCCAACGACCTGGTCGCGGCGAGCGTCAACAAGTCCGTGGGCGCCGGCGTGCACTGGAAGTCCGGCTCACCGAACCTCCGCCTGGCCGGCCTGCTGCTGCTCGGCTCGGTGCCGTTCGCGTTCGCCGGCGGCTTCATCGTCAAGGCCGTCGGGGACTCCGAGGCGCAGACCGACTTCCTGATCACCGCCATCGGGTACGCCCTGCTGCTGGCAGCCGGGAGCTACGCGCTGCGCATCTACCTCCAGCTCCGCCTGGTGAGCACGGGCAACGTCCTGTCCGCCGAGGAGCCGCACATCCGGGCGCTGCCGACGGTTCTGGTCGGCGCGTTCGGCGGCCTGCTGGTCGGTATCACCAGCGTCGGGTCCGGGTCGCTGATCATGGTGGCGCTGCTGCTGCTGTACCCGACCATGTCGGCGCTGAAGCTGGTCGGCACCGACCTGGTCCAGGCGGTTCCGCTGGTGCTCGCGGCCGCCATCGGGCACGTGGTCAACGAGGGCGTCGACTGGGCGGTCCTGATCCCCCTGATCGTCGGCGGTAGCCCGGGGACGTTCCTGGGCGCCAAGATGACCAGCTGGGTCTCGCAGTCAGTGATCCGGCGCGGGATCGTGATCGTGCTGACCCTGACCGGGCTGAAGATGCTCGGCGTGCCTCCGGAGACGATCGGGTTCCTCGGCGCCGGCATCCTGCTGCTGGGCCCGCTGGCCTGGGGATTCGTCCGGCAGGCGCACGGACTGCCGAACTTCGACAACGACGCGACCGCGTGGCGGTTGCCGGACCGGAACCGCGCGAAGCCCGCGGAACCGGACGACCGGTCAACTCCGTAGCATTGTCCGTATGCGTCTCCTCCTCCTCCGCCACGGCCAGACGCACGGCAACACCTCCGGCGCTCTCGACACGGCTCTGCCCGGCCTGGAGCTGACCGATCTGGGCCACCGCCAGGCCGCGGCCGCGGCTCGGGTGCTGGGCGCGGAGCCGATCGAGAAGATCGCCATCTCCCCGACGCACCGGACCCGGCAGACCGCCGCCCCGGTCGCCGCCCTCCTCGGACTCGAGCCCGAGGTGCACGAGGGGCTGCGCGAGATCTCCGCGGGAGCCTTCGAGATGGCCACCGACCACGACTCGGTCCTGCGGTACATCGGAACCGTGGCCGACTGGATCGAAGGACGCCTGGAGACCCGGATGGACGGCGGCGAGACCGGTCACGAGTACCTCGCCCGGTACGACGCCGCGATCGCCGCGATCGCGGCCGAGGGCACCGGCTGCGCCCTGGTGGTCAGCCACGGCGCTGCGATCCGGACCTGGGTCGCCTCCCGGGTCGACGGCTCCGCCACTCACGAGATGGCCACCGAGGGTCTGCACAACACCGCCTGCATCGTGGTGGACGGCCATCCGGAGACCGGATGGTCGGTCGTCTCCTGGACCGGCGACCCGATCGGGGGCACCTTCCTCGACGACGAGAGCGCGCCGGACCCGACCGGACAGGACCTCGACGAGGTCTGACCGACCCCGGCACCCCGAAAACTAGAACACGTTCCACTCTTGTGAGACGATGACGGGGACACTCCGCGGTCTCGATACGATGGCCGCCGTCCCCAAGCGGGTGCCCAGCACGGGCAAAGCCACGAGAGGCCCCCATGACCCAGACCCACGCCGACTACCGGCTGAGCCAGCTGGACCAGCTGGAAGCCGAGTCGATCCACATCTTCCGCGAGGTTGCGGCCGAGTTCGAGAAGCCCGTACTGATGTTCTCGGGCGGCAAGGACTCCATCGTCATGATGCGGCTGGCGGAGAAGGCCTTCTACCCGGCGAAGATCCCGTTCCCGGTGCTCCAGGTCGACACCGGCTACGACTTCCCCGAGGTACTCGCGACCCGCGACAACTGGGTGAACCGGCTCGGCGTACGCCTGATCGTCGCCAGCGTCGAGGAAGCCCTGGCCAAGGGCATCGTGGTCGACGACGGCAAGACCTCGCGCAACCGCCACCAGATCGGCACCCTGCTGCACGCCATCGAGGAGGAGGGCTTCACCGCTGCCTTCGGCGGCGGTCGGCGCGACGAGGAGAAGGCCCGGGCCAAGGAGCGGGTCTACTCCCACCGCGACGAGTTCGGGCAGTGGGACCCGAAGAACCAGCGTCCCGAGCTCTGGAGCCTCTACAACGGCCGCCTGCACGCCGGCGAGCACATGCGGATCTTCCCGATCAGCAACTGGACCGAGCTCGACGTCTGGCACTACATCGGCCGCGAGGGCATCGAGATCCCCTCGATCTACTTCTCCCACCAGCGCAGCGTCTTCGAGCGCGACGGGATGCTGCTCACCGAGTCCGACTTCAACCCCTGCAAGCCGGGCGAGGAGGCCAGCGAGCGCACCGTCCGGTTCCGCACCGTCGGCGACCTGACCCTCACCGGGTGCGTCGAGTCCACGGCCTCGACGATCGACGAGATCATCGACGAGGTCGCGATCGCCCGGGTCACCGAGCGTGGCGCCACCCGCGGTGACGACCGTTTCTCCGAAGCAGCCATGGAAGACCGCAAGAAGGAAGGCTACTTCTGATGCCCGCCCCCACCGATGGACGCTTCCACGACGACGCGCAGCTGATCAGCACCGCCCAGAACGTCGGACGCAGCATGGACCTGCTCCGGTTCGCGACCGCCGGCTCCGTCGACGACGGCAAGTCGACCCTGATCGGGCGGCTCCTGCTCGACTCCAAGTCGATCTTCGAGGACCAGCTCGAGGCCGTCGAGGCCACCAGCGCTTCGAAGGGCTACGACTACACCGACCTGGCGCTGCTCACCGACGGTCTGCGCTCGGAGCGGGAGCAGGGCATCACGATCGACGTGGCCTACCGCTACTTCGCGACCCCGAACCGCAAGTTCATCATCGCCGACACCCCCGGGCACGTGCAGTACACCCGGAACATGGTCACCGGCGCGTCGACCGCCGACCTCGGCCTGGTGCTCGTCGACGCCCGGCAGGGTCTGACCGAGCAGTCCCGCCGGCACGCGGTGATCCTCTCGCTGCTGCGGGTCCCGCACCTGGTGCTCGCGGTGAACAAGATGGACCTCGTCGACTTCTCCCAGGAGGTCTACGACAAGATCCACGCCGAGTTCACCTCGTTCGCGACAAAGCTCAACATCCCCGACCTCCAGGTCATCCCGATCTCGGCGCTGGCCGGCGACAACGTGGTCAACCGCTCCGCCAACATGGACTGGTACCAGGGCCCGAGCCTGATGCACCACCTGGAGAACGTGCACGTCGCCTCCGACCGCGACCTCGTCGACGCCCGCTTCCCGGTGCAGTACGTCGTCCGACCGAAGTCGGACGAGTTCCACGACTACCGCGGGTACGGCGGCATGGTCGCCAGCGGTGTCCTGAAGCCGGGCGACGAGGTCGTCGTGCTGCCGTCGGGGATGACCTCCACGATCGCGGGCATCGACCTGTTCGACCAGGAGATCAGCGAGGCGTTCCCGCCGATGTCGGTGACGATCCGGCTCACCGACGACGTCGACGTCTCCCGCGGCGACATGATTGCCCGGGTCAAGAACGCGCCGAAGCCGAGCCAGGACATCGACGCGATGGTCTGCTGGATGACCAACGAGCCGCTGCGCAAGGGACAGAAGCTCGCGATCAAGCACACCACCCGGACCGGGCGGGCGTTGGTCAAGGACATCCAGTACCGCCTCGACATCAACACGCTGCACCGTGACGTCGACAGCCCCGCGTCGGACGGTCTCGGGCTCAACGAGATCGGCCGGGTCCAGCTGCGCACCACGGTCCCGCTGCTCTGCGACCCGTACGCCAAGAACCGGACCACCGGGTCGTTCATCCTGATCGACGAGGCGACTGGCGTCACCGTCGGCGCCGGCATGATCAACAAGGGAGCCTGACCCGCCCCGAGGTTTCGAGACAGGCGCCAGCGCGCCTTCCTCAACCACCCGGTGGTCGAGGAGGTCCGTCCAGGACCGTCTCGAAACCCGCTTCGGTCAGACCATGTCCACCAAGCGCGAGCGCAGCGCCCGCGACGGCGGCACGTACGCCTGGGCGACCTCGCCCAGACCGTGCACGGTGGCGCCCCGGTCCTCGCGGGCGAGGTACAGCGACTCGCCGCGGGCCAGCGGGAGCTTCTCCCCTGCGTCGGTGGTGACGATGACGTCACCGCCGGTGCAGATCAGCACGCTGCCGTCGGAGCGGACCAGCTCGACTCCCTCGGGCGCGGCCGCGGAGATCTGGGTCACGGCGAGCGCGAACCCGCCGCCCGATGGCGAGAACACCTCGGTGTCGTAGTCGACGAAGTCCGGGGTCACCCGCGCCACCCGGGCCATCCCGCTGGCCAGGCAGGCGACCAGCCCGGCGGTGTCGATGTGCTTGCTGGTGAGACCGGCACGCAGGACGTTGTCCGAGGTCGCCATCACCTCCAGGCACAGGCCCTTGAGGTGGGCGTGGATCACGCCGGTCTCGAGGTAGGCCGCCTCACCGGGCTGGAGGGTCATCCGGTTGAGCATCAGCGAGATGACCACGCCGATGTCCTCGGGGTAGTACTCGGCGATCTCGACCGCCGTCTGGTAGGCCCGCTTGATGTCCATGCTCAACCCGCCCAGCCGACGGCAGGCGTCGACGATCGCGCGGACCTCGCCCGGGTCGATGACCTCGGTGAGCAGCCACTCGATCCGCCGCACGATGCTGGCGAACCCGGGGTCGGCGCGCAGGTCGTCGGCGAGCCGCTGGCTCAGCGGGGTGTTCAACGGGCCGAGGACCCGGAGGATCTCCGCGGTCGGGCGGAACCCGATCAGGCTGTCGAACGTGGTCAGCGCGTAGACCATCTCGGGCTTGTGGTTCTGGTCCTTGTAGACCCGCTCCGGCGAGTCGAGCGGAACGCCGACCTCCTCCTCGCGGGCGAAGCCGATCTCGGCTTGCGACCGCGACGGGTGGACCTGCAGCGACAGCGGGCGCTCGGCGGCCAGGAACTTCACCATGAAGGGGAGCTCGCCGGCGACCTGGGTCAGCGGCACCTCGTGGCCGTCCGCGTCGACCGCGGCGGACGGGCTGAGCGGGTGCGTCCCGATCCACATCTCCGCGACCGGGTCGTCGGCTTCGGGTGCGCCGATGAAGTGCGGGATCGCCTCCCGGGAACCCCAGTCGTAGTGCTTGACGCCGTTGTGAAGCCGATGCATTGGACCACCCTAGATCGCGGACCGCCGCCGACGCGCAGGTATCCCGCCCTAGGCGAGCCGCGGTCGCACGTGCAGCCCGACCTCCGGGTCCACGACAGCCTCCTGGGCCGCGGCGATGCCGTCGACCTCGAGCGTCGCTTCCAGCGGAACGGCTCGCTTGACCAGGGCCAGCGCGATCGGTCCGAGCTCGTGGTGCCGCGCCGAGGAACCGACGAAGCCCACCTCGCGACCGGCGTGGACCAACGCGGTCCCGCGTTCGGGGAGGCGGTTGTCCGAGCCGTCGAGGTGCAGCAGCGTGAGCCGCCGCGGCGGTCGACCCAGGGTGTGCACCCGGGCCACCGTCTCCTGGCCGCGGTAGCAGCCCTTGTCGAGGTGGACCGCGCTCGGGATCCAGCCGACCTCGTTCGGGATCGTGCGGTGGTCGGTGTCGAAGCCGAGCCTGGGCTCGCCGCGGGCGATCCGGAGCGCCTCGTGCGCCCACATCCCGGCCGCCGGCCCGACCGCGGCGGCGTACGCCGTGATCTCGCCGCGCGGGACCAGATCGAACCTGCCGCCGCCCGTCGGGCGCCAGGCGACCGCGATCTCCTCGGTGACGTCGGCGACCTCGACCCGCATCAGGAAGCGCATCCGGTCCAGCCACGCCACCAGGTCCGGGGCAGCCCCGGGCTCGACGTGCGCGGTCAACGACGTGCCGTCGTCGACGGCGTACAGGGCGTGCTCGACGTGGCCCTGCGGGGAGAGGATGAGCGTGGTCGTCGGGACGCCGGGGGCAAGGTCGGTGAGGTGCTGGGTGGTCAGCGAGTGCAGCCACTCCAGGCGGTCGGGACCCCAGATCCGGACCACGCCCCGGTGCGAGAGGTCGACGAAACCGTCCCCCGCCTCCAGGGTGCGTTGCTCGCCGTGGAAGGAGCCGTAGTGCGCGGCGACTGGCGCATCGACCCCGTCGCCGGCCACGGCGCCGGGCAGGGTCAGCAACGGACTCGTCATGGTCATCTCAACAGTCTCCCCCACCGCATCATTCCGCGTCTGCGGCCGCATCCCCGGCCGCGACGCACTCGGCGCAGAGCCCGAAGACGGAGAGGTGCGGGTAGTCCGGGACGAACCCGTGCTCGGCCGCCAGCGGACCCAGGGCCGCCTCGATCGACGCCCGGCCAACGCTGATCGTCTGCCGGCACCGGCGGCAGACCAGGTGGGAGTGCTCGTGCCCGGTAGCCGAGTGGTAGGTCGGCGCCCGGTCGCTGAGGTGGGCGTGCCGGATCAGGCCGAGCTCGTCGAGGAGCTCGAGGGTCCGGTAAACCGTGGAGAGGTTGATCGCCTCGGAGTGCGTGCGCACCTCGGCGTACACCTCGTCGGGGGTCGCGTGACCGAGCGTCTCGATGGCAGCCAGGACGAGCTCGCGCTGCGGGGTGAGCCGGTGGCCGGACTCCCGCAACCGGGTCTGCCAGTCGGTCATCGGCGCAACCCCGTCCCCGGGGCTCACTGACGGACGAGCTGGGCGTGGGTGTGCGGCTGGAGCTCCTGGCCCATCGCCGCCATGTCGAAGGCGTAGAGCAGGTCGCCGTTGACGTAGCCGTAGAGCCGCTTGCCGGCGGTGTACTCCTTGGCCGACCCCGTGCGGGCGACCGCGTCGGTGACGATCTCGAAACGCGGTTGGTCCGCGTGCAGCTCGCCGTGCCAGACCTCGACGAAGCCGAGGTTGTGCGTCATCACGACCTCCAGGGTGCCGTCCGGCTGCGGGCGGATGAAGCCGGTCTCCTGGGCGGCTTCGCGGACGTGGTTGCCGTCCGCGTCGACGATCCAGGACCGGCTCATGAAATGGATGAACGGTCGGCCGTCCTGCTGGAACAGGATCTCCTGACCGAACTGGAAGTCCTCGATGCCGGGGTACTCGCCGTGACCGTTGCCGGCCCACCGACCGATGATCCAGGCCAGTCGGGCGCAGCTCGGGTGGATGTTCTCCGGGATCTCGAACGTCATCGGTCCTCCTCGGTCCCGAGATCGACGACGGCCCGCAGCTGGCGGATCGCCGCCACCGCCCACAGTCCGGTTCCCAGCAGTACGGCGGCCGTCATGACCACGAAGAAGGATTCCACGCAGGCGAGTCTAGGGTCTGCGCACCGTCCTCGAGGCGGTCGCGGCGCAGGGCGTCCGCCGGCGACGCCGCATGCCCCGAACGGACACGCTCGTTCGCGTAGCCTCGGCCCATGCGCAGTCTGGTCGTGAAGTGCACCGCAGGCGCCGAGGACCCCGAACGCTCCAACCAGGCGTTCGCGGTGGCGTCGGCCGCGATCGCCTCGGGTGCCCGGGTCACGCTCTGGCTGACCGGCGAGGCCGCCTGGTTCGGCGTCCCCGGCCGTGCCGAGGAGTTCCGGCTCGACCTGGCCGGCTCGCTGGCCGACGCACGCGACCTGGTCCTCTCCGACGGAGAGCTGATCGTCTGCTCGCAGTGCGCGGCCCGCCGCGGGATCGGCGAGGACGACCTGGTCCCCGGAGCACGGATCGCCGGAGCGGCGTCGTTCGCCGAGTCGGTGCTGGCCGACGGGGTCCAGGCGCTGGTGTACTGACCGGCGCTCAGCCGCGGTACGGGTAGGCCCGCTCGACGCGCCCGCCCAGGGTGGTGGCCAGGTAGCCGGACTTGGAGAAGGTGTTGCTGACGTAGATGTTGACGTTCGGGACGTCGTCGAACGTCGGCCGGTAGGTCAGGCCGATGTGGCTCACCCTCCCGTCCTCGACACCGAGGGTGCGGAGCGCGGTCGCGACGTTGCGCACCAGCTTCGCGACGTCCAGCTCGGCGACGTCGAGCACCGCGACGCCCGGGAAGTTCGCCGTCGCCGGACCGAACTCGACGAAGGTCCCGTCGGCGTACCGCCACCCGGTGTTGCGCGCCTTGCCCGGAACGGGGACCCGGACGATGACGTAGTCGTCGTAGAAGGTGAGGTCGACGACCTTGCTGGTCCCGAACCGCTCCCGGTAGTCGGTCAGGAAGAGCCGGAACCCCGGCCCGCCGAGCCGGTACGACGCCCGGGCCGGCACCGGCGTGGGGTCCTCACCCGGCTCGGGCTCGCCGGCTCGGCCCGTCGTGCTGAACGGGACCGGCTCCGGGAGCTCGCCGCTGCTGACCGAGCCGGAGCTTCCGCCCGACGAGGAGAACACCACCAGCCCCGTCGCACCCACGGCGATCACCGCGACCGCCACCACGACCACCAGCAACGGGAAGGTCCGACCGGCGCCGCCGGGAGCGGCGGGGACCGGTGCCGAGCTGACCGGGGTCACGGCGTCGACCTGGTCCAGGTCGCGGACGATCAGCTCGAGCTCGCCGACGCTCTGCGCCGCGTCGGCGTTGGCCAGCCGGATCTCGCCGTCGGCCGCGCCGATCCGGCCGTCCCGGACCGCTCGGGAGATGCGTTGCCGGACCGTCCTGCGGTCGGCGTCGCGCGGCTGCCGGTGCTGGTCGTCCATGGCCGAACCCTAGTCCGGTCCCGGCGCTCGCTGATCGTCGCTGCGCGTAGCCTCGACTCGTGCGAGCCGTCCTGCAGCGCGTCACCGCCGCGTCCGTCACCGTCGCGGGCGCCGTGGTCGGCCGCATCGACGAGCCGGGCCTGGTGGTCCTGGTGGGCGTCACCCACGACGACGGACCGGACCAGGTGGCCTGGCTGGTGCGCAAGATCCGGGACCTGCGGATCCTCCGCGAGGAGCGCTCCGTGGCCGAGACCGGAGCACCCGTCCTGGTGATCAGCCAGTTCACCCTGTACGGCGACGCCCGCAAGGGACGACGCCCGACCTGGGCCGCTGCCGCCCCCGGCCCGGTCTCCGAGCCGCTGTACGACGCCGTCTGCGCCGGGCTGGAAGAGCTCGGCACCCGGGTCGAGCGGGGGGTCTTCGGCGCCGAGATGAGTGTCGCCCTGGTCAACGACGGACCCGTCACCCTCATCCTCGAATCGGACTGAACCGGGACTCGTCCGGCTCCGACCCGATCGAGCTACTTTGGTCGTTTTGCGGGGACACGTCTCCTTTGACCGGCATGATCGACCCGCGGGGTCCGCCGGGGGTGCCGCCGCACGTGTAGCACCCCCGACCCGACTACACTCCGGTGGTCGAGTGGTATCAGCATCGAGCCAGAAAGTTCAGCGTGGATTTCAAGGAACTCCTGCGCATCGCGCAGCGCCGTTGGCTGACCATCGTCGTCTTCTTCTTCCTCGGCCTCCTCGGCGGCGGCGCCCTGACGTACTTCCAGACCCCGACGTACGAGTCCAAGGCGCGGATCTTCATCGCCGTCGAGTCCAGCGATGACGGCGCCAACGACATCGCCGGCATCTACTTCGCCTCGCAGCGCGTCGAGTCCTACGCACAGCTCGCGACCAGCCGTGAGCTGATGCAGCGGGTGATCCTGCGGCTGAACCTCGACATCACCCCGGACGAGCTGGCCGACAAGATCGAGGCCAGCGTCTCCGAGCTCACCGTCATCATCGAGATCAAGGTCCACGACGTCGCCCCGGACCGGGCTCAGGAGATCGCGAAGGCCGAGTCCGAGGTCTTCACCAACTACGTCGCCGAGCTCGAGACCTCGCCGATCAAGGCGACAGTCGTCGATCCGGCGTCGTACAACGCCAACCAGGTGAGTCCGAGACCGACTCTGAACCTGCTCGTCGCCGGCGTCCTGGGACTCGTGATCGGCGCCGGCATGGCCTTGCTGCGCGACCTGCTCGACAACACCATCAGCGCCGCCTCGGACGTGGAGAGCACGATCGAGGCCCCGGTCCTGTCCAGCGTCGCCTACGACAGCGACGTGCCGAAGCACCCGCTGCTGACCGAGGTCGGCAGCCACTCGACCCGGGTCGAGGCCTTCCGCCTACTGCGGACCAACCTCCAGTTCCTCGACCTCGACGCACGGCCGCGCGCCCTGGTCATCACCAGCGCGGTACCGAGCGAGGGCAAGACCTCGACCGCCACCAACCTGGCGATCGCCCTGGCCCAGACCGGGTTGCGGGTGCTGCTGGTCGACGGCGACCTGCGCCGGCCCAAGGTGGCCAGCGTGCTCGGCCTCGAGCGCTCGGTCGGCCTGACCACCGTCCTGGTCGGCCGCAGCGAGCTCCAGGACAGCATCCAGAAGCACACCGACTCGGGCATCTACTTCCTCGCCAGCGGCCCGATCCCGCCGAACCCGACCGAGGTGCTGCAGTCCCGGGCCGCCCAAGAGCTCTTCGATCGCGTCTCGCAGATGTTCGACATGGTGATCATCGACGGTCCGCCGCTGCTCCCGGTCTCGGACGCGGCCATCATGGCCCGTGACGTGGACGGCGCGATCCTGGTCGTCCGCCACGGCAAGACCACCAAGGACCAGCTCAAGCAAGCCGCGCTCCGCCTCTCCCAGGTCGACGCCAACCTGCTCGGCGTGATGGTCAACATGACGCCGAAGCGCGGCGGCAAGGGCTACGGGTACGGGTACGGGTACGCCTACGGGTACGGGCCGGAGAAGCACAAGTCGTGACGGCGGAGGTCTGACGGTGAAGGCGCTGCAGGGGTCCCTCGCGTCGATCATCGGCGTGACGGTCCTGCTGTTCCTGCTCGGCATCGGGGTTGGCTCGAACCAGCTGCTGCTGGGAATCGCCGCGATCGGCATCGCCGTGGCCCTGACCGTCCTGGTCGGGCTCGGGCCGGAGAAGATGGGCATCGGCCTGATGATCATCGGGATGCTGCTCGCCCCGTTGAACACGCTCCGGCTGATCGGCAACGTGACCTTCTCCGACATCGCCTTCGTCCTCGGGTTCGGGTTGCTGATCCCCCGGATGCTCGTGAAACGGCCCAAGCTCCCGCCGCTCTACGTCATCGGTGTCGCGATCCTCTTCACCGGCGGGATGATCTCGAGCCTGCTCGCGCCGCTGCCGGTCGCCAGCCTCGGCGGCTTCCTCCGCCTGGTGGCTGCCGCAATCCTGCTGCCGTTCATCATGAACCTTCTCCAGCCGAGCGGGAGGCTGGTCGACACCCTGGCCTGGGCCTACGTGGTCGGCCAGATCATCAGCACCGGGTACTCCGTCATCCGGGGCGGCGCCGGGATGGCCCAGGGGCGCGCGATCGGCCTCTCCACGCACCCGAACTTCTACGCGCTCGCCGGGCAGCTCGCCTACGCCCTGCTGATCTATCTCTACTACCGGGTCGAGCGCCAGCACCGTTGGGTCGTCGTCCTCGCGGCTGCGATTATCGGCTTCTCGGTGCTCAACAGCGGCAGCCGGGCGAGCCTGCTTTGCTGCATCGTGGTCACCATCATGTGGCCGATCATCGAGCGCTCGGCGGTCGCTTGGTACGTCATCATCACCGGCGCCATCATCGCGGTGATCGCTGCCGAGAGCGTGCTGCGCGCTCTCGGCCAGGAGACCACCCTGGAGCGACTCTCCGGCAACACCAGCGCCCAGTACTCCGACCAGGCCCGCGAGCAAGCCCTGGAGAGCGGCTTCAGACAGTTCTGGGAGAGACCGATCCAGGGCAACGGGTGGAACGACATCCTGGAGATCCACAACGCCTACCTGGAGGTTGCGGTCGGCGGCGGCGTGCTCTGCTTGCTCGGCTTCCTGCTGATCGTGGCATCGCTGATCCGCCCGCTCTTCCGGCAGGGCGTCCCGAACCGGCTCGCGTACGCCGGGCTCTCCTACGCGATCTTCGCGCTGATCGGTCCGACCTTGTACGACCGCGTGCTCTGGACGGTTCTCGCGCTCATCCTGGTCACCTCGGCCCAGGGCAACGGGAACGGCGATGTCCCCGACGAGGCCGCGCATGCTCCCGAGGATCCGCCCCGGGCCCGGAACGCGCGGGTCAGCGCGCCCGGGCGACCTCGATCTCGCTGATCGCGGTCCGGTTGCGGGTGCCGCGCTCGACCGCGAGGACCTCCAGGACGACCGTGCCGGACTCGGTCCTCGGGACCCGGAGGCGTTGCAGCGTCCGGACGTCCGGGTCGAGCACCTGGACTACCTCGGTGCCGTCCTCGAAGGTCCACCGAATCCGGGCCGGGCGGTTGTTCTCGGCGAAACGGTCGGCACCGCTGACCGGGTCGGTCTTCGCGTAGCCCGCGATCAGCCCGACCTCGGCGACCGCCGTCCCCGCCGGGAGCACCAGCCTGAGGGTCTCGCCCAGGGCTTCCCCATTGCAGCGCCATGCCGTGGTCGGGTCTCCGTCGACGACGTTCCCCGCCGAGTACTCGACCCGGTCCCCGGCTGCATCCACCGACGGCGGTGAGGTACAGGCAGCGGTTACCTCCGCGACCGGCACCGGCGCGATGGGCCCGTCCCAGGCGGCCTGGGTCGGGGACGCCGACGGCACTGGGGAGGTCGTCCCGGTCGGAGTCGGCGCGGGAGTCGGCGCCGGTGTGGGCGTCGGGTCGACGACGCCGACCGGTGTCTCGGACGAGGCCGGCGCGTCGCCCCGGTCCAGTAGCAGGCTGACGCCGAGGACCACCGCCGCGACGAGGACGACCACGACACCGAACAGCAGCGGAGCGAACCGGGCCGGCGCGGGCCGCTGTCCGGCCGGCCTCAACGGGATCAGGTCGCCCTGGTCGTCGCGGGCAGCACCTTCGGGACCGGACGACTCGTCGAGGGCGCGCTGGTAGGCGTCGCGGTAGACCGCGGCGTACTCCTCGGGCACCTCCGGCGGAGGACCTGGCTCGTCGATACCCGGCATGTCTGCTGAGCCTACCGAAGGCGCGCATACCGGGAGACCGGTTCGGAGCAGGACATGTACCCACGAACCTTCCCGAATAGAGGCAAACCGGCTAGGATCGTCGCGCCCGGACGAGGGGAAACAGGGTACGGGCACAGTTTCGGGGGTCGGTTGAATCGGGAGCATCCGCCTTGTCGTCCCTTCGTTTTGTCGGGCCTGGGCCCGTCCCGCCGGTGTGCCCGGCGTGCGACTCGACGCGGGTGCGGCTGTACCCGACGTCCCGGGCAACGCAGCGCAGCATCCTGGGGTGCCGCGCCTGCGGCCTCCGCGCCTGGGCCGAGCGGTCGACGTACACGCACGACCCGACCGACCCCGGTGGCGCGCTGACCTTCGACTACGACGGCTACGTCGGCAGCAAGCGGGTCGGCGCGGCCCAGCAGGGGTGGATCGAGGCGCTCAAGACCCTCCGCGAGACCCTGGTCGGCCGCCCCGAGCTGAGCCTGTTCGACGTCGGCGCCGGCGACGGCGAGTTCCTCGCCCTCGCCCGGGAGTCCGGCTTCGCGGTGAGTGGCAACGAGCTGCACGCGGGCGCCGTCGCGCTGGCGCAGCAACGGCACGGGATCGAGCTCCGGCTCGGGGAACTCGGCGACCTCGGCCTCATCGAGGAGTACGACGCCCTGACGATGTGGTGCGTGCTGGCCCACGTGGAGGACGTCGATCGGCTGCTGGAGGACTCGTGGCACGCCCTGAAGCCCGGCGGCGTGCTGTTCCTGCAGACTCCCCGCTGGACGCGGGCGGACCGGATGGCGCTCTCGGCGCTGCGCGTCTCCGGCGGCCGGATCGCGAGGATCGTCGACCGCCGGGTCGCCGAGCACCACTGGCAGCTGCACACCGCGGACAGCGTGAGGGCCCTACTCCAGCGCCACGGGTTCAGCGACGTACGGGCGCTCCCGAAGGCGCGGTACAGCCTGAAGTCCGCCTCCTACCTGGAGTCCCTGGGCGTCCCGTCCGGGCTCGCCCGGGTCAGCGGGCGGGCCATGGACGCTGCCATCACCCACGGTCCGGCTCCCCGGATCGTCCTGGACGTCTTCGCCCGCAAGCCCGCCTAGGTCCGCCGGCCGGGGCAGACTCGGAGTGCCCCGGACGCGACCCGGTCCGCAGAGACCAGGACGCCCCGCCACCTCACGGTGACGGGGCGTCCTGGTGCGTACGGGCTGCTGGTCAGAGGTTGATCTCGACCTCGGCGACGATACCCTTGGCGGCGGTCACCGCGGTGTCCACCGGGTCGGCCTGCGGCGCCAGCGTCCGCAGCGTCCAGTCGCCGGGACCGGCGAAGAACCGGAAGTGCCCCGACGCGGATGTCGGGACCTCGGCGGTGAACTCACCGGTGCTGTCGAGCAGCCGGACGTAGGCAGTCCCCACCGGGACGTCCCCGCGGAGCACCTGGCCCTGGATGACGGCCTCTTTCGCCACGTCGACCCCGTCGAGCGGCAGGCCGCCCTTGACGGCGCCGCACATCAGGCGTCACCCGGCTCGTCGCCGAGGGCGATCGGAACGCCGACGAGGGAGCCGTACTCGGTCCACGAGCCGTCGTAGTTCTTCACGTTCTCCTGGCCGAGCAGCTCCTTGAGCACGAACCAGGTGTGGCTCGAACGCTCACCGATGCGGCAGTAGGCGATCGTGTCCTTGGACCAGTCGACACCGGCCTCGGTGTAGATCTCCTTGAGCTCCTCGTCGCTGCGGAACGTGCCGTCGTCGTTGGCCGCCTTGCTCCACGGAACGCTCGCCGCGGTCGGGATGTGACCGGCGCGCTGCGACTGCTCCTGCGGGAGGTGAGCCGGGGCGAGCAGCCGGCCGGCGTACTCGTCAGGGCTCCGGACGTCGACGAGGTTCTGGGTGCCGATGGCGGCGACGACCTCGTCGCGGAACGCCCGGATCGAGCCGTCCTGCTCGGTCGCCGTGTACGTCGTCGGGTCCAGCTTCACCGGTTCGTCGCTGAGCTCCCGGGCGTCGAGCTCCCACTTCTTGCGACCACCGTCGAGGAGCTTGACGTCGTTGTGGCCGTAGAGCTTGAAGTACCAGTAGGCGTAGGCCGCGAACCAGTTGTTGTTGCCGCCGTACAGGACGACGGTGTGGTCGTTGCCGACACCCTTCTCGGACAGCAGGGCCTCGAACTGCGCCTTGTTGACGAAGTCGCGGCGGACCTGGTCCTGAAGGTCGGTGGTCCAGTCGAGCTTGATCGCGCCCTTGATGTGGCTGCGGTCGTACGCCGAGGTGTCCTCGTCGACCTCGATCAGGATCACGGTCGGGTCGTCGAGGTGCTCGGCTACCCAGTCGGCGTTGACGAGTGCTGATTCGCGGCTCATGCGGCTACTTCTTCCTTGGTGGTTTCCGTGGTGGTGGTGCTCTTGGTCTTGGAACGGGACGGCTGGCGCCTCTCGGTCAGACGCCGCCCGAACAGGTACATCTCGCAGCCCAGGCAGTAGCCGAAGACAGCGTTCAGCGTCGCCGCCGCGAGGGCGAACCCGACGGCGACCTGACCCAGTACGACGGCGTCGGCGACGAACGCCACCAACGCCACGACTGAGAAGACCAGGCCGACGGCCTGGGCGAATCGGGGCGGCGCGGCGTCCTCGAGGTGGTCGGGGGCGGCGAGGCGCGGCCGGACCAGCGTCTTGAACAGGTACGCCGTCGGCGTGTACTGGATGCCGCGCCCCGCACCGACCGCGAAGCACGCGGTCTGGACGGCGACCAGGACGGTCGCCAAGGTCGAGGGAGCGGTCAACAGCACCGCAGCGAACACGACCACGGTGACGCTGGCGGTGAACCGAGGTCCACGCGGGTCGATCTGCGTCGCGCTCGGGGAGGGCTTGCTCATGGGTTCTCCTTGGAAGGGGGTCTGTCCTGGGTGCGGAGGCACGGGACGCTGCAGGCACGCCGAAGCGGGCGTGACGCTGGAGCGTTCAGGCTCGGAGTCGACCGCACGGCGGTCGGGTCTCACACGAGGCCGGGGCGTCCCGTCAGGACATTCGACACAGCGCCGAGTGCACACGGCAGTGGTCCACTGCGCGGCGCTTGGTCAGCATGGTCGAGAACACGAGAGGAAGCGTAGGCCGAAGACTCGGCCAGCCGGAAACCGGCGTCTCATTCAGCGAGACTACTGTCCACTATTCAAGATCGAACGCGGGTGAGGATCTCCTCGAAACGGTCCGCGCAGCCGGCCAGCGCGAACTCGCGCTCCGCCAGGGCGCGCGCGAGCTTCCCGATCCTGGCCTGCTCCTCGGCGTCGGCGAGAACGCTGACGGTCCAGGCAGCCGCGGCGGGCAAGGACGTCGGGTCCGGCGGCAGCACGCACCCATCGACGTCGTTCACGAGTTGGGAGGCGAGGTTCTCGGCCGGCATCAGCCCGAGAACCGGGCGTCCGGCGCACAGGTAGGACAGCGTTTTGGAGGGCACCGAGAACGCCCCCGCGTCCTGCTCGAGCAGGACCACCAGGACGTCGCCGGACCCGAGCACCTCGGAGAGCCGCTCGTAGGGCTGGAAGGGCAGCAGCGTCAGCGGAACGGCGAGACGCTCCGCCTCGGCGCGCAGGACGGCCTCGGCGGGCCCCTGGTTGACCACCACGAGGTGGACCGGCGTCCCGGCGTCGCGGACCGCGGCCGCTACCCGCACCAGCAGCTCCGGGTTGTGCTTGAGCCCCAGGGTCCCGGAGTAGAGCAGCGTCTGGACGTCGTCGAGGCCCTGCTCGGTCGACCAGGCGTTGGCCCGCGGGACCGGGTGGATCTCGTCCAGCGGGGCCCAGTTCGGGATCACGGTGGTCTTCGCGTCGGTGCCCCAGCGTCGGTGCACCGCGACGAAGGACTCGGCGATCACGACGATCGCCGCAGCGCGCCGCGAGCACCACTTCTCCGCGATCCCGATGGCTCGCGCCACCAGCACGAACGCCTTGCCCAGCTTCTTGCCGGCGAACGACTCCAGCGCCACCGCGTGCACGTCCTGGTGCCACAGCACCCAGGGGATCCGCCGCACCCCGAGGTAGGCGACCAGGAAGACCAGCGTCGGGATCGGCGTGTTCGAGGCCATCACCACGTCCGGTCGGATCCGGTGCACCTGCCGGACCAGCTGGACGCCGTACCCGATCTCCTGGAGGAGACGCTTGAGGTTGCTCACCTTCTCTACCGTCCCGGTAGTGCCGATCGGGTCGAAGGTGATCGTCTCCCCCGGTTCCGCGACGAGCTGGCCCTTGCCGGAGGTGTACGCCGCGCAGAAGGAGTGCGTGACGTCGTGACCGCGACGCGAGAGCTCGCGGCTCAGCTCGACCTGGAACGGGTGCCCGGCGAAGTCGTGGACGAGCAGTCGCATCGGTGGCCTAGGAGTGAAGACGGCGATCAGCCGAGCGAGCGCTTGACCTCGTCGTAGACCCACGCATAGGTCTTCGCGAGGCCGTCGGCGAGCGAGATCGACGGCGCCCAGTCGTAGATCTCCTTGATCAGGGTGTTGTCGGAGTTCCGGCCCCGGACGCCCTGCGGGGCGTTGAGGTTGTACTCGCGCTCGCACTTGATCCCGGCGATGTTCTCGACGATGTCGACGAGCTGGTTGATGGTGACCAGCTCGTCGCTGCCCAGGTTGACCGGCTCGTTGCTGTCGCCCTTGAGGATCATCTGGGATCCCTTGACGCAGTCGTCGATGTACATGAACGAGCGGGTCTGCTCGCCGTCGCCCCAGATGTCGATCGTGTGGTTGCCGGTGATGGCCGCCGTGGCGATCTTGCGGCAGACCGCGGCCGGCGCCTTCTCGCGGCCACCGGTCCAGGTGCCGTTCGGGCCGTAGACGTTGTGGTAGCGGGCCACCCGGGTGGTCAGACCGAAGTCCTCCTCGAAGTGGCGGCACATCCGCTCGGTGAACAACTTCTCCCAGCCGTAGCCGTCCTCCGGCATCGCCGGGTAGGCATCGGCCTCGATGAGAGCGGTCACGTTCGGGTCGGTCTGCTTGCCGGCGGCGTACACGCACGCGGAGGAGGAGAAGAACAACCGCTCGACGTTCTGGTCGCGGGCAGCCTCCAGCAGGTGCGTGCTGGTCAACACGGTCAGCATGCAGAGCGCCTTGTTGTTCTCGATGAAGCCCATCCCGCCCATGTCGGCCGCGAGGAGGTAGACCTCCTTGGCGCCAGCGGTCGCCGACTGCGCGTTCTCGAGCTTGGACAGGTCGGCAACGACGTTGTCGACGCCCTCGTGCACCTGGTACCACTCCTCGAGGGGCTTCACGTCGGCGGAGCGGACGGTCAGGCCCTGGCTCAGCAGATCGGCCACCAGGTGACCACCGATGAACCCGCCGCCACCGGCTACCAGGACGTCGACGTTGCTCACAGATCCTCCAAGAATCACGAAAGGGTTCGGCACGCGCACCCGAGAGGGCGCCGCAGGCAGGGAACCTACCGCTCCCGGCGACCACTCTAGTTCCGGGGCCGGGCGATCGCAGAGGAATGGGTCAATGCGGACGGGGCTGGACGACCCGGCGTCCGCGGCCCGGCAGCCGCTAGGCTGCCCGGATCATGAAGCGCGCATTCATCACCGGGATCACCGGCCAGGACGGCTCCTACCTCGCCGAGCTCCTGCTCGACAAGGGATACGAGGTGCACGGCCTGGTCCGGCGCTCGTCGTCCATGAACCGCGGCCGGATCGACCACCTGCACACCAACCCGGCGCTGCACCTGCACTACGGCGACCTGACCGACGGTGTCGGGCTGGTCAACCTGATCCGCGAGATCCAGCCCGACGAGGTCTACAACCTCGGCGCGCAGAGCCACGTGAAGGTCTCCTTCGCGATGCCCGACTACACCGCGTCGACGAACTCGATCGGGACCCTGAACCTCCTCGAGGCGATCCGGGCCGCGGGCCTGGTCTGCCGCTTCTACCAGGCTTCGACCTCGGAGATGTTCGGCTCGACCTCGCCGCCGCAGAACGAGGACTCCAAGTTCCACCCGCGGTCGCCGTACGGCGCCTCGAAGCTCCAGGCCCACTGGGTGACGGTGAACTACCGCGAGGCCTACGGGCTCTTCGCGGTCTCAGGGATCCTGTTCAACCACGAGTCCCCGCGCCGTGGCGAGAACTTCGTCACCCGGAAGATCACCAAGGCCGTCGCGGCGATCGCCGCCGGGATCCAGGACCACGTCGAGCTCGGCAACCTCGACGCCGTCCGCGACTGGGGCTACGCCCCCGAGTACGTCGAGGGCATGTGGCGGATGCTGCAGGCCGACGAACCCGCCGACTACGTGCTCGCCACCGGCATCGGCCACACCGTGCGGGACTTCTGCGAGGCGGCTTTCACGCACGCGGGCCTGGAGTGGCGCGACCACGTGAAGTACAACGACAGCTTCGAAAGGCCCTCCGAGGTCGACGCCCTGATCGGGGACTCCAGCCGTGCGTTCGAGAACCTCGGCTGGAAGGCGCAGACGACCGCTCTCGACCTGGCCCGACTGATGGTCGACGCGGACCGCAAGGACGTCGAGCGTCTCCTCGAGACCTGATCCGCGACCCGGGGGGACTGACCGGATGAACGCACCGCTGCCGCACCCGCTCCGGGTCCTGGTCAAGGGCTCGTCGTTGGTCGTGATGACGCCCGAGTGGGACGGCGTCCGAGGCGACTACACGTTCCCCCGCTGGGTCCAGAACGGGCTGCTCGACCGCGGCCGCCCGTGCGAGCTCGACAACCGCGGCGTCCCCGGCGAGCTGACCCGGCGCGCCTTCCGGACCTGGGAGACCGACGTCATGGCCGGCGCCCCCGATGTCGCGATCTACGGGTACGCGTACTACGAGTGCATCCACGCCCTGCTGCCGAACTGGCTCGAGCGCCACGTCAACCGGTACGACGGCCGCACCGGCCCGGTCCGGACCCGCTACCGCGGCTGGTTGCTCCGGCCGACCTGGAAGGTCCTCGCCCAGACCCAGCGCGTCCTGGACAGGTTCCTCGGTGACCGGTTCTTCCGGCGCCGGGCCCGGCGCGTCGCGCACGACTACGAGCTGCTGGTCCGGCGCACCCGCACCCTGGGCCCCGGAGCGCCGCTCGTCTTCGTCCTGGCCCTCCTCGGTCCCGGTGGCAAGGCCGGGGACTGGTTCCCCGGCATGCAGGCGCGGATCGACCGGATGAACCTCGAGCTCACCGCGATGGTCGAGCGGATCGGCGACCCCGCCGTCCGGCTGGTCCCGGTGCCCGAGCTGGTCGGACGGCTCGACCCGCCCGAGGACCCCGTCCCCGACGGGCTGCACTACTCGCCGCGGATGCGGCGGATCATCGGCGACTGGATCGCCGGCGAGATCGACGCCGCCGCGCCCCCGACCGGGGCCGGAACCGCCTGATTCGTCGGCGGCGCGGACGCCCGCGCCGCTAGCCTGTTCGCATCGCGCCTCCCCCGACCGTCCGCGACCCTGGAGTGACCTGCTGATGACCGTGCCCCGACCGCTGCCGATCCGCGTCCTGGTCAAGGGGGCCTCCCTCAGCCATGACATCTCCGCCCGGCCACAGCAGCGGGAGGACTTCACCTTCAGCCGCGTGATCGAGGAGTCGCTGCTCAGCACCGGGCACGGCGTCAACGTCTGGACCTCGGCAGTGGCAAGTCAGCCGACGGGGCACATCTTCCGCACCTGGGAGGCGGAGATCAAGGCCTGGTCCCCGGACGTGGTCATCCTCAACGCCGGCTACTACGAGCCCGTCCACCTGTTCCTGCCGCGCTGGCTGGAACGGCACGCGAACTCGCTCAAGTCCCGGCCCGGCCGGATCCGCGGTCTGTACCGGAAGTACGCGCTGCGACCGGTGTGGAAGACCCTCGCGAAGGTGCAGCGCGCCTTGGACGCACGTATCGGCGCACGGTTCTTCGGGGGCCAGGTCCGCCGGGCCGACGCCGACCTGCGCGCCTACATCGACCGCACCCGTGAGGTCGGCCGCCCGCTGATCATGCTCTTCGAGTTCCTCCGCCCGGGGGCGCGGGGCCGGGACTGGTTCCCGGGCATGGAAGCCCGCGCCGAGATGATGAACGTGATGCTGCGCCGGTTGGTAGCCGACTACGCCGACCCGGACATCGTCCTGGTCCCGATCCCGGCGATCGTCGAGCGCAACCTGCCGCCGGGCACCGAGCCGAACAACGACGGCTTCCACTACAACCCCGACGTGCACCGGTTCATCGGCGAGGAGATCGCCGAGGACATCCGGGTCTGGGCCAAGCAGTACCCGCGACTGGCCCCGCGGGACTGAGTGAGGTTTCGAGACAGGCGCCAGGGCGCCTTCCTCAACCACCGGACGATCGAGGAGGGCCCCCGGGCCCGTCTCGAGCTCAACCACCGGACGATCGAGGAGGGCCCCCGGGCCCGTCTCGAGATCAGGCGATCCGCTGGAGCCAGAGCGACGACGGCGGGTTCGGGTCCTTGGCCAGCTCGGTGTAGTCCTCGAACCGGTCGAGCAGGAACTGCTCGTCGAAGTGCCGCACCATCGGGGTCGACAGCAGCACCTCGAACGCGCTGTTGAACTGCAGGAACGCCTGCACGACCATCGCCTCCTGCCAGTACACCGGCGCCCGCTCCCCGAAGAGCCAGGTGTCGGCCGGGAACGGGGTGTTGTAGGGGAATGGGACGTCGTGGATGTGCACGAAGACGCCGGGCTTGATCCGGGGCAGCACCTCCAGGAACAGGAACGCGACGTCGCTGTCGATCTTCAGGGCGTGCGAGGAGTCGATGAAGAGGACGTCACCCGCCTCGAGCTCCTCGAAGCGCTCGAGCGGGACGTCCTGCACGAAGCCCTCGATCAGGTCGAAGCCGGGCAGGGTGCGCAGGGCGTCGTACGGGTAGGGCTCGATGCAGGTGATCGACAGCGGCGAGCCTTCGGCCGCGTTCTGCTGGCCGGCCAGGCTCGCGTAGTACGTGGAGAGCCCGGAGCCGACCTCCAGGTAGCGCGTCGGCTTGTGCTCACGGGTCATGTAGTAGAGCGTGCGGGCGTCGAACGCCGGGTAACCCGGTCCGAAGCCGCGGGCGGCGTTCACCGCGTGGTCCGGGGCGACCCGCCGGAACTCGTCCTCCCAGGCGTCGGCGAGCGCCCCGAGGTTCTTCTCCAGCACGTTCAGGTTGACGTCGACGCCGACCATCTCGCTGGGCCGGTCCCAACGGGGGCGGGTGGCCTCAAGTTCGCTCAGCACCGGGAGGGTCGAGTAGTAGTCCTTCCGGCCGACCACGTTCAGCCCGAACAGGGCACCGATGAAGTGCACCAGACGGACCCGGCCGCGGCGCAGCCGGAAGGCGAGGGTGTCGAGGAACTCGACGACACCGGCCGGGGCGACCCGCGCGACGCGCTGCTTCAGGGTCACCGGGGTAGGCAAAGACACACTCATCCGAGAAAAGCTCCCTCAACCCCCGTGCTGGACTCCCCCGTCCGGCACCCTCCAGTGCCTTGCGAGACCAGACCTTACCGGAACTCGGTGACAACCAGGTTAAATCTTGGGCAAGTCCGATGCCTCAGAGGCGGAAGAAGACGCCGTCCGCCTGGAGCATCTGGCCGGATCCGGCCGCCCAGCCCTGCTCGATCCCGACCATGCTGAAGCCGGCGTCGTAGGCCAACGAGATCGCCTCGTCGATCAGGATCCCGCCGTCGTAGAGCGAGATGAAGGACAGCTCGAGCTGAAGCCCCTGGCAGCGCCCCAGCGTCGTCGCCGCCCCGGCCAGGACCTCGCGCTCGAAACCCTGGGCGTCGATCTTCAGGTAGATCCGGCTCTCCGGGGTGGCGATCTCGTCGATCACGTCGTCGAGGCGCTCGACCACGACCCGCTGCTGGCCGATGATGCCGACGCTGGGCTCGGCCTCGGTGTGCGCGGAGCCCATCGGGAGCAACGAGCTGCTGTCGCTGTTGGAGGCGATGTTGATCACCGACTCACCCGCTTCGGCGCCGAGCGCGGCCTGACGGGTGCGCCACCGGCCGTCCTGGGCGGCGAGCGCGCTGAGCTCGGCGTACGGACCGTCGAGCGGCTCGAAGGAGACGATGTCTCCGCGGTAGCCGAACTGACGCAGCTGGGTGCCGTAGCCGCCGACCGCGGCTCCGACGTCGATCACCAGGTCGATGCGGTGCTCGGCGAGCATGCTGGCGCGTCGGACGGCCGGGTGCTTGCGGATCTCGAAGCCCCGGCGGTACGCCGCCATCAGCGCGGCATTCGTCAACCGACCCATCAGGAGGTGAGGCCCCCGTCGACGACGATCACCTGACCGGTGAGGTACCCGCCCTTCGGGTCGGTGAGGAACTGGCAGACCCGGGCGATGTCCTCCGGGTCACCGAGCCGACCGGCCGGCGTACGACGGACGATCTGGTTGAGCTGGTCGCCGTCGAGACCGTGGCTCATCTCGGTCTTGAGGTAGCCCGGTGCGATCCCGTTGACCACGATGCCGCGCGAGCCGAGCTCCCGGGCCAGGGCGCGGGTCAGACCGTCCAGCGCGGCCTTGGTGGCGCTGTAGGTCGCCAGACCGCGGTAGCCGGAGAGGCCCACGATCGAGGAGATGTTGACGATGTGGCCGCTGCGCCGCGCCAGCATCCGCTTGCCGACCGCACGCGACATGTAGAGGGTGCCCTTGATGTTCAGGTCCACCACCGTGTCGATGTCGTCGTCGGAGAACATGCTGTGGATGCCGTCACGAGCGACCCCGGCGTTGTTGATCAGGACGTCGACCCGTCCCCACTTGGCGACCACCGCCTTCACGAACGCGTCCGCGTCGGCCGAGCTGGCCAGGTCGGCGGCGGCCCACAGGAAGCGGTCGGCGGTCGCCGGGTCGGACTGCCAGGCCTCGACCTCCGGCGTGATCGAGCGGGCGCAGGTCGCGACCATGTCCCCGGACTCGAGGTAGGAGCGGACGATGCCCGCACCGAGGCCCCGGCTGCCACCGGTGACGATGACGACGCGACCGCCCTCGGACGACGCTGGCGTGCTCATGTCGGTCACCGCTCCCGGACTCACGCGTAGAAGGCGAGGATGTCGCCGACGGTCTGCGGCATCTCACCGTCGTTGAAAGGATCGGCGCCGTGCTCGTCCTCGACGATCGCGGAGAGCTCGGCGGTCTCCAGCGAGTCCAGCCCGATCCCGTCGGCGTACAGGAAGAGGTCGGCCGTCAGGGCGGCAGGCAGCTTCTCGACCCGGGTCAGGAACTCGGTGATCGTCTGCTCGACGGCTGCGGAGGCGGTACTCATGGCGCGGATCCGGTTCTGTGAGGAGGTGCAGGGGGCGGATTCGTCGGATCGGGCAGGGCGGAGCCAGCCCGACGACGCGTGAGTGACCCTAGCCGAACCAGACCACGCTGCCGCCGGGTTCGGAGAATGTGGGCACTGCTCAGATCGCCCCGAGGGCGCCCAGGACCTGCTGCTTGGTGGGGGCGCCAGCGGCGCGGGTCACTTCGCTGCCCGCGGCGTCGAGGATCAAGGTCGTCGGGGTCCGCAGGATCCCGAGCTGCCGGACCAGGTCGAGATGGTGCTCGGCGTCGACCTCGACGTGCCGGACCCCCGGCACTGCACCCGCCACGTCCTCCAGGACCCGGCGGGCCGCCCGGCACGGCGCGCAGAACGCCGAGGAGAACTGGAGCAGGGTGAACCGCTCGCCGAGCTGGTCCTCCCACGCGGTTCCGGCCAGTACCGAGGCCGACGGGGTCGCGGCCCGGGCTCCCTCCGCCCCGCGGATCCGGTGGGTGCCGCGGAACCGACCGTCGGTCAGCGCACGATAGCCCCCGAAGAGGAGGGCCAGCACCAGCGTCGCGACCAGGATCCAGGCTCCGCTGCTCATGGCTGTACCAACGCCGCACGGGCGAAAAGATTCCGCCCGCCCATCGTCATCCCCCGGCGAAAGGAGGCAGGAACTCGACCGTCTCCCCCGGCTCGACCAGGACGTCGCCGGCGTCCTGGTTCGCCACCTGGCGGTCGCCGAGCAGCACCGAGCAGCACGCCAGCACCGCCCGGACCCGGGCAGAACCGCCCGGTTCGCCCGCGTTCCGGGTGATCGCGCCGGCGATCAGGTGGGCCAGCGTCACCGGCCCGGAGACCGCGATCTGCTCCTCCGCCGTACCGGTGACGGCGCGTGCCGAGGCCCAGTAGCGCAGTGTGATGTGTCCGGCAGGTGGTTGATCCTGCGCCGCGGGGACCGTCATGTTCGATATCCTTCCGCATTGGCCCATCAGGTTCGACCTAAGTCGGAGGAGGCGCGGATGAGCACGTTGCTCCTGCTGACGAGCGCCCTGCAGCCGTCGGCCGAGGTTCTCCCAGGCCTGGCGCTGCTCCCGCACCAGGTGAAGATCCTCCCCGCCGAGGGCAGCGCGCTGCTCGAGGCCCCGGCCTCCGACCTGGTGCTGATCGACGGTCGCCGCGACCTCGCGCACGCCCGGGACCTCTGCCGGCTGATCCGCACCACGGGGTCGGACCAGCCCGTCCTGCTGGTGGTCACCGAAGGCGGCCTGGCCGTCGTCGCCGCCGACTGGGGCATCGACGACGTCCTCCTGGTCACCGCCGGGCCGGCCGAGATCGACGCCCGGATCCGGATCGCGCTGGGCCGGAACGACGGGTCCCGCGACCCGAACGACCCCGAGGCGCACATCATCCGGGGCGGCGAGGTCGTCGTCGACGAGGCGACGTACACCGCCAAGCTCGGTCGCCGGGTGCTCGACCTGACCTTCAAGGAGTTCGAGCTCCTCAAGTACCTCGTCCAGCACCCCGGCCGGGTCTTCACCCGGGAGCAGCTGCTCCAGGAGGTGTGGGGGTACGACTACTTCGGCGGCACCCGGACCGTCGACGTGCACGTACGGCGGCTGCGCGCCAAGCTCGGCCCCGAGAACGAGTCGCTGATCGGGACCGTCCGCAACGTCGGTTACCGGTTCGTGCTGCCCCCGAAGGACAAGAGCCGCGAACGCGAGGACGTGCAAGCGAATTGACCATCACCCGGATCGACCCGTCCGACTTCGACTCCGAGAGCGGCACCGGTCCCGCCGCTGAGGTACGCCGGATCGCAGAGGCCTGCGACACCGCCGACGGCGTGATCACCCTCAACGAGCAGGCCTGCCTCCAGCTGAAGTACCGCGGCCTGCGCGATGCCGCCCTCTGGCTCGGCGACGGTGGCTTCGCGCTGCTGCACGGTCAGATCCTCGACCTCGCCGTCCACCCCGAGTCCCGCAACCGCGGCACCGGTACGGCGCTGGCCCGAGCGGCACTGGCCACGACTGCCAAGGTCGAGGCGTGGTCCCACGCCGACCACCCCTCCGCCGGCAGGATCGCGGCCCGCCTGGGCATCCCCAAGGAGCGCGAGCTCCGGATCATGAGCCGGCCCACGGCACACCCGCTGCCGACGCCGGTGGTCCCCCCCGGCGTCCGGATCCGAACCTTCACCCCCGCCGACGAGGCGGCGCTGCTGGAGGTCAACGCGCACGCCTTCGCGCACCACCCCGAACAGGGACACCTGACGCACGAGGACTTCCTCGAGCGGACCCGCGAGGCGTGGTTCGACCCGGAGGGGCTCTTCCTCGCCGTCCCGGAGGACACCGATCCCTCGCAGCCCGAGGTCCTGGGCTTCCACTGGACCAAGGTGCACCGCGACGAGGACCCGCCGTACGGCGAGGTGTACGTCGTCGCGACCAACCCGAAGGCGGCCGGCCGCGGGCTGGGCAGCGTGCTGACCAACGTCGGTCTCGCCCACCTGGCGACCCAGGGTGTCGACGACGTGATCCTGTACGTCGACGGCGACAACGACCCCGCGATCGCGCTCTACGAGCGACAGGGTTTCACCACGGTCCGGACCGAGGTCCAGTACCGCGGAGTCACCGGGGCCTGACCCGGGGCTCAGGCCAGTGCTGCCCGGAGCTTGAGGGCCACCTCGCGGGCGTTCGCCGGTGCCTTCCGGCCGACGCCCACGATGCTGAAGAAGCCGTGGATCATGTCCGGGAACCGCTGCACCTCCACCGCGACCCCGTGCTCGGCCAGCAGCCGGCCGTAGGCCTCCCCCTCGTCGCGGAGCGGGTCGAAGCCCGCCGTGCACAGATAGGCCGGCGCCAGCCCGGACGGCAGGCTGGACCGCAGGCCGACCGAGGCCAGCGGGTCGGTGTCGTCAGCCGGGTCGGGCAGGTACCAACGGTGCAGCTGCTCCATCCCCTCGCGCTGGAGGTAGAAGCCGCCGCCGTCGAACAGCTCGCGGCTGGCGGACCGGTTCGCGAAGTCGGTCACCGGGTAGACCAGCAGCTGGAAGGCCAGCGGCAGGCCTGCCTCGGCGGCGAGGATCGCCGTCGCCGCCGACAGGTTCGCGCCCGCGGAGTCGCCGCCCACGGCGAGACGGGTGACATCGGCGTTCACCGCATCGACGTTCTCCACCAGCCACCGGTACGCCGCGAAGCAGTCCTCGACGGGAGCCGGGAACGGGTGCTCGGGAGCGAGCCGGTAGTCCACCGAGAGGACCTGGACCCCCGAGCTCTCGGCGAGGAACCGGCAGGTCGGGTCATGGCTCTCGATGCTGCCGACCGCGTGCCCGCCGCCGTGGACGAAGAGCAGCGTGGGGACCGGGTCGGCCCCCAGCCGGGTGGACGGGATGTACAACCGCGCCCGGATCGGGCCGTCGGCCCCGGCGACCTCGAGGTCCCGGAGCGCACCGATCGGCTGCTTCCCACCGGCGAGCGCAGCCTGGTGCTCGCCCAGGTCCCGGGAATCGGCGAGGGTCGGAGCCATTCCCAACGGTGCTTGGCCGCCCAGCTCCTGGAGCTTCAGCATCATCTGGGTCTCCACGGCCAGCGTCTGGCCGTCCATCACGACCGGACGGCGCAGCAGCGCACGTTGCACGGACTCGGGGAGACCGAGCGCCGCACGCAGGACCAAGGACTCGACCGGGGCCGGCAGCGAGGGGGGCATGATCCGAAACTACTTCACCCCCCGTTCACCTGGTGATGGGAGACTCGCCCCATGAGCACCGAAGCGTTCGGGTCCGACCTCGACGAGGGTCCTCTCGAGTCGTCCCTGCACGCGGTAGCGACCTTCGACGTGGACCCGCCCTACGAGCCGGCGGACCACGATCTGGACGCGCTGGGCTTCGAGGACCGGTTCCTGGACCGCGAGCTCTCCTGGCTGCGGTTCAACCAACGCGTCCTGGAGCTCGCCGAGAACCCAGCGCTGCCGCTGCTCGAACGGGCGCGGTTCCTGGCGATCTTCGCGAGCAACCTCGACGAGTTCTTCATGGTTCGGGTCGCCGGCCTCAAGCGCCGGATCGCTGCCGGCGTCGCGGTCCGGTCGGCCTCCGGTCTGATGCCCAAGGACGTCCTGGAGCAGATCTGGGGCGAGGCCTCGACGCTGATGGCCCGGCACGCGCGGGTCTTCTCCGACCAGCTCATCCCGGCGCTGGCCACCGAGGGGATCGAGCTCGTCCGCTGGGAGGACCTGGACCGCGACGAGCAGCGGCACTGCAAGAAGATCTTCAAGGACCGGGTCTTCCCGGTGCTGACCCCGCTCGCCGTCGACCCGGCCCACCCGTTCCCCTACATCTCCGGTCTGTCGCTCAACCTGGCCGTGCTGGTCGCGAACCCGACGACCGGCAAGGAGTACTTCGCCCGGGTGAAGGTCCCGCAGATCTTCAGCCGGTTCGTGCCGCTCGGCAACCAGCGCTTCGTGCCGCTCGAGGACGTCATCGCGGAGCACCTCAAGCGGCTCTTCCCCGGGATGGAGGTCCGGGCCGTGCACACGTTCCGGGTCACCCGGAACGAGGACCTCGAGGTGGAGGAGGACGACGCCGAGAACCTGCTGAAGGCGCTCGAGAAGGAGCTCCTGCGGCGGCGCTTCGGACCTCCGGTGCGACTGGAGGTCGAGAAGACCATCGACGAGCGGGTGCTCGAGCTGCTGGTCTCCGAGCTCGGCGTCCGTCCTGACGAGGTCGTCCGACTGCCTGGGCCCTTGGACCTGCGGGGCCTGCACGACATCGCCGACCTCGACCGCCAGGACCTCAAGTACGACGCGTTCCTGCCCTCGACGCACCGGCTGCTGGCACCGGTGGAGTCCGCTTCACCGGTGGACGTGTTCAAGGCCGTCTCGCGCGCCGACGTCCTGCTGCACCACCCCTACGACTCGTTCAGCACCTCGGTGCAGCGGTTCATCGAGCAGGCGGCTGCCGACCCGCACGTGCTGGCGATCAAGCAGACCCTGTACCGGACCTCCGGCGACTCCCCGATCATCGACGCCCTGGTCGACGCCGCCGAGGCGGGCAAGCAGGTCCTGGTCATCGTCGAGATCAAGGCCCGTTTCGACGAGCAGGCCAACATCCGCTGGGCCCGCAAGCTGGAGCAGGCGGGCTGTCACGTGGTCTACGGCCTGGTCGGCCTGAAGACGCACTGCAAGCTGGCGATGGTGGTCCGCGAGGAGCCCGACGGCATCCGGCGCTACACCCACATCGGCACCGGGAACTACAACCCCAAGACCGCCCGGATGTACGAGGACTTCGGCCTGCTGACCAAGGACGAGGTGATCGGCGAGGACGTCGCCCACCTCTTCAACAACCTGTCCGGCTGGTCCCGGAACGCCTCCTACGAGCAGCTGATGGTGGCCCCGGACTCGGTGCGCTCCCGGCTCATCGAGCTGATCGACGCCGAGATGGTCAGCCACCAGGCCGGCCTCCCGGCCCGGATCCGGATCAAGGCCAACTCGATCGTCGACGAGGCGATCATCGACGCGCTGTACCGGGCGTCCCGGGTCGGAGTCCCGGTGGAGCTGCTCGTGCGGGGCATCTGCGCGGTCCGCCCCGGCGTTCCCGGGCTGAGCGAGACGATCACCGTCCGCTCGATCCTCGGCCGGTTCCTGGAGCACAGCCGGATCTTCTGGTTCGAGCACGCCGGCGAGCCCGAGGCGTACCTCGGGTCGGCGGACATGATGCACCGCAACCTCGACCGTCGCGTCGAGGTCCTGGTGAGGCTGCCGAGCACCGACCTGGTGACCCAGGTCGGCGAGCTGCTCGACCAGGCGTTCGCGCCGACGACCGCAGCCTGGGAGCTCGGGCAGGACGGCACCTGGGCAGCGCACGAGGCTCCCGAGGGCGAACACCTCGTCGACTTGCAGAGCGCGCTTGTCGCGGCCCACAAGCGCCGCCGCTGACGCTCCTCGGCCGGTCGGAATTGTCCGCCTCCCGCACCAGCCGATAGGGTCGGTTCGTCGGGGGAATCGATGTTCTCGGAATCGAGGTTTCCCCCGTGCACGCCCGCAGGCCCGACCAACCGCTCGTGTTCAGCCATATCCCGAAGACCGCTGGCACCTCGCTCACCGCCGCGCTCCACCAGGCCCTCCGGCCGGAGGTCTTCTTCCAGGGCATGGACCAGTGCCTCGTCGGCGGGTACGACGACTTCGCGGCGTTCGACCAGACCGCGCGCGAGATGATGATCCTCTCCCCGGAGGAGATCCCTGCCGACGCCGCCCTGATCGCCGGGCACATCGGACCGGCGACGACCATGGCACGGTTCCCCGACGCCGACCACATCACGTTCCTGCGCAACCCGGCCGCACGGATCCTCTCGCAGTGGATGCACTGCCGGTCACTGACCGAATTCGACATCCGACACTGGGGTCCCGGCGCCGAAGCGTTCCGGGTCGCCTGGTTACCGCTGAAGGAGTACCTGACCCACCCCTTGGTGGCAACGAACACCGACAACACCATCGCCCGGTTCCTAGCCTGGCCGAATCCGCTGCTGCCGTCGAACGACTTCCTCCTGCCCACCTCGGACGCCGCGGTCGCGGACGCGGCGATCGCCCGGATCGAGGCGATGGCGCACGTCGACCTGGTCGAGAACCCGCGCTTCATCACCGACCTGGGCTCGTGGTTGGGCACCGAGACGCCGCAGACCCGGCTCAACGAACGCGCCTACGTCCCGAAGCGGATGCGGCCCGACTTCGCCACCGAGCTCGACTCCGAGACCCGGGAGCTGCTCGCCGAACGGACCCGGATCGACGTACAGATCTGGAAGCACGTCGCGGCGCGGGTGCTGCCGGACGCCGACCACGAAGCGGTCCTGGCCGAGACCTTCAACCGCGCGATCGCCCGGTACCAGGAGTCCTTCACCAACACCGCGCCGACCGGGCGGCCGATCCGCCGGGTGGTCGCGTTCGCGTACAACACGTTGAAGCGGTGACCGCCCCCGCCTGAGCCGCAGGTCGGACGATCAGCAGGTCGCGAAGAGCACCGGACCGGTGTCCAGCGCCGAGAGCAGGAACCCGGTCGGGGCCCGCGGCGCGAACCGGAGCTGGACGGTCGCTCCTTCGGTCTGCGAGGACGTCAGCTCGAGGTCGTCGCTGAAGCTGCCACCACGCCCCGGTGCCTCGCCGACCGCGAGCGCCGCCCGCGCGGACAGGTTCGCCCTCGCGGAGTCCGCGTCCTCGAAGAGCTGCGAGACCGCGAGGCTGCGCTCGGCGTCCAGGGACATCACCATCCCCGAGAGCGGGGAGACCTCACCGGCCTCGGCGATCAGGACGTCCGCCTCGTTCTGGACGTCGCGGTCGTCAGCCTGCGACATCGACAGGTCGGCGCAGACGAAGTCCCGGGCCCAGACCTCCGCGGCGACGGGTTCGTCGACCGGCTTCACGACGTCCTGGACGCCGTCGACGTCGGCGAGCGAGGGCGCCTCACCGAGCGCCACCTCGACCGCGTCCGCGGCGTAGGGCTCCTGGTCGCTGGTGACGATGAGGCCCTTGTCGGCGAGCACCGCGACGTACTGGAGCAGCGGGGTGATCGTCGGATCGATCGCCGCGACCAGGTCGATGCCGCCGGCCCAGACGCCGGTCTCCTCCTGCGGGCGGGTGAACCCGAGGCCGTCCAGCTTGCCTTCGACGGCCCCGAAGTCGAAGTCGTCAGGCATCCGCACCACCATCACCGCGCCGCCGCTCTCCTGGGCGTAGGCCTCCCACTCGACGGTGGCCGGCGAGAACCCGAAGTACTTCTGGAGCGCGACCGCCGCCGTGTCGATGCTGGAGGCGGACGACAGGTCGGTGTCGTAGGCCTTCGCCATCATCGCGGCGATGACCTCGTCGGTCGGCGAGTCGTCCTCCTCGACGTCGAGCGCCTGCCGGACCTCGGCCCAATCGGTGAAGAGGAGCCGCTGGGTACGCTCCGGGACGACGTCGAGCGCACGGCTCAGGTCGGTCCGTCCCCGCTCGGTCCAGAGCCAGTGACCGGCGACGACCACGGTCCCGAGGACGGCCAGCGCCACGACCACTGCAGCGATGCGCCGGCGATTCCCCACGTTGACTTCCCCAATGCTCGGTTCACCGGTGAGACTACTGGCATGGCCCCCAAGGACCAGATACCCGTCGAGCCGATCTCGGCCCGCGGACCCGACGTCATCGCCGCTGGAGCGGTCGTCCTCCGCAAGAACAACGGGGGCGAGGTGCTGCTGGTCCACCGCCCCAAGTACGACGACTGGTCCTGGCCCAAGGGCAAGCAGGACCCCGGCGAGCACATCACCGTGACCGCCGTCCGGGAGGTGCTCGAGGAGACCGGCGTCGAGATCCGGCTGGACCGCCCGCTGGCCCGGCAGCTGTACGGCGTCTCGGGCGGCCGCGCCAAGACGGTCGACTACTGGGTGGGTCGCGTCGTCGGCGATCCCGACGTGTCCGCGTACGCCGCGAACGAGGAGATCGACCAGGTGGCCTGGGTGGCGCTCGACAAGGCCCGCAAGCTGCTCACCTACGCCGACGACATCGATCTCCTCGACGAGACCCTCCGCGCCCCGCGCCGTACCTCGGTGCTGGCGATCGTCCGGCACGGGCGGGCGACCAAGCGCACGACCTGGACCGGCTCGGACGACGAGCGTCCGTTGACCCAGGTGGGCCGGGCCCAGGCCCGCAGCCTGGTCCCGGTGCTCTCGGCGTACGGGGTCACCCGGGTGGTCTCCTCCGACAGCCTGCGCTGCCTGCACACGGTCGCGCCGTACGCCCGCGACCACGTGCTGCCCATCGAGGCGGTGCCGGGCATCAACGAGGAGCACTCGACATCGGTGACCATCGAGTCGACGGTGCGGAGCCTGCTGGCGGGCAAGGAGAACGCGGTGCTGTGCAGCCACCGCCCGGTGCTCCCTCAGGTCTTCGCGCACCTCGGCGTCGCCGAGGAGCCGCTGGCGCCCGGCGAGATGGTGGTCTGCCACCACCGCAAGGGTGAGGTCGTGGCGACCGAGCGCTACCTTGTCCGGTGAACAGCACCTGTTACCCGGGCGAACAGGCCAAGGAGGCCCCCACGAGGAGGGAATGGGTGGTGAGACCGGGTGAGGCTCGTCACTCCCGCCCTGAATACGTCCACCAGCACGCTGCCGTTCACCCTCCGTTCACCGTCGGCAGCCGTCCCGGACACTTCACGTCCCTAACTTCGGGTCTGTTAACTCCCGAGCAAACCAGGAGCAAGAAGTGATGAGCATTTCGACTCGATGGGCGGCCCTGCCCGCCGCTGCCGTGCTCGCCCTGAGCCTCGCGGCCTGTGGCAGCGACGACGAGGGCGGCGGCGCGTCCGGCAGCGTGGCTGTCGACGGTTCGTCGACGGTCTTCCCGATGAGCAACGCGGCCTCCGAGCTGCTCTCCGAAGAGAACTCGAACATCAGGGTCACCGTCGCCGAGTCCGGCACCGGCGGTGGCTTTGAGAAGTTCTGCAACGGCGAGACCGACATCTCCGACGCCTCCCGCCCGATCAAGCCCGAAGAAGCCGAGACCTGCGCGGCCAACGGGATCGAGTTCACCGAGCTGAAGGTCGCCACCGACGCCCTGACGATGGTGGTGCACCCCGACCTCGCCGTCGACTGCTTCACCACCGAGCAGATCGCCGCCCTGTGGGGACCGGGTTCGAAGGTGAAGAACTGGAAGGAGCTCGACCCGAGCTTCCCCGACCAGGAGATCGCTCTCTTCGGTCCCGGCACCGACTCCGGCACCTACGACTACATGGCTGCCGACGTGATCGGTGACGACTCCGAGGCGACCCGCACCGACTACGAAGCCTCCGAGAACGACAACGTCCTGGTCCAGGGCGTGGCCGGCACCGAGGGCGCGACCGGGTACTTCGGCTACACCTACTTCGAGGAGAACGAGGACAAGCTGAAGGCGCTCGCCGTCGACGACGGCAAGGGTTGCGTCGCCCCGTCGGCCGAGACCGCGCGTGCCGGCGAGTACACCCCGCTGTCCCGCCCGCTGTTCATCTACATCAAGAACGCGGCGTACACGGACAACGCGGCGGTCAAGGAGTACGTGGACTTCTACATCGAGCAGCTGAGCTCGATCGCCGAGGTCGCCAAGTACATCCCGCTGAGCGACGAGGAGTACGCGACCACGAAGACCGCGCTCGAGGGCATCTCCGGCTGATCCGGGGATAATCACCTCTATGAGCGAAGTCCTCACACCGGCTGGCCCGTCCTTCGGGACGGGCCAGTCGGCCCGTCACCCCGATCTCCGTCGGCGCCGGCGCGTCGGCGAGGCCGTGATCCGTACGACGCTGCTCGTCTCGGCGGGCCTCTCGGTCGCGATCACGTTCGGGATCCTGTACGCCCTGATCGAGCCGGTCCTCCACTTCTTCGACCAGGTTCCGTTCAGCGAGTTCTTCAGCGCCGACGACCAGGCCAAGTACGCGGTGATCCCGCTGATCACGGGCACGCTGATGGTGACGGCCATCGCCCTGCTCGTCGCGATCCCGCTCGGCCTGGGTGCAGCGATGTACCTCTCCGAGTACGCGAGCCCTCGGGCCCGCAAGATCCTCAAGCCGACGGTCGAGCTGCTGGCCGGAGTCCCCTCGGTGGTCTACGGCTTCTTCGCCCTGGCGTTCGTGACGCCGACACTGCTCCAGGACTTGCTCAACCTCGGCGTGAACTTCACCAACGTGCTGTCCGCCGGCCTCGTCCTCGGCGTGATGGTCATCCCGACCATCGCCTCGCTCTCCGAGGACGCACTGAGCGCCGTTCCGCACGCGCTGCGCCAGGGCTCGCTCGCGATGGGCGCCAACCGGATGCAGACGACGCTCCGGGTGGTCTTCCCGGCCGCGCTCTCCGGCATCGCCGCCGCTGTCGTCCTGGGCATGTCCCGCGCGATCGGCGAGACCATGATCGTGGCGCTCGCCGCGGGTGCGCAGAAGAACCTGTCGCTCGACCCCCGTGAGGGCATGCAGACCATGACCGGCTTCATCGCCCAGACCGCGGGCGGCGAGAACCCGGTGGGTTCGGTCGACTACAACATGCTCTTCGCCGTCGGTCTGACCTTGTTCCTGATCACCTTGTCCATCAACGCGGTCAGCATCTCGCTGGTTCGACGTTTCCGGCAGGAGTACTGATGAGCATCGCCGTCGACACCGCGCGCGAGGTCACCGCGTCCGCGATCGCCACGGGTCGGAGCCGGGACCGGAACCTGCTGTCGGTGCTGTTCCTGGCCGCCCTCTGGTTCTCCCTGTTCTTCGGCGTCATGGTCCTGGTGGTCCTCATCGTCGACACCCTGATCACCGGCGCTCCGCGGCTCGACCTGAACCTGATCACGGGGTACGAGTCGCTGCTCCGGCCCGAGGAGACCGGGTTCCGCGCCGGAATCCTGGGCAGCATCTGGCTGATGGTCACCACCGCGGCCTTCGCTGTTCCGCTGGGGATCGCGGCAGCGGTTCACCTCGAGGAGTTCGCGGACACGTCCCGCTGGTACAACCGCCTCATCGAGCTCAACCTGCAGAACCTCGCGGCGGTCCCCTCGATCGTCTACGGCCTGCTGGCCGTCGCCGTGATGGCGTTACTGGGGTTCGAACGGAAGGGCATCGTGCTCGGCGGAGCGATCGCGCTGGCCCTGCTGATCCTCCCGGTCATCATCATCACCACCCGTGAAGCCCTGAAGGCAGTGCCGCAGGACCTGCGCCAGGGATCGCTGGCCCTCGGCGCGACGGTGTGGCAGACGACCTGGAAGCAGACCCTTCCCTCAGCCGTCCCGGGGATCGCCACCGGCACCATCCTCGGCCTCTCCCGGGCGATCGGCGAGGCTGCGCCCCTGCTGCTGCTGGGCCTCGGTGCCGTGCGTTTCGACCCGGACAGCCTGCTGAGCTCGGTCACGGCCCTGCCGATGCAGATCTTCCGGATGACCTCGGACCCGGCCGAGGAGTTCCAGGTGGCCGCCTCGGCGGCGATCATCGTCCTGCTGGTCATGATCCTCGCGATGAACGCGCTCGCCATCTACATTCGTAACCATTTCCAGCGCAGCTGGTAAGGAGACACCATGTCCACCAAGCCCACCACGGCCCAGGCCAGCGAGTCCTTCGGGGGCAACCTCGACGGTTTCATGGGGAAGCTGGGAGATCCCGAGCAGATCGCTGACGGCGCACTCCCCGACCTGAACCTGCCGGTCCCGATCATGCGGGCCGTGGGACTGAACGTCTTCTACGGCGACTTCCACGCCGTCCACGACGTGAACCTCACCTTCGGGAAGAACGAGATCACCGCCCTGATCGGGCCGTCCGGCTGCGGTAAGTCGACGGTGCTCCGTTCCCTGAACCGGATGAACGACCTGGTCGCCGGCTGCCGGGTCGAGGGGCAGGTCAACTACCACGACATCGACATCTACGGGAAGGCCGTCGACCCCATCGAGGTACGGCGCAACATCGGGATGGTCTTCCAGAAGCCCAACCCGTTCCCGAAGTCGATCTACGACAACATCGCCTACGGACCCCGGGTGACCGGGATGGACGTCGAGAACATGGACGACCTGGTCGAGCAGGCGCTCCGTTCCGCGGCGCTGTGGGACGAGGTGAAGGACAAGCTGAAGCAGTCGGCGTACGGACTCTCCGGTGGCCAGCAGCAGCGCCTCTGCATCGCCCGTACCATCGCCACCCAGCCCGACGTCATCCTGATGGACGAGCCGTGCTCGGCCCTCGACCCGATCGCCACCTCACGTATCGAGGACCTGATGGTCGAGCTGCGGGAGACCTTCACGATCATCATCGTGACCCACAACATGCAGCAGGCAGGTCGTGTCTCCGACCGGACGGCCTTCTTCACCGCTCGCGCCGACGAGACCACCGGCAACCGCACCGGTCTGCTCGTCGAGTTCGACCAGACGAAGAAGATCTTCAGCAACCCGAGCGACAAGCGCACCGAGGACTACATCTCCGGTCGCTTCGGCTGACCGGGGAGGAGCCGGCGGGCGCGGAGGGCGTCACGGCAGCTGGAAGACCCCGTGCGCCAGGAAGTACAGCAGCGCGGCGGCGGTACCGGCCGCCGGGAAGGTCAGCACCCAGGCGGTGACGATCGACCGGGCGACCCCCCACCGCACCGCCGAGACCCGCTTGGTGGCACCGACACCCATCACCGCTGAGGTGATCGTGTGGGTGGTCGAGATGGGGGCCTCGAAGGCGAAGGCGGTCGTGTAGAGCACCCCGGCCGCGACGGACTCCGCAGCGAAGCCGCGGGCCGGATCCAGGTGGATGATCCGCCGCCCCAGCGTGCGCATGATCCGCCAGCCGCCGGCGTAGGTACCCAGCGAGATCGCGGCTGCAGCCGAGAAGATGACCCAGAACGGCAGGTCGTCGCTGGCCGCCGCGTAGCCACCGGTGACCAGCGCCAGGAAGATCACGCCCATCGTCTTCTGGGCGTCCTGGAGACCGTGGCCCAGTGCCATCGCGGCCGCCGAGACCGTCTGCGCCAGTCGGAAGCCGCGACCGACGCGGTGCGGGTTCCGCTTGGCGAAGATCCACATGATCGCCAGCATCACCACGGCGCCGGCGGCGAAGCCGAACAGCGGGGAGGCGATCATCGGGAGCAGCACCTTCTCCCGGATCACGTCCCACTTCACCGTCGAGCCCGACGCGATCGCTGCTCCGACGAGGCCCCCGATCAGGGCGTGCGAGGACGACGACGGCAGGCCGTAGTACCAGGTCAGCAGGTTCCACGCGATCGCCCCCAGCAGCCCGGCCATCACGACGACCAGACCGTGGGTGTTGTCCGGTGGCGTGATCACCTTGCCGACGGTGTTGGCGACCTCCTGGCCGAGGAAGGCCCCGACGAAGTTCATCACCGCGGCGAGCGCGAGAGCGATGCGCGGGGTCAGCGCCCGGGTGGAGACCGAGGTGGCGATCGCGTTGGCCGCGTCGTGGAACCCGTTGGTGTAGTCGAACACCAAGGCCACCACGACCACCGCGATGACGATGGTCAGGTCCACCGCTCAGGACTCCTTGACGTGGATCTGCTCCACGATGTTGGCGACCCGCTCGAAGGCGTCGATCGCCGACTCCAGCGAGTCCACGATGTCCTTGAGCTTCATGACCTCGAGGGCCTCGTACTGGCCGCTGAAGAGCTTGGCCAGGATCCGGCGGTAGCTCTTGTCACCGGCGTTCTCCAGCCGGTTGATCTCGATCCAGAACTCCTCGAGCTCCTTCATGCTCTGCAACCGGGGCATCGCGTCGGCTGTCAGCTCGGCACAGCGCTGGATGACCTCGATCTGGTCGGTGACCCCCGACGGCAGCTCGGCGACCTCGTAGAGCAGGGCCAGGTCGACGGCCTCCTCCATGAAGTCCATGACGTCGTCAAGTCCGGAGGAGAGCGCGTAGATGTCCTCGCGATCGAACGGAGTCACGAAGGTGGTGTTCACCCGACGGACGACCTCGTGGGTGGTCTCGTCGGCCTGGTGCTCGGCTTCCCGCATCCGCTCGGCCAGCGCCCGGCGGTCGGTGCCCTGGTCGAGCAGCTCGGCCAGGAGGCCGGCGCCGTCGACTAGGTGCGCCGCCTGGGCGGTGAGCAAGGTGTAGAACGCACTGTCGACCGGCTTGAATCGGAACGCCACGGTGAACTCCTGGAGAGCAGGACGAGAACGGCACACATGCTAGGTGGTGATCATGTCGGTCACACACTCGCGTCGCCACCGGGGGACCCACCGCCCCCGTAGGCGAGCCGGATCATGCGCTGCGTCCGCCGTACGACGCTCAACGCAGGCCGAGGAGCTTGTCGATCTCCTCGACCGGCAGGGGACCCTCGGACTGGTTGGCCGCCGCGATCAGCGTGGTGGTCAGGTCGACCTCGTCGAGCAGATCGGTGTCCTCGAGCTGGACATCGAGCGGATCACCGGACACGGCCGCCTCCTGGCTGAACGGGGACGTCCGCGACGCCCTAAGACGTTCTTACACCCAAAAGCCGAAGGGCTCCGACCAAATGGTCGAAGCCCTCCGGACTAGCTGCTGCGCGACGATCGATCAGATCGGGCGAACGTTCTCCGCCTGCGGGCCCTTCGGGCCCTGCGTGACGTCGAACTCGACCTTCTGGTTCTCGTCGAGCGACTTGTAGCCGTTGGTCTGGATCGCGGAGTAGTGGACGAACACGTCGTCACCACCGTTCTCCTGAGCGATGAAGCCGAAGCCCTTCTCGGCGTTGAACCACTTAACGGTGCCCTGAGCCATGCTGGTTGTTCTCCTTATCGGGACGAGAGACGCCCACTTCGGACGCCCCTTCACAGATGCGGTGATACGTCGTCCCGCCTCGCAAAGAGAAGAAACGCCGTTGGATCACAAACTCCAACCGCGTTGGTTAAACCGCTGGAACTTGCACCTGCTGCCACGACACTACCAAGTCAGCGCGTTCTGTCACGCGCGAGCGGCTCTGATCTGCCGGAGTTCGTCGAACATTGTCCGGTTGTTCGACGTGACGGCGCCGGGCACGGCGTGTCGATTCATCCTGTGGTTCGTTGGAAATGTACCGGAACCCAGATGTGACAATTGGTTGCGAAGTGCGGCAATCAGCATGCAAACATGCAAGGGTTCAGGTGGGCAGTTGAGCACCGCCCGGTCGCTCGGGCGCTACAGGGAAGGGGTACGTCGTGGCACGTGGTCGCCGTGCGGGCTCCGTCGACCCCGAAGAGGCGGGCTCCGCTGGTTCCCACGCCGACGGCGAAGACCTGATCGACCCGTTGAAGGTCGCGTTCGACGGGCTCGAGGACGTGGCCGACCAGGCCCCGACCGGCGAGTCCGTCCTCCCCGACGAGTTCACGCCGTACGACCCGCTCTCGGTCCTGAGCAACGCGATCGAGGACGGCGACGCGTTCGTCCCCGACGACGCGGAGCCGGCACCGCGCAAGGGCCGGTTCGCGCGACGCGGTCGGGGCAAGGACACGACCCCGGAACCCCAGGATCCCGCCACCGTTGAGGACGCCACCCCGATCGACTCGGACCCCTGGTTGCAGGAGATCGGCGAGCCGGGCGCCGACCCGGGCGAGCGCCGTCCGCTGTTCGTCGACGAGGCGTCCGCGGCGGAGGACCCCGATCTGCCCCGGGTGACCACCTGGGCCGACGACGTCGCCGACCGGTTCCCGATGGAGCAGTGGGCGACCGGAGAGCTCCGGGCCGTCCGTGATGCCGACGAGCCCCTCGACGAAGCGGTCCCCGGGGGGCGGCGCCGCAAGGACGCGGAGGTCGCCCCGTGGGATCGCGAGGCCGACAGCGACGCCCCACTTGCCTTCCTGGACTCGTTCCTCGCGTCCGAGGAAGAGGCCGCAGCGGCCGGCGCGGTCGAGGCGGAAGACGACACTGCCGGGGGCACGGTCGACGGCAGCGCCGAGGACGAGCACAGCGCGGAGAACGAGCGGCTCGCCACCGAACGGGACGAGCAGCGGCGTCTGGACGCCGAGCGTGCGGCCGCCGAGCAGGCCGAAGCAGCCCGCCTCGCCGAGGAACGCCGGGTGGCGGACGACCTCCGGATCGCGGCTGAGGAGGCCGAGGCCGAGCGGATCGCCGCCGAAGAGACCGAGGCAGCCCGACTCGCGGCCGAGCAGCGCGCCGCCGACGACGCTGAGAGCGCCCGACTCGCCGAGGAACAGCGCCTCGCCGAAGAAGCCGAAGCAACCCGCCTCGCCGCCGAGGAAACCGAAGCCGCCCGCCTCGCAGCCGAGCAGCGCGCCGCCGAAGAAGCTGAAGCAGCCCGCCTCGCCGAGGAACAAGAGCGGATCGCAATTGCCGCACGGGCAGCGGAGAAGGCGGAACGAGACCGGATCGCCGCCGAGAAGGCCGAGGCGGCTCGCATCGCCGCCGAGCTGAAGGCGGCCGAGGCCGCCGAGGCGGCGCGACTCGCGGCCGAACGTCGTGCCGCCGAGGACGCCGCGCGCCGCGAGGCGGAACGCCTCGAAGCGATCCGCGCCGAAGCAGCCCGGCAGGCCCTGGAGAAGGCTGAGCGCGAACGACTGGCCGTCGAGGAGGCCGAACGGCAGCGGCTCCAGGCGATCCGCGAGGCCGCCCAACGCCGCGAGGCCGCCCGGCTCGCGGCTCTCCAGGCCGAGGAGCAGCGGCGTGCCGCCGAGGAGGCAGAGCGCGCCAAGGCCGAGCGGGAGCGCCTCGAGCGCGCCCGGCAGGAAGCCATCCAGCGTGAGAAGGAGCGCCGGGCGGCGCTGCAGGCCGAGCAGGAGCGCCGCGCCGCCGAGGCCGCCGAAGCAGCACGTCTCGAGGAGGAACGCCTCGAGGCGGAGCGCGAGGAGAAGCGACGTGCCGACCAGGCGCGCCGTGCCGCCGCCAAGGCGGAGAAGTCTCGGCTCGCCGCTGAGGCCGAGGAGGCCGCCCGGATCGAGACCGAGCGGCTGACCGCCCAGGAGGCGGAGACCGGTCGGCTGGAGGCGATCCGGATCGCCGAGATCGAGGCGCACGAACGCTGGTTGTCGGAAGAAGCTGCCGAGGCCGTCCGGATCGAGGCCGAGCGGCTCACCGCCCAGGAGGCGGAGGCCGGTCGCCTCGAAGGCCTCGCGCTGGCCGCGCTGAAGGCCGAGAAGCAGCGGCTGATCGCAGAATCCGTCGAAGCCGCGCGTATCGAGGCCGACCGGGTGACCGCCCAGGAAGCCGAAGCCGCCCGCCTCGAAGCGGCCCGGATCGCGGCCATCGCCGCTGAGAAGGCGCGGATCGCCGCCGAGAAGGCCGAGGCGAAGCGGATCGAGAAGGCACGCGTCGCCGCCCAGAAGGCCGAGGCCGCCCGCCTCGAGGCGATCCGGATCGAGACCGAACGCCTGGCCGCCGAGCGGGCCGAACGGGACCGGATCGAGACCGAGCGGGCAGCCGCCCAGCAAGCCGAAGCCGACCGGTTGGAGGCCGAGCGCATCGAGGCCGAGCGCCTCGCTGCGGTCCGCGCCGAGGAGGAGCGGCTCGCCGCCGAAGCCGCCGAGGCTGCCCGCCTGGAGGCGGCGCGGATCGCCGCCCAGGAGGCCGAGCTCGCCCGCCTGGAGGCCGAGCGCATCGAGGCCGAGGAAGCCGAGCGGGTCCGGATCGCCGCCGAGAAGGCCGAGCTTCGCCGGCTGGCCGCGGAGAAGTCCGAGGCCATCCGGCTCGAGAACGACCGGATCGCCGCCCAGAACGCCGAGGCCGCGCGGCTGGAGGCGGTCCGGGTCGAGGCCGAGCGCCTCGCCGCCGAGCAGGCCGAAGCCGAGCGCCTCGCGGCCGAGCAGGCCGAGGCCGAGCGCCTCGCCGCCGAGCAGGCCGCCGCAGCCCAGGCCGAGGCCGAGCGTCTCGCGGCCATCAAGGCCGAGGAGGAGCGGCTGGAGGCCGAGCGCCTCGAGGCCGAGCGCCTCGAGGCCGAGCGCCTCGCTGCCGAGCAGGAGGCTGCCGAACGCGCCGCGGCCGAGCAGGCCGAGGCCGAGCGCCTGGCCGCAATCGCTGCCCGCCGGGAAGCAGCCCTGCGCGAGAAGGAGCGCCTGGCCGAGGAGAAGGCGGCCTACGAGCGCGCCCTGGCCGAGGAGCGCGAACAGCGTCGCGCCCAGGCGATGAAGGAGCAGCAGGAACGCATCGCCGCGCAGCGTGCCGAGAAGGAGCGCATCGCTGCCCAGCGCGCCGAGTGGGAGCGCCAGGCGACCGAACGCGCCGCCCGCGCGGCGGCGCCGCAGGCGCCCGCGCGTGGTGCGGCCACGGCAGCGCTCGCCAGCATCACCGGGGTAGCACCGACACCGCCGCGCGCTGCCGCCACGGCGGTCCCGCGCCCGGTGACGACCAGGATCGCACCCCCGGCCGACGCCGGCGCGCCAGAGCCGGGTGCCGCCGCCGATGTCCCGCACGACGAGGCCGACGTCCAGCACCAGGACGAGGCGGAACCGACTCCCGAGGTCCACGGCGAGGTCCCGGGCGAGATCCTGGACGAGGCCGAGGTCGAGGTCGCCTGGACCGACCCGCTGGTTGCCGAGTCCCCGGACGAGCACCCTGCTGAGCAGGCTTCAGCCGATGCCGACGACACGACCGCAGCGGACGCGGAGGCGATCGAGGACTTCATCGCCGAGGGTGGCCCCGTCGAGGTCGAGGACGAGCCGGCGTACGTCGACCCGGCCGACCAGCCCGAGACCGAACTGGCAGCCGAACCCGTGCCGGACGCGGAGCCGGCAGCCGCCGCGTCCACCGCGACGTCGGGCGAGCCGATCCCCCGGTTCGTCGAGTTTCGGCCCGGCAACGTGCTGAGCTACCTCTTCGGCACCTTCTTCACGATCTTTGCCGTCGGTGCCGTGATCGCCATCTTCTGGGCCGTGTCCGCCGGTGGCACCCAGGCCGTGGCAACCGCTGGCGGCCTGACCGTTCTCGCGATGGGCTCGTGGTGGGCCCTGCTGAACTGGACCCCGGCGATCGTCTCGATCAGCAACGGCGTCCTGGAGGTCTCCCGCGGCTCCAGGTCCGAGAGTTGGGACCTCCGCGACCCGCAGTGCGACCTGGTGATCACCGGCAAGCCGGGATCGCGCGCCTGGAAGACGACGCTGAAGGCCACGAACGGCAAGACGCACACGATCACCGCGGCGACGGTCGAACCGGTGCAGTTCGTCGAGATCGTCGAGCACTACCGCTCGGGCGCTTCCTGAGGTCTGCCGACCGGCACCGGGGGGTCGTCGCTCCCGCGACACCCTCAGCCGGGTGCTCGCGCACCCCGGTGCGCCACTACGATGCACCGGGTACGGATCCGGGTCCGGGATGCTGGTCGCTGTCCCCGCGCGTTTCGTACAGCAGGGCCTCTAGCTCAATTGGCAGAGCAGCGGACTTTTAATCCGCGGGTTCAGGGTTCGATCCCCTGGGGGCCCACACGGTACCGAATTTCCCCAGCGCCCCCGGTTAGGCTGTCGCGTGATCAAGTACCTGGGCTCCAAGCGCACCCTGGTCCCGGTCCTCGGCGACATCGCCGAGCGGGTCGGCGCGATCACCGCGGTGGACCTGTTCACCGGGACGACCCGGGTCGCGCAGGAGTTCAAGCGCCGGGGCCTGTACGTCACCGCGACCGACCTCGCGACGTACAGCCAGGTGCTCAGCGACTGCTACATCGCCACCGACGCCACCACGATCGACCCTGCCGATCTCGACGACGCCCTCGCCCGCCTCAACGCGCTGCCGGGCAAACCCGGCTACTTCACGGCCACCTTCTGCGAGGCGTCCCGGTACTTCCAGCCGAAGAACGGTGCCCGGGTCGACGCGATCCGCGACCTCCTCGAGGAGGAGTACGCCGGCACCCCGCTCTACCCGATCCTGCTCACCAGCCTGATGCTCGCGGCCGACCGGGTCGACTCGACGACCGGGGTCCAGATGGCCTACCTCAAGCAGTGGGCGCCGCGCGCCTACGGCGATCTGGAGCTTCGTGCCCCCGACCTGATCCCGGGCGCGGGGCGAACCGTCGGCGGCGACGCCTCCGTGACGGTCGACCTGCTCGCCCCGGTCGACCTGATGTACCTGGACCCGCCGTACAACCAGCACCGCTACTTCACGAACTACCACATCTGGGAGACCCTGGTCCGCTGGGACGCCCCCGAGCACTACGGCGTGGCCTGCAAGCGGATCGACGCCCGGGACGACACCACGATGAGCGTCTTCAACTCGAAGCGGCAGATGCCGGCTGCGTTCGCGGACCTGCTCGCCCGGGCTCGAGCCGAGGTGGTGGTGGTCTCCTACAACGACGAGTCCTGGATCACCGCCGAGCAGATGACCGATGCCCTCCGCGGAGCCGGTCACGAGGAGGTGCGGATCCTCGCCTTCGACCGGAAGCGGTACGTCGGCGCGCAAATCGGCATCTTCAACGGAGCCGGCGAGAAGGTGGGCAGGGTGGAGCGGTTGCGCAACGTGGAGTACGTCTTCGTGGCGGGGCCGGCCGACAAGGTCGAGGCCGGGACCGCCCTGATCGGACAGGACTCAGCGGTCGGCAGGTAGCGCGCGGCACTCGCCCCGTCTCGACAAGCCCGACGACCGGGCACTGCTCGGCGGTCGGCGGAGCGTCAGGCGAGGGCGCGGCGGAGCGCCTCGATCAGCTCGGCCTGCATCCGCTGCACGACCGCGGCCGTGGGGACCAGCATCGCGCCGTGGAACGCACCGGGGTAGCTGTGGAGCTCGACCGAGACCCCCGCTGCCAGCATCCGCTGCGCGTAGGTGATCCCCTCGTCACGCAGCGGGTCCAGCTCGCAGGTCACCACGTACGCCGGCGGAAGCCCGCCGAGGTCCTGGGCGCGGGCTGGGGCGGCGTACTGGTCGGCGGCCTTCCCGCCGAGGTAGTACTCCCAGGACTTGATCGCCTGCCCCCGGCTCCACATCGGCGTGTCGGTGAAGGCGACCATCGACGGGGTCTCCAGCCGGTCGTCCAGCTCGGGGATACCGAGCGACTGGAAGCAGAGCTGCGGCCCGCCCCGATCGCGGGCGAGCAGCGCCGTCGCCGCGGCCAGACCACCCCCGGCGCTCTGGCCGTGGACCGCGAGCCGGGCAGGGTCGACACCGGGCAGCCCCGCGAGCCGGACGAGGCCCGTGTAGCAGTCCTCCAACCCGGCCGGGTAGGGGTGCTCGGGTGCCAGCCGGTAGTCGACGCTGACCACGACCGCGCCGACGGCGTTCGCCAGCGCGACCGCACCCGCGTGCTCGGTGTCGGTGCTGCCGATGCAGAACCCACCGCCGTGCAGGTACAGGATCCCGGCGAGATCCCCGGCGACACTCCGCGGCCGGTAGATCCGCAGCGGGACCTCCTCGACCACCTCGTCGGCGATCTCGAGGTCCTCCTCACCGGGGACCGGGCCGGCCGGGAGCCACTCGTCGAACATCGCCCGTGCTGCGGCGATGTCGTCGAACGCGCCGGACGTGTCCGGCAGCAGCTCGACGATCGCGCGCAGCTCCGGGTCGAGGCTCGGGAACGCGGCGGGATCCACGGCTACCGCGCCAGGTCGGGGTGGGCCCGGCCGGTGACCAGCGGCAGGTCGACGAACGTGACGATGCCCGGGTCCGCGGCGCAGACGTAGGGGATCGAGTTCACGCAGTGCGCCGCGGTGACCACGATGCCCGGGTTGCGCTCCAGGCCGGCTGCGACCGTGCTCGGGTGCCAGCCGTGGATGACGACCTCGCAGTCGGGGTCACCCTTGACCTCGACCTCGAACCGCTTCCCCTTCGGGCCGAACTCCCACGGCGGGTCGAGGTGCTCGTCGCCCATCAACCAGTTCACGGCGACCCGGACCACCTTGGTGTCCCCGACGAACGCCTCCCACGCGAACTGCTGGGCGGCGACCTGACCGGGCTCGATCGGTCCGATCGGGGAGTCGATGGGCGCGGTCGCCACCGCGACCTCGCGGCTGCTGCGGATCTCGGCGTCCGCGAAGCCGAGTGTGTCCAGGCACATCTGCACCGACTGCCGGAACCCGTTGTCGAGCAACGCGAGCATGGGGCCGTTCATCGCCTCCTCCGGCGTACCGCCGAAGCCCATCAGGTGCCGGACGACGTCCGGGGCGTTGTAGGTGCGGATGTCGGAGTACTCCTCGCCGCGGACGAAGGTGACGGCCGAGGAGAGTCCGGCGAAGAAGAGCGGCTGCTGCTCGGTCGCCCCACCCGGGTCGATGCCGGTCCCGTGCAGGGTGACCCCACCGGCGAGGCAGTGCGGCTCCATCCGGGAGCGCTCCTCCTCGGTCGGCCAGAACCAGCCGAGCGGGGTGACCACGTTCTTGCCGGACTTCAGGAGCGCGGCGACCTCCTTGGGGTTCGGCATCAGCGGCGCGTAGAGGACGCAGTCGGCGCCCATCGCGAGGATCTCGTCGACGCTGTTCGTCGCGATGACACCGAGCGGCTCACGACCCAGGATCGTGCCGACGTCCTGACCGGCCTTCTCCGCAGAGTGCACCCAGCAGCCGACGAGCTCGAGCTCGGGGTGCAGCAGGACGTGCTCGATCGCGGCCCGGCCGACTCCGCCGGTCGCCCACTGGATCACGCGGAGGGTCATGGGTGGCTCCTCTTCTCGGCTTGCCGCATCTCGACAGGCCCGATGACCGGTTACGGCTCGATGACGGAGATGACTAGAACACGTTCTAGCACACCGATCCTGCGAAGTCACCGCGTCTCGACGGGCGACGGTCGGGCGGAGGTCAGCCCCGGGCGGCGACGACCTCGGCCGCGGCCGCGACGAAACCGAGGTCCGTGGTGGCCGGTACCAGGATGAACTCGTCGCAGCCTGCCTCCTCGGCACTGTCGAGGACCTCGGCCAGCACGCCCGGGTCCGAGACCCGGGCCGTGTCAGCCACCGCCTGCGCGAGCTCCGGCCCGAGGAAGCCCAGGTAGCGGGCGGTGAAGGAGTGCAGCGCACCGGCTGCGTCCGGCATCCCCAGGGCGGTGAAGCAACCGCTCACCTTGCGCGGAACCGACTCCCGGCCGGCCTCGGCCCAGCAGGTGTCGGCCAGGGTGTTGGCGTTCGCGATCTCGGCCGGGTCGCCGGCGATGCTGAAGCCACTGATCCCGTCGGCCCACTGGGCCGCCCGGCGCATCGCCTTGGGCCCCATCGCCCCCGCAAGGATCGCGGGCCCGCCCACCTGTACCGGCATTGGTCCGACCGGGTCGGCGCCCTCGAACGGCGGTTCGCCGGCGAGCAGCGCCTTCAGTTCGGTGACGTTCTCGTCGAGCTTCTGGTGGCGCCCCGTGAAGGGGCGCCCGAGCGCGCGGTAGTCGTGCTCGCGACCACCGACGCCGACGGCGACGTCGAGCCTGCCCTCGGCGAGCTGGTCCAGCGTCCCGATCTGCTGGGCCACCATCGGCATTGCGTGCTGCGGCAGCACCCAGAGGTTCGCGAAGACCCGGACCCGCTCGGTCACCGCGGCGCAGGCGCCGAGGGTGGCGACCATCTCCGGGTTGCCGAACGTCACCCGCTCCCCTGCCGAGACGCTCGAGAACGGGCCGGCGTCGATCGCCCGCGCCCAGTCGAGGGTCGTCCCCGGGCCGTACCCCGGAGCCATCTGCGGAAGCGCCACGCCGATCTCCATGTGCAGACCTTCTCAGACCGTCACCAGAATCCGAGCACGAACCCTCAGGTCCGCTCCGCAGCGGCCGATCAGAGGGGGATCAGAACGGAAGGGAGCTCCCGGGACCCATGGCCGTGCCGAAGACCGCGACGACGCCGATCTACTCCTATCCACGCACGCGTGTTCTCGATCCGCGCTCACGCCTGGTGCTGAACAGGTTCACCGGCGGCTGGACGGCGTCGCTCCGCACCCAGGTCCTCGCTGCCGGCGGCATCGATGCCTGGTTCGCCCAGCAGCTCAGTTCCACCTCCGATTCCTTCTACAGCGCCTCGAGCACCTGGTGGCCGTCGAACATGAACGACCCCGCCACCACCCTCCAGCGCGACTCCGACGGGATCGAGTCGATCTGGGAGGCCACCACGAACTACCAACGCTGGTCGCTGGTACGGCGTGTGCACGGCAGGCACCAGGTGCGCGAGACCATGGCCGCGTTCTGGGAGAACCACTTCCACGTACCGACGGCGAGCAACGCCTCCGGGGCGTTCCGGGCGCCGTACGGGCGGATGATCCGCAGCCTCGCCCTCGGGCGGTTCAGCACCCTGCTCCACGCGGTCAGCACCCATCCGGCGATGGGCACCTACCTCGGCAACGCGACCTCGACGAAGAAGGCCCCCAACGAGAACCAGGGCCGCGAGCTCCTCGAGCTGCACACCGTCGGCCGGGAGGCCGGCTTCACCGAGGACGACGTGAAGAGCTCGGCACGGATCCTGACCGGCTACCGGGTCGACGTCTGGCGGACCTGGGCGGTGGCCTACGACCCCGCGGCGCACTGGACCGGGCGGGTCACGGTGCTCGGGTTCAGCCACCCCAACACCAACCCGGACGGGCGCGGGGTCACCAAGGCTTACCTCGACTACCTGGCCCGGCACCCGGCGACCGCGACCCGGATCGCCCGCAAGCTCGCCACCCGCTTCGTCTCCGACGCCCCGAGCAGCGGACTGGTCGCCCACCTGGCTCAGGTCTACCGCGCCAACGACACCAGGATCGCCCCGGTCATCAAGGCGCTGATCGCGCATCCGGAGTTCAAGGCGTCGGCCGGGAAGAAGACCAGGACGCCCGAGGAGGACGTGATCGCCACCTACCGCGCCCTCGGGGTCACCATCGCCAGCCCGGTGAACGACGAGGACGCCGCGAACGCGATCGTGTGGCAGGCCAGCCACATCGGCCAGGAACCGTACGGCTGGCCCCGGCCGGACGGTCTGCCGGACACCGGAGCGGCCTGGTCCTCGGTCTCCCGGATGCTGGCGTCCTTCGACGTGCACTACACGATGTCCGGCGGCTGGTGGCCCCGCGGACGCGCGACGTACCGGAAGCCGGCCCAGTGGCTGCCGCAGACCTCGATCCGCTTCGACCAGCTCGTCGACCACCTGTCCCGGCGGATGCTCGGCCGTCCCTCGACGGTGCTGGTCCGTTCGGCCGCGTCCCAGGCCACCGGTATCGCGGCCTCCACCCTGATCACCGCGCAACACGACCTGGTCCGGTGGAACATGTCCCGGCTGCTGACGGTCCTCCTCGACAACCCCCACCACATCGGACGGTGAGCATGGAACAGCCCGATCAGACCCCGTGCTGCGCCGAGTTCTCCGGCCTCTCCCGGCGCGGCCTGCTTCGCGGGGCGCTCGCCGTCGCGGGCGTCGGGGCCACCAGCACGATGTTCGGCTCCACCTTCCTCCAGGCCTCGTACGGCGCCACCCGACCGTCGGGCAACGTCCTGGTGCTGCTCTCGCTGCGCGGCGCCTCCGACGGTCTCTCCCTGGTGGTACCGCACGGCGACCCCGCGTACTTCACGGCGCGGCCCCGGATCGCGATCCCGAAGGCGAGCCTGCTCGCCCAAGACGCCTTCTTCGGCCTGCACCCCCGGCTCGCGCCGCTCCTCCCGCTCTGGAACGCCGGCAAGATGGCGGTCGTGCACGCCACCGGACTCCCGGTCGCGAACCGGTCGCACTTCTCCGCGATGGAGGTGCTCGAGGACGCCGATCCGGGCTCCTCGGCGCGGGTCGGCTGGCTGAACCGGTTGATCGGTCAGGACACCTACACGAACCCGCTCCAGGCCGTCGGCATGGGCATGACGGTGCCGATCACCGCGTTGTACGGCTCGCAACCGACGGTGACCTCAGCCTCGGTCGACGCCCTCAAGCTCTCCGGCGACGACCAGTGGGACCCGCACGGTCGGCGGCGCAGGTCGATGACGACGATGTGGAAGGACGCCCCCGGAACCCTGGGTACCGGGGCTCGGTCGGCGCTCGCGGCGGTCGCGGACTTCGCCCCGGTGCGGGCCAGCTCCACCACGCCGGCGAACGGGGCGTCGTACCCCGGCGACGACCTCGGACGGGCGCTGCACGCTGCAGCCCGGATGATCCGCACCAACGTCGGGGTCGACGTGATCGCAGTCGACCACGACGGCGATTGGGACATGCACACCGACCTGGGAACGCTGGAGTGGGGACGGATGACCCGGGCAGCCTCCTCGTTGGCCGGCGGCCTGGCCGCGTTCTTCACCGACCTCGGGGCGCTGGCCGACAAGGTCACCGTGGTCGGGATCTCGGAGTTCGGCCGTCGCGTCAAGGAGAACGCCAACTACGGCCTCGACCACGGGCACGGGAACGCGATGTTCCTGCTCGGCGCGGGGGTCAAGGGCGGCTACCACGGCACCTGGCCGGGCCTGACCGACAGCCTGGACGCCGACCTTGCGGTGACCACCGACTACCGCAGCGTGCTCGCCGAGGTCGTGACCAAGCGGATGGGGGCGTCGTCCGCAGCCGTCTTCCCCGGTTTCACCCCGGAGACCGTCGGAGCGGTCCTGGGCTGATCCGTCGCCCGCCCCGCCCGTGGGGGCCGTCACGTTCGCTTTCCCTCCCCAGGAACTGGAACTCGTTCTAGTGTGAGTCCATGTTCGAGTACCGCACCGTCGACATGACCGACGAAGAGTTCGCCCAGGAGCAAGCTGTGTACGGCGGTCTCACTGACGCGCTGCGGAGGCTCGGCGAGGCCAGCCTGCGCACGACCGTCGACGTCGACGTGATCGCGGACGTCCAACGCCAGGTCGAGGAGATCACCGCTCGGCTGGAGGCCGAGATGATCCCGGCGAACTTCGGCGTCGTGGTGACCACCAACGGCCGGGTGCGCGGGTACGGCAACGCCGTGGTCGGCCTGCGCAACCCGATCGCGCCGCCGCTCACGATCGTCCAGGACAAGGTCAGGGGCGGAGCCACCTCGGAGTTCTTCCTCAACGCTCTGTACGAAGGCCCGCCCGGGATGGTCCACGGCGGCGTGGTCGCGCTGGTCCTCGACCAGATCTTCGGCGAGGCCGCGGCGGCCGGCGGGACGCCCGGGATGACCGGCACCCTGACCCTGCGCTACAAGAAGCCGACCGCGCTGGGAGCTCTGCGGGCCGAGGCCTGGGTCGACTCCAGCGCCGGGATCAAGACGATCGTCAAGGGCTGGCTCGCCGACGCCGACGGCGACGTCACCGTCGAGGCCGAAGGGCTGTTCATCCTGCCGCGCTGGGCCCGCGAGCAGATCGAGGCCAGCGGAGAGGCCCCACCGCAGTACGAGTGACGGCTCAGGCCGACTTGCCGCGGGCGCCGGCGTCCGTCAGCCGAGCCTCCTCCAGGGCCTGGGCCTCCAGCTCCTCGCGGCTGCGCACCGGCGACGGTGCGCTGACCAGCTCGCTGGTACCGCCGTCGAGACGCCGCAGCGCCTCCCGGGCGAAGATCTGCTGCTCGGTGGCGGTCCGCTCCGAGCGGTCGTTGCCGACGAAGGTGACCGTCCAGTGCAGCAGCGCGGTCACCTGGTTCTTGAATCCCGTGATGTAGAAGAGGTGCACGGCCAACCACATCAACCAGGCGAGGAAACCGGAAAGCCGGAGCTTGCCGACCGTGGCCACCGCGCTGAAGCGGGAGATCGTCGCCATGCTGCCCTTGTCGAAGTACTTGAACGCGGGCTGCGGGGCCTTGCCGCGCAGCCGCCCGTCGATCTCGCGGGCGGCGTACCGAGCGCCCTGGATCGCCACCTGGGCGACCCCCGGGAGGTTGTCGAGCGCGATCATGTCACCGACCACGAACACCTCGGGGTGACCGGGCAGCGTCAGGTCCGGGTTGACGGCGATCCGGCCGGCCCGGTCGAGGGCCGCACCGGTCTGGTCGGCGAGCATCTTGCCGAGCGGGCTCGCCTGGACCCCGGCCGCCCACACCTTGGTGACCGCCTCGATCCGGCGCCGGGTGCCGTCCTTGTCCTGGACCTCGAGCCCGCGCTCGTCGACGGCGACCACCATCGCGCCGAGCTGGACCTCGACACCGATGCCGGCGAGCTTCTTCTCCGTCCAGGCGCCGAGCTTGGCACCGAAGGGCGGCAGCACCTGCGGCGCCGCGTCGACCAGGATGACCCGCGCCTGGCGGGTGTTGATCGAGCGGAAGTCGCGCTTCAGGGTCTTGTGGGCGAGCTCCGCGATCTGACCTGCCATCTCCACACCGGTCGGACCCGCGCCGACCACGACGAAGGTGAGCAGGTGGTCGACGTCCTGACCCCGTGCCGCCATCACCTCGGCAAGCTCGAACGCGCCGAAGATCCGGCCTCGGAGCTCGAGAGCGTCGTCGATGCTCTTCATCCCCGGGGCGAACCGCGAGAAGTGGTCGTTGCCGAAGTAGGACTGGCCGGCGCCGGCGGCGACGATCAGCGAGTCGTAGGAGAGCTCGAGCTCGCGTCCCAGGACGTGGGAGGTCACCTTCTTGTTGGCCAGGTCGATGTCGGTGACGTCCCCGAGCAGAACCGTCGCGTTCTTCTGCTTCGCCAGCACCTCACGGGTCGGGGGGGCGATCTCGCCCTCGGAGAGGATCCCGGTGGCGACCTGGTAGAGCAACGGTTGGAACAGGTGGTGGGTGGTCTTCGCGACCATCGTGACGTCGACGGCCGAGCCCCGCAGCGCCTTCGTCCCGAACAGGCCACCGAAGCCCGATCCGATCACGACCACGCGGTGGCGCTGCTTCTCCGTCTTCTCAGCCATGGACCTCATTGTCCCGGATCGCTGCTGAGGGCCACAATTCCAGCAGCGTCTGCTCGGTCACATGCTCCCGAGGACCGGCTCGGTGATGTGGTTTGATCGAGGCGAAGGGATGGGCATCAGCCCTGCTGCAATCGTCCCCTACCTCGAGGTCCACTCCGTGTCTTGGAACAAGCGAACGCTGGCTCTGCCGGCGACGCCGCCGTCGGTGCGGCTCGCGCGTGACTGGGTGACCGGGGTGCTCGCCGACATCGGCCGCGAGGAGCTCGCCGAGAGCGCCCGCCTCGCCGTCTCCGAGCTGGTGACGAACGCGATCCTGCACGCCGACCCCCCGATGACGGTGCACGTCCGCGGGACCGTCGCACACCCGCGGATCGAAGTCACCGACCAATCCCTGGTCCCACCCCCGCAGCGCAGGCTGTCCGCCGAGATCGACGTCGACGACGAGTTCTCCTGGTCGACGGTCGGCCGCGGGCTCGACCTCGTCGCCTGCTACGCCACCCGCTGGGGAGCCGACATCGACCCGCGCGGCCTCGGCAAGGTGGTCTGGTTCGAGCCCAGCCCGGAGCCGCGGGAAACCCCCGTCGACGGCGAGCTCTTCGACCTCGACGAGGCGATCGCGCGCCGCGGACCGGTCACCGCGGACCCTGCCCGGATGATCACCATCGAGCTGCGCAACATGCCGGTCGGTCTCTTCACGCACTTGCGACGACACTTCAACGAGCTCGGCCGGGAGCTTCGACTGCTCGCCCTGAGCGACCCCGACCGCTACCCGATCGCGGTCGAGTTCGCCGAGACCTACCTCCAGGTCGAGCTGGAACGCCGCCAGGTCGCCGGGCTGGAGCCTCTGGACGCCGCGATCGCAGCGGGGCAGAAGTCGATCGACCTGACCTACCGGACCCCGCCGACCGCGCCGTCCACGATGGCCCGGGTCAGCGCACTGCTCGACACGATCTACGAGCGCTTCGCCGACGAGAGCCTGCTCGCCGTACGGCCGCCGGAGGAGGTGCTCGCCGTCCAGCGCTGGTACTTCGCCGAGTTCGCCCGCCAGGCGGCCGGCGAGGCTCCGCTGCCGTGGAGCGGAGCGACCCGGCTCGGCGTTCAGCAGGAGGTCTCGTGACCGCAGCCCGGCTGCCCGTCGCGCTGGTCGCGGCCTCGGCCGGAGGACTGCTCGGGGCACTGGGGCGCTACGGCCTGACCGAGATGATGCCGGTCGGTACGGGCTTCCCCTGGGCCGTCTTCTGGATCAACGTCGTCGGCAGCGCGGTGCTGGCCGCACTGCCCGCCCTGGCGGCGGTCCGCCGTACGCCGTGGGTGGGGGTGTTCCTGGGGACCGGAGTGCTGGGCGGCTTCACCACCATGTCGGCGGCCTCCGAGCAGACCGTGGCCCTGCTCGACCGGGGCGAGGAGTTGACGGCCCTCGGGTACGCCGGCGGGACCCTGCTCGCTGCGCTGGCCGCGGTCTGGCTGGTCGCGCTGGCGATACCCCGCGACCTGCGCCTCGCGGCCGAAGCCGACGAGGTGGACGAGTGAGCGTGCTGCTGGTCGCCGTCGGCGCCGCCGTCGGCGCTCCGACCCGGCTGCTGGCCGGACACCTCCTGGACCGGGCCACCCACTGGGGCACGCTGCTGGTGAACCTCCTCGGTTCCGCGTTGCTGGGGTGGCTCGTCGGGCACGGCGTGGACGGACGCCCGTTGGCGCTGCTCGGAACCGGTTTCTGCGGGGCGCTCACGACGTACTCCGCGGTCGCGGTGCAGTCGGTGAATGCCGGCGGCCTCCGCGGACCCGGGTACGCCGCCGGCACCGTGCTGGGCTGCCTGGCGATGGCGGCCGCCGGGTACGACCTCGGCTGACCAACCCCAGGTGCCACCCGGCGGTGCTTGTCCACAGGTACCGATGCGCACGCTGGCGCGCGTTCTCACCGGCGACCTAGCGTGACCGACATGCCGAACGAATCCAGCACTGCCCGCCGCATCTCGCGCCTGGAGAACGACCGCGATGCCCTCTACGTGCTCCTCGAGGACTTCCGTGCTCAGACCGACGCCCGGCTCGGCCGCATCGAGAGCACCGTCACCCAGACCGACGCCCGGCTCGGCCGCATCGAAAGCACCGTCACCCAGACCGACGCCCGGCTCGGCCACATCGAAAGCACCGTCACCCAGACCGACGCCCGGCTCGGCCACATC